>NZ_JBIAUR010000012.1:0-373673 GCF_042893105.1 Streptomyces sp. NPDC001663 | reverse complement strand
CTTCGTACTCACCCTCACGGGCTTTCCTCCGGGCGCTTCCCTTCGGTCTTGCGTTTCCGACTCTATCAGACCGTTTCCGGTCCCGATTTCCTCGGCGCTTTCCAGGTTCCCGCTTTCGCGTTTCCCTTTCCGGCGATTCCGACTCTATCAGATCCTTTCGGGCCTGACTCCCAGTCAGCGGGGCTTGTCCTCGCGGCCCGCTGGGCCGTTCCGACGTTTCAAACCTTAGCGGATCCCTTCGGCAGTTCCTAATCGGACTGCCGAAGCCGAATCGAATTGAATTCGGGCACGCCGAAATCAACCCGGTTGGGAGATCGTGCTGATGGTTTGGGTTGCCGCTGATGCGGCGGAGGTGCTGTCGCAGAACCGTTACGGCTCCGTGGCAACCCGAAGAACTTTACGGATCCGGGAGGGAGCTGTCAAGCACCCCTTGTCAAGATCTTTTGTGCCGCCCCCGAGCCGGGCGTCAGTCCAGGTCGCTGAGGCGGCCGCCCGCGTCCGGCTGGGAGTGTTCCACTCTACGCAGGAGGCGGGTGAGGACCTCTCCGAGGGCCGTGCGCTCCTCGAGGGAGAGGTCCTGGAGGAGGTCCTCCTCGAACACCGTGGCCAGGCGCATCGCCTCGAGCCACTTCTCGCGGCCCTCCGCGGTCAGTTCCACGATCACGCGGACGCGGTTCGTCTCGTCGCGCTCCCGGGTCACCAGACCCTCGGCGAGCATGCGGTCGATCCGGTGGGTCATCGCGGCCGGCGTCAGGCCGAGGCGCTTGGCGAGGTCGCTCGGACCCATGCGGTAGGGAGCGCCGGAGAGGACGAGGGCCTTGAGGACCTCCCACTCGGCGTTGCTGATACCGAGGGCGGCGGTCTGGCGGCCGTAGGCGACGTTCATACGGCGGTTCAGGCGGGAGAGGGCCGAGACGATCTTCTCGACCTGGGGGTCGAGGTCCCGGAACTCGCGCTGGTACGCGGCGATCTGCTCTTCGAGTGTCGGTTCGCCGAGGGTGCCGGGGGTGTCGCCCATGGTCGAAGTATGGCATGGACCTGCTTGGCGTTGAAGTTCTTCTAGGTGTACTGTTTAGCTTCTAAGTCTTCACTCCTAACTACTGAGAGAGGTGAACGTGACCAGGGCGATGGGCGCAGAGATGCGCCGGATCCACGTGGGTAACGCACTCAGCGCGTTCGGGCTCGGCTTCACCGTCCCCTACCTGTACGTCTATGTGGCGCAGGTGCGGGGTCTTGGGGCCATGACGGCAGGACTCGTCCTCGCCGTCTTCGCCGTGGCCGCGCTGATCGTGCTGCCGTTCGCCGGGCGGGCCATCGTCCGGCGCGGTCCGCTGCCGGTCCTGCTCGCCGCCCTGGTCACCGCCGCCCTCGGGGCGCTGAGCCTGGGGCTGGCGGGCAGTGCCACCGCCGTGCTGCTGTCGGCTGCCGCGCTCGGAGCCGGGCAGGCCGTGATGCAGCCGGCGCTGGCGACGATGATCGTGGACTGCTCGACCGCCGACACGCGTTCGCGCGCCTTCGCCATGCAGTTCTTCCTGCAGAACCTGGGGCTGGGCGTCGGCGGGCTGATCGGTGGCCATCTCGTCGACGCTACGCGCGTAGACTCCTTCACCTTGCTGTTCTCCATCGAGGCTGCGATGTTCCTGCTGCTCGTGGGTGTGATGGCGACGGTGCGGATGCCGCGCTCGCCGCGCATCGAGGGAGCGCCCGCGCAGTCCGCCAAGGGCAGCTGGAAGCAGCTGCTCGGCAACCGGGCCATGGTGCAGCTGTCCGTGCTGGGCTTCGTGCTGTTCTTCGCCTGCTACGGGCAGTTCGAGTCCGGACTGAGTGCGTACGGGGTCGAGGCCGCCGGGATTTCGACGTCCGCGCTGGGTACGGCGCTGGCCGCCAACACCCTGATGATCGTCGTCGCGCAGTTCGCCGTGCTGAAGTTCGTCGAGCGTCGGCGGCGGTCCCGGGTGATCGCGGCCGTCGGGCTGATCTGGGCCGTGGCGTGGGTCGCGGCCGGGTATGCCGGGCTCGGGCACGGCAGTCAGGAAATGGCCACGGCTGCGTTCGTGTCGACGTACGCGCTGTTCGGGCTCGGTGAGGCGATGCTGTCGCCGACCGTTGCTCCGCTGGTCGCGGATCTCGCGCCGAGCGGGATGGCCGGGCAGTACAACTCCGCCTTCGCCCTGGTGAAGCAGCTCGCGCTGGCCGTCGGGCCGGCGGTGGGCGGGCCGATGGGGGCCTCGCTGCACGCGCCGTACGTGGTGACGTTCCTGTTGTTCTCGCTGGGGATCACCTACCTCGCCCTGCGGCTGGGGCGTCAGCTCACCGCCGTACAGGATCGGCCGTGGCTCGGGAGGAGCCGGGTGGTTGCCCGGGGTGGGGCGGCTGCGGAGACGGTGGTCGCGGAGGCTTAGTCAGGCCTTCGGGAGTACGAACTCGCACCAGACCGCCTTCCCGCCGCCGGCTGTGCGGCGTGATCCCCAGTTCGAGGCGATGGTCGCGACGATGGCGATGCCCCGGCCGGACTCGTCGGCCGGTTCCGCTCGGCGGCGGCGGGGGAGGTGGTCGTCGCCGTCGGTGACCTCGATGATCAGGCGGCGGTCCGTCCGGCGCAGACGCAGGCGCATGGGCGGGGTGCCGTGCTGGAGGGAGTTGGCGACCAGTTCGCTGGCGGCGAGGACGCCCAGGTCGTGCAGCTCGGTCGGGAAGCGCCAGCTCGTGAGGACGCCGGAGGCGAAGGCACGCGCGCGTGGGGCCGCTTCGATGCCGCCCAGCAGTTCCAGGGCGGCGTTGCGGAACAGGTCGCTGTCCGGGCCCGTGCGGGACGGGTGTTGGAGGACCAGGACCGCCACGTCGTCGTCGTGGTCCGCCGTCACGCCTGCCGAGCGGACCAGGCGGTCGCAGACGACCTGGGGGGTGCCGGTCGCACCGGACAGGGCTCGCTCCAGGGACGCGATGCCCTCGTCCAGGTCCTCGTTCCGGCGTTCCACCAGGCCGTCCGTGTAGAGGACGGCGGTGGAGCCGGGGCCGAGCGGGATCGAGCCGGAGGCGTGCATCCAGCCGCCCGTGCCGAGCGGTGGACCGGTCGGCTCGTCGGCGCGCAGGACCACGCCGCTCTCGTCGCGGACGAGGATCGGGAGGTGGCCGGCTGAGGCGTACACCAGCCGGCCCTCGTTCGGGTCGTGGATGGCGTACACGCAGGTCGCGATCTGGTTGGCGTCGATCTCCGCCGCCAGGCCGTCGAGGAGCTGGAGGACCTCGTGCGGGGGGAGGTCGAGGCGGGCGTACGCGCGGACCGCCGTACGGAGTTGGCCCATCACGGCAGCGGCCCGTACGCCCCTGCCCATGACGTCGCCGATGACCAGGGCCGTGCGGCCCCCGCCGAGGGTGATGACGTCGTACCAGTCGCCGCCGACCGCCGCCTCCGTGCCACCCGGCTGGTAGGTGGCCGCGATGCGCAGGTCGTCCGGTTCTTCGAGTTCCTGGGGCAGCAGCGAGCGCTGGAGGGTGACCGCCGTTTCGCGCTGGCTGCGTTCGCTGGCGCGGAGGCGTTCGGCGGCCTCGGCGTGGTCGGTGACGTCCGTGGCGAAGACGAGCACGCCCGCGTGGTCGCCTTCCGTCACCGGGGTGCAGGTGAACGTGTAGGAGCGGCCGTCGGGGGCCTTGCGGGACTTGAGGGTGCGGGGCTTGCCGCTGCGCAGGACCTGGTCGAGGAGCGGAAGCAGGCCCAGTTGGTCGAGCTCGGGGAGGGATTCGCGGGTGGGCTCGCCGAGCGGTCGTACGCCGAAGGCCGTCACGTAGGCGTCGTTGATGTACGCGACCCGGTGGTCCTGTCCGTGGACCAGGGCCACGAGTGCCGGGACGCGGTCCAGGACCTCGCGGACCGGCAGGTCGTCGACGGCCGGTACGGGGCGGGTCTCGTCGGTGAGTTGTTCGGCGCGGGCCGCGGGGACGGAGCTCGCGGACTCGGCGGGCCGGTCCGGGGCGGCCGTGTGATCGGTCCGCGCTGCGGCGCGGCGCTGCGTTCCGGGGAGCCGGGCGCTCCAGCGCGTGAAGTTCACGAATCCTTGCCTCGTGTCGTCGTCTTCGGCGTCTTCGGCCGACTCCGGACCCGGCCGGAGGGCTGGGGCGTGACGCCCCCGGGATGCAGCACGGTGGGGAGAGCCTCTTGGGGTTCGAGGGCGAGCTCTGCTCGCCCTGGGGGCGGGGATCAGTCTGGCAGTGTGGCCTACCGGGGCGACATCCGTGTGACGCCTACCCGGTCCGTGGAGTTCCTGACTCCGGTCAGGACGACCCCTTCGGGTCGTTCGTCGGGTCGGTAGGAGGCTTTCCACCGGCCGCGAGTTCGAACTCCGCTCGGGGATGTTCGAGCGAACCGAGGGAGACGATCTCCCGCTTGAAGAGGCCCGACAGCGTCCACTCGGCCAGGACGCGGGCCTTGCGGTTGAAGGTCGGCACCCTGCTGAGGTGGTAGACGCGGTGCATGAACCAGGCAGGGTAGCCCTTCAACTTGCGCCCGTAGACGTGGGCGACGCCTTTGTGCAGGCCCAGAGAGGCGACCGAGCCGACGTACTTGTGCGCGTACGTCTCCAGGGGTTCGCCGCGCAGGGAGTGCGCGATGTTGTCGCCGAGGACCTTGGCCTGGCGGACCGCGTGCTGGGCGTTGGGTGCCGTCTCCTTGCCGGGTCCCTCGGCGGTGACGTCGGGGACGGCGGCGGCGTCTCCTGCCGCCCACGCGTGCGTGACGCCGTCGATCGTCAACTGGGGGGTGCATTTCAGCCGCCCCCGGCCGTTGAGGGGGAGGTCGGTCGCGGCGAGCACCGGGTGGGGTTTGACGCCGGCCGTCCACACGACCGTACGGGTCGGGAAGCGGGCTCCGTCGCTGAGTACGGCGACCCGGTCCGTGCAGGATTCGAGGCGGGTCTCCAGGCGTACGTCGATGTTGCGGCGGCGCAGCTCGGTGACCGTGTAGCGGCCCATCTCCTCGCCGACCTCGGGCAGGATCCGGTCCGAGGCCTCGACGAGGATCCACTTCATGTCCTCGGGGCGGACGTTGTGGTAGTAGCGCGCGGCGTATCGGGCCATGTCCTCGAGTTCGCCGAGCGCCTCGACCCCGGCGAATCCGCCGCCGACGAAGACGAAGGTGAGGGCCGCGTCGCGGATCGCGGGGTCGCGGGTGGAGGAGGCGATGTCCATCTGCTCGATGACGTGGTTGCGCAGGCCGATGGCCTCCTCGACCGACTTGAATCCGATGCCGTGATCGGCGAGGCCGGGGATCGGGAGGGTGCGTGAGATCGAGCCGGGCGCGAGGACGAGTTCGTCGTACGTCAGCTGCTCCGGCCCCGCTCCCTCCTCCTCCGTGGCGAGGGTGGTGAGGGTGGCGGTGCGCTTGGCGTGGTCGATCGACCGGACCTCGCCGATGACGACGTTGCACTGGTCGAGGACGCGGCGCAGCGGTACGACGACATGGCGAGGGGAAATGGCACCGGCGGCCGCCTCGGGAAGGAACGGCTGATAGGTCATGTACGGGTCGGGAGTGACGACCGTGACCTCGACCTCGCCGCGGCGGAGTTCCTGTTTCAGCTTCCGTTGCAGGCGCAGGGCCGTGTACATCCCGACGTAGCCGCCGCCGACAACGAGAATGCGCGCACGTTCCTTCACCATCCCATGACGCACCCAGCGCTCGAGTTTGTCCACAGCCTCGACAATTTGTGTGACCGCCTGCCGGGGACGCCCAGGGTTGGCCGAATTGCCGGAGTAGTCGGAAAGCTTGCAGGTCAGGGGTTGTGCGCTGGATGACCTTGGGCGGAACATTCGGGATATATGCGACCCGTACTCCGATCGGGGGGCGCTCCGTGCGGAACCTGCCCCTTCTGAATTGACTCCCTCTCAACTATGTTCGTGTGTCGACGGGGTGTAGGGGGATGTGCTCATCGCTCATCGAGTCCGCGACGGGCGGGCCGGTGAACCGGGCCTGTTCCCACGTCCCGGCAATCAATGAATGGCGGGGAGAGTCTCCGGGGGGAGACGTCATTACCGGGGGATCGCTTATGCATGTTCAGGACTCTCATTGGTCGTCCGCGTCTGCTCTGACATCGGGCGGCATGGTAAGCGCGGCGGCAGGCAACGGACGCGGGGACGGTTCGCGTTCGACGCCGCTGCGCGTGGATGCTCAGCGCAATCTGGAACACGTACTGCGCGCGGCGCGCGAAGTCTTCGGCGAGCTGGGATACGGCGCGCCGATGGAGGACGTGGCGCGGCGGGCGCGGGTGGGTGTGGGGACCGTGTACCGACGGTTCCCGAGCAAGGACGTCCTGGTGCGGCGGATAGCCGAGGAGGAGACCTCCCGGCTGACCGACCAGGCCCGGGCGGCGCTCGGCCAGGAGGACGAGCCGTGGTCGGCGCTCTCGCGCTTCCTGCGGACGTCGGTGGCCTCGGGCGCGGGGCGGCTCCTGCCGCCGCAGGTGCTGCGCGTCGGCGTCGCGGACGAACGCGCCGACGGCACGGTGTTCGACGAGGCTCGGGTGCCGCAGCAGCGGATACAGCCGGGCACCGGAGAGCTGCGGCTGGTCCCCGAGGGGAACCCGGGGGTGTCGGCGGACGACGACACGGGTGCGGCGGCGCTGCTCGAAGTCGTGGGCCAGCTCGTGGAGCGGGCGCGCGCGGCGGGTGAGCTGCGGGCCGACGTATCGGTGTCGGACGTACTGCTGGTGATCGCCACGGCGGCGCCCTCGCTGCCGGACGCGGCACAGCAGGCGGCGGCCTCGGCTCGGCTGCTGGACATCCTGCTGGAGGGACTGCGGTCGCGGCCTGCGTAAATGCGCGGCCTTCCCTGTGACTCGAAGGGGTGACGGTGGGGCGTGGGCGCTGCGCAGCCCGCGCGCCCGGCGTAAGCAGCAATATGCCGGGCATTTCCGGTATGCCGCCCAACTTCCGCCTGGCGAGCGTCAATTGAGCCTTCCCCGAATGGGTGAGGCCTAGTACTGCGGCAAGACAAGTCCCCACGGACGAGTGGATGGCCGCAGGGCGGGGGTCCTGAACAAAAGCCAATATGGCACTCTGACCCGGTGTTCGGGACTGGTTGGGCAGGCGGCGGGGGCTTCCGCGATGAGCTTTGACGGGCGGGACGAGTCACTGGGTGAAGGTGACGCGGAGGCCGGCGGTCCGCCGCAGGTGCCGAGTCAGGGCGGACGCGCGGGCATCCCGCAGCGGGGCCGCCCCGCGGAGGCCGAGATCCCGGCGCAGGGCGGCGAGCCGATCCAGGGCAGCGTCCCGGCACAGCGCGACCGGCGGGAGGACAGCGGCGTCCTGCCGCCGCCCCGGGAACTGCCGCCCTCCGACGCCGACCTGATCACGCGGATGCGCTCGGGGGACGACACCGCGTACGAGGAGCTGTACCGCCGCCACGCCGCCGCGGTGCGCCGATACGCCCGCACCTGCTGCCGTGACGCCCACACCGCGGACGACCTCACCGCCGAGGTGTTCGCCCGCACGCTCCAGACGGTGCGCGGCGGTTCCGGCCCCGAGCACGCCGTACGCGCGTATCTGCTCACCACCGTCCGACGGGTCGCCGCGAACTGGACGAAGTCCGCGAAGCGGGAGCAACTGGTCGACGACTTCGCGGTGTTCGCCGCGCAGGCCGCGCGCTCGTCCGAGGTGTCCGACGACGACACGCTCGACCTGGGCGCGGATGTGCGCGCGATGCACGAGGCCGAGCAGTCCATGGCGATGCAGGCCTTCCGGTCGCTGCCGGAGCGCTGGCAGGCCGTGCTGTGGCACACCGAGGTCGAGGACGAGTCGCCGAGCGAGGTGGCCACGCTCTTCGGGCTGGACGCCAACGGCACGCGCGTGCTGGCCAGCCGCGCCCGCGAAGGCCTCAAGCAGGCCTATCTGCAGGCCCACGTCAGCGCCGCCCTCGCCGACGACGAGGAGTGCGCCCGCTACGCCGACCGGCTCGGTGCCTTCGCCCGCGGCGGCCTGCGCACGCGTGCCGAACGGGGGCTGCGCAAGCACCTGGAGGAGTGCGCCAAGTGCCGGCTGGCCGCGGGCCAGATCAAGGAAGTCGCCAGCGGCATCCCGGGTGTCGTGCCGGTCGCGGTCATCGGTTGGTTCGGTGCCGCCGGGTACGCCAAGGTGGCCGCGCTCATCGCCGGCGGTACCGGAGCCGGTGCGGCCGGCGCCGCGGGTGCGGCCGCGGCGGCGAGCGGCAGTTCGTCCGGCGGGGCGGGTGCCGGTGGTGCCGCGGCCTCCGAGGGGCTGGGGGCGCCCGCGAAGGTCGGTATCGCCGCCGGTGTCGTCGCCGCGGCGGGCGTGGCGGTGGCCCTCGCACTGTCCGGGAGCGACAGCCCGGCCAGGAAGCCGGACGCCAAGCCGCCCGCCTCCTCGCCGATCGTCCGACCGGAGTCTCCGAAGCCGACGCCGACGCCGCCGAAGAAGCAGCCCGAGCCGAAGCCGCCGGTGATCGTGCCCGCCGCGGCGCCCTCGCCGACACCGACCCCGACCCCGACTCCCCGGCCGAAGCCCACCCCGACGCCGACTCCGACCCCCACCCCCACGCCGAAGCCGACCCCGAAGCCCACACCGACGCCCACTCCCCCGCCCGCCCCGGTCGTCTACCAGTGGAGCCGGCTGTCCTACGACGTCAGCGGCGACGGCACCAAGCCGGAGATGCGGATCGGCGAGAGCAGCTGGGTGTGGCAGCGGTACGGCATGTCGATCGGCGACAAGCAGTACGCGCACGGCGTGAGCGTGCACGGCGAGTCCTCCGTGACCATCGACCTCAACCGCACCTGTTCCGCCTACGACGCCATGGTCGGCGTCGACGACATGACCCTGGGGCTCGGCAGGGTCTCCTTCTCGGTCTACGCCGACGGCGTCCGGCTGTGGAAGTCCGGGACGATCCAGGGCGGCGACCCGGCCGTCCCGGTGCATGTGGGTCTCGCCGGGCGCAAGACCGTACGGCTGGTGGTTCAGCCGAACACCGCCTTCGACTCGGTGGCGGTCGCGGACTGGGCCGAGTCGAAGTTCACCTGCTCGTAGCGGCCGGGAGCCGGCGGCTCGGGACAAGGCACGGCGGGGCACCGGCGGGTTACGGGGTCCGCTCGGCCGTGTGGCTGCGCAGGGCCTCGCCGAGTTCGCCGAACAGCTGGTCGTCGGTCAGGGCGAGGCCCCTGGCGTACTCCGCCGCGTACCGCTCCTCGCCCAGCGCGGCGCGGGCCGCCGTCTCGGCGCGTTCGGCGTCCGCGCCCTCCGGCATGAGGCGTGGCAGGCCGTCGCGCCAGCGGTCCGCCGCCGCGAGCAGGCGGACCACGCGCGGGTGGTCGCCGAAGCCGGCCAGCAGTCCCGCCGTGGTGTCCAGGAGCGTCGCCTTGATCATGTCGGCGCAGCGCCGCTCCACCGCCTCGCGGACGGTGTCCGCCAGCATCGGCAGTCCGCGCTCCGGGCCCGACTCGGCCACCGTCACCAGGGCGTCGACCGAGTTGAGCATCACCATGAACTGCGGTGGCGGAGTGCCGCGTCCGGTCTCCGCGCGGGCCGCCTCGCACAGCTCACGCGCGCGGGCGGTGTCCTTCTCGTCCAGCGCCAGCTGGGAGCGCGTGAGCAGGACGAACGCCTTCGAATCCGTCACGGCGTACCGATCCGCGGCGGTGCTCGCCTCGTCCAGCATGCCCACCGCGGCCCCCCGGTCGCCCCCGCGGTAGGCGATCTCGGCGAGCCGGGCCAGGAGGAACGGCGTCTCGGCATACGCGCCCACCTCGTACGCGAGCCGCAGCGCCTCCTCGTACTCGGCCTTCGCCTCCCCCAGCCGGCTGCGGGCCATGGCCGCCTCGCCGGCCGCGCTGCACACCTGGGCGCGCATCCAGCGGTCGCCCACGCGCCGGCTGATCACCCTGAGCTCCGCGAGGTCCTCGTCCACGCCCTGCATGCCGCCCGGTGAGTCGACGGCCATGTGTGTACGGAACATCAGGGACACACCCATCGCCCAGTCGTCGCCGTGGGCACGGCAGTGGGCGACGGCGATGTCCATGGCGGCACGGATGTCCAGCGAGCTGTCCAGGATGTAGGACGTCAGCGGCCAGGCCAGTCCCGGCATGCGGGCCGCCTCCGGGCCGCCCCGCTCGTAGAACTCCTGCAGCAGACCGGCGTACCGGCGCAGTCGCTCGTCCAGGAGGCCGTCCATCGGCTCCGACTCGGACGTGAGGAAGAGGTGCAGCATCCGGAGGTTCATCCGGGCGGTGTGGAACGGGTGGTGGACCTCGGCGTGCGGAGCGGCGAGGTAGGTGTCGACCGGGTCCACGGAGTCGAGGGCGTCGGAGGTGATGAGTGCTTCGGTACGGCCAGGACCGGTGCGGGCGGTGCCGTCGGTGGAGTCCGTACGGCCTGTCGAGGGCGGCGGGAGTGTGGGGGTGCTGTCCAGGAGTGCGCCCAGGCGCAGGGCCTGGACCACCCAGGCCGCGCCCTCCTGGCGGTAGTTGCGCAGCCACCAGAACCAGCCCATGGCCAGGACGAGGGCGGCGGCCTCTGCCTCGGCGCCCGAGGTGACGGCCCGGTGGAGGGCGGCGCGGATGTTGTCCAGCTCTCGCTCCAGGCGGGAGATCCACGGGAGTTGGCCGGCGGAGCGCAGCAGCGGCTCGGCCTCCTCCACGAGCGCGCGCACCCAGTAGCGGTGTCTGCGCTCGGCCGCCGCGCGCAGACCGGGAACCTCGGCGGCGCGCTCCACCGCGTACTCGTGGATGGTCTCCAGCATCCGGTACCGCATACCGCCGTCCTGGGCGGAGCCGTCCCGCTCGCTCGGGGTGGCGACGATCAGGGACTTGTCGACGAGCGCCCCGACGAGGTCGGCCGCCGGGCCCGTGCACACGGCCTCCGCCGCCGCGAGGTCCCAGCCGCCGGCGAAGACGGACGCCTCGCGCAGCACCGTGCGCTCCCGCTCGTCGAGCAGGTCCCAGGACCAGTCGACGACCGCGCGCAGGGTCTGCTGGCGGGGCAGGGCCGTACGGCTTCCGGAGGTGAAGAGGCGGAAGCGGTCGTCGAGGCGGTCGGCGATCTGGCGGGGCGTGAGCAGCCGTAGCCGGGCCGCGGCGAGCTCGATGGCGAGCGGCAGGCCGTCCAGGCGGCGGCAGATCTCCTCCACCGCCTCCCGGTCGCGCAGCACGGTGTCCGCGTCGGGGCGGACGGCGGACGCGCGCTCCTCGAAGAGGCGCTGCGCCTGGTCGGGGACGAGGGGCTCGACCGGGCGCACCGACTCGCCGGGGACGCCCAGGGGTTCACGGCTGGTGGCGAGGATCGTGAGCCCCGGGCAGCGGGTGAGGAGCGTCTCGGCGAGGGCGGCTGCTGCGTCGATGACATGTTCGCAGTTGTCAAGGATCAGGAGTTGGCTGCGCGGGGCGCAGTACTCGACGAGCAGGGCGAGCGGGTCGTCCTGCGGGGCCGTCAGCTCGGTGGTCATCAGCACGGTCTCGCGCAGGCCGAGCGCGCTGACCACCGCTCCGGGCACCGCCTCCGGGTGGTCGAGCGGCGCCAACTCGACCAGCCACGCCTGGGGAAGCCCGGCGGCGGCTTCCTCGGCGAGGCGGGTCTTTCCGGAGCCGCCCGGGCCGGTGAGAGTGACGAGTCTGGCCCTGTGCAATTCGGAACGGATGGCGTCGAGTTCTGGTTCCCGGCCCACGAAGGAGGTAAGGCGGGGACGGAGGTTGCCGGTGCGTTCGAATTGTTTGGGGTCGGTCGGTGGTCGGGGTGCTGTGGGCTGCTCTTGGTGTGGAGGGGTGGGGGCCGGGGTGAGCAGCTCGGCATGCAGGGCGCGTAGTTGTGGGCCCGGGTCGGTGCCGAGGTGGTCGGCGAGGGTGCGGCGGGCCTTCTCGTATGCGGCGAGGGCGTCGGCCTCGCGGCCCGTTTCGATCAGGGCGCGGATGAGGAGGGCGTGCAGCGGTTCGTCGTACGGGTGCGCCGCGGTGAGTTGCTTCAGGTGCGGTACGGCGGTGTGGGCGCTGCCGAGGCGGAGGTCCGCGTCGATGCGGGCGCGGGTTGCCTCCAGGTGCAGGGCGTCGGGGCGGGTGGCGGCGGTGCGGTCCGGGAGGTCGGCGAGGGCGGGGCCGCGCCACAGGGTCAGCGCCTCGTCCAGGGTGTGGGCGGCGGTTTGCGCGTCGTCCCGGGCCAGGGCTGCCGTGCCCCGGCGTATCAGGCGCTCGAAGACGAACAGGTCCACATCGTCCTCGGTTGCCTCCAGGCGGTAGCCGCCGGGGGTGGAGGTGATCGCGTCCTTGCCGAGTGTGCGGCGCAGGCGGGCGATCAGGGCCTGCAGGGCGGCGGGGGCGTCGTGGGGTGGGGTGTCCGACCAGACCTCGTCGATCAGGGTGTCGAGGGGGGTGGGGCGGCCCGGGCGCAGGGCGAGGGCGGTGAGCAGTGTGCGGAGGCGGGGGCCGGGGATGGGTACGGCGGCGCCGTGGTCGTCCTCTGCCTGGGTGACGCCCAGAATTCTGTACCGCACCGGGTCATTGTCGCCGGGGGTGTGGGGTGGGGCACGGTGTTTTGCGGGGTGGGCCGGTGGCGGTGCGGTCCCGCCGGGTGATTTTCGCCCCCGCCGCCCCTACCCGTCCCATCCCCAGGGGCGCTGCCCCTTCGACCCCGCCAGGGGGCTCCACCCCCTGGACCCCCATCGGCCTGAACGGCCTCGTCCTCAAACACCGGACGGGCTGAGGTGCACGAACCGGCGCCAAGAGTGCGCCCTTGGGCGTATGGGGTTCAGGCAACCCCCGCCCCACCCCCCGAAGCCAGCGCCCCCCTCTGGGGCGTGATCCCTGCCGGTACCGCTCGCTGACGGGCCGGGGTGCCTGTCCAGCAGGTTCCTCGGCGGGCCAGCAGGCGGCGTAGCCAGAGTTCCAGGGAGACCAGGTCGGCCAGGCCGTCGAGGGGGAGGGGTTCGCCTTCCGCCGCTGCTCGCAGGGCCTTGCGGACTACCCTTGCCTCGACCAGGCCCGCCTCCGCCAGGAGCGGGGTGCCGAACAGGGCCATCAGGGAGTCCGCGGCCACCCTCAGGCCTGTGCGGGCCGCCACCGCCGCCGAGGCGTGGGACGGGGCTCCCCAACCGGGCGGGAGGTCGCGGACGCCGGCGCCCTCCAGGACCGTACGGAGGATGGCTGCGCGGGCGCCCGGCTGGACGCGCAGTGCCTCGGGGAGGGCTCGGCAGGCGCGGACCACCTGGTTGTCGAGGAAGGGGGCGTGCAGGCGTTGGGAGCGGACCTCGGCTGCTTGCTCCAGGACGCGGAGGTCCGCCGCGTGGCGGGCCAGCGCCGCACGCGCACGGTGGTCGCCCGGACGTTGGCCCGGGCCGACCCCCGAGCGGTTCGTGGACGCCTGTAGGCGAACCGATACTTCAGCGAGCGCCTCGCCCGTGAGCCAGCGTGCCGCCGGGCCCGGTCTGGCCCAGGTGAGGGCGGCGAGGGACGCCCCGACCGCTCCCCCGGGCTCGTCGAAGCGGCGCTCCAACAGACGGTCGGCGAGGGCTTCCAGGCCCGTGCGGTACGGCGTGCGGGCGAGCTTGCGGGCCGCGCCGTACACGCGCGCGGGGACCAGCACCGAGCCGTCCGCCTTCGCGAGCGCGGCCACCGGGCGGACCAGGTGGCGTCGCTTGCGGTCCATCAGGAGGTCGGCGAGGCGGGCCGGGTGGGCGTCCAGGACCTGGCGGGCGCCGTATCCGGTGAAGTGGTCCGCGCTGCCGGACGCCAGTCGGGCCCGGTGTCTCGCCGCCGTCACCAGGCACTGGCCCGGCTCGTCCGTCAGCGGGCCGTCCAACTCCGCATAGGGGAGGGCTTCCTCGCCACCGGTCACCACCACGTGGTGCAGGCGCGGGTTGGCTGCCAAGGTCCCCGCGCGTTCCAGTTCCGCCTCTCGGCCGCCCACCGCCAGGTCGTTGAAGGTGACCGCCAGCAGGCGTTCGCCCGCGCCCGTGCCGTGGCCCAGGACCGTGCCGGGCATGCCGGGGAGGCCTGCGGCGAGGAGGGCCAGCGTGCCCGAGGCCGGGCCGCCCGAAAGGTCCGCGCCGATTCCCGCGACCGGCATCCCGCGCGCGGCGCGGCGCTCGGCCGGGCCCATGCCGGGCACCGGACCGGGGTCTATGTCGGCCCCGGGGACGTGTCGCGGCGCCGACAGACGCGCGCGTACCGCCTCCACCAGTGCGTCGCGCACCGCGTCGACCGCGCTGTCCGGGTCGGCCGAGGGCGCCGCCACCGCGAGGGAGGCGACCGGCTCGTACCCGGCGATCTCGCGTGCTCCGGCACGCAGGATCAGCGCGTGCCCCGGCGGAATGCGCCGTACGCCGTCGTAGGGCGTCGAGTCCTGCAGTGCGGCCGGTACGTCGGGGGCCGCCAGGAGGGCCGCCAGGTGACCGAAGTCGAGGTTGGCCTCGATGAGGTCGGCGAGCGGGAGAGCCGCTGTCGCGTATGCCGTGCCGCCTGCCCAGGGGGTGTAGAACACCGGGCGCGCGCCCGCCAGATCGCCGCAGACGGTGATGCGGCGGCCCACCTGGACGATCGCCGTGTAGCTGCCCGACCACGCCGTCAGATGGCGCAACGCGCCCCCGCGCGCGGCGAACAGACCGACCCTCAACTGCTCGTCGGAGGCCCCGCACGTGCCCAGGACCGCAATCCGGGTCTGGGCGTCGGCCTTGACCACCCGCACCTCGTCGGGGCGCCAGTCCCCGACCGCCCACAGCGGATCGGGATCGCCCCAAAGGAGTTGGGAACCCACCGGGTGGACGGTCTCGCCGTCGCTTCCCGTGGCCCCCGCGGAGCCGATTCCGGCGGCCCCCGCGGCGGTGCTGCTCCACCCCACCAACCACCGCATCGACGCCTCCACAGGCTGTGGACAACCAGTGCACCGTACGAACTGGTTCACCATGCTGCCATGAAGAACGCGCCGTGGAGGGACGGTGGAGCCGCTTGCGATGCCCGGAACGCGCCCGGGCGCTCACCCTCCGGGGGGTGGCAACACCCGTACCCGACAAGGTGTCTGCGACGTGAATGCGCCCCCGAAACGCTCCCTGAAAACGCCCTTCGCGCCCTCAAGTCCCATGGTGGGAGCGGTATTTGCTTGCAAAATACAGGGGCGATTTTCGGCCAAATAAGCGAAACGGGGACAGGCGTGGACACGCTCCGTACAGGCTCTGCGCACCGCTGACCCTCGCGCGCAGCCCGGGAGATGGAGTCCACCTCCCGGACCGGTCCGCCGCCCGCGGGGATGGAGGCGGCGGTGTCCCCCAGCCCACTGGATCCAGTACAGCGGGCCGACCCACGCATCAACCATGGAAGCGCTCCCCCGATGGCCGGAGAAGAGCGCACGGACGGGCGCACGGCCACACAGCGGGAGCACGATGCAACTGCGCGTATCGGGCCCGCACTTCAGTACGGACCACAATCCCGCCATCCGGAACTATGCCCCTTAACGCTTGGGATGCGGCGAACTACGCTGGGTTTACGAATGCCGCGTGGTTATGCCAGCGCGGCAGCCGTCTGTGTCGAGGGGTGGCGCATGTCCAGGGAGCAACGCGGGCCGAACGAAAAGCTCGGCGCCGTTCTCGCCCTCGCGGGAATCAGCAACGCAGGACTCGCGCGTCGCGTCAACGATCTTGGCGCTCAACGCGGGTTGACTCTTCGCTACGACAAGACCTCGGTGGCGCGCTGGGTGTCGAAGGGCATGGTGCCGCAGGGTGCCGCGCCGCACCTCATAGCCGCCGCGATCGGCCAGAAGCTCGGCCGCCCGGTGCCGCTCCACGAGATCGGACTGGCGGACGCGGATCCCGCACCCGAAGTGGGCCTCGCCTTCCCCAGGGACGTAGGACAGGCGGTGAAGTCGGCGACGGAGCTCTACCGTCTCGACCTCGCCGGGCGCCGGGCCGGCTCCGGTGGCATCTGGCAGTCGCTGGCCGGATCGTTCGCAGTAAGCGCATACGCAACGCCTGCCTCACGGTGGCTGATAACCCCGGCCGACAGTTCGGTCGCGCGTGAGGTGAACTCCGCCGAGGGTTCCGGCGCACCGCTCAAAGTCGGCCACAGCGATGTGCAGAAGCTGCGGGAGGCCGCCGAGGACGCCAGGCGCTGGGACTCCAAGTACGGAGGCGGCGACTGGCGTTCGTCCATGGTGCCCGAGTGCTTGAGGGTGGAGGCGGCACCGCTGCTGCTCGGCGCGTACTCGGACGAGGTGGGCCGGGCCCTGTTCGGGGCCTCCGCCGAACTCACCCGCCTTGCCGGGTGGATGGCCTTCGACACGGGGCAGCAGGAGGCCGCGCAGCGGTACTACATCCAGGCGCTGCGGCTCGCGCGCGCGGCTGCCGACGTGCCCCTCGGGGGGTACGTGCTGGCGTCGATGTCCTTGCAGGCGACGTATCGCGGCTTCGGCGACGAAGGCGTCGACCTCGCGCAGGCCGCGCTCGAGCGCAACCGGGGGCTGGCGACCGCCCGCACCATGAGCTTCTTCCGGCTGGTGGAGGCACGTGCGCACGCGCGCGCGGGTGACGCGCAGGCGGCGGGTGCCGCTCTGAAGGCGGCGGAGGGCTGGCTCGAGCGGTCCCGGGAGGGTGACAACGACCCGTCCTGGCTCGGCTTCTACTCCTACGACCGGTTCGCCGCCGACGCCGCCGAGTGCTACCGGGATCTGAAGGCGCCGCGTCAGGTACGGCGGTTCACGGAGCAGGCGCTGTCGAAGCCGACGGAGGAGTTCGTACGGTCGCACGGGCTGCGGCTCGTCGTCTCCGCGGTCGCCGAGCTCGAGTCCGGCAATCTCGACGCGGCGTGCGAGCAGGGCGTGCGGGCGGTGGAGGTCGCGGGGCGCATCTCGTCGGCTCGCACCACCGAGTACGTGAAGGATCTTCTGCACCGGCTGGAGCCGTACGGGGACGAGCCGCGGGTCGTGGAGCTGCGGGAGCGGGCCAGGCCCCTGCTGATGGCCCCCGCCTGAGCCGGGTCGGCGCCAGGAAACCCGAATCCCTCCCGTGTTTGAAGTGACTGTCAGTGGCGCAGTGCACTATCGGTAGTGGGAGGTGGTGCAGGTGCGGCCGGAGATCGCTTACGACTGTGACGTGCTGGTGATCGGTGGTGGGATCGTCGGGCTGTCCACCGCGTATGCGATCGCGCGCGCCGCGCCCGGTACGCGGGTGACCGTGCTGGAGAAGGAGAGCGGCCCGGCGCGGCACCAGACGGGGCGCAACAGCGGGGTGATCCACAGCGGGATCTACTACCGGCCGGGGTCGCTGAAGGCGCAGTACGCGGTGCGGGGCGCCGCCGAGATGGTCAAGTTCTGCGCGGAGTACGGCATCGCGCACGCCGTCACCGGCAAGCTGATCGTCGCGACGGAGCGGGAGGAGCTGCCGCGCCTGCACGCCCTGGTGCAGCGCGGCCGGGAGAACGGGATTCCGGTACAGGAACTGGGCTCGGCCCAGATCGCGGAGTTCGAGCCGGAGGTGCGGGGCCTCGCGGCCATACACGTCGGGACGACCGGGGTGTGCGACTTCGTGGGGGTCGCCCGGCAGCTGGCGGAGGCCTCGGGCGCGGAGATCCGGTACGGGGCGCGGGTCGAGCGGATCGACCGGCGGCCGGAGCTCGGGGTCGCGGTCCGCACGGCGGGCGGTGACGTCGTACGTGCGCGCGTGCTGGTGAACTGCGCCGGGCTGTACTGCGACGAGGTGGCGCGGCTGACCGGGGACGAACCGGGGATGCGGATCGTGCCGTTCCGCGGGGAGTACTTCGAGCTGGCGCGGCCCGAGCTGGTGCGGGGGCTGGTGTATCCGGTGCCGGATCCGGCGTTCCCGTTCCTGGGGGTGCACCTCACGCGCGGGATCGACGGAGGCGTGCACGTCGGGCCCAATGCCGTGCCGGCGCTGGCCCGCGAGGGGTACGGGTGGGGGGTCGTACGGCCGCGGGAGGTGGCCCGGACGCTGGCGTGGCCCGGGGCCTGGCGGATGGCCGGGCGGCACTGGCGGTACGGGGCCGGTGAGCTGCGGCGGTCGGTGTCGAGGGCGGCGTTCACGGGGGCGGTGCGGCGGTTGTTGCCGGCGGTGGAGGAGGGGGACCTGGTGCCTACGGCGGCCGGGGTGCGGGCGCAGGCGGTGCTCCGGGACGGGACATTGGTGGACGACTTCCTGATCAAGGAGGGCGCGCGGGCGGTGCATGTGCTGAACGCGCCCTCGCCCGCGGCGACGGCTTCCCTGCCGATCGGGCGGGAGGTGGCGCGCAGGGCGTTGGCCGTGCTGAGCACCGCAGGAAGCTGATCATGACGGCGTCCCCGTAAAATCGACCCACTGTGTCTGACTCTCTCAACGTCCCCGAAGCCCCCCGGCCCGCCGACCCCAGCCCTGGCGGCGAGCACCACAGCCACGTCCCCGGTGTGTCCGTCCGGCATACCCGGGCCAAGGGGGAGCCCCGTTTTCCCGATGGACCGAAGGCCGATCCCGCCGGGTCGCACTTCGAGCGACGGATCCGGAGTTTCCAGCCGCGGCGCAGTCGGGTGACGGCCGGGCAGGCGGACGCGCTGCAGCGGCTGTGGGCCAAGTGGGGGCTGGACGTCGACGGGCAGCGGACCCTCGACCTCGTCGAGCTGTTCGGGAACAGCGACCCCGTCGTGCTCGAGATCGGGTTCGGGATGGGCGAGGCCACCGCCCAGATGGCCGCCGCGGACCAGGGGACCAACATCCTCGCCGTCGACGTGCACACCCCGGGACAGGGAAACCTGCTCAATCTCGCCGACCAGAGCGGGCTGTCCAACGTCCGCGTGGGCAACGGGGACGCCATCATCCTGCTCCGCGAGATGCTCGTCCCGGACTCCCTCGACGGGCTGCGCGTCTACTTCCCGGACCCCTGGCCCAAGAAGCGGCACCACAAGCGGCGGCTCATCCAGCCCGAGTTCCTCGACCTCGCCGCCGCCCGGATCAGGCCCGGCGGGATCGTGCACTGCGCGACCGACTGGGAGCCGTACGCCGAACAGATGCTCGAAGTGCTGACGGCGCATCCGGAGTTCGAGAACACGCAGCCCGAGGGCGGTTTCGCGCCGCGTCCCGACTTCCGGCCGCTGACCCGTTTCGAGGGCCAGGGACTGGACAAAGGACATGTCGTGAACGACCTGCTCTTCCGTCGCGTACAGCACCGCGTACCGCCTCATAACCAGCCCCCCACCGGCGCCTGACAGCCCCTCGCCCCTGCGGTGCGCCGGACTTGCGTCGCGGGTGGCGCCCTCCCTCGTTAGGGTCAATGCCGTGGCCACCTATCCCCCGTACCCGACGCAGCCGCCGCACCCCGGCGGCCCGGCCGGCGGTGCGCTCAGGCACGCTCACTGGTGGCAGCGCAGATGGGTGCGGTACGGCGCGCTCATCACCCTGCTCGCGCTCTCCGGGCTCGTCATCCTCGCCCTCGTCCGCGAACAGACCGGCACCGAGGGGTTCCTGGTCGGGCTGGGACTCGCCGTCCTGCCCGTCCCGCTGCTCCTGGCCGCCTTCCGCTGGCTCGACCGCGTCGCCCCCGGGCCCTGGAGAAACCTGCTGTTCGCCTTCGCCTGGGGCGCCTGCGCGGCGGCGCTGATAGCGATCGTCGCCAACAGCTTCGCCACGAAGTGGATAGCGACGGCGACCGCCGATCCGTCCAGCGCGGACACCCTCGGCGCGACCGTCATAGCGCCGATAGTCGAGGAGTCCGCGAAGGCCGCCGCCGTCCTGCTCGTCTTCCTGTTCCGCAGACGGGACTTCACGGGGATCGTCGACGGGGTGGTGATAGCCGGGGTCACCGCCACCGGCTTCGCGTTCACCGAGAACATCCTCTACCTCGGCACCGCCTTCGGCACCGACCAGCTCACCGGCGACCGCGGCATCGCCTCCGTCACCGCCGCGACGTTCTTCGTGCGTGTGGTCATGTCCCCGTTCGCGCACCCCCTCTTCACCGTCCTGACCGGCATCGGCTTCGGCCTCGCCGCGCTCTCCGCGGAACGCCAGCACCTGCGCCGCGTCATCGTCCCGCTCTCCGGCCTGCTGCTCGCGATGAGCATGCACGCGATCTGGAACGGCTCCTCGACCTTCGGCGAGTACGGCTTCTTCGCGGTCTACGCCGCCTTCATGGTTCCCGCGTTCGGCCTGCTGACCTGGCTGGTCATCTGGACCCGCCAGCGCGAACTGCGCACCGTCCGCGAGGAACTGCCCGCCTACGCCGTCGCCGGCTGGCTCACCCCGGTCGAGCCCTACGCCCTCGGCTCGATGCGGGCACGCCGACTGGCCCGCCAGTACGCCGCCCAGCACTTCGGCAAGCCCGCCGCAAGGGAGGTCGCGCAGTACGAGGCGTACGCGACCTCCCTGGCGTTCCTGCGGCACCGGGGGCGCCGTGGCCGCGCCGGCGCCGACTTCGTCGTACGGGAACGGGAGTTGCTCCACGAGCTGTGGAGCCGGCGGGAACC
This sequence comes from Streptomyces sp. NPDC001663, assembly GCF_042893105.1. Lineage (NCBI taxonomy): Bacteria > Bacillati > Actinomycetota > Actinomycetes > Kitasatosporales > Streptomycetaceae > Streptomyces > Streptomyces sp. NPDC001663. The sequence continues at coordinate 353,261 of NZ_JBIAUR010000012.1, read as the reverse complement.
GGCGCGGCCCGCGCTGGACTACGCGGCGCGGGTCACCGCGCCCCCGGTGCCGGTGGTGGCGCCGCCCTGGCCGATGTACGGGGTGTACGGATACCCGGCGATGCCGAATCCCGCGTACAACCCGTACCGGTCGTAGCACCCGAAAAGACAGGCGCAGCGCTCGGAAAGGACGGGCGTCAGGCCGACGCCGCGGTCAGGCGGGCGACCTCGGTCTCGGTGAGCGTCAGCTCCCCCACCCCCAGCAGTGCCGGAAGCTGCTCCACCGTGCGCGCGGAGGCGATCGGGGCGGCGACCGTCGGCTGGGCCGCGAGCCAGGCCAGGGCCACCGTCGCGACCGGGACCGCGCGGGAGCCGGCGATCTCGTCGAGGGCGGCCAGGACCTTGCGGCCGCGTTCGGTCTCCAGGTGCTTGCCGGCACCGGCCTGCGCACGGGCACCCTCGACCGTCGTACCGGGGCGGTACTTGCCGGTGAGGAAGCCCGAGGCGAGGGCGAAGTACGGAACGGCGGCCAGGCCGTACCGCGCGGCCAGGTCCTGGCGTGCGCCCTCGTACGTGTCGCGCGAGACCAGGTTGTAGTGGGGCTGGATGGCCACGTACTTGGCCAGGCCCTCGCGGTCGGAGAACTCCAGGGACTCGGCGAGCCGCTCGGCGGAGATGTTGGACACGGCGATGTGCCGCACCTTGCCCGCCCTCACCAGCTCGTCGAGCGCGCCGATGATCTCCTCGACCGGCACCTCGGGCTTGTCGAAGTGGGTGTAGTAGAGGTCGATGTGGTCGGTGTCGAGGCGGCGCAGGGAGGCGTCGGCGGCGGCCTTGATGTTGGTGGCGGTGAGGCCCGGGAAGTCGGGGTGCTGGCTGACCTTGGTCGCGATCACGACGTCGTCGCGGTTGCTGCGCGCCTTGACCCACTTGCCGATGATCGTCTCGGACTCGCCGCCCTGGTTGCCGTCGACCCACGCCGAGTAGGAGTCGGCGGTGTCGACGAAGTTGCCGCCCACGGCCGCGTAGGCGTCGAGCACGGCGAAGGAAGTGGCCTCGTCGGCCGTCCAGCCGAAGACGTTGCCGCCGAGGGAGAGCGGGAAGACCTCGAGGTCGGAGGAGCCGAGCTTGCGAAGAGAAGTCATGTACTACGTCAACGGGCGTGCCGGAACAGTCCTTCCGGCACGCCCGCAAAGATCCTGTAAACGTCAGGGGTTGAGGCCCTTGCTGCGCAGCCACGTCATCGGGTCGATGCCGGTGGACTGGCCGTTCGGGTGGACCTCGAGGTGGAGGTGCGGGCCGGTCACGTTGCCGGTGGCGCCGATGCGGCCGATGACGTCACCGGTGCTGACCTTCTGGCCGACGCTCACGCTGATCGACGACTGGTGGCAGAACCACAGCTCGGTGCCGTCGTCGAGGGTGAGGATGGTGCGGTAGCCGTACGAGCCGGCCCAGCCGGCCTCGGTGATGGTGCCGCTGTGGATGGCCTTGATGAGCGTGCCCGTGGGGGCGGCGAAGTCGAGGCCCGTGTGGTAGCCGGAGGACCACATGGAGCCGGCCTGTCCGAAGGTGCCGGTGATCGTGTACGACACGACCGGCAGCTTGAACTGCTTGGCCAGCTCGGCCAGGCGCGCGGCCTCGGCCGCCTTCTTGGCCTCCGCCTCCGCCTTCTCCTTGGCGGCCTCGGCCTTGGCCGCGGCCTCCTTCTCGGCCTTGGCGGCCGCGTCGTCGACCTGCTTGGCGAGGGCCGCCTCGGTGGCCGACTGGGCCTTGCTGTCGATCTGCACCTGCTGCGACTCGGCCTGCGCCATGATGCGGTCGCGCAGCGCCTCACCGGCACCCTTGGCGCCCTGCGCGGTGTCCGCGGAGGTCACGCCGACATCGCTGAGCGCCGTGGCGGAGCCCTTGGGGGCGTCGGCGGAGTCGCCGAACACGGAGGGCAGATCGGGCATGGAGATGGACACCGGCGGCTTGCCGGTGTTGGCGCTGGCCATGCCGCCCGCGCCGACGGCGGCTATGACACCGACGCCGAGGACAGTGGAGCTGCGGGCGAGTCCCCCGCCGCGCTGCTTCGCCACACGATGCCGGCCGCGTACCGGGCGGAGGGACTCCTCGGTGGGGTTCCACTCCTCCCACGGACCCTCGTCGGTGCGGGGGCCGGCGAAGCCGAAGGGCTCGGTGCTCGGCACGAACGGGGCTGCCGGGGCAGGCGGGTTGGACGCCACGTGGGCGTGCTCCTTTCCTTCCTTCTCGCCTACCGGGTTAGCTGACGGGTTCGGAGCAGGAAGGTCTCCTACGCGCGTATACCTGCCGTGGGTCCACGGCGGTATCAGCGCGATTCACCCCAGGGTGGTGGTTCCCCGGTTCCCTTGCGGGATTCGGCGCGTGCGCACGGAGCCGCCTCTTGTGACGGCTGGGACGACCGCGCTGCGTTATCGAACGTTAATAGACCCGGGGTGCCGATTCCAAGGTGTTCCGCTTGATCATTAACCTTTCTGGCCAGGACGTACGTGCCAGGAGCGGCGAAAATCGGGCGAGTTGGCCACACCTCAAGAACCTCACAGGTATTGACGGTATGTCAGTTGTTATGCGGAGGGCGGTCGCCCGATCACACGCGGTCACATTCGGTCAGGAGTCGGCCGTCGTACGGCGAGCAGTGCCATGTCGTCGGTCGTGCCGCCCCCGGTGTGCCGGCGCACCTCCTCCGCGAGGCGGGCGAGCAGCGCGCCGGGGTCGTGGAACACCCGGCCGGAGAGCCGGTCCGCGGGGTCGAAGAACACCCCGTGCTCGTCCCGTGCCTCGGACAGCCCGTCGGTGTACAGCAGCAGCGTGGCCCCGCCGGCGAACTCGATCTCCTCGGCGCGGTCGGGCCAGATGCCCAGATCGGCCATGCCGAGCGGCAGGGCCGGCTCGCGGGCGTGCAGGGTGTGCACGGTGCCGTCGGGGCACAGCAGCAGCGGGGGCGGGTGGCCGCGGGTGACGATCCGCAGGATGCCGTCGCCGTGCGGGAGTTCGGCGAGCACGGCGGTCGTGAACCCCTCGAACAGCTCGATCCCCTCTCGCCGCACCGCCTCGCGCGCCAGCGCCCGGTCCAGCCGCTGCGCGACCGCCTCCAGCGTGGCCTCCTGCTCGGCGGCCTCGCGGAACGCCCCGATGACGACGGCGACGGCGGCCACCGCCCCCATCCCCTTTCCCCGTACGTCGCCCACGACCAGCCGTACGCCGTGCGGGCTGTCCTGCACCGCGTACAGGTCGCCGCCGATGAAGGCGTCCTCCTGCGCCGCCTCGTAGCGTGCGGCGATGGCGAACCCCCCGATCCGCTCGGCGGGTTGGGGCAGGACGGCGCGCTGGGCGGCCTCGGCGCTCTCGCGCTGCGAGGCGAGCTGCTCGCGGCCGCGGCGGACGAGGAGGTTGATGAGGACGGCCAGCACGGCGACCGTCAGCACGGTCGCCAGCTCGGTGATCGAGTCGATGTGGAAGAGGATGCCGAGCTCGAGATGGACGGCGGCGACGACGAGGACGGACGCGATGCAAGTGAGGACGGTGCCCCGGCGCGAGTAGAGCGGGGCGGCGACCAGGGGCGCGGCGGTGAAGAGCGGGCCCGCGGTGAACTCCGACGGGGTGAGGTAGTCGTAGATCGCCCCGACGACGAGCAGCAGCGGCGGGAGCATGCGGGCGAAGGTGCGCGCGTACGAGATCGGCCCCTCCTGCTCCACGGCTCCAGGTTTCCGGGAGCGGGATCGGGGCGCGAGCCGTGAAGGCCGATCGGGGGAAACACTCAGGGCCGGAGTCCAGTGACTGGACTCCGACCCTGAGCCTTGAGTAGCGGGGACAGGATTTGAACCTGCGACCTCTGGGTTATGAGCCCAGCGAGCTACCGAGCTGCTCCACCCCGCGTCGGTGTGTCACCAGCATACGCCATCCGCGGGGCTGTCAGCACACGGGTTGTTCGCGGGCCGGTCATGCACGGTTTCCGCGGCCCGGTCATGACCTGCGGCGGCTCATGCGAGCAGGTGGCCGTTCGGTGCCTTGGCCCGCTCCTCGTGCTCCGGGAGTACGACCACCTCGACGCCCTGCGCGGCCAGCAGCCCGCTGCCGTCGGCGTCCTCGACGAACGTGTCCGGCTCCCGCCAGGCCGTGACCACACGCCGTACGCCCGCGTCGAGGATCAGCCGCGAGCACGGCTTGGGGCGTGAGGCGCGGTGGGCGCAGGGTTCCAGGCTGCTGTAGACCGTCGCCGACGCGAGCCGCGGGTCGGCGGGGTCCAGCTTGGCCAGGGCCGCCTCCTCGGCGTGGACGACCGGGTCGTCGCCCTCGCGCGAGTGACCGCGGGCGAGCTCCGTGCCGTCGGCGGCGACGATCACCGCGCCGACGCTGAAGGCCGTGCGGGAGGGCGGACACTGGGCCGCCAGTTCGCAGGCGAGGGCGAGCCAGTGGTGGTCTGCGGCGGAGGAGAGGGGGCCGGCGCCGGGGGCGGTGGGCTCGTAGCGCATGAGGACCACGTCCTCGATCCGCCGGGTCTCCACCAGGCGCAGGCGGCCGCCCTGGTAGGTGCCGGGGCCGAAGAGGCGGGGGGCCTTCGGGTCGCCCACGAACAGGGGGGCCAGGACGAGCTGGAGTTCGTCGGCCAGGCCCTGCTGGAGGAGCTGGGTGTGAATCGTGCCACCTCCCTCGACCATCAGACGCCGCACTCCGCGTACGTCGTGCAGGTGCGTCAGGAGGCGGCGCCAGTCGAGGTCGGGGCCGAGCGGGGCGACGTCGGCGGTGAGGCCGAGCGCGCGGGCCCGCTCGGCGCCCTTGTCGGTCGTGTAGACGATCTTCTTGCCGCCCGTGTGCCAGAACTTCGCCGTCGGGTCCAGATCGCCGGAGCCGCTGACCGTGACCTTGAGGGGGTACTCCGGCTTTCCGGCGGCCACGCGGACGGCGCGGCGTTCGGGCGAGTTGACCAGCAGGCGCGGGTTGTCGGCACGGATCGTGCCGGCGCCGACGAGGATCGCGTCGACGGAGGCCCGCACCTCGTCGACGCGGTCGAAGTCGGCCGGGGACGAGAGCAGCAGGCGGTCGGGCCCGGTGTCGTCGAGGTGGCCGTCGAGGGAGACGGCGGCGGACAGCAGGACGTACGGACGGGGCATCGGACGCGCTCACTCTCGGCGGCGGACAGGCTTGGTTAAACTTTGAAACAAACTTACACTGGGTGCATGACGACTCGCTGGCTCACGGAGAAGGAGCAGCGCGCCTGGCGCGCGTACATCGCGGCGACACACCTCCTGGAGGACGCGATCGACCGGCAGCTGCAGCAGGACGCCGGCATGCCGCATCTGTACTACTCCATCCTGGCCAACCTCTCCGAGGCACCGGAGCGCAGCCTGCGCATGACCGACCTGGCCGAGAAGTCGAAGATCACGCGCAGCCGGCTGACGTACGCCGTGACCCGGCTGGAGAAGGACGGCCTGATCCGGCGCGAGGACTGCAAGTGGGACAAGCGCAGCAGCTTCGCCACGCTGACCGACGAGGGGATGGCCGTACTGGAGCGCACGGCGCCGGGGCATGTGGAGACCGTGCGCTCCCTGCTCTTCGACCAGCTGACCCCGCAGCAGGTGGAACAGCTGGAGGAGATCTTCTCTGGAGTCGTGCAGACGCTGGAGCGGGAGGAGCGCCCCACCTCGGAGGACGTCCCCTGGCGCCGCCGCTCCTCCGGGCCGTGTTCGTGAGGCGCCACGAAAAGCTGTTGCTTCAACTTTAAAGCATGGGGTAGGGTCCGGGACCATGGATCTGCTTCAAAACTGAAGCAGATAGAACGGACCCCGGAGACCCGCATGCCCGACTTCCCCGCCGCCACCCCGCGCTCCCGCGTCCGGGTGCCGCTGCGCTTCCAGGACGGCTACAGCGTCGACGCCGAACTGGTCACCTTCCACGGCCTGACCGACGGCCAGGAGCACGTCGCCGTCGTCCTCGGCGACCCGGCCCCCGGCCAGGTCCCCCTGGTGCGCCTGCACTCCGAGTGCCTGACCGGCGACGTCTTCGGCTCCGCCCGCTGCGACTGCGGTCCCCAGCTGCGCGAGGCGGTCGAGCGCATCGCGACCCGCGGCGGCGTGCTGCTCTACCTCCGCCAGGAGGGGCGCGGCATCGGTCTCTACAACAAGCTCGACGCGTACGCCCTCCAGGACCAGGGCCTCGACACGTACGAGGCGAACGCGGCCCTCGGGCTGCCCGAGGACGACCGCGACTACACGGCCGCCGCGCAGATGCTGCAGGCCCTCGGCATCGACGAGCTGGACCTGCTCTCCAACAACCCCGACAAGGCCGGCCAGCTTCGCGAGCTGGGCATCGACGTCCACGACCGCGTCCCGACCGGCGTCTTCACCACCGCCCACAACGTCCGCTACCTGCGCGCGAAGGTCCTGCAGACCCAGCACACGCTGCCGCTGGGCGAGCTGACGGAGCTCAACGCGGGTTGAGTCCCGGGTGCTCACCACACGCACGGCAGCATGACGTCGATCACGGTCGGGCCCCCGACAGGGCTGGACATCTCCACGGTCCCGTCCAGCGCGGCGACCCGGCGCCGCATGCCGAGCAGGCCCGAGCCGCTCTTCTCGTCGGCGCCGCCGTGGCCCTCGTCGGCCACCCGCACCCGCAACCCCCGCTTCATCCGCACGAGTTGGACGGCCGCTCGCGGTGAGCCGCTGTACTTGGCGGCGTTGGTCAGCGCCTCCGCGACCACGAAGTAGGCGGCGGCTTCCACGGCGGCCGGTGCCCGCAGGCCGTCGTCCTCCAGGCGGTCCACCTCCACGGTCACCTGCAGCCCGCTGCTCGCGGCCAGCGCCCGCACCGCGCCGACCAGACCGCGGTCGGTCAGGATCGGCGGATGGATGCCGCGCACGACGTTGCGCAGCTCGGTCAGCGCCTGCTCGGCCTGCGCCTGCGCCTCGTCCAGCAGCTTGCGGGCGGTCTCCGGATCACGGTCGTAGGCACGCTTGGCGAGCCCGATCCGCATCGACAGCGCGACCAGGTTGGCCTGGGCGCCGTCGTGCAGATCGCGTTCGATACGGCGGAGTTCGGCGCCGTGCGCGGCGATGGCGTCGGCGCGGGTCGCGGCCAACTCCTCGACGCGGGCGGCGAGTTGCGCCTTGGGGGACGGCTTGAGGAGGGCGGTCGACCAGTCGGCCTCCAGGTCCGCGAGCCGTACGATCAACGGCAGGACCAGGGGCGTACGGCGCAGCAGCCCGGACCACACGCCGTCCACGGCCAGGCCGAGCGGCCACAGCGGAAGCGCGAGGGCGAGCAGGGCGCCGTAGAAGTAATCGGCGACCATCCAGCGCAGGTCGGTGAGGGTGCCGGGGTCGCGTACGGCCGTGCGGATCCGCTCGCGGAGCGTCCCGGTCAGGGGCTGGTACGCCTCCGGGATGCGCTGTCCGGTCCACGCGGCCGTCATGCTCCGCTTGGCGCCCGCGATCCGCCGGATGATCAGTACCGTCTCGGGCAGCATCCAGGCGCCGACCACCACCACCGTCGCGATGGCCGTGATGAGCAGCACCGTGATGAAGATCCAGAGGCAGAAGGCCATCGCCGCGGCGAGGGCGAGATGCACCGTGGCCCGCGCCGCCTGCCTCACCGTTTTGCCCATGCCGCCACGCTAAGCGACCCCACCCCCGCGGCGCGGTGTAGCGGACTACACCATCGGCGCCGGTCAGGCGATCGTCAGGCGGCTGTCAGACTCCCCGGCAGCAGAGGGATCACCGGCACCGTGGTCATTCGCTCAACCTCCGGCCCCCGGCGTGCCGCAGTTGGTCCCACGCCTCGTCCGGCCTATCTTCAACCCCAACATCTTGTGGTTCCCGGCAAGTTGACGCCCACAGATTGTGTACAAGGGTGCGCTCTACTGGAATTCGACCACGGATGTCCACGATGAGCAGAGATCGACGAGGAGTGAGGGCGTTCATGGCCGAGCGATTCGGGGACGGTACGACACCGGCAGTCGACAGGGAGCGGGCGGGCGCCCGGCGGGCCGCCGTGCCGCGTCCCGCGCGGCGGATGCGCTCGACGACGCGGTCGTTCACCGTGGGTGAGGGCAAGGGATACCTCACCGTCGCGCTCACCCCCGAGGGCCTCGTCGCCGAGGTGATGGTCCGGATGGCCAAGCAGGGCTCCACGCTCGCCGGGATGATGGACGCCTTCTCGTCGACGGTCACGCGGGGTCTGCAGCACGGCGTACCGCTCGAGATCCTCGTGGCCGACTACGTCGGCACCCGCTTCGAACCCTCCGGCCTCACCGACGACCCGGACATCAAGCGGGCCGGCTCCGTCATGGACTACGTCGGCCGCCGCCTCGCCCTGGACCACCTCCCGTACCACGTCCGGGTCGGCCTCAACATCCTCACCGCCGAGGAACGCGCCGAGAAGGACACCCTCGACGGAGTCGGCAACGCGGTCTGGACCGACCTCGTGGGCCTTTCCATGTCCGCCCCGGTCGTGACCCGACCGCGCCGCGGCTGAGCCCCTAGCGGGGGCAGCCGGCGGCACCGACCCCGGCATGCGCCACCTGGTGCACAGAAACCCGCAGGCTGGACCGCCGGATCTCCAGCACCCGGCGGTACGGCAGCACGCTCCACTCCCCCTCCGGCTGCGGGACACCGCTGGAGGCGACGACCACCCGGTCCCGTTCCGTCCGGTAGCGCAGCCGGAAGAAGTCGGGGCCCCGGCGCCGACTGACCTCGGAGCCGGGGTCCTCGTCGGCGTACGCGTACAGCGCCTGCTCGGTCAGCAGCAGACAGTTGAGGCTGGCGAAGGACGCGCGGGCGCGCACGTCGGCGGCCGCGTGCGCAAGGGCGTCGACCGGGTCCTCGTCCCGCAGCAGCGTCAGCACACGCAGGAAGTACCGCTCGGAGTCGGTACCGCCGCCCGCCCCGGCGAGCAGATCGGCGTCGATGAGGTCGTCGAGTGCGTCGTACGGCGAGAAGTAGCCGTTGTGCGCGAAGGCGAGCGCGCCTGCGGTGAACGGGTGGGTGTTGCCGGGCACGACGGGCAGCCCGGGGCCGGCCAGCCGCAGATGCAGCAGGGCGGCGTCGCTGCGGGTGCCGGTGAGGGCCTCGTTCCAGAGCGGGCTCGCGGCGGCCGGCTCGGTGTCCTTGACGATCCGGGGGCCCGCCTCCTGTCCGGACCAGGCGGCGATGCCCCAGCCGTCGCGGTGTTCACGGCCCAACTCGGTGAAAGCGGCGGTCAGTTCACCCAGACCGGCGGCCAGGGGCTGGGGAGTGCGGGTGACGACGCCGAGCAGGCGGCACATGCTTGATCTTCCTCACGGGTTTCAGGAACGGCGGGCTCGCCCAACATCTTGGCCTTGTGCAGCAGTTCGAAACAGCTGACGACGTGGCCGAGCGTTTCGGTACGCCGATGCCGTACGGCCGCACTGCTGCGGGCATTGAGCGACACGACGGGCTGACCAAAGATCCTAAATAACTACTCTTTGTGCATATATTCTCACATTAAGTAGTCAAGCCAGGGCATACCGTCCTGAGCAAGAAAGGGTCTAACTATGCGCAAGTTGCAGCGCGTTGCGGTCGTAGCCGCAGCGATCGCGGGGCTGTCCGCCTTCGGAGCCGGCATCAGCTTCGCCCACGGCGACGGCCACCACGACGATGGCGTCGACAACATCACCGCGGTGGCGAACTCGCAGGCCAACGCCGTCGCCGACTACGACAACCCGGACGGCAAGGGCGGCCACGGCGGCTCGGACGCCGATTACTTCGCGCCGGTGAACGGCATCTTCGACGCGCCGCACGGCAAGTAAGTCCGCACCGCAACACTCTGAACGACACCGGCAGCCCGGCCGCGCGACGAACCCACAAGGGAGCGCGGCCGGGCTGCCGTCGTGCTTGCCGTCGATCGGCACAAAAAGCCCCGGCGCCCCGACCTACGGCCGGGGCGCCGGGGAGGGTTTGGCCTACTTCTTGTCGAACGCCGCGTTGTTGCAGCCCATGCTCGAGCCCTCGCTGGTGTTCTGTGCACCCGGGTTGTTCTCGCCGTTGAGGCCGTTGCCCAGTACGCCGTTGAGGATGCCGACCTGGCCGAGGATGTTGACGTTCAGGTCGTGCGACCGGCAGGTGGTGCTCTGCAGGACGTCGACCGAACCCCCGCCGCCGCCGTGACGCCCGTCGGCGTGGGCGGCGCCGGCCGTCAGGAACCCAACGCTCCCGAGGGCGGCCACCAGGACGGCAGCCTTGCGAAGCTTGTGCATGTGGATCTCCGGTGGAGTGAAGAGGTGAGGTGAGGTGGTACGGAGGCGATCCGTGATTGATCGACTCCTTACAGCCACGGGAGATTAATACGAATTGCCCTAAAACGGACAGCGACGCGCCAAGTGTCGTGATCTACCAGCAAAAAGCCCCACCCGCAAACGCCTCGTCCGGTTACGACAGCGGTCCCAGGATCTCCTGGGACTCGACGAGCCCCTGGTCACTCGGAGCCTCTCCGGCGCCGAAGACTCGTGCCGACTGCCGGGCCCGGAACTCGAGATGGGCTTCGGCAGGCTTGACGTAGCCGTAGCGGGCGCGCGCCTCCGCGGGCGTCAGCACTTCCTCCTTGCGGGGAGGGATCCCGAGCTTGACCGGAGCAACCACCGGAACCGTCGAGGGCGAGAGCCTTCCCAGCAGGCGCAGTTCGACCCTGGGGTTGAGGTGGGCGAGCGCGAAGGCCGCCTTCATGACGGGCACGATGAGCGTGTCGAGGAGGCGCGACTGCCGGATCCCCGCCATCTCGCGCATCCAGCGCGGCATGGTGGCGATCGTGGCGATCCGCTGCACCTTCGCGACAGCCAGGTTCGCCGGCTTCGCCCAGCGCGGCGTCGGCGGCAGTACGAGCTCGCTCCGGAGCAGATGGTTCATGGCCTGCCGGGCGATCGGACTGGCGGACAGCTGCGGCCGCATCCGTTCGAAGTACGCCCGGACTCCTGCACGACTGCGGGGAATGTCGTCCGGGGAGCACGTCTGCAGTTCCGCGGCCAGGGCGCATGCCTCCCAGTACTCCGTCTCCTCCTGCGCGGTGAGCTTCCCGGGCCCGTACTTCTCGTACGCGTAGAGGATCGAGTGCCAGCCGGTGAGCTGGATCCACAGCTGCGAGGCGGGGTCGTTGGCGTCGTAGGTCCCGCCGCCGTACGGCAGTTCACCGATCGCCTTGGAATGGACCTTGACCAGGACGTCCGCGGCCTTGCACACCTCCCGCGAACCGGCGAAGGCCACCATCGCGAAGTACCGCAGGGTCCGGTCGTAGCGAGTGCGGGCGCGCTGGTAGATGCCCTGGGTCGCGTGGACGGCGGCCACCAGCGGCGGGTCGAGCTCCTCCACCACCACGGCCCGCTGGAAACCCACCGTCGGCGCCGTCGGATAGCTCCAGACCTTCCACACCACCGAGCCCGGGCCGAAGAAGCCGTAGTCCTCGTGCGGTTCGACCTCGCCACGCTTCAGCCTCGCCATGGAGCCGCTCCCTGTGCGTCCGCGGCGTACGCCGCCCTCAATTACGACACTGCTGTCTTAAATTAAGACACGCATGTCGTAAACTGCCAAGGTGTCAGCGTCCGCATCCTCGGAATCATCGGCATCCTCGGCAGACAAGCCACGCAAGCGGCGCCCCTACGCCCCGCGCGTCCCGATCGAGCAACGCCGCGAGCAACTGCTCGACGCCGCCCTCGCCGTGATCGTGAACGACGGCTACGACCGGGTGTCCATCGACGCCATCGCGAAGCGGGCCGATGTGGCCAGGTCGGTGGTCTACGGCGCCTTCGAGAACCTCGACGCCCTGCTCACCGCCCTGCTAGACCGGCAGCAGGCCCGCGCCTTCGCGCGACTCCTCGCGACGGTTCCCGACCCCGCGAAACTGCGCGACCCCGCCGCCTTCGCCGCCGAAACCGTGCGCCGGATGTCCGCGATGGTCCACGAGGACCCGGACACCTGGCGGCTGATCCTGCTGCCCCCGGGCAACATGCCCTCGGTCGTCCGCGACCGCATCGAGACGGACCGAGAACGCTTCCGGCTCCGGGTCGAGCAATGGATCTCCCTCACCCTGGCCGACCGGAGCGACCCGGAACGCGGCCCGCGGCTCGACCCGCAGATCCTCGCCCACGCACTGGTCGCCTGCGCCGAACACTTCGGCCGCGTCGCCCTCACCGACCCCGGCAGGATCGACCCATCGCGCCTGATCGGCCAGGTCCAGGTGATCCTCGGCGCCATCTGGCCCAGGACGCGCTGACGGCAGGTCAGCCCGAAACCAAGGCAGCGCCCGAGCCGACCGAAGCCGACCCACCTGCAACCCGTAGGCCCTGTGGGACTCGAACCCACAACCAATGGATTAAAAGTCCTGGCCAAAGCTTGTTGGGTGGTTCCGGACGCTTCTTGGGTGTCCGGAACCACCAGGTCAGGACAGGTTCACGATGGCTCGCGGTCCACGCCAGGACAGCTCCTGCCACACCGTCCGCTCACGCATCGCGCACGCATGGAGCCCTTACCTGGGAGGGCATGGCTGCAGGTGATCCGGCTCCACTACGAGCTGGGCTCGTGCGGCCAGTCAGTGCAACAGCAGACCCAGGGCTCCGGCGGCGCCGACGATGTACGGCTCGGGGAGCTTGAATCTGCGGAGATCGTGGATGCCTCGGCCACACGTGCGCGACGAGGGGCTGCCCCGACCTCACGGCGAGGTGTCGTTTTTCGGTGTGAGACAGCTGTGATCCGGCTGAGAGGCCACTGACACGGGCGACCGGTTCCTTGGTGCCGTCGCCAGACAGGCGGACAAGAAAGGAAACGCAATGTCAGTTCGTCTTCTCAGACGCCTGGGCGCGTCACTGGCCATACCCGCAATCGTCGTGGGCGCCGTCGCCACTCACGGGCTTCCGGCCCTCCACTCGGCGCAGAGCTCGGCCGGCGCCACGGCGGTCACGAGCCATCTTGATCCCGCCCACACGGAACTGGCCGCCAATTCGGACCAATGGCACCAGCTGGTCTGGGACCTCGACGCAGGTGATCAGGGGTACCAGACACTGATCAGCCAGGTGCGGAATGTGATCGGCGCCGCAGGCGGCCAACGTCAGAACGTGCCTACCCCCAGCGGCAGAAACGCCGCGGTCGACGTCACCTCTCCGGAAGCCAACCGCCAGTTCCTCGATCTCGACGTCCAGGGCGGCGGCCAGGCCATCCACCTGGTCATTCGGCTCAGCGACCTGTACGTCATCGGCTACTTCTACTACGCGCCCGATCAGGGCAACATCTACGTCCCCCTGGCAAACGACTTTCCGGACCTTCCGCAGGCGATTCTCCATCCCGGCGTCAATGGCTACTCGACGTACAGCTACATGCTGGGGCATGAGAACTACAACGATCTCGCGGGCATGGCCGGCACCAGCATGGCCGGCCTTCAGATAAGCCCGGCAGGCCTGCAGCAGTCGCTGTACGCCATGCGTGACTGGAACAATGTCCAGGGCCGAAACCAGGGCGTTCTCGCCCGCGGCCTGCTCCAGTTCATCGTCGCTGTCAGTGAGGGAATCCGCAGCAGGCAGCTCGCGGTGAGCATGACGGGCATGTTCCGGGACCACAGCACCATGACCCTTGGTGAGCCCAACCTGGAACTGATGCGCGACTGGTCCGACATCAGCAACGTCCTGACCGGCGCTTCGTCGTCTTCGTCGCCCCCCGTGGTGACCACCACGTACTGGGGCACGATCGACACCGCCGCCAAGGCCGCGGCGTTCCTGCTGGTGGCGCTCTTCAACAAGGCGAACGGCAGCCCGCCCAACGACGAGCTCTGACCGACGACACCGGTGCGTCCGGGGAGCCGTACGGGCACCCCGGACGCACCGGCCGTGCGGGGCTCAAGCGCGAAGCTTGTAGCCGAAACCGCGGACCGTTTCGATGTGGTCGCGGCCGATCTTGGTACGCAGCCGCATCACCTGGACGTCCACGACGTGCGTGTCTCCGGACCAGGCGCAGCCCCAGACCCGTTCCAGGAGGATGTCCCGGGTGAGGACCGTGCCGGGCGAAGCGGCGAATTCCCTGAGCAGCTTCAGCTCGGTCGTGGTCAGGTGGACGGGTTCCCCGCCCTTGTACACCTCCAGTGACACGGGGCAGTACACCAGGTCGCCGAACCGGACCGTGCGTGTGTCGGGCCGCTGGTCCGCGGGGGCGGAGCGGCGCAGCAGGGCACGGACGCGGGCGGCCAGGACCGATCCGTCGAAGGGCTTGGCCAGGCAGTCGTCTGCTCCTGCCTCCAGGCCGGTCACCACGTCCGCCGGGTCGTCGCGGTCCGACATGAGCAGAATGGGCATCTCGGACTCCTCGCGGATCCGCCCGGCCAGGCTCATCCCGTCCAGGCCGGGCAGCCGGGCCGCGAGTACGGCCGCGTCCGGGGTCTGCTGACGGAACAGACTGAGCCCGGTGACGCCGTCGGCGGCGGTGCGCACCCGGTAGCCGTGCCCCTCCAGGGTGAGCCGGGTGCTCTCCCTGGCCGTCGGGTTGTCTTCGACCAGCAGAACGTCGTATGCGCGGCGGCTTCGGTCGGGCGACGCCGGCTCGGTGTGTGCCGTGGCAGGCGCCTGCCGTCGGTGCTCTGGTCCTGGCACTGGCTCCCTGACATCGGTATCACCGTCACATGCGGTGTCCGCGTCGGTGATATCGATGTCGCCGTCGGCGTCGGAATCGGCGGCCAGGGCGAAGTCGACGGCCTGTGCGCGGGTGCGGTGTCTGCCGCCTTCGGCGAACGCCTTCCGGTACGACGCCTCGCCCAGCGCAGCGATCGCGGCCTGCTCACAGCGGGCGTGCCACTCGGCCATCTGCGGTCCGAACACGCAGATCGAGCTGCCGGCGTCGTGCCACAGGGCATCCGCCAGACCGAGCAGCCGGGCGGCCCGCCCGTGAGCGCCGCCGACGGCGGTGGCCCAGGCGAGCAGTTCCACCATCCTCGCGACCATCGCGTGGTCGTTGAAGCCGCGCATGCCTTCCAGCGCGGACCTGACCAGGGTCTCGGTGGTGTCACAGTCACCACGGGCCCAGGCATAGTGGCCCATGCCCATCAGCACTTGGGCGCGCCCCCACACGTCCCCGCTCGCCTCGGCGACGGCGGCGTACCGGCTGCCGGTGTGTGCCGCCCGGGGATCGCCGGCGTACGCCTGGACGCAGGCCAGCGACAGCCGCCAGCAGGCCGCCGAGCGCTCGTCGCCCAGCGCGGTCATGGCGGCCAGGGCCTCCTCGTAGCGGCGAATGGCCTCCTGCGGACGCCCCCGGTACTGCGCCGACACCCCGCGCAGGCCGTCCGCCTGGATCCGCACCCACGCATCGCCCAGCCGCTCGCCCAGCGCCTCGGCCTCGTCCAGCCAGCGGTCGGCCGTCACCAGGTCACCCTGGGTCTGCGCTACCCAGACGGCCGCCACCAGCGCGCGGGCGCGCTCCGCGCTGGGCTCGGGCGCGGCGGCCAGCGCCCGCTCGAACTGGCGGCGCCCCTCGCTGAGGAATCCGCCGACGCACCAGTGCCAGCACAAGGCCGCGGCCAGCGCGAGACGGGGCCGGGGCTCACCCTCGTGGTCGAGGGCGGCCAGCAGGTTGGCGTGCTCCGCGCGCAGCCGGGCCAGGTTCTCCTCCTGGCCGGGGCCGTACCAGTTCCGGTCGATGCGGTCAGCGAGGGCGAGGAAGAAGTCGCGGTGGCGTCGGCGCAGTGCGTCCTGCTCGCCGGAGGCCGCGAGCCGCTCCCGGCCGTACTCCCGGATGCTCGCCAGCAGCCGGTAACGCCGCTGACCACCCGCCTCGCAGGTCAGCACGACCGACTGGGCGACCAGCCGGTCCAGGAGGTCCAGCACCTCGGCCTCGGCGATCCCCTCCCCGGAGCAGACACCCTCGGCGGCCTCCAGGCTGAACCCCGCGGCGAAGACGGTCAGGCGGTTCCACAGCAGCCGCTCGGCCGGGGCGCACAGCTCGTAGCTCCAGTCGATCATCCCGCGCAGCGTGCGCTGATGGGCCGGTGCCGTCCGGCAGCCGCCGGTGAGCAGCGCGAAGCGGTTCTCCAGCCGGTCCGCCAGCTGTCCTACGGTCAGCGTGCGCAGGCGGGAGGCGGCCAGCTCGATCGCCAGCGGGAGCCCGTCCAGATCGGCGCACAGGCGCGCGATCTCGGCGTGGCCGGCCTCGTCTCCGTGGGACCGCTCCCGCACCGCAACGGCCCGGTCCCGCAGCAGTTCCACCGCATCGTCCTGCGCAAGCGGCGCGAGGGCGAAGACATGCTCGCCCGTGACACCCAGGGTGTGTCGGCTCGTGGCGAGGATGCGCAGCTCGGGAGCAGCTGACAGGAGGGCTCCGGCCAGTTCGGCGCACGCCTCGATCAGGTGCTCGCAGTTGTCCAGCACCAGCAGCGCGCGCCGCCCGGCCAGATAACCCGTGAGCTGGTCCAGGAAGGGCAGCGCCCCGAGGTCGGGCACCCGCAGCGCGCCCGCCGCCGTGGCCGCCACCGCCGACGGGTCCGACACCGGGGCCAGGTCCACCAGCCACACCCCGTCCGCGAACACCTCCCGGGCCGAGCCGGCCACCTCCAGCGCCAGCCGCGTCTTGCCCACACCGCCCATGCCCGTGAGCGTCACCAACCGCCGTATGCACAGAAGGCGGCGGATCTCAGCGGTCTCCTCCCGCCGACCCACAAAACTCGTGATGGCGGCGGGCAGATTCCCACACTCTGCGATCACCTTGGTCATGCTTTCCCCGTCTCCCCGTACCATGATCGAAAATTTCCTGGAATTCTTGCCAATCTCTTACGGTCGACCCATAGTCGGCTCGCGGTCGGCCGTATGAAGGACTTGGACGGCTCAGGATTTACGAGGCGGGTTTCTATTGCGTGAACAAGCATGGTCCCGCCACAAGCCGAATGTGGAGCCCACCCCCACCTTGACCTGCACCGACAAAGGCGGTGGCAGTCTTGCGTGGTATATCTCACAAACTCGACGCAAAGGACGTTGTCGCCTTGCAACCCGTCACGGAGCCATCGCGACCCGTCGGCCTTGGATCGAAGAACCGAGCCCTCCCTTGAAATCACTCGACACAATTACAAGGCAGCCGAGAATTGATTGGCGACATGAATCGTGCCAGTGATCAATCGCCTGGTCCTGTTCGGGCTGCGGGCAGGCGTGGCCCCGACGCGGACTTTTCTAGCCGGCTCACGGTTGTCCGGTATCGGCGCGTGGGCACCAGACGACAATCGCCGGACAACGGGCAACGCGGTGGCACGACGGAGCCGTGCACGTCGGCGCAGGTCACCGCCGTGCAGGGCTCCGTGATGCGTATTTCCGTCACTCCCAGAGGGACGACTCCTCCAACCCGCCAAGGTTGACGCCGGCTACATCAGCCATCTGTCTTGCCCCTCCGAACATTGAGAAGCGCCTATGACTCTCAGACAGAAATTTGTTATGCCAGCTATCCGACCGGTCTCAGCGCCCGCGCGAGCGCGTCGACGGTCACCCCGACGATCGCCCGGAGTTGCTCCGGGCTCGACCCGGCCCTACCCATCACCGCGAGAGACTGGTTCACGGCCGCTACGTGTACGGCGAAGTCCTCGGCGTTCTCGTCGGACATTCCGCCGGCCTTCAGCGCGGTGCGCAGGCGCGGGCGCTGGAGGCCGAACAACTCTTTGACATGCTCTGCGACGCTCGGGCTCAGCGCCGGACTCGCCATGACCGACTGGGCCATCAGGCATCCGTCGGGCACGGCGGGGTCGGCGATGCGCCCCAGGGTGACGTCGAAGAACGCACGGACGGCGGCGACGGGGTCCTCGGCCGCGCACGAGAGGGCCGCGTCGAACTTGTCGCCGTAGCGCGTGGCGTAGCGATCCAGGCAGCGAAGGAAGAGCGCGTCCTTGTCGCCGAGCGAGGAGTAGATCGAGCTGCGGTTCAGGCCGGTCGCCCGGGACAGGTCGTCGAGCGAGGTGTCGGCGTAGCCGGAGCGCCAGAACTGGATCATCGCGGCGTCGAGCACCGTGTCCATGTCGAACTGCTTCTTGCCTGCCATGCGGCCCATCCTCCCATCTTGGACTGATCAGTTCAAGACGTGCTAGCGTCGAATCACGGTCCACCCGCCTCGATGGAGGATTCCCATGACCAACCCCGTCCCCGCCCTGCCCCTGCATGACCTGGCCGGATTCACGCACCGCTGGGTCGACGCCGACGGCGTCCGCCTGCACGCCGTCGAAGGCGGTCGGCCGGACGGACCGGCCGTCGTCCTGCTCACCGGGTTCCCGCAGACGTGGTGGGCCTGGCGAAAGGTCATGCCTGCTCTCGCCGATCGGTTCCGGGTCATAGCGATCAACCGGCCGGGCCAAGGCAATTCCGAGCATCCGGAGCTCAGCTACGACACGCACACGGTCGCCGCGCACATCCAGGCCGCCGTGAACGCTCTCGGCGTGCGGGACTACTGGCTCGCCGGGCACGACATCGGCGCCTGGGTCGCCTTCTCCCTCGCCCTGAACTACGAGAGCCGACTGCACGGGGTCGCGCTGCTCGACGCCGGAATTCCCGGTATCACCATGCCGGAAGCGATCCCCCTCGACCCGACTCTGGCGTTCAAGACCTGGCACTTCGCGTTCCACGTGGTGCCCGATCTTCCCGAGACGCTGATAGCCGGCCGCGAGCGGGAGTACATCAGCTGGTTCCTGAAGACCAAGTCCCTCGCGCCCGACGCGTTCGAGGAAGCAGAACTCGACCACTACGGCGCGGCCCTCGCCGTCGATGGCGGCCTGCGCGCCGGCCTCGCCTACTACCGCGACGCCGCCGAGTCCGCGCGCAAGAACCGCGCGGCACTCGAGCAGCGGCGACTGACCGCGCCCGTCCTCGGAATCTCCAGCAGCCACGGCTCGATCCCGGATATGGCGGCCTCCATCAGCCCGTGGGCCGAGAACGTGACCGGCGTCATCGTGCCCGACGCCGGTCACTACATCCCCGAGGAGCAGCCCGAGGCCGTCGCCGCCGCCCTCACCGACTTCTTCAGCGGCCGTTAGTGCTCTAGCAGGAGGGCGATCCCCATTGCCGTCGGGGGCCCGTCAGTTACGGGCCCGCCCCGCGCGCCTATGGACGTGCCGTGAACCGCCCGTCGCCCCGCTTGTGCAGCCAGCCCCGGGCGGCGAGCTTGGTCATCTTCGCCCGCAAAGGTTCCAGCTTGCCGTGTACCGAGGCGTCCAGCCCCAGCCGCTCGCCGACCGCCCTGACCTGCACCGGGCCGTCCGCCTCCCGCACGATCGCCAGAGAACGAAGCCCGCCGCGAGCAGATCGCCCGCTGCAAGCCGAGCAAGCCCGGACGCCCCGTAGGAGCCGAGCGGAAGCTGATCGCGGCCGAACGGGCCAAGCTCGCCGAGATGCCGTTCCGCAAGATCACCGGCCCGGCCACCCGCCAGGCGATCCGCCGCACCCTTCGCGCGGCCCTGAACTCCGCCATCGCCCAGCAGCTGATCACCTTCAACCCGGCGTCCCACGTCGAGTTGGAGTCAGGCAGGCGCCCGAAGCCCCTCCTGTGGACGGATGAGCGAGTCCGGCGCTGGCGCGAGAGCGGCGAGATCCCCGGGCCTGTCATGGTGTGGACACCACAGCAGTTCGGCGCCTTCCTCGACGCAGCCGAGGGCGACCGCCTGTACGCGTCGTTCCATCTCACGGGTACCCGCGGCCTCCGTCGCGGCGAGGCGGTCGGCCAGGACTGGCACGAGATCGACCTCGGCGCCGGCCTCATCACCCCGGCCAAGGAGATCGTGGTCGACGGCTGGGACCCCTACGAGTCCGAGCCGAAGACGGACGGCAGCGCCAACACCATCGCGCTCAACGGCATGAACATCGCCGTCCTGCGCGACCACAAGGCGGCCGCATCCTCGCCACGACCGACCTGCCGCCCATCACCCTGCGGGACCTGCGCCACGTGGCCGCGACGCTCACGCACGGAGGCGGCGGCGACATCCGCGCGGTGAAGGAGACGCTGCGGCACTCCACCATCACGCTGACCTCGGACACGTACACGAGCCTGCTCCCTGAGCTGGACCGCGAAATCGCCGAGAAGGCAGCGAAGCTGATCCCCCGGTCCCGTCCGGCAGCCGCCGATTCGTCCGCCCAAGCGGCACCCGATCCGCAGGCCACAAGCACATCCGCTCACGCAGTGGCTCGAAAACGAAGCAGCGCCCGACCCGACCGAAGCCGAATCAGGCGCTGCGTAGCAGGTCAGAGGGCATATCCCCCGCCTACCGCCGGTAGGCCCTGTGGGACTCGAACCCACAACCAATGGATTAAAAGTCCACTGCTCTGCCAATTGAGCTAAGGGCCCCTGGCGATGTTGCCTCCCCGAGCATAGCCGGACACGGCCGCGTCTCCGATCGGGTATCGGGGACGCGGCCGTGTTGGAGGCGAAGATCGAGCCGGAGTGTTACGGATCGACCTTTTCGGGGGTGCCCCCGGAGGACGCCGTGCGCGCCGCCTCGCGGGCGATCGTGCGGGCGTGTTCGGGATTGAGGAACCAGTGCCGGGCCGAGGCCCCCCACCACACCGCCGCGAAGCCGAGGACCACCAGGACCGCGACCGGGGCGTAGTTGAAGCTCTCCCAGGTGACCGGCGAGACCTGGGGCAGCATGAAGAGGATCGTGATGACGCCGACCCAGACGACCGAGACGATGCCGATCAGACGCGACCAGCGGCCCAGATGCCACGGCCCCCGGTCGAAGGCGTCACCCTTGCGCAGCCGCAGCAGCGTCGGGATGACGTAGGCGATGTAGAGGCCGATCACGGCGATCGACGTCACCGCCGCGTACGCCGTCACATTGATCAGGTACGGCAGGCCCAGCACGAGCGCTCCGGCCGCCGCCAGCCACACCGCCGCCACCGGGGTCCGGGTGCGCGGGCTGACCGTGTGCCACACGTGCGAGAACGGCAGTGCGCCGTCGCGCGAAAAAGCGTAGATCATGCGGCTGTTGGCCGTCACCGACGCCATCCCGCAGAACAGCTGCGCCCCGATCACGACCAGGAGCAGGAGCTTGCCCGCCGTCGCTCCCAGCGCGTCGAGCAGGATCTGGGCCGGCGGCGCCCCCGTCGGCGACGCCAGCTCCTTGTCGTACGACTGGATCGCGAACGTGAAGCCGAGCAGGAGGACGAAGCCGGCGATCCACGACGTCCAGATGGACTGCACGATGCCCTTCGGGCCCGCGGTCGAGGCGTCGTGCGTCTCCTCGGTCATGTGCGCGGAGGCGTCGTAGCCGGTGAAGGTGTACTGGGCCATCAGCAGGCCGAGCAGGACCACGTAGACGCCGCTGCCCCAGCCCGTGTTGTTCACGAACTTCCCGAAGACGAAGGACGCCGACTGGTGGTGGTCCGGTACGAAGGCCAGCGCGCCGACGATCACCCCGACGCCCACCACGTGCCACCACACACTCACGTCGTTGAGGAAGGCGACGATTCGGACGCCGAAGGTGTTGAGCACTCCGTGCAGGATCAGGATGCCCGCGAAGAGCAGCACCGTCCGGCCCGGCGTCACCTCGAAGTCGAACTGCAGGTTCAGGTACGCGCCGAGGAAGGACGCGGCGCCGAAGTCGATGCCCGCCGTCACGGCCACCTGGCCCAGGACGTTGAACCAGCCCGTGAACCACGCCCAGGCCGCCGCCGAGCGAGGGGGCGCCAGTCGGTGGGCCCAGAAGTAGAGGCCCGCGGAGGTCGGGTAGGCCGAACAGATCTCGGCCATCGACAGGCCGACGAACAGCGTCATCAGGCCTACGGCCACCCAGCCCCAGGTGATCACGGCCGGGCCGCCCGTGTTCATGCCGAACAGATACAGCGTGAGGCAGCCCGACAGGACCGAGATAATCGTGAAGGAGACCGCGTAGTTGGAGAACGCCGACATGCGGCGGGCCAGGACCTGCGTGTAGCCGAGCTGGGCAAGCCGTTCTTCGTCCGAGAGTCCCGAAGACTCCGGGTGCCCGCTCGCTATGGCGTCATCTGTCATGCCCCCAGCGATTCCCTCACAGGGGGCGTGACATGCATCACAACTTGGCCAGAAAGTGCCGCTCTAGAAAAGGCCCTTGTAGCCCTGCCAGCCGGTCCCGATTTTCACCCGCGCGGCGAACGACCCCTTGCCGTTGCCGGTCTGGCGGTACAGGTTGCCCGCGGTGTCCCGCGCGACCAGGTCGTTCTTGCCGTCGCCGGTGATGTCCCCGACGCCGACGATCGCGTTGTACGAGGCCCCCCAGTTCGAGAAGACCTTCACCCGCTCCTTCACCTGCCCCGCCCCGGTGCCGTCGTAGCGCCACAGCGTTCCGGCCTTGTCCAGCGCGAGCACGTCCCCGAAGCCGTCGCCGGTCAGGTCGCCGGCGCCCACGATCTTCTTGTACGTCGACCATGTGCGGATCTTGACGCCCGCCTTCAACTTCCCGGCGCCGTCGTTGGCGAACAGGTAGACGTCCCCGGTCGAGGCCTTGCGGGCCAGCAGATCGGTACGGCCGTCGCCGGTCAGGTCACCGGGTGCGGTGAGGACGTTGTACGCGTTCCAGCCGGTGCCGAGGGAGGTGTGGCTGCTCGACGGTGTGTACGACGCCCCGCACTTGCCCGCGTAGCGGCGCAGCTCACCGCCCGGCATCCGCACCAGCATCTCGGCGCACCGGTCCTTGCCCATGTCGCCGAACGGCACGGCCACCGTCCCGGCGGGCCAGCCGGAGGCGGAGTACTTGAAGTCGTACGTGCCCTTGCCCTTGGTGTAGTGCAGGGTCAGCGCGCCCGAGGAGTTGAGGGTGGCCAGCTCGCCGTAGCTGTAGTAGCCCTGGTCGTGGAAACCCTGGAGGCCGCCGTTGTACCCCAGCGAGCCACCCGTGCCGTACGTGCCGCCGCCGTCCTCGGCGACGGCCTTCAGACTCCAGGTCTTGGGGCCGTTGGTGAGGTAGGCGCCCGAGTCCGACTTCAGGTCCCAGTCCACGTCGACCTGCGCGCCGCTGCCCGTGATGGTGCGCTCGGTGCGCCCCTGCTGGTCCTTGACGGTGAAGGTCCAGTTCGCCAGCTTGTTCAACTGCCAGTAACTGCCCCAGTATTCGACGCCGTTGTTGCCCTTCACGTCCACCGAGTCGCCGGCCACGTCCGACTCGATCTTCGCCAGTGACTGCGCAGGCACCCCGCTCTGCACGATCCGGATCGAGTTGTCCTGACCGACGTACGCGATGTCGCCGCCGAACTTGTCCACCGTCCAGGTCAGCCGCCGCTGATCGGCGGTGTTCCCGGCCGGGAGGTCGGCGATCTCGCGCGCGGCGGCCGCCGTACCGGAGTGGTAGTCCGTCAGCATCAGCTTCCCGGCCGTCCGGTCGTGCCGGACGAGGTAGCCGTCACCGACGAGCGCGGGGCCGGAGGGAACGGTGATGTTCTTCTTCGCCGTGCGGTCGTACACACCCGCCGCGCCGGTCGGCCCGCAGTTCCAGTAGAGCCAACGGCCGACGACCTGAAGCTCCTTGACCGTGCAGGGGGCGCCGGTGGAGATGGTCTGCACGGTCTTCTTCTGCTCCAGGTCGTACGCGGTGACGACCCCGTTGCCCGAACCCGGCGTCCACAGCGCCGAACCCCACACGGAGGCGGCCGTGACGGACCGGGTCAGCCGCACGTCGGCGGTGCGGTAGGCGGACACCGCGTCGACGTACTGCTTGCCGGTGGAGGACGCCTGGTAGACGTAGTAACGGCCGGTGGCGTCGACGAAGCGGCCGCCGGTGACCGTCGGCTCGTCCGTGCCGCTCAGCGAGTTCTCGGTCAGATGGATCTCCGCCACCTGCTTGCCCGACGCGGTCTCCATGAACGTGCTGAGGTAGGTGTTGCCGAAGGTGCGCATCGGAACGCAGCCCTCCGCACCGGCGTCGCACGACACCCGTTGCACATGGCTGCCGTCGGCGTACGTCGCCGCGTAACCACGGGACGTCTTGTCCAGCACCGTGGAGCCGTCGGCGGAGATCTGCCGTCCGACCACCCACTGATAACCACTCGGCGTGTTCTCCACGCTGGTCAGGAAGCCGCCCGCGTAGTCGATGCCCCAGACGCCGTCCGTCGTGATCGGCGTCGGGGTGGTGTCCGCGGCCGCCGTGCCCGCGGTGGTCAGTGAGCCGGCGCCCAGGGCGGCCAGGCTGACGAGCGTGAGTGCGATCCGGGCATGCCGGGTCAAGGGTCCCTCCCCAGGGAAGTCAGAAAAGGCGCGGCGACAGGCCTCGTCGAAATCCCCCTCGGCCACACTCCGCCACACAAGCGATGGGATGTTAACAACCGTCACACGGGTTGCGGTAGAACGCCGGAAGGGCCCGTACGACCGAAGTCGTACGGGCCCTTCTCTCAGCTCACTCGGCGTCAGCCGTTGCGCTTCCAGCGCGGCTTGTCGTCGCGGCGGCCGAAGGAGGAGCCTCCGGTGCCGGTGCCGTTGCCGCGGTGGTCGTCACGGCGGCCGTACGGGCGCTCGTGGCCGCCGGAGCGGAAGCCCGGGCGGTCGTCGCGACGGTCGCGGTTGAACGGACGGTCGCTGCCACGGTGCCCACCACGCTCGTCACGACGCTCGAAGGGACGGCCGGCCGGACGGTCGTCGCGACGGAAGCCACCGCGGTCGTTGTCCCGACGCTCGAAGGAACGGCCGCCACGGTCGTTGTCACGACGCTCGAAGGAACGGCCACCGCGGTCGTCACGACGGTCGTCACGGCGGAACCCACCGCGGTCGTTGTCCCGACGCTCGAAGCCACGCCCACCACGGTCGTCACGGCGCTCGAAGGAACGCCCACCGCGGTCGTCACGACGGTCGTCGCGACGGAAGCCGCCACGGTCGTTGTCACGGCGCTCGAAGCCACGGTCGCCACGGTCCCGGTTGAACCCGCCACGGTCGTCACGGCGCTCGAAGGAACGGCCACCGCGGTCGTCACGACGGTCGTCGCGGCGGAAGCCGCCACGGTCGTTGTCCCGACGCTCACGGCGCTCGTACGGCGCCGGAGCCTCGGCCCGGTCGACGTCCTGCGCCACCGGCTGCTCGGGCACGGACACCTCGACAGCGGCCTCGGCCACCGCCGCCTGTGCCTCGGCCACCGCGGCCTCCGGGTCCTCACCGCGCTCGCGGGCGACCCGGGCGACCAGCCGGTCGGCCTCCTCGCGCAGCTCGGTCGCGCGGCGCTGCGCCCGCTCCAGCTGCTTGGTGAGGTGCGCGACCTCGCGCTCGGCCTGCTGCGCCGCGTTGGCCGCGGACTCGGACTGCACCTCGGTCATCGAACGGGCGCCGGTGATCTCGGCGACCTCGGGCTCGAAGGCCGTACCGGAGTTGATGATGTGACGGCCGGCGTCGACGCCCGCGTCCTCCATCAGCCGGAAGATCTGGCGGCGCTGGTGCGGCAGGGACAGCGACACGACGGTGCCGGTGCGGCCCGCGCGGGCGGTACGGCCGGCGCGGTGCAGGTAGTCCTTGTGGTCGCCGGCCGGGTCCACGTTCAGGACCAGGTCGATGCCGTCGACGTGGATGCCTCGGGCGGCGACGTCGGTCGCGACGAGCGCGTTGACGTAACCGTCCTTGAAGTCGGCAAGCGTCCGCGTCCGCGCGCCCTGCGTCATACCGCCGTGCAGCGCGTCCGCCTTCACACCCGCTTCGCGCAGCTGCTCGGCGATACGGTCGGCGCCCAGCTGGGTGCGGACGAAGATGATGGTGCGGCCCTTGCGGGAGGCGATCGCGGCGGTGACCGGCGCCTTGTCCTTGGGCTTCACGATGAGGATGTGGTGGGACATCGTCGTGACGTTGCCCTGGGCGCTGTCGACCTCGTGCGTGACCGGGTTGCTCAGGTAGCGCTTGACCAGCGTGGAGATCTCGTTCTCCATCGTGGCGGAGAAGAGCATCCGCTGACCGCCGGCCGGGACCTGGTCGAGCAGCTCGGTGACCTCGGGCAGGAAGCCCAGGTCGGACATCTGGTCGGCCTCGTCGAGAACGGCGATCTGCACGTCCTCGAGCGAGCACGCACCGCGGTTGATGATGTCGCGCAGACGGCCGGGGGTGGCGACGAGGATGTCGACGCCGCGCTCGAGGGCGTAGATCTGGTTGCCCATGGACGTACCGCCGCAGACGACCTTCATCTTCAGGCCGAGGACGTCGCCGTACGGCTGGAGCGCGTCCGCCACCTGCATGGCGAGCTCGCGGGTCGGCGTGAGGATGACGGCGCGCGGCTTGTGCTTCTCGGTGCGGCCGCCGGCCAGCGTGGCCAGGGTCGGCAGGCCGAAGGAGAGGGTCTTGCCGGAGCCGGTGCGGCCACGGCCGAGGATGTCCTTGCCGGCCAGGGCGTCCGGGATGGTCGCGGCCTGGATCGGGAAGGGAGTGGTCACGCCGTTCTGGGCGAGCTTGCGCACCACGCCCTCGGGGAGACCGAGGTCCGCAAAGGTGACCTCGGGAGCGTCCTCGGTGCCCTCGTTCTCGGGCACGACGACGTGATCAGTACTGGAAATGGACATGCTTAAGCGAAACCTTCCGGAGTCTCGTCGGCACGCGCCCGTCAACTCCGTGATTTCGCAATACGACCGCCTCTATGCGGTCAGCCACGGCAAGGGAGAGAACGCGCCACACGGCGCGCTTCTGCGTTGGCGCCGGGCAAATGAATCAAACGATCTATAACCATACGCACCCACCACCCCCGAAGGCAAACCGAACCCCAGGGACGTACGTCACACCCCCTGCCCTTCGGTTACGCGGGCGACCCGGCGGCCGGCGCCGGCTCCCGCTCCGCCAGCTGCGGCGCCGTCTGCTCGTGCGCCGACGAGGACGGCTCGGCGGTCGGTGGCGGGGTCGGCGAGGAGGTCGGCGGCTGCTCGGTCGGCGTCGGCTGCGGCTCGACCGTCCGGGTCGGGGTCGGCGTCGCCCTGGTCGGAGTGGGAGCCCCCGGCTTCCCGCTCGACCCCGGCCCGCCCGCCGCGGGAGCGGACTTGCTCGCCCCCGCCGACGGCGATGCCGAGGCGGACGCCGACTCCTCCGACTCCGCCTCGCCCTTCTTCTTCCCGCGCTTGCCGTCGGCCGCGACCCCGCCCGCGCCGCTCCCGCCGGAGACCGCCGATCCTCCGTCGGGCGCCTCACCGCCGTGCTGCCCGGCCGAGTGCGACGGCTTCGCGCTCCCGCCCGAGTCGTCACCCACGCTCATGCAGCCGGCTGCAGCGGCGACGGCCATCACCGTGGCGGCCAGACGGACGGGTACGTAACTGGGGCGCACGGGAAGCCACCTCCGAGGCGGGGGGAGAAGTCAACGTGCCCAACTCCCGCCGCCCACAAGAGGACACGGCGCCTACCCGTACCCCAGGGCGTGCAGCCGCGCGTCGTCGATCCCGAAGTGGTGCGCGATCTCGTGGACCACGGTCACCTCGGTCTCCGCGACCACGTCCTCCCGCGTCTCGCACATCCGCAGCGTCGGCCACCGGTAGATCGTGATCCGGTCCGGCAGCACCCCCGCGTACCACTCCCCGCGATCGGTCAGCGGCGTGCCCTCGTACAGCCCGAGCAGCTCGGGATCGTCCGCCGGCGGCTCGTCCTCGACGAACACCGCGACGTTGTCCATCAGCCGCGTCAGCTCCGGCGGGATCCGGTCGAGCGCCTCGGCGACCAGTTCCTCGAACTCCTCGCGCGTCATCTCCAGCACAGGCCCATTGTCAGCCACCAGGCGTCCGTACGAGAGTCATGAACCCACCTGCATATCCACACCCGCACTTGGGCATACGGGACCAATGGCCCGCGTCCCCGCCATCGCCGCCACCGTCGTGAACCGCATACGCAAGTCCCCGCGCACCCTCAGCCGCCACTACCGCTCCCGCCGTCCCCTCCCGACGCTCGAGCTCGTCCGGCAGCCGCACCCCTGGCCGCGCGCCCTGGGTCTGGTCGCCGTGGTCCTGCTGGGCGCCTGGCTCGGCCTGCTGATCGTCGGCAACGTACGGGTCCCGGTCGGCCCGATGAACACGACCATGACCCTGCGCCCGTCCCTCACCGGCGGCACGAAGATCAACGTCTCCCCGCTGGGCGCCCTGCAACTGGACAGCCACCACGCGCCGGTCCGCCTCGACGTGAACGTCGACCAGCTCGACCCGGCCCGCGCCCAGGCCCTGGTCGACCACCCCGAGCGCATCTCCGGCCTCCAGGACGAGGTCGCCCACGACGTCGAACACGGCACCCTCGACCTGGCCCTGCGCTCCTGCGTCGCCGTCGTCTCGGGAGCCACCGCCCTCGGCCTCGCGGTCTACCGCCGCCCCCGCCGCGCCCTCGCCGCCGGCGGCACGGCCCTGGCCCTCCTGATGGCCTCCGGCGCCTCGGCGTACGCCACCTGGAACCCCGAGTCCGTCCTCGAACCCAAGTACTCGGGGCTGCTCTCCTCGGCCCCGTCCCTGGTCGGCAACGCGCGCAACATCGTCACCGAATTCGACGTCTACCAGAAGGAGTTGGCGCGCCTGGTGACCAACGTGACGAAGCTCTACGACGTCACGTCCACCCTGCCCGCCTACCAGCCGGACCCGACCACCGTCCGCGTCCTGCACGTCTCGGACATCCACCTCAACCCGGCGAGCTGGAAGATCATCGCGTCGCTGGTGAAGCAGTACAAGGTGAACGTGATCGTCGACACCGGCGACACCATGGACCACGGCACGGCGGCGGAGAACGGCTTCCTGGACCCGATCGCGGACCTGGGCGCGCCCTACGTCTGGGTCCGGGGAAACCACGACTCGCAGGAGGCCACCCAGCGGTACCTGGAGCGCATGAAGAACGTCCACGTCCTGGACGACGGCCGCGCGGAGACTGTCGCGGGCCTGCGCTTCGCCGGCATGGGCGACCCGCAGTTCACCCCCGACCGCTCGAACAAGCCGGGCGCCGACGCCTCCGAGGAACTGGCCGGCGACCGCCTGGCCTCGGCCCTGAGCGACCAGCGCACGGCGGGCACCCCGGTCGACGTGGCGATGGTCCACGAACCTTCCGCCGCCCGCCAGGTCGACGGCGAGGTACCCCTCGTCCTCTGCGGCCACCTGCACCACGAGGGCGACGAGATCCTCGAGTACGGCACCCGCCTGCGCATGGAGGGCTCGACGGGCGGCAGCGGCCTGCGCGCGCTGGAACACAAGTACCCCGCCCCGATCGAGGCCTCGATCCTCTACTTCGACCGCGACACCCGCCGCCTGCAGGCCTGGGACTCGATCAAGCTCGGCGGCCTGGGCGAGACGACGGCCGAGGTCACCCGCCACCTCCCGAAGGAGAACCAGCCGGGAGCCACCCCGTCCTCGCCGACCCCGTCCACCCCCTCGCACTCCAGCCCGTAAACCGTTTTGGCGATAGCTCCCCGCATCCCATATGCTTCTCACGTCCCCGACGCGCTGAGAAGCGCCCAGGCGGGCCGATAGCCCTCATCGTCTAGCGGCCTAGGACGCCGCCCTTTCAAGGCGGTAGCACGGGTTCGAATCCCGTTGGGGGCACGCAACATCGTGTGCGACACTGTCGTACGCATCGCTTGGTCCTGTGGAGCAGTTTGGAGTGCTCGCCACCCTGTCAAGGTGGAGGCCGCGGGTTCAAATCCCGTCAGGACCGCTGAGGCTTCCTCGGAAGCCTCGTGGCTGGGTAGCTCAGTTGGTACGAGCGATCGCCTGAAAAGCGATAGGTCGCCGGTTCGACCCCGGCCCCAGCCACAAGATACGAAAGCCCCGTCTTCGGACGGGGCTTTCGTCGTACCCGGCGCTTGGCAGCGTTCCCCCGTAGCGCTACGTTCTGCCTGGTCGGCGTAGGTCCAGGGGGCGGGGGACGATGAGCAGGGACGAAGCCAAGGCCATTCGGGATGTCGAGCTGGAGAAGGACCGCGCGCGGTACGGACTGCTTGCGGTCGTGCTCAGCAATCTCTCGATCTCCGGCGTCGCGATCTTCGGGGTGTGGCAGCTCGACGGCGACAGGGCGGTCATCGTCGGTGTGCTGACCGCCGCGTTCACCGCGGTCAGCAGCTTGACCACGGCCTACCTGGGGATCAAGGCCGTCTCCAACACCGCGAAGTCGATCGCGCTGGGCGAGGGCGGCATGCGACACCAGGCGCCGCCGCCCGCGACGCCTCCGGGGCAGCGGACCCCCTGACAAATCGTTCGCCACGGATTTCCCGGGGATGAGATCCTGGATCGCGTATGTCTACGCACCCTGCCCCCGCCACCCCGGCCTTCGGCACCCTCGCCCCCCGCCTGACCGAGCTGTCCCTGCGCGACGCGCACCGGCTCGGGCGCAGGCTCGAAGGCGCGCGCAAGATCCGTAAGCCGGAGGCCCAGGCCGCCGTTCTCGCCGAGATCGAGGCGGAGGTGGCCCGCGCCGAGGAGCGGATCGGCGAGCGGCTCAGCCGCGTGCCCGCCGTCACATACCCCGAGCAGCTGCCCGTCAGCCAGAAGAAGAGCGAGATCGCCGACGCCATCCGCGACCATCAGGTCGTGATCGTCGCCGGCGAGACCGGATCCGGGAAGACCACGCAGATCCCGAAGATCTGTGTGGAGCTGGGGCGCGGGGTCCGGGGAATGATCGGGCACACCCAGCCCCGCCGTATCGCCGCCCGTACCGTCGCCGAGCGCGTCGCGGAGGAGCTGGACACGCCCCTCGGCGAGACCGTCGGCTGGAAGGTCCGCTTCACCGACCAGGTGAACCAGGACTCGACCTTCATCAAGCTGATGACGGACGGCATCCTGCTCGCCGAGATCCAGACCGACCGCGAGCTGCGCGCCTACGACACGATCATCATCGACGAGGCCCACGAGCGCTCCCTCAACATCGACTTCCTGCTGGGCTACCTGGCCCAGCTGCTGCCGCGCCGGCCCGACCTCAAGGTCGTCATCACCTCCGCGACCATCGACCCCGAGCGGTTCTCCCGGCACTTCGGCGACGCCCCGATCGTCGAGGTCAGCGGCCGTACGTATCCGGTGGAGGTGCGGTATCGCCCGCTCCTCGAAGAGGACAGTGACGACTCCGACCGCGACCAGATCACCGCGATCTGCGACGCCGTCGAGGAGCTTCAGGGGGAGGGCAAGGGCGACATCCTCGTCTTCCTCTCCGGTGAGCGGGAGATCCGCGACACCGCGGACGCGCTGGTCAAGAAGAACTACCGGTTCACCGAGGTGCTGCCCCTCTACGCCCGCCTCTCGCACGCCGAGCAGCACCGCGTCTTCCAGCCGCACACCGGGCGCAGGATCGTTCTGGCCACGAACGTCGCCGAGACCTCGCTGACCGTCCCGGGCATCAAGTACGTCATCGACCCGGGCTTCGCCCGTATCTCCCGCTACAGCCACCGTACGAAGGTGCAGCGGCTGCCCATCGAGCCGATCTCCCAGGCCAGCGCCAACCAGCGCAAGGGCCGCTGCGGCCGTACGTCCGACGGCATCTGCATCCGCCTCTACTCCGAGGACGACTTCGTCGCCCGACCGGAGTTCACGGACGCGGAGATCCTCCGTACGAATCTCGCCTCCGTCATCCTGCAGATGACCGCGGCCGGCCTCGGCGACATCGAGAAGTTCCCGTTCATCGACCCGCCGGACCACCGCAACATCCGCGACGGTGTCCAACTGCTCCAGGAACTGGGCGCGTTGGACCCGGCGGAGAAGGACGTGCGCAAGCGGCTCACCCAGACCGGCCGCAAGCTCGCCCAGCTGCCCGTCGACCCCCGCCTGGCCCGCATGGTCCTGGAGGCCGACAAGAACGGCTGCGTGCGCGAGGTCATGGTCATAGCCGCCGCGCTCTCCATCCAGGACCCGCGCGAGCGCCCGGCCGACAAACAGGCGCAGGCCGACCAGCAGCACGCCCGCTTCAAGGACGAGACCAGCGACTTCCTCGCCTACCTGAGCCTCTGGCGCTACATCCGCGAGCAGCAGAAGGAGCGCGGCTCGTCGTCCTTCCGCCGGATGTGCAAGCAGGAGTACCTGAACTTCCTGCGCATCCGCGAATGGCAGGACATCTACAGCCAACTCCGCACGGTCGCCAAGCAGATGGGCATCCACCTCAACGAGGACGACGCCCCCGGCGACCGTATCCACGTCTCCCTCCTCGCCGGTCTGCTCTCGCACATCGGCATGAAGGACGTGAAGGACGGCGCGAAGAACGAGTATCTGGGCGCGCGGAACGCCAAGTTCGCGGTCTTCCCGGGCTCGGCCCTCTTCAAGAAGCCGCCGCGTTTCGTCATGTCCGCCGAGCTGGTGGAGACCTCCCGCCTCTGGGCCCGCGTCAACGCCAAGATCGAGCCCGAGTGGGTCGAGCCGCTCGCGGAACATCTGCTGAAGCGGACGTACAGCGAACCGCACTGGGAGAAGGACCAGGCGGCCGTGATGGCGTACGAGAAGGTCACGCTGTACGGCGTCCCGATCGTCGCCCAGCGGAAGGTGAACTACGGCCGCATCGACCCCGAGGTCAGCCGCGAGCTGTTCATCCGCAACGCGCTCGTCGAAGGCGACTGGCGCACGCACCACAAGTTCTTCGCCGACAACCGCAAACTCCTCAGCGAGGTCGAGGAGTTGGAGCACCGCGCCCGGCGTCGCGACATCGTCGTCGACGACGAGACGCTCTTCGACTTCTACGACGCCCGGGTGCCCGAACACGTCGTCTCCGGCGCCCACTTCGACTCCTGGTGGAAGCGGAAGCGGCACGAGCAGCCCGAGTTCCTCGACTTCGAGCGGGAGATGCTCATCCGGGAGTCGGCGGAGGCGGTCACCAAGGCCGACTATCCGGACTCCTGGCGGCAGGGCCCGCTGAAGTTCCGTGTCACCTACCAGTTCGAGCCGGGCGCGGACGCCGACGGTGTGACCGTCCACGTCCCGCTCCAGGTCCTCAACCAGGTCACGGACGAGGGCTTCGAATGGCAGATCCCGGGCCTGCGGGAAGAGGTCGTCACCGAGCTGATCCGCTCCCTCCCGAAGCCGATCCGCCGCAACTACGTGCCGGCACCGAACTTCGCGAAGCGGTTCCTCGATACGGCCGTACCGCTCCAGGAGCCGTTGACGACGACGATGGCGCGCGAGCTGAAGCGCATGGTCGGCGTCCCCTTCGAGGCCGACGACTTCGACTGGTCGAAGGTGCCGGACCACCTCCGCATCACCTTCCGGATCGTCGACGAACGGCGCCGCAAGCTGGCCGAGGACAAGGACCTGGAGGCGCTGAAGCTGCGCCTGAGGCCGAAGGCACGCCAGGCCCTGTCCCAGGCGGCCGCCGCGACGGCCGAGCGCCAGGGCGGCGAGTCCCTCGAGCGCAAGGGCCTGACGGACTGGACGATCGGCTCCCTCACCCGCGTCTTCGAGACCCGCCGGGCCGGTCAGCCGGTGAAGGCGTACCCGGCGCTGGTGGACGACGGCGACACGGTCTCCGTACGCCTCTTCGACACGGAGGTGGAGCAGGCGGAGGCGATGTGGAAGGGCACGCGGCGCCTGATCCTGCGCAACATCCCGGTGAACCCCGCCAAGTTCGCGTCCGAGGAGCTGACGAACCCCCAGAAGCTCGCCCTGTCCGCAAACCCGCACGGCTCGATCCAGGGCCTCTTCGACGACTGCGCGATGGCGGCGGCGGACAAGCTGATCGGCGACTTCGGGGGACCGGCGTGGGACGAGGAGTCGTACCGGAAGCTGTACGACAAGGTGCGCGCCGAGATCGTCGACACCACGGTCCGTACGGTGGGGCAGGTGCAGCAGGTGCTGGCCGCCTGGCAGGCCTGTGAGCGCCGTCTGAAGGCCGTACGGAGCCCTGCGCTGCTCTCGAACCTCCAGGACGTGCGGGGGCAGCTGGACGCCCTCGTGAAGCCGGGCTTCGTGACGGAGACGGGGCTTCGCCGCCTGCCCGACCTGATGCGGTACCTGGTGGCCGCGGACCGGCGCCTGCAGCAGATGCCGACCGGGGTCCAGCGGGACACGACCCGTATGGAGAAGGTCCACGAGATGCAGGACGAGTACGCGTGGCTCCTGGAACAGCTCCCCCAGGGCCGCCCGATCCCCACCTCCGTCCTGGACATCCGCTGGATGATCGAGGAGCTGCGGGTCAGCTACTTCGCCCACGCGCTCGGTACGGCGTATCCGGTCTCCGACAAGCGGATCGTGAAGGCGATCGACGCGGCCGTTCCGTAACCGCCCGTGCACCCAGGGTGAGTTCGACCAGCGGGCTCACCCTCCTGTACAGTCTCTTCTCGCAGCGCAACGCACAAATGGCGCCGCGAAACCTGGTCCTGTGGAGCAGTTTGGAGTGCTCGCCACCCTGTCAAGGTGGAGGCCGCGGGTTCAAATCCCGTCAGGACCGCAGTAAGAGAAGGGCCCGCACCCCGGCAAGGGGTGCGGGCCCTTTCTCATGCCTCCAGGCCACGGCAACGACGGCGCCGGGAAACAGCCGGCACGCCGGCCACGCCGCACCGACGGAGCCACAGGCCGTCTTGACGGCGTCACATTCGCTCGGTACCCAGAAGACAGGGCCCCGTTCCTCGTACGGCCCCTGGAGGTGGCGTATGGCGGCGTCGGTCAGGCACGAAACGCGGGCCCTGCTCCGCGCGCATCTGGCGGCCGCTTCGTCCTACCGCCATCTGACCCGCCACTGCCCGATCTGCCACCACCTGCTCCGGCTGGCGATGGACTCCTCGCCGAGAGCGGTGGCCGCGGCGCCGGACGACGCGGTCGAGGACGAAAGTCCCGCGGGCGCATGACCATCGACCGGCCTCAACACCCGTCCCGCCGTGGGACGCTGGAGCGCATACCTCCTCTAGCGCACGCGCACCGAACGCAACAAGGACCCAGGCATGTGACGGGTGTCACCGCATGAGTTTCTGAGACCGCGGTACTTACACCTCACCTACAACAGGTCAATTTAATATGTGCAATTGCACCCTCCCCGCCGAGGGCCCGCACAGGAGATCCGACACCCCTCCCCAGACTCCGTCCAGGCTGCTCACAGGGGCGCCGGCCAGACTTCCCGCGCGCACAAAAAGATCGCGCTGGACCCGGCGGAGTCCAGCGCGATCGACGACGCACCCTGTTTGTTGCTTGGGAAGCCCGGAGGGGCGTGGGCGTGGGCCCTGTTGGGGCAGAACCCGCGTCGCTTGTAGCTAGGGTTCGGGCGCTGCGGCAAGTCTGGGGGGACGTGCCGTTTTGCCCGGTTATGAAGTTGTTCAGGCCTCGCTGCGCTGCTGGGGGATGCCCGCGAGCAGTGCACGGACCTCCGCCTCGCGGTAGCGGCGGTGCCCGCCGAGCGTACGGATCGAAGTGAGCTTTCCGGCCTTCGCCCACCGCGTGACCGTCTTCGGGTCGACGCGGAACATGGTGGCGACCTCAGCCGGGGTCAGCAGCGGCTCGGCATCAGGGGTGCGAGCGGTCATGAGCGGCCTCCTCGGGAGAACCGAACCTTCTCGGTTCTTTCCTCTAAATTCTGCACCTTGACCCGCGTTGCCCGAAATGGCGGACGCGAGTCGAGTCGGTTATAGGACGAACGGCTTGTCCTCGGCACTACAACTACACCATCTGTCCAGCCGCGTCGGCCAAACCGATGGAATTGCCCCTCCAGGTGTTCATCAGCGACCTAAGCCGATGGACCATGCCATAGCGGACAGTCACGCCACTGTGACGATCAGTCACAGGGCGATCAGGAGTCACCAGACCCCCCAAAGCGTGCAATGCGGACGGAGTCCTCCCCGGACTCCTTGTCCTATTTTGGCATGAGGAGGGGCAAGCGACGCAAGAGCCGGGTACGTGCGTTCCGTCACGCTCGACACATAAGCCCGGATCGGGGCCTACGTCCGATGTTGACGGAACCTCAGGAACCTCG
This sequence comes from Streptomyces sp. NPDC001663, assembly GCF_042893105.1. Lineage (NCBI taxonomy): Bacteria > Bacillati > Actinomycetota > Actinomycetes > Kitasatosporales > Streptomycetaceae > Streptomyces > Streptomyces sp. NPDC001663. The sequence continues at coordinate 317,517 of NZ_JBIAUR010000012.1, read as the reverse complement.
GTGCGAGGACGAAACCCCAAAACGGGCGATTCGTCAAACGCCAGTTCGTTACCTGGAGTCAGCCTTGGGCCAAGAGGCGGCCTAGAGTCTGCCCGGCGGATCAGCTCGGCGTCGCGGGCTCTGGCACGCCCATCTGCCGCGTAGCCGTCACTCGCCCACTCCCGCGTCGCCCGCCGCGGCAGCGGTTGATCGACACGGCTCCTCCGCCTTGCAGCTGCACGCACCAGACCCCGCTCGAGGCGGCTGCCAAGTGCTGTTACCTGCAGCCGACCTGATCCGCCGGACAGACCCTAGTTCGCCGAGCGCCGGTCCCTGACCGAGCGCCAGCGGTCCACCAGCCGGGCGTAGGCGGCGCCCGCGGCAGTACCGTCGCCGTGCCGCAGCGCCTCGACGCCCTCGGCCACGTCCGCCGCCGAGTGGTCGTCCTCGAGGTCGCCGGCCGGCAGGGTGTGCACCAGGCCGCCGTAGTCCAGCTCCACCAGTGAGCGCGGATGGAACTCCTCCAGCCAGCGCCCCACGTCCACCAGGCCGTCGATCAGCGGCCCGTCGTCGATGGCGTCCTTGAGGGCGCGCAGACCCCGCGCCACCCGCCGCCGGGCCTGCACCATCGGCGTCTGGTAGCGCAGCATCGGCGGGATCTCCCCGGAACCCTTGTCGAAGCGCCGCTCCTCGTCCGCCACCAGCACGAACCAGTGCAGCGGCACCTGCCAGGTCGCCGTACGGATCCAGGGGCGGGCGTCCGGGTTGCGGACCAGCCAGCGCTCGTAGTCCTGGGTCGCCTGGCGTCTTACGACCTCCGGCAGCACCGCGTCCAGGACCGGCTTCGGCAGCTCCTCGGGCAGCTCCTGCAGGGCCTGCCAGCCACGCAGCCGGGTCCGCCAGGGGCACACGCACAGCACCCCGTCGACCTCCAGCACGAACGCGTCGCTGCTCTCGTGCACCGGCACCGGGATCGGCGGGGTGGGCAGCAAGTCGGCCAGGGAGCGGCGCAGTTCGTCCTGGTACGAGGGACGGTCGGGGCGGCGGGCGTAGCGAGCCCAGTGGCTGCGCTCCGGCTCGGGGAAGGCGGCCAGTGGCTCGTACACGCGCAGATACGTCGCGTACGGGACGATCACCGAGGACACCTTGGGCACGCCTGCTCCCTCCCCCGCCCACCACCGGGAAAACCTGCGGAACCCGCTCACAAACGGGCGGGAAATCTATGCAAATCGTCGCACGGACGTACTCCGTCGGTAGGTGATCCTGAGCACTGCGCGGTGGCTGGGCGCCCCAAGGCTTAATCTCGTGCTCACAGCACCCGCCACCCGCACGGGAGCTGGTCTCCAACCGCCGCTACTTACTTCAGGAGTCACCACAGTGACCGACGTAACCGGCGCACCTGCTGATGTACTGCACACCCTGTTCCACTCGGATCAGGGAGGTCATGAGCAAGTCGTGCTCTGCCAGGACCGCGCCAGCGGCCTCAAGGCCGTCATCGCCATCCACTCCACCGCCCTGGGCCCCGCGCTCGGCGGTACGCGCTTCTACCCGTACGCGAACGAGGCCGAGGCCGTCGCCGACGCGCTCAACCTCGCGCGCGGGATGTCGTACAAGAACGCCATGGCCGGTCTCGACCACGGCGGCGGCAAGGCCGTGATCATCGGCGACCCGGAGCGGATCAAGAGCGAGGAGCTGCTGCTGGCCTACGGCCGGTTCGTCGCCTCCCTCGGCGGCCGCTACGTCACCGCCTGCGACGTCGGCACGTACGTCGCCGACATGGACGTCGTCGCCCGCGAGTGCCGCTGGACCACGGGCCGCTCGCCCGAGAACGGCGGCGCCGGCGACTCCTCCGTCCTCACCGCCTTCGGCGTCTACCAGGGCATGCGCGCCAGCGCCCAGCACCTGTGGGGCGACCCGTCGCTGCGCGGCCGCAGGGTCGGCATCGCGGGCGTCGGCAAGGTCGGCCACCACCTGGTCCGGCATCTGCGGGACGAGGGCGCCGAGGTCGTGATCACCGACGTGCGTGAGGAGGCCGTGGGAAGGATCCTCGCGGCGCACTCGACGGGCGTGACGGCCGTCGCCGACACCGCGACCCTGATCCGCGTCGACGGCCTCGACATCTACGCCCCCTGCGCGCTCGGCGGGGCCCTGAACGACGACACCGTGCCGGCGCTGACCGCGAAGATCGTCTGCGGGGCGGCCAACAACCAGCTCGCCCACCCGGGCGTCGAGAAGGACCTCGCCGACCGCGGGATCCTCTACGCGCCGGACTACGTGGTGAACGCCGGCGGTGTCATCCAGGTCGCCGACGAGCTCCACGGCTTCGACTTCGACCGGTGCAAGGCCAAGGCGGCGAAGATCTTCGACACCACGCTGGCCATATTCGCACGTGCGAAGGCGGACGGGATTCCGCCGGCCGCAGCGGCCGACCGGATCGCGGAGCAGCGGATGGCGGAGGGGCGCCCGGCGCACTGATTCGGGGCCTTCGAAGGTTTGGCCGGTACCCGTCGGCGCACACTTAGAGAGAACTCTCACGTTCGTCGGCGGGTCGCCCGCCAAGAAGTGGTTAAAATCGCGGTTGACCAGCGGGGACGGGGCGCCCCGCAGGTGCTGGACCCGTGACCGTCCTGCGGGCGACGTACCGTATGGGCGCGGGCTCAGGTACCGTGGAAGCCCTACGGACCGGTCTCTCTGCGGAGAGCCCGTTCCAGATCATGAACGCGTGTCAAGACTCTGGGGCCGTCGAGCCCCGTCACCGAGGGGGTCGAGCCATGGGGCGCGGCCGGGCCAAGGCCAAGCAGACGAAGGTCGCCCGCCAGCTGAAGTACAACAGCGGCGGGACTGACCTGTCGCGTCTGGCCAGCGAGCTGGGCGCTTCGACTTCGAGCCAGCCGCCGAACGGCGAGCCGTTCGAGGACGACGAGGACGAAGACGACCCGTACGCCCAGTACGCGGATCTCTATAACGACGACGATGAGGACGAGGACGACGAGTCCGGTCCTTCGTCCCAACATCGCCGCGGCGCTTGACGCACTAGCTGTGCTCGACCCGGTCCGGGGTGGTCCACACCACCGGACCGGGTTTTGCGCTGCTGTCAGCCGGAGTAGTCGCCCACCAGCTCCGCGCCCGTCGCGTGGTCGCCGCGGTCCGTGATCTCACCGGCGACCCAGGCCTCGACGCCGCGGTCCGCCAGTGTCGCGAGCGCCACGTCGGTCGACTCCTCCGGCACGATCGCGATCATGCCGACGCCCATGTTCAGGGTCTTCTCCAGCTCGAGGCGCTCGACCTGACCGGTCTTGCCGACGAGGTCGAAGATCGGGGCCGGGGTCCAGGTGGAGCGGTCGACGATCGCGTGCAGACCGTCGGGGATCACTCGGGCCAGGTTGGCGGCGAGTCCGCCGCCGGTGACATGGCTGAACGCGTGCACGTCCGTGGTGCGCGTGAGCGCCAGGCAGTCCAGCGAGTAGATCTTGGTCGGCTCCAGCAGCTCCTCGCCGAGCGTGCGGCCGAACTCCTCGATCCGGGCGTCGAGCGACAGGCCCGCCCGGTTCAGCAGGACGTGCCGGACGAGCGAGTACCCGTTCGAGTGAAGACCGGAGGCCGCCATGGCGATCACCGCGTCACCCGTACGGATACGATCCGCGCCCAGCAGCCGGTCGGCCTCCACGACGCCCGTACCGGCGCCGGCGACGTCGAAGTCGTCCTCGCCTAGCAGCCCGGGGTGCTCGGCCGTCTCGCCGCCGACCAGAGCGCAGCCGGCCAGGACGCAGCCCTCGGCGATGCCCTTGACGATCGCGGCCACGCGCTCGGGGTGGACCTTGCCGACGCAGATGTAGTCGGTCATGAACAGCGGCTCGGCGCCGCACACCACGATGTCGTCCATGACCATCGCGACCAGGTCGTGGCCGATGGTGTCGTACACGCCCAGCTGGCGCGCGATGTCGACCTTCGTGCCCACGCCGTCGGTCGCCGAGGCGAGCAGGGGGCGCTCGTAGTTCTTGAGGGCGGAGGCGTCGAAGAGGCCGGCGAAGCCGCCGAGGCCGCCGAGGACCTCGGGGCGCTGGGTCTTCTTCACCCACTCCTTCATCAGCTCGACGGCGCGGTCGCCCGCTTCGATGTCGACGCCCGCGGCTGCGTAGCTGGCACCAGTTGTCTCAGACATGGCCAATGAGAACTTTCGTGTCGTACTGCAGGTGTTACGGACCGTCTACGGGCGGCGGATCGCGTCGGCGGCGGCCGTGGCGGCCGGGCCGGCGGCCAGCTCCGTCTCCAGCAGCTGCTTGCCAAGCAGCTCGGGGTCGGGGAGCTCCATCGGGTACTCGCCGTCGAAGCAGGCGCGGCACAGGTTCGGCTTGGCGATGGTGGTCGCCTCGATCATGCCGTCGATGGAGATGTACGCCAGGGAGTCGGCGCCGAGCGAGGTACCGATCTCGTCGATCGTCATGCCGTTGGCGATGAGTTCGGCGCGGGTGGCGAAGTCGATGCCGAAGAAGCAGGGCCACTTCACGGGCGGCGAGGAGATCCGGATGTGGACCTCGGCGGCGCCCGCCTCGCGGAGCATGCGGACCAGGGCGCGCTGGGTGTTGCCGCGGACGATCGAGTCGTCCACGACCACCAGGCGCTTGCCCTTGATGACTTCCTTCAGCGGGTTCAGCTTCAGGCGGATGCCGAGCTGGCGGATGGTCTGCGAGGGCTGGATGAACGTACGGCCGACGTACGCGTTCTTCACGAGGCCCGCGCCGAACGGGATGCCGGACGCCTCCGCGTAGCCGATGGCGGCCGGGGTGCCGGACTCCGGAGTCGCTATGACCAGATCCGCCTCGACCGGGGCTTCCTTGGCGAGCTTGCGGCCCATCTCCACGCGGGAGAGGTACACGTTCCGGCCGGCGATGTCGGTGTCGGGGCGGGCCAGGTACACGTACTCGAAGACACAGCCCTTGGGCTTCGCATCCGCGAATCGGGAGGTACGCAGGCCGTTCTCGTCGATGGCCACGAACTCGCCCGGCTCGATCTCGCGGACGTAGCTCGCGCCGCAGATGTCGAGGGCGGCGGACTCGGAGGCGACGACCCAGCCACGCTCGAGGCGGCCGAGGACCAGCGGGCGGATGCCCTGCGGGTCGCGGGCGGCGTAGAGGGTGTGCTCGTCCATGAAGACGAGAGAGAAGGCGCCCTTGACCTGCGGAAGGACCGTGTGGGCGGCCTCCTCGATGGTCAGCGGCTTGCCGTCCTCGTCCTCCTGGGCGGCGAGCAGGGCCGTCAGGAGGTCGGTGTCGTTGGTGGCCGCCACACGAGGGGTGCGGCCGCCCTCCTTCTTCGGCAGATCGGCGACCATCTCGGCGAGCTGCGCCGTGTTGACCAGGTTGCCGTTGTGGCCGAGCGCGATGGAGCCGTGCGCGGTGGCGCGGAACGTCGGCTGGGCGTTCTCCCACACGGAGGCGCCGGTGGTCGAGTAGCGGGCGTGACCGACCGCGATGTGACCCTGCAGCGAACCGAGCGAGGTCTCGTCGAAGACCTGGGACACGAGGCCCATGTCCTTGAAGACGAGGATCTGGGAGCCGTTGCTGACCGCGATTCCCGCGGATTCCTGACCCCGATGCTGGAGGGCGTAGAGCCCGAAGTAAGTGAGCTTGGCGACCTCTTCGCCCGGAGCCCAGACTCCGAAGACGCCGCAAGCGTCCTGGGGGCCTTTCTCACCGGGGAGCAGATCATGATTGAGTCGACCGTCACCACGTGGCACGGCACCGAGTGTAGGCGAGATCGACCACTGGTCCGAATTGGGGATACGTGCCGGTAATGGATCACCGCTCGGCGACGGCTTTGGCGCTTTCTCCGTTTTCGCTGGTCAGCGTGAGAGTTCGGTGATCCAACTCATAGGTCGCCGTGCCGTCGAAGAGGCGCAGGAGGCGCTTCTCCGTATTCATGAGTGAGGTGTCGCACATCATTCGGGTGGTGGACGGGGCGCCGAGGGTGATATGTCCGTCGCGGACCGTGGCCGTCGCGGAGACGTGGTTGCAGCCGAGGCTGCCGGTGACCTTGCCGGACTTCTTGTCGAAGGTGAGGTGCGCGGAGGTCCCCTTCGGCAGGCTGCTCGTCGTGCCGTCGGCACCGAGTGACGTGATCGTCCACTTCGTTCCGTACAGGGGTGCGTCCTTGTCCTCGGTCGCCTTCTCCCTGGTCAGGTGGATGCGGTCGCCGTCGCCGGTGGTGAGCGTCAGGCCGTCGTCCGCCGTCCGGACCGTGAGGGAGTGGTCGGTGAGGGTGCGGGCGAGGGCGCGCTCGAAGGACATGCGCGGCTCGTCGCAGGCCATCAGGGTCTGGGTGGCGTTCGTCAGCTTGACGTGGTCGTCCGTGACGGCGGCCTTCGCGCTGAACTCGTTGCAGCCGTAGTTGCCCACGGCGGTTCCGTCCGGGTCGATCCGGACGTCGGCGGCCGCGGGAGCGCGCCGGGTGGTGCCGTCCACGGTGACGCTGTCGACCTTCCAGTGGACGCCCGACACTCCCGACGTCCCCGACGCGACGGAGGCGCTGCCCCCGCCGCTGCCGCACGCCATGACGAGCGGGAGGACGGTCAGGACGGCGAGGGTGAGTCGCTGTTTGTCCATGCCGATGGGACGGGAGGGACGGGAGTCCGGTTCCGCCGGCTCACGCCATCAGCGGCAGCAGGGCGCTCAGGTCCGCCCGTTCCCCACTGGCGCTGACCGCGGCCTCCTCCACGGCGTCCTTCCACGCCACCCTCCCGGTCGCGAGCCGGATCCAGGTCAGCGGGTCGGTCTCGACGACGTTCGGCGGGGTGCCGCGGGTGTGCCGGGGGCCCTCGATGCACTGCACGACGGCGTACGGCGGGATCCGCACCTCGGTGGAGCCGCCGGGCGCCCTGGCGGCCAGGGCGTCGGCGAGCAGCCGGGTGCAGGCGGCGAGGGCCTGGCGGTCGTACGGCACCTCGAGTCCCGGGACGGCGGCGTTCAGGTCGTCGGTGTGGACGACGAGTTCTACGGTGCGGGTGACCAGGTAGTCGGCGAGGGTCATGGCGCCGGTACGGGCGGCCAGGACGCGGGTGTCGGGGGCGGTGGCGAGGGCATCGGTGAAGCGCTCGGCGGTGCGGGAGTAGAGGGCGGCGAGGTCGGGGTTGGCCTCGGCGAGGCCGCGGGTGCCGTCGGCGATGTCGGCGGCGCGGGTGGCGGTGGCGAACGGCCACTCCAGGAGCGTCAGTTCCGGCTCCGCCGGCTCGTCACGCTCGAGGTTGCGGCTGACGGTCTCCACGGCCATGGTCACGTGCGCGGCCAGGTCCCGGACGGTCCACTCGCCGAGCCGCGTGGGGAGCGCCAACTGCTCCGGAGTCAAGGCGCGCACGGCCTCCTGTACGTTTCCGAACTGGGCCGACAGGGCCTTGCGGATCTTGGCGGAGTCGTACGTACGGGCGCGCTTCTTGACCGTGGGCATGGCGGTGAGCCTAATCCGCGTGGAAGGCCGAGGTGGCGGGGAATTTGACGTCCGTGCAGCCGCGGCGTGCGGTGACGTCGTCGACGTAGGCGCGGAAGACCTTCTCGTAGGCGGCCGTGGCCAGCTTCTCGTAGCCGTAGGACAGGGTCATGGTGTGGATCTGGGGCTTTCCGGAGCAGACCGAGGAGGCCCACCAGGCCGGTTCGTCGTCGCCGCGGCCGGCCCTGCCCGGCTCGGCGGCGACCGGGGTCTCGTGGGAGTCGACGTTCGGCAGGTGGATGTTCTTCGCGTTCTCCCCGGAGTAGGTGTGGAAGGCGGCGAAGTACCGGCCCGGGCGGTCCGGGCGGTAGACGCTGTCCAGTTCGTCCGCGTGGGCCGCGTAGAGGGTGTTGGCGCGGGTGTCGCCGAGCACGAGGGCGCAGCGCTCGTCCCACGCCTTGGGGTCCGTCCGGCTTTCGAGGACCTGGTCGGCGTAGAGCGTGCGGTCCGCGAGGCCCGTCCTGCGGTACCAGGCGCAGGTGCCCTCGGCCTCGGCTGCCGGGGTCGGGCCCTCGACGAGGGCGGGTATGTCGTCCGGCGGGTCGGGCAGGCGCTCGGTGCAGCCGAGGCGTCCGGCGAGGCGGTTGGCGGTGATCACGGCCGTCTCGGCGAGGATGCCGCGGTCATGGGCGGTGGGCTGGCCGTTGTCGCTGAAGGGTGTCTCCGACTCCAGGAACGAGGCCCGGGCCCACAGCGCCTTCACCCGCCGGCCGTCGGACACGCCCTTGGCGCAGGGGAGTTCGACCGTGACGCCGGTGTCCGTGACGATGCCCGCGATGCCGCCGCCGAGCGGTTGGTCGGGATAGGTGTGGTCGCTGTACGGGCCGCCCGGGTCGAGGAGGTCGTCCCACGAAGCCTCGGGGCTCAGCCCCTCGCCCTGCCCCACAGCGCCCACCGCACCTGTGAAGAACCAGCGCTCGCCGCTGCGCGAACCGCCCTTCTCGCCCGCTTCGGTGCTGAATATCTCGCAGTCCTGCGGCAGTCCGGCGTCCAGCTCGATGGTGCCCTCGTCGGCCACCCGGTGAGTGATGGTGCCGCCCGCCGGGGACAGCGCGAGCACGCGCCCGGCCGGGACGAGGCCCGCGCAGGCCTCGTCGATCTGCTGCCGCCCTCTCAGGACCTGCCAGATCTCCTTGCCGCTCCAGCCGATCCCGGCGACCGCGACCAGGCACAGCAGCACGTTCACGGACTTCCGCGCACGCTCCGGTACTCGCACCGCTCCCCCGTCCCCCGTAGAACTCGTCCCCCGTACAACTCCAAGCACTGCCGAAGCTACCAACCGCCACTGACAACACGGTCGTTCGGCCACAGGAACCTCACGACCTGCGCGCGTATCCCTCCAGTCCCTGCTCCACCAGCGCGAAGGCCCGCTCGGCCAGGGCGGGTGCGTCCGCGGCGACCGCCTCGGGGCTGTCGCCTGCGGCGATGCGGCCGACGTACTCCTCGATCAGGGCGTTGCGGGCGGCGCTGAGCGTGGCGGCGGCGATCAGGGCGAGGGTGCGGTCGCCCGTCTCCTCGGCCAGTAGATCGGCGAGTTCCCTGGTGCCCTTCTGGGCGCCGACGAAGGCGCGCTCCATCAACACCGGGGTGTCCCGGACGAGTTGGCGCACCTGGCGGGCGAAGGGTTCGGCGTGCAGCCCGAGCGCGGGGTCGCGGGCCTCGACCATCTCCAGGAACTGCCGGCGTACGGCGTCCACGGCCGTCTCGCCCGGCTTCCGCTCCCGCACCGCGCGGGCCGCGTCCCCGAAGTGGTCCTCGACGGGCATGAAGACCAGGTCTTCCTTCGTGCCGAAGTAGTTGAAGACGGTCATCTTCGAGACCTCGGCCGCGTCGGCGATCTCCTGCACCGAGACGTTGTCGAAGCCGCGCTCGACGAACAGCGTGACCGCGGCCCGATAGATCCGCTGCGCCGTCTGCAACTTCTTCCGCTCGCGCAGTCCCATCGCCTGATCAGCCATGTTGCCACCTTACCAAGGCGAAATTTAGCCCAGGCCGAACTTTCATCCCAGATAAAACATTGACTGGGTACACAAACTCACGGCATGGTGATGCCCATGACCGAGACCCAGCGCAAGATCGGCTTCCTCGTCTGCCTCGTCACGATCGTCCTGGCCGTCCTGGACATGCAGATCGTGTCCGCGGCCACCGTCCCGATCGTCCGGGACCTCGACCCCGACCACGGCATCGACAAGATCCCCTGGCTGATCAGCGCGTTCGCGCTGGCGTCGGCAGCACTGCTCCCGCTGTACGGCAAGCTGTGCGACGTCCTCGGCCCGAAGCGCGTCTTCACCGGCGCGATCGCCACCTTCCTGCTCGGCTCCGCGCTGTGCGGAGCCGCCCAGTCGATGGACCAGCTCATCGCGGCCCGCGCCGTGCAGGGCCTGGGCGGTGGCGGCCTGATGAGCGTGACGATGGTGGTCATCGCCCATCTCAAGGGCCCGGAGGACAAGGGCGCCGGCAAGGGCACCAACATGGGCGGACTCGTCGCCGGCGGCGCGATGGCGGTCGGCCCCTGGATCGGCGGCCTGCTGGCGGACCACGCGAGCTGGCGCTGGATCTTCTACATCAACCTGCCGGTCGGTCTCGCGGTCCTCGCCGCCTCCGCCTTCGCCCTCAAGCTGCCCGAACACCACGTCCGCCGGCCGCTCGACTACGCCGGTGCCCTGCTCGCGGCCGCCTTCTCCAGCGCGCTGCTCCTGGTCACCGACTGGGGCGGCAAGAAGTACGCCTGGTCCTCGCCGGTCGTGCTCGGCCTGTTCGCCGGGGCCGTCGTCGCCCTCGCCCTGTTCCTGTGGCGCCAGCTCCGCGCGCCCGAACCGGTCATGCCCCTCGGCCTGTTCCGCATCCGCGAACTGCGCCTCGGCTTCGCCATCCAGGCGATCACGGGCGCCGCCATGATGGGCGCGATCTACTACGTGCTCATCTACCTGCAGATCGTCCGCGGTCTCAGCAGCTCCTCCGCGGGCCTCTATCTGCTCCCGATGGCGGTCGGCATGTCGGCCACCGGACTGCTCGCCGGCCCCCTCAGCGCCCGCGGCTGGACCTCTCGCACCTTCACCATCAGCGGCACGGCCACCGCCGCCCTCGCCTTCGTGCTCCTTGCCACGACGATCGCCCCCGACACCTCGCTCTGGCTGATCCGAGCCGAACTCCTGCTGGTCGGGGCCGGGTTCGGGCAGCTGTTGGGTCAGCTGATCCTCCTGGTCCAGGAAGCGGCCCCGCGTCCACAACTCGGCGTCGCGACCACCTCCATCCGCTACTTCCAGAACATCGGCAGCGCCCTGGGCACCGCCCTCTTCGGCACCGTCCTGACCCGCCTGTACACGTCCGACGGCCCCGGCGGCGACGTCAGCGTCCTGGCCCGCCTCACGGGAACAGCCCACACCCAGGGCGTGCACGCCTTCATCGACGCGACCGGCGTGGTGTTCTGGTGCGGCGCCGGGATCATGGCGGTGGCGTCGCTGCTGGCGCTGCGGCTGCCCGAGTCCGGCCCCCGGACGGTCACTTCGGAGCCGGCGAAGGAGCCGGTGAACGCCTGAGGAAAGCCGCTTGACGAAGACCGAGGACTGCTGCAGGAAGCCCGAAGGCCCCGCCCGTTCGAAACGGGCGGGGCCTTCGTCGTCTACTCCCGAAAGGGATCAGGCGAGCAGCGCCGGGATCGTCGCCTCGTGGGCCTCGCGCAGCTCCGCCAGGGGCAGCTCGAACTCGCCCTGGAGCTCGACCGAGTCACCGTCCACGACACCGATGCGGGTGACGGGCAGCCCGCGCGCCCCGCACATGTCGTTGAAGCGGACCTCCTCCGAGCGCGGCACGGCGACGACCGCGCGTCCCGCCGACTCGGAGAAGAGGAGGGTGAAGGCGTCGAGCCCGTCCGGTACGACCAGACGCGCGCCCTTGCCGCCGAGCAGCGCCGACTCCACGACCGCCTGGATCAGACCGCCGTCGGACAGGTCGTGCGCGGAGTCGATCATGCCGTCGCGGCTGGCGGAGATCAGGATCTCGCCGAGCAGCCGCTCGCGCTCCAGGTCGACCTTGGGCGGCAGACCGCCGAGGTGGTTGTGCACGACCTGCGACCAGGCCGAACCGCCGAACTCCTCACGCGTGTCGCCGAGGAGGTAGAGCAGCTGCCCCTCCTCCTGGAAGGCGACCGGCGTACGGCGGGCGACGTCGTCGATGACGCCCAGGACCGCGACGACCGGGGTCGGGTGGATGGCCACCTCGCCGGTCTGGTTGTAGAGCGAGACGTTGCCGCCGGTCACCGGGGTGCCCAACTGCTGGCAGGCGTCGGCGAGCCCACGGATGGCCTCCGCGAACTGCCACATGACGGCCGGGTCCTCGGGCGAACCGAAGTTCAGGCAGTCGGAGACCGCGAGGGGCTTGGCACCGGTGGTGGCGACATTGCGGTACGCCTCCGCGAGCGCCAACTGCGCGCCCGCGTACGGGTCGAGCTTCGCGTACCGGCCGTTGCCGTCGGTCGCGATGGCGACACCGAGGCCGCTCTCCTCGTCGATGCGGATCATGCCGGAGTCCTCCGGCTGGGCCAGCACCGTGTTGCCCTGCACGAAGTGGTCGTACTGCGAAGTGATCCACTTCTTGGAGGCCTGGTTGGGAGAGGCGACCAGCTTCAGGACCTGGTCCTTCAGCTCCGCCGAGTTCGCGGGCCGCGCGAGCTTGCCCGCGTCGTCGGCCTGCAGCTCGTCCTGCCAGGACGGGCGGGCGTACGGCCGCTCGTAGACCGGACCGTCGTGCGCGACCGTCCGCGGGTCGACGTCGACGATCTTGCCGCCGTGCCAGTAGATCTCGAGGCGGTCGCCGTCGGTGACCTCACCGATCACCGTGGCGATGACATCCCACTTGTCGCAGATCTCCAGGAACCGGTCGACCTTCCCCGGCTCCACGACCGCGCACATGCGCTCCTGCGACTCGCTCATGAGGATTTCCTCGGGCGAGAGGGTGGAGTCACGCAGCGGTACGTCGTCCAGGGTGACGCGCATGCCGCCGGAGCCGTTCGAGGCCAGCTCGGACGTGGCACACGACAGACCGGCCGCACCCAGGTCCTGGATACCGACGACCAGCTTCTCCTTGAAGGCCTCCAGGGTGCACTCGATGAGGAGCTTCTCCTGGAAGGGGTCACCGACCTGCACGGCCGGACGCTTCGACGGCTTGGCGTCGTCGAAGGTCTCGGAGGCGAGGATCGACGCGCCGCCGATGCCGTCGCCGCCGGTCCGGGCCCCGTACAGGATGACCTTGTTGCCCGCGCCGGACGCCTTCGCGAGGTGGATGTCCTCGTGCCGCATCACGCCGATGGCACCGGCGTTGACCAGCGGGTTGCCCTGGTAGCAGGAGTCGAAGACGACCTCGCCGCCGATGTTCGGCAGGCCCAGACAGTTGCCGTAGCCGCCGATGCCGGCGACGACGCCCGGCAGCACCCGCTTGGTGTCGGGGTGATCAGCGGCACCGAACCGCAGCGGGTCGACGACCGCCACCGGCCGCGCACCCATCGCGATGATGTCGCGCACGATGCCGCCGACGCCGGTGGCCGCGCCCTGGTAGGGCTCGACGTACGACGGGTGGTTGTGCGACTCGACCTTGAAGGTCACGGCGTAGCCCTGGCCGACGTCGACGACACCGGCGTTCTCGCCGATGCCCACGAGCAGTGCATCGGACTGGGGGGCCTTCTCGCCGAACTGGCGCAGGTGCACCTTGCTGCTCTTGTAGCTGCAGTGCTCGGACCACATGACGGAGTACATGGCGAGCTCGGCACCGGTGGGCCGGCGGCCGAGGATCTCCACCACCCGCTCGTACTCGTCCTTCTTCAGGCCGAGTTCGGCCCAGGGCAGCTCGACGTCGGGGGTCGCGGCCGCGTGCTCGACCGTGTCCAGAGGCGTCCGGCTCATACGTTGACCAGCTTCTTGAGGATCGAGGTGAAGAAGGGGAGGCCGTCGGTGCGGCCCGACCCGATGAGGGGCTCGACGGCGTGCTCCGGGTGCGGCATGAGGCCTACGACGTTCCCGGCCTCGTTGGTGATGCCGGCGATGTCGTTGAGCGAGCCGTTGGGGTTGAAGTCGAGGTAGCGGAAGGCGACCCGCCCCTCGGCCTCCAGCTTGTCCAGCGTGTACTGGTCGGCGACGTAGCGGCCGTCCATGTTCTTCAGCGGGATGTGGATCTCCTGGCCGGACTCGTAGTCGACGGTCCAGGCGGTGTCCGCGTTCTCCACCCGCAGCTTCTGGTCACGGCAGATGAAGTGCAGGTGATCATTGCCGAGCATTCCGCCGGGCAGCAGGTGCGCCTCGGTGAGGATCTGGAAGCCGTTGCAGATACCGAGGACCGGGAGGCCGGCCTTCGCCTGCTCGATGACCGTCTCCATCACCGGCGAGAAGCGGGAGATGGCGCCGGCCCGCAGATAGTCGCCGTAGGAGAAACCACCGGGAAGGACGACCGCGTCGACCTGATGGAGGTCCTTGTCCTTGTGCCAGAGGGCGACCGGCTCGGCGCCCGCGAGGCGGATCGCGCGCTGTGTGTCCCGGTCGTCGAGGCTGCCGGGGAAAGTGACGACGCCAATACGAGCGGTCACTTCGCGGCCTCCGCGACTTCCTCCACCTTGACGGTGAAGTCCTCGATCACGGTGTTGGCGAGGAAGGATTCCGCAAGATCGTGGATGCGGGCGAGCGCGGCCTCGTCGACCGGGCCGTCAACTTCCAGTTCGAATCGCTTTCCCTGACGTACGTCGGCGATGCCTTCGAAACCCAGACGCGGCAGTGCGCGCTGCACCGCCTGGCCCTGGGGGTCGAGGATCTCCGGCTTGAGCATGACGTCGACTACGACGCGTGCCACGGGCACTCCCGGTGGTGTGGTGCTGAGCAGGTGGCTTCAGACTACCTGCACAAAATTTCTACGCGAGTAGAGTTGTAGGAAACTACGTGACCGCCATCACGATTCGGCATCGGACGGGGGCCTTCACGAAAAGTTCAGGGAAAGATCCCGGATCGATGCCCCAGACCTATTGCGCGAGGGACACGCGGGAAGATTTAGTCGGGCTTCACATTGCAATGCCGGGCACTGTACAAATGAATTGTCATTAGCCGATACTTTGCCCATTAACTGGCGGACAGTCGACATCTCCGCGACGTCGTGGCACGTCATCCACGTCTTCGCAGATTGCGGTGTCGCACGAAGGGACCGATATTCGTGGCGCAGAAGGTCGTGGTCACTCTCTTTGACGACATCGACGGCTCGGAAGCGGCGGAAACGATCGCCTTCGGACTCGACGGCAAGTCGTACGAGATCGACCTGAATCAAGCCAATGCCAAGAAACTGCGTAAGGCGCTCGAGCCCTACGTGGAGGCCGGCCGCAAGCGGTCCAAGTCGGGCAAGGCGTACCGCCAGACCGAGGTCGCCCCCGACCCGGCGGCCGTCCGGGCCTGGGCCCAGGCCAACAAGATGGACGTCCCGGCCCGCGGCCGGATCCCCAAGAAGGTCTACGAGGCGTTCAGCGCGGCGCAGTGAGCCGCTGCCGACGACCGGTCACCGGCCCCTCGGGAGAACCGACTTGCGCTGCACCCCTCCTGGTCAGCTAGAGTCTGGAGCACGCCGAGGGGCAAGGCCGAAAAGCCGGACCCACGGAGTACATGCGGGTGTAGTTCAGTAGCAGAACATCCCCCTTCCAGGGGGAAGGCGCAGTGTGCAATTCCTGTCACCCGCTCTGCACCGCCGGTCAGAACCACTCTTGTGGATCAGGTAGGCTGGTGCTCGCGCCGATCGGTGGGAGCCGGTCGGAGGCAATGCGGACGTAGCTCAGTTGGTAGAGCGCAACCTTGCCAAGGTTGAGGTCGCGAGTTCGAGCCTCGTCGTCCGCTCTTGATTCAAACCCCTCGGCTTCGGCCGGGGGGCTTTTTCATGTCCTGTCTCATGTCCGCCTGCGGCCTCCTGACATTTGTCATGCCGAGCGATGACAGCGCGCACTGCTCCCGGCCCGACTTCGCCGGGACGCTGAAGTCATGGACAACGAACGCGAACACGTGATTGAGGTCACTGACCTGCGGCGTGTGTACGGGGGCGGGTTCGAGGCGGTGCGCGGCATCACGTTCTCCGTGGGCCGCGGCGAGATCTTCGCGCTGCTCGGCACCAACGGCGCGGGCAAGACGTCGACCGTCGAACTGCTGGAGGGGCTCGCCCGGCCCGCCGGGGGTCGGGTGCGGGTGCTCGGCCACGATCCGTACGAGGACCGGACCGCCGTACGGCCGAGGACCGGGGTGATGCTGCAGGAGGGCGGCTTTCCGTCCGAGCTGACCGTGGCGGAGACCGCGCGGATGTGGGCGGGATGCGTCAGCGGGGCGCGGCCCGAGGCCGAGGCGCTCGCCCTCGTCGGGCTCGAGCGGCGGGCCGGCGTACGGGTCAAGCAGCTGTCCGGCGGCGAACGGCGGCGTCTGGACCTGGCCCTCGCGCTGCTCGGCGGGCCCGAGGTGCTGTTCCTGGACGAGCCGACGACCGGTCTCGACGCCGAAGGGCGCCGGGACACCTGGGAGTTGGTGCGGGCGCTGCGCGACACGGGCACGACGGTGCTGCTCACCACGCACTACCTGGAGGAGGCGGAGGGCCTCGCCGACCGGCTCGCGATCCTGCACGAGGGGCGCATCGCGGCGACCGGGACGCCGGCCGAGGTGACCGCCGAGCAGCCCTCACGGATCTCCTTCCGGCTGCCCGACGGCTACTTCCTCGGGGACCTGCCGCCGCTCGGTGAGCTGGGCGTGTGCGGGCACGAGGTGGACGGGCCCGTCGTACGGCTGCGGACGCGGGAGCTGCAGCGGGCGGCCACCGGACTGCTGGTGTGGGCCGAGCGGGCGCGGGTGGAGCTGCGGGGGCTCGATGTGCGGTCGGCCTCGCTGGAGGAGGCGTTCCTGGGGATCGCGCGGGAGCGGGAGGTGGCGGCATGAGCGGCGTGGTCCTCGCTCCCACCGGCCGGCGGCTGCGGGCGCTGGCGCGGGCGGAGCTGACCCTGCTCGGGCGCAACCGGAGTGCGGTGGTGACGGCGTTGCTGGTGCCGCTCTCGGTGCCGTTCAGTGTGCGGCCCGCGGTCGACCAGATGGACCTCAAGGGGGAGGGGCTGACCATCGGCGCGGTGATGCTGACGGCCGCGATCGGCTTCTCCTTGCTGTTCTCCGTGTACACGGCCCTGGTGAGCGCCTTCGTCGCCCGGCGCGAGGAGCTCGTCCTGAAACGGCTGCGCACCGGGGAACTCGGTGACGTGGAGATCCTCACGGGTACGGCGCTGGCCGCCGCGTGCGTCGGCCTCGCCCAGTCGCTCGTGCTCGCCGCAGGCTGCGTACTGATCCTCGATGCGGGGGCGCCCAAGGCGCCGTATCTGACCGTGCTGGGATTGCTGTCGGGCCTGGTGCTCTGTGCCGCGCTCGCCGCGCTCACCGCGTCTTTCACCCGGACCGTGGAGAGCGCGCAGGTCACCGCGCTGCCGCTGGTGCTCGTGTCGATGATGGGCTCGGGCATCGCGCTCCCGCCGGAGGTCCTGCCGGACCGGGTCGCCTCCGTCTGCGAGCTGCTGCCGCTGTCCCCCGCGATCCGGCTGGTCCGGGGTGGGTTCACCGGGCAGTTGAGCGGCTACGAGGCCCTGGGCGCGGTGGCGACCTCGCTGGCCTGGACCGTGTTGGCGGTGTTTGCTGTACGGCGTTGGTTCCGGTGGGAGCCGCGGCGCTGACGGACGGGGGAGCGCGAGGATGAGCCGGGCGGGCGGCTGGTGGCGGCGCAAGAGCACACCGGCGAAGGTCGAGACGTACACACGGTGGTCGTTCCACTTCTTCGGGGTGGCCGAGATTCTGGCGATCGGGCTGCCCGCCGTCGGCACGCTGGGGCCCGGGCTCGGCGGGGCGCTGCTGGGCCTGGTGGCGGTGCACGCCGTGGCGTGCATGGTGACGGTGTCGCGGGCGCTGGACTGGACGCGCGGGCGGCGCGAGCAGCCCGTACGGCTGCTGTGGACGCTCGCCGCCGTCACCGCCGTGGTCGCCGTCACGGCGCTGGGGATCGCGGAGCACGGACCGGACGGCGACGGCGTCGACACCACGGCGGGCGGGGTCTTCGGGGTCGTCCTGGTCGTCGCGGCCGGGGTCATCTCGCTCGGCGTGCGTGAGCGGCGGCGCGTGTACGCGATCGTGGGCGGCTTCGCTCTCGGCGCGGGGATCATCTCCTTCCCGCTGGGCACTCCCGGGCCCGCCACCCTGCTCACCATGCTGGGCGTGCTCCTCGGCGCCGGATTCCTCGCCTTCACCGCAGTCTTCTCCGTCTGGTTGCTCAACGCCGTCTACGAACTCGACGCGGCCCGCGAGACCCGCGCCCGGCTCGCCGTCGCCGAGGAGCGGCTGCGGTTCGGGCGGGATCTGCACGACGTGATGGGGCGCAATCTCGCCGTCGTCGCGCTGAAGAGCGAGCTCGCGGTGCAGTTGGCGCGACGCGGGCGGCCCGAGGCGGTGGACCAGATGATCGAGGTGCAGCGGATCGCGCAGGAGTCGCAGCGGGAGGTGCGGGATGTCGTGCGGGGATATCGGGAGGCCGATCTCAGGGTCGAACTCGCCGGTGCGCAGGGCGTGTTGACTGCGGCCGGGATCCGCTGCGAGGTGAGCGGGGAGGCCGGCGGGCTGGAGGTCGGGGTTCAGTCGGTGCTCGGGTGGGTCGTGCGGGAGGCTACGACGAACGTGCTGCGGCACGGGGACGCGGTGCGATGTGACATTGCACTGAAGGCCGGCGAGGGGTGTGTGGTGCTGACCGTGGAGAACGATGGCGCGTCCCCGCCCACGGATGACGGCGGGTCCGGGCTGGCCGGGCTGCGGGAGCGGCTCTCGGCGGTGGGCGGGACGCTGGAGGCCGGGCCGGTCGGCGGAAACGTGTTCCGGGTGGTGGCCGAAGTGCCTCTGGGCGTGAGTGAGATCACGGCATGACGGGTCCCGTGCGACTGCTGCTCGCCGACGACGAGCACCTCATCCGGGGTGCGCTCGCCGCGCTGCTCGCGCTGGAGGACGATCTCGTGGTCGTGGCCGAGGCGGCGTCCGGGCCCGAGGCGCTGGCGATGGCGCGGGCGCACGAGCCCGATGTCGCCGTCCTCGATCTGCAGATGCCCGGCGCGGACGGTGTGAAGGTCGCCACATCCCTGCGGGCCGAACTGCCCGGCTGCCAGGTGCTGATCGTCACCAGTCACGGACGGCCCGGCCATCTGAAGCGGGCGCTCGCGGCGGGGGTGCGCGGGTTCGTCCCGAAGACGGTGAGTGCCCAGCGGCTCGCGGAGATCATCCGGACCGTCCATGCCGGACAGCGGTATGTGGACCCGGAATTGGCCGCCGACGCCATCGCCTCCGGGGACTCGCCGCTGACCGCGCGGGAGGCCGAGGTGCTGGAACTCGCCGCCGACGGGGCGCCGGTCGCGGAGATCGCCGAGCGGGCCGCGCTCTCCCAGGGAACCGTGCGCAACTATCTGTCCTCGGCGGTCTCGAAGCTCGGGGCGGAGAACCGTCATGCGGCGGTGCGGCTCGCACGGGAGCGGGGTTGGGTATAGTTGCTCTCGCGCCACGGCGCAGTGCGGACGTAGCTCAGTTGGTAGAGCGCAACCTTGCCAAGGTTGAGGTCGCGAGTTCGAGCCTCGTCGTCCGCTCCAGATCAAGGCCCCGGTCGACGACCGGGGCCTTTGTCATGGGGTCAGCTCCAGCTCGTGCCCGTCAGGCGCTCGTACGCCTCGATGTACTTCGCCCGGGTCGCGTCCACGACCTCCTGCGGCAGCGGCGGCGGGGGCTGCTCGCTCTTCCGGTCCCAGCCGGAGGCCGGCGAGGTCAGCCAGTCGCGCACGAACTGCTTGTCGTACGACGGCTGCGCGCGCCCCGGCTGCCACTGGTCGGCGGGCCAGAAGCGGGAGGAGTCCGGGGTGAGGATCTCGTCCGCGAGGACCAGGGTCTCGCCGTCGAAGCCGAACTCGAACTTGGTGTCCGCGAGGATGATGCCCCGGTCCCGGGCGATGTCACGGCCCCGGGCATAGACGGCGAGGGTCGCCTGGCGCAGCTGGGCGGCGGTGTCGGCGCCGACCTGGCGGGCCACCTCCTCGTAGGAGACGTTCTCGTCGTGCTCGCCGACCTCGGCCTTGGTGGCCGGGGTGAAGATCGGGGCGGGCAGTTCGCTGCCGTCGACCAGGCCCTCGGGGAGGGCGAGGCCACAGACCGTACGGGACTCGTTGTACTCCAGCAGGCCGGAGCCGGTGAGGTAGCCGCGGGCCACCGCCTCCACCGGGACCATCTGCAGCGACTTGCAGACGAGAGTGCGGCCGGCCCAGTCGGCGGGGGCGCCGGCGGGCAGGTCGGTGCTCAGGACGTGGTTGGGGATCAGATCGGCGATCTGGTCGAACCACCACAGGGACAGCTGGGTGAGGACGCGGCCCTTGTCGGGGATCTCGGTCGGCAGCACCCAGTCGAAGGCGGAGATGCGGTCGCTGGCGACCATCACGAGGTCGCCGGCCTCGTTCTGGTACAGCTCGCGCACCTTGCCGGTGTGGAGATGAACCAGGCCCGGAACCTGGATCGGCTCGGGCTTTTCTACGAATCCGGACACGGTTCCTCCCCGTGGTTCTGTCCAAGTGTGTCGATTCTCCCGTATGGCTGGAATCGGTCTTGGTGGGGGGTGGGCTCGAGCTGCGTGGATCTTGCTTGGGTACGAGAACTCAGTCACGTTTGCAGATGCGGTCCAGCAGGTTTGCCGTGGCGCGCTGTACGCGCGTGTCGACGTGGCCCGGACGGTCCAGGGACGGGGACCAGGCGAACGTCCCGGACGCGAAGACCAGGGCGCCGGACGGGGCCCGGTAGAGGGACGTCTCCTGGTGGCGGAGGGCGCCCTCGGAGTCGGTGTACGGGGAGTGCGCGAGCAGGATGCGGTCCTCGTGCTCGGGCAGCGGGGTGCGCGGGAAGTAGCGGTCCGCCTCGCCCGCGACCAGGCCCTCGATCTCGTCGCCCTCGTGGGCGCCGGTCGCCTCCCACAGCCAGTGGTCGGCGTTGCGGACGATCAGGGGGTGGGGCTCGGGGACCCGGCCCGCGTACTGGATACCGACCAACTGCTGCTCGGGGCGGTCGACTTCGCGCCACAGGACGGGTTTGCCGGGGCCCTTGCGCTTGCGGCAGGTGAGCAGGCGGTCGGGGACGCCGGACGGGGACGGGCCCAACTCCACCTGCCAGTACATGGTGTTGGCGGAGAGGAAGACGAGGGACGTCCCGTGCTCGCGGGCGAGCTCGACGGTGCGGCGCATGTTGACCGACCAGTACTCGTCGTGTCCCGGGAAGACCAGGCCGCGGTAGCGGGTGGGGTCCACGTGCCCTGCGTGCAGGTCGCGGGCGTCGGCGTAGGCGAGGTCGTAGCCGTAGCGCTCGGCCCAGCGGATGAAGTCGTAGGCGTGGCCGACGTGGAGGGGGAGGCCTGCGCCGGCGTACGGGCGGTCGAAGGAGACCGTGGTCGCGGCGTCCGACTCGCCCAGCAGACGGCCCTGTTCGTCCCAGGCGTGGTAGAGGCTGGCGCCGATGCGGCCGTCCTCCGGGTAGAGGTTGTACGCCTGCCAGGTCACGTCGGGCAGAAGGAGGAGCAGGTCCGCGGGGTGGTTGTCGCGGACCGTGAAGGGGATGTGGGAGCGGTAACCGTCGGCCGTGGTGAGGACGGCGACATACGCCCCGATGCTCCAGTACGACGGGATCTGCAGCCGCCAGGACAGCCACCAGTGGTGGCAGGAGACCGTGCGGTCCGCGGTGAGCGGCGAGGGCTGGACGATGCCGGACAGACGCGGGCTGGTGGTGATCTTCGCGGCGCCGTCGCCACCGTAGTGGCCGATGCGGTAGACGTCGACGCTGAATTCCTGGGGCGGGTCGACCGTGATGTGGAAGTCGACGGCCTGGCCGGGGGCGACCGCGCCGGTGGAGATGAAGCCCTTGATCTGGCGGCGGACGTCGTCGGCCGAGCGGGGGCCTCCGGCGGCTCGCGGGGCCGGGATGCGTGGGGTGTTCGCGGTGTCGCCGTCGGGCGGCTGCTGGGTCGCGTCCACGTACCAGGGGACCACCTGGCCGGTGTCGTCGAAGTAGGTCTCGCTGCCGCGGAGCCAGGGGACGGGGCCCTGGCCGAAGGGGTCGGTCACGGCGTGCGCCAGCGCTCCGGATTCCCATCGGCGGATCTTCTCCGACCCCATGGTCGCCCCCCTCCCTCATGCCCTGTGGTCGCGTGTCGCGTGACTGCGGCGAGCCTGTCTGTGCCGCAAGCCCTTGCCATGTGCCCGATCGGTCCCAGCACATCACATAACGCACGCAGCCGGTCACTATTCGTTGCGAATTGGCCGAAAGTGGAATGAGGGACTCCGGAACGGTTCTCCGTACGGGGCTTTCGGTACCGCGGTCCGAGGCGCCGTCACACGAGGCGTACCGGCTTCTCCGGGCGTATGCCGGACTTGCGGAGCCAGGTGCGGAGCGGGGCCGGGTCTCCGTCCTCGACGAGGCTGAGGATCCGGGGGGTCAGGTCCGCCGCGCGTTCTCCGTTGACGAGGAGGGAGGGGCCGTCGAGCCAGTCGAGGCCGGGGGTTGCGCCTGCGGTGTCCATGGCGGCGCAGCAGACCATGGCGGTGACGTGATCGGTCAGCAACTCACGGGCAGTGCGGGGTGGTTGGAGCGGGAAGAGGGGGAGCGTGGTGTCGTCCCAGGGGGTGGGGTCGGGGGCGGCGGCGGTTCGCTCGGTGGGGGTTGCTGCGGCTTCTTCGCGTTCCTCGCGGGCGAGTTCGGTGGTGAGGGCTGCGGCGAGGGTGGCGGCTCGTTCGTTCTCGGCCTCGCCTTCGGCGTCGATCGTGTTCCCGTCCGCACCGCCGGTGCGGCTTTCGCTGTCGGGTGCGGGCTCGTTCTCCGGCGCGGCGGGGGCGAGCCCGGTCATGTCGGCGGCCGAGAGGTGGTCGAGGATTCTCGACAGGGTCGGGCCGTCGGGGGTCGGGGTCGTCCGGTCGGCGGGGCGGCTCACGCCCAGGGTGTCCAGGACCCGGTGGAGGCGGGCCGCGTCGGTGCGCCATTTGCGGTCGACGACCTCTTCCGGGTACTCGTCCCAGTCGACCGGGGACCAGTCGCGGCCCGGCTCGGCGGGGCCGCCGTGGAAGAGGCGGGCGGCGAGGAGCGAGGCCGCCTCGTCCACCGTGCCGGGCTCCTCGAGCAGGTCGCAGGCGGGGCGCTCGCCCAGGCGGGAGGCGAAGCCCTCGGCCAGGCGGTCGCGGCGGGACAGCTCGGTCAGGGCCGCCACCACTCCCGCGTCCAGGCGCGAGGGCCAGCGGCCCATCCGCCAGGCGGGGAGCGCGACGCGGGTCAGGAGGCGGTCCCAGCCGGCGTAGGCCAGGCCCACCTGCTCCTGGGCGACGATCCGCAGACCGTAGTCCACAGCCTGTGCACGCTCGGCGGCCGCGGCCGCGACCCCGCGCTCCATCAGGCCCGCGTGCTCCCGGCAGCTGCGCAGCAGCAGCCGGGCCACCCAGCCGACGCCCGCGCACACCGCGCGGGTCAGCGGGCAGCGGCCGGGCGTCGAGGCGACGGCCACCGCCGCGTCCAGGCCCCGTACGAAGCGGCGGGCCGCGGCTATGTCCGGGTGAGCCGAGGGGCCCGTACCGGCGACGACCGGGGCGAGGACCGCGCGCAGTTCGCCGACGCGCATCCACCACAGGAACGGGGAGCCGATGACCAGGACGGGTGCCGCGGTCGCTCGGCGGTGCCCGGCCCGTGCGCCCGCTATCTCGTCGCGGTGCTCGGGCGGGGGCGGGCCGTGGGCCGGGTGGGTGCGGTCCTCCAGCCAGCTGTCGCAGTCCGGGGTGAGGGCTATCGCGGACGGGGCGGGGACGTCGAGGCGGTCGGCGAGGTCGCGCACCATCCGGTACAGGTCCGGGGCCGCCTCCTCGGCGATCGGGACCGTCGGGCTCACCGCGGGGCGGGCGCGGGCGACGACCAGGGCGATGGCGCCGGCGGCGAGCAGCACGAGGACGGCGAGCGGGGTCAGGACCCAGCGGGCGGCGTGCCAGAACGGGCCCACCAGGTGGTCCGTGGAACCACCGGCCAGCAGGATCACGGCGACTGCCGCGGGCAGCAGAGCCACGGCCAGCGCCCGGCTGCGGATGCGCAGCACGGCGAGGGCCCTCGAGCGCGCTGCCTGCGCGCCTGCTTCCACACCCATACCGGTACCGGTCACGACCGGTCCTCACCCCCTCCCCAGCTGTACTGACTGCCCGGCTCTCCTGGCGTTGCTCACTCCCCCACTGTGGCACCCGCCACTGACATCGCAATGCCGGTGGGCCAAGTGCCGGACCGCTTGCGCCGCACCCTAGTTGGGGCCCTGAGCCCCGTCAGCCGTATGGGGCAGCGCTCACTCGATGGAATGGCTTTGGTCAGAGGTGCATGACGGAATGCGAGGATCAGGCCTCTGTTTTTGACGTGGGTTCTAATGCGGGTTCTCGGAGGTGGACGCAGCATTCAGGCCCCGAATCCGAAGACGGATCCGGGGCCTGTGCGGTTCATCCGAGCGGGCGGGCGGTCAGGCGCCCGCCGCCTTCGCCGCGATGTCCGTGCGGTGCTGGGAGCCGTCCAGGCGGATGCGGGCGACGGCCCGGTACGCGCGGTCTCGCGCCTTGGCGAGGTCCTTGCCGATGGCCGTGACGGACAGGACGCGGCCGCCGGCGCTGACGATCGCCTCGCCGTCGTGCTTGGTACCCGCGTGCAGGACGTAGGCGTGCGGGGCGTCCTCGGCGGCCACCTCGTCGAGGCCGGTGATCGGGTCGCCGGTGCGCGGGGTGCCGGGGTAGTTGTGCGAGGCGACGACCACGGTGACCGCGGCGTCGTCGCTCCAGCGCAGGGGTTCCAGGTCGGCGAGGGTGCCGTTCGCCGCGGCGAGCAGGACGCCGGCCAGCGGGGTCTTCAGGCGGGCGAGGACCACCTGGGTCTCGGGGTCCCCGAAGCGGGCGTTGAACTCGATGACCCGTACGCCGCGCGAGGTGATCGCGAGACCGGCGTAGAGCAGGCCGGAGAAGGGGGTGCCGCGGCGGCGCATCTCGTCGACGGTCGGCTGGAGGACGGTCTGCATGACCTCCTCGACCAGCTTCGGGTCGGCCCACGGGAGCGGCGAGTACGCGCCCATACCGCCGGTGTTCGGGCCCTCGTCGCCGTCCAGGGCGCGCTTGAAGTCCTGGGCCGGCTGGAGCGGGACGACCGTCTCGCCGTCGGTGATGGCGAAGAGGGAGACCTCGGGGCCGTCGAGGAACTCCTCGATGACGACACGCTCGCAGGAGTTGGCGTGTGCCTTGGCCGCCTCGAGGTCGGCGGTGACGACGACGCCCTTGCCGGCGGCGAGACCGTCGTCCTTGACGACGTAGGGGGCGCCGAAGGCGTCGAGGGCCTCTTCGACCTCGTCGGGGTTCGTGCAGACGTAGGAGCGCGCGGTGGGGACCCCGGCCCCGGCCATCACGTCCTTCGCGAAGGCCTTGGAGCCCTCGATCTGCGCGGCCTCCTGGGAGGGGCCGAAGACCGGGATGCCCGCCTCGCGCACGGCGTCGGCGACCCCGGCGACCAGGGGTGCCTCCGGGCCCACGACCACGAGGTCGGCGCCGAGTTCCGTGGCCAGCGCGGATACGGCTTTGCCGTCCAGGGCGTCGACCTGGTGCAGCTCGGCGACCTCGGCGATGCCGGCGTTGCCGGGGGCGCAGTGCAGCGCGGTGACGTCGGGGTCGAGGGACAAGGAGTGGCACAGGGCGTGTTCGCGGGCGCCGCTGCCGATGACGAGGACCTTCACGGGGGTCAGCCTAACGGGGTTTTTGTGTGGGCTGCCGAGCGGGCGGGGGATCGTGACCTGTGCGTTCCTCCAAGTCGGGACCGGCCTTGGGGTGGCCGCCACTGGGGGCTTGCAGCCCCGGACCCCCGCTTCGGCCCTCAAGGGGCCTCGTCCTCGGACGCCCGACGGACTGAAGTGCCGTGACCGGCGTCACGAAGGCCCCGTACCCGGAAGACCCGCCTACTCGTTCGTGAACTCCTCCATCACCGTCGCCCCCAGCTCCCGCACGATCAGTTCGTACCCGGAGAGGGCCGATTCGTTGAGGTCGGGGTCGTCGTCCTCGGGGATGTCGTCCTCGATGGAGACGTGGGCGGGGGGCTCGGGGGCCGTGGGCTGGGGTGCGGGGGCCGGGGTGGCCGGGGACGCCGAGGCTGATGCTGGCGGCGTGGGTGTCGTGGGGGTGGGCTGGGGGGACGCGGGGCGCTGGGCGGGAGCGGCCGATCCGTAGCCGCCGGGGGCGCCGCCGCCGTAGCCCGTCGTGCCGCCTCCGCCCTGGCCGCCGTTGAAGCCGGAGGGGCCGCCCGGGGGCGGAGGGGCGGAGCCGCCCGACGGGTCGACGATCGCCTCGATCTTCCACTGGACGCTGAACTGCTCGGCCAGCGCCTGCCTCAGTACGTCCTCGCTGCCGCTGCTCGCGAAGTTGTCGCGGGCGCCCGCGTTCACGAAGCCCAGCTGGAGGGTCGTGCCGTCGAAGCCGGCCACCTGGGCGTTCTGGCTGAGCAGGATCCAGGTGAAGCGGCGGCGGTTCTTGACCGCCTCCAGGATGTTCGGCCAGAGCATGCGGGGGTCGAGGCCGCCGCTCGGGGGCGCATACGTGGGAGCCGGGGACGCGGGCGCCTGTGGGGCGGGGGTGGGGGTAGGTGCGGGTCCCGCTGCGGGTGCCGGTGGGCCGGGCGCGGCCGGAGGCTGGCCGGCGCCCGCCGGAGTTGCCGTGGGCCAGCCGCCGGGGCGTCGGCCGCTGCCTGCGGAGGCCGCGGTGGGCCAGGCGCCGGGGGCGGCCGGGGGCGGAGTCGGGGTGGGAGCGGGGGATGCCGGGGCAGCGGGCGGTGGTGAGGCGACCGGTGCGGCAGGCTCTGCGGGGGTGGTCGGGGGTGCGGCGGCCGCCGGTGCTCCCGGGCCGACCGGCGCGGCTGCGCCGGCACCAGCACCAGCACCAGCACCAGCACCAGCACCAGCACCCGGCATACCTGCCGACGGCGCTCCCGAGCCCCGTACCGCAGCCCGCGCCGCGGCGGGGCCGCCGCCCGGTGGAACCTGCCCGCCGCCTGGGCCGCCGGCCGGACCGGGCATCGCTCCACCATGGGCCTCGGGCCCCGGCGCATACCCCGTGGCGGGCATACCGCCGCCCCCGGAGAAGTTCACGCCCCGCTCGATGCGGTCCAGGCGGGCCATCACCGAGCGCTCGTCCCCGTACGCGGCCGGCAGCAGCACGCGCGCGCAGATCAGCTCGAGCTGGAGTCGGGGCGAGTTGGCGCCGCGCATCTCGGTCAGGCCCTCGTTGACGAGGTCGGCGGCGCGGCTGAGCTCGGCGGCGCCGAAGGTGCCCGCCTGGGCCTGCATGCGCTCGACGACGTCGGCCGGGGCGTCGATGAGCCCCTTCTCCCCGGCGTCCGGCACCGCGGCGAGGATCACCAGGTCGCGCAGTCGCTCCAGAAGGTCGGCGACGAAGCGGCGCGGGTCGTTGCCCCCCTCGATGACGCGGTCGACGACCTCGAAGGCGGCGGCGCCGTCACCGGTCGCGAACGCCTCGACCACGGAGTCGAGCAGCGAACCCTCCGTGTAGCCGAGGAGGGAGGTCGCCATGGCATACGTCACACCCTCTTCCCGCGCCCCGGCGAGCAGCTGGTCCATGACGGACATGGAGTCACGCACGGAGCCCTGCCCGGCCCGCACGACCAGCGGCAGCACGCCCTCCTCGACGGGGATGTTCTCCCGCCCGCACACCTCGCCGAGGTAGTCGCGCAGCGTCCCCGGGGGCACGAGCCGGAAGGGGTAGTGGTGGGTCCGCGAGCGGATCGTCCCAATGACCTTCTCGGGCTCGGTGGTCGCGAAGATGAACTTGAGGTGCTCCGGGGGCTCCTCGACGACCTTCAGCAGGGCGTTGAAGCCGGCCGACGTGACCATGTGGGCCTCGTCGATGATGTAGATCTTGTACCGGCTGGCGGCGGGCCCGAAGAAGGCCTTCTCGCGCAGCTCACGTGCGTCGTCCACGCCACCGTGCGAAGCGGCGTCGATCTCGATGACGTCGATCGAACCCGGGCCGTTGCGCGCCAGGTCACGGCAGGACTGGCACTCGCCGCACGGCGTCGGCGTAGGGCCCTGCTCACAGTTCAGGCAGCGGGCCAGGATGCGCGCGCTCGTCGTCTTGCCGCATCCGCGCGGGCCGCTGAACAGGTACGCGTGATTGACCCGGTTGTTGCGCAGCGCCTGCTGCAGCGGGTCGGTTACATGCTCCTGCCCGATGACCTCGGCGAACGACTCCGGGCGATAGCGGCGGTACAGCGCGAGAGACGACACGCCTACGAGGTTATAGGCGCCCACTGACAACGCGGACCGTCCCGATACAGAGCACTCCTTACCCCTCCTGCACGCGCATCGGCGGGAGCTGTCCCCGGCGGCAGCATCCGGGCAAGAGAAGACCCCCCACGCACCCGCCAGAGCCGACCTACCCTTGCTGCCTTCCGGCCCTGGGGGAGTTCAGTCAGATAGCGCCGCGTGAGGGGCTGAGCCCCAGCCTACCTGATCGCCGGGCGCCCGAACGAGTTCGCTAGCACCCTCCAACGTCATGTAATGTTTCCGGCGGAGGATTCGCCTAGAGGCCTAGGGCGCACGCTTGGAAAGCGTGTTGGGGGCAACCCCTCACGAGTTCGAATCTCGTATCCTCCGCCAGTGCCTCACCGGGCACGATGTCGAAGGGCCCCACCGTTCGCGGTGGGGCCCTTCGACGTTGTCCGTCCCAGTTTCCGTCCCTCGGGGACCCTCGCAGTCAGCCGTGCGGCGTCCGTCCCGAGGACGCGGTCGTGGGGTTCGACCGCGTCCTCGGGACGGAGTCAGACCAGCAGGCCCGCAGGACGCCCGGGTCCGCCCGGCCGCTCAGTCCCGCCGCGGCTCCCGTACGACCGCCGCCTCGCCCGCCGCGACGGTCACCGAGCCGGCGGCCGGCTTCCCCGTGAGCAGTTCGACCGCCCCCGGAGCCACCGCGACCTCCGCGTCCCGCCCGGTGTGGTTGATGAGGAAGAGGTAGTCGGCCTCGGCTCCCCGCCGCAGCGCCACCTCGACGCCCTCGGGTGCCTTGCGCACCGGCTCGACGCCCGCGTCGCGGCGGATCAGGTCGAGCAGGCCGGCGAGGGTGGCGGGGTCCGGTTGGGTGGCCAGGTACCAACTGGAGCCTGATCCATGGGAGTTGCGCGTCACCGCGGGAACGCCGCTCAGCGGTCCGTCGGTGTACGAGGCCACCGCCTCGGCGCCCGCCAGCCGCACCCGCTCCGACCACAGGACGCCCGTGCCACCACCGGTCAGGCCCACCGACTCGCCCGGCAGCAGCGGGAAGAGCTCGTCCGTGCGCACGCCGAGTGCTTCCCGGAAGGCACCCGGGTAACCCCCCAGCCGCACATGGCAGTTCGCGTCGACCATGCCGCTGTGGAACCCGACGGCCAGCGTGCCGCCGCGCTCCGCGAAGGCCGTGAGGTTCGCCGCGCCCTCGTCGTCGACCAGATACAAGGAGGGAGCCAGGACCAGACGGTACGACGACAGGTCCGCGTCCGGGCGTACGAAGTCCACGGCGACGCCCGCGCGCCACAGGGGCTCGTACCAGGCCCTGACCAGGTCCTGGAAGTGCAGTTCGCCGCTCGGCTGGGACGGGAGTTCCACCGCCCAGCGGGCGTTCCAGTCCCAGACGATCGCCACCTCGGCGGCACCGACGCTGCCGCGCACCTCGTCCAACGCCCGCAGGTCCGCGCCCAGTTGCACGACGTCCCGCCAGATCTGGCTGTCGGTTCCGGCGTGCGGGAGCATCGCCGAGTGCCACTGCTCGGCGCCCGCCTTGGCCGCCCGCCACTGGAAGTAGGCGATGCCGTCGGCGCCGCGCGCCACATGGCCGAGGGCGTTGCGGCGCAACTCCCCCGCCGTCTTGGCCCGGTTGACCGGCTGCCAGTTGACCGCACCCGTGGAGTGCTCCATCAGCAGCCAGGGGCCGCCGGCGAGGGAGCGTACGAGATCGCCGCTGAGCGCGATGTCGATCTGCGACTCCGGGTCGGCGGACTGGAGGTAGTGGTCGTTGGAGACGATGTCCAGCTGCGGGGCCCAGCGCCAGTAGTCGAGGGCGTCGAAGTTGTACATCACCATGAAGTTGGTGGTGGCGGGGGTCGCCGGGGCCGCCTCCCGGAGCACGTCGCGCTCCGCCTCGTACAGGGACAGCAGTGCGTCGCTGCTGAAGCGGCGCCAGTCCAGCTGGTGGGTCGGGTTCGGGACCGCGCCGGTCGCGCGCGGGGGCAGGATCTGGTCCCAGTCGTAGTACCACTGGCTCCAGAAGGTGGTGCCCCAGGCGTGGTTGAGCGCGTCCAGGCTCGCGTACCGGTCCTGGAGCCAGGCGCGGAACGCCTCCGCGCTGACGTCGCAGTAGCACTCCGCGTTGTGGCAGCCGTACTCGTTGTGGACGTGCCACATCACGACCGCCGGGTGGTCGGCGTAGCGCCCGGCCAGTTCGCCGACCATCCGCAGGGCCGCCTCGCGGTAGGCGGGGCTGGACGGGCAGAACGTCTGACGGCTGCCGTACGACAGTCGCCGGCCGTCCTTGTCCACCGGCAGGGCGTCCGGGTGCTCGACGAAGAACCATGCGGGCGGCGCGGCCGTCGGGGTCGCCAGGTCGGCGGCGATCCCGTGGGCGTGGAGCATGTCGAGGATGCGGTCGAGGCGGGAGAAGTCGTACGCGCCCTCGGACGGCTCCAGCAGCGCCCAGGAGAAGATGTTGACGCTGACCATGGTGACCCCGGCCTCGGCCATCAGCCGCATGTCCTCGGCCCAGACCTCCTCGGGCCACTGCTCGGGGTTGTAGTCGCCGCCGTACGCGATGCCCGGAACCTTCAGGGCGCGGGCGGTCATCGGCCGACTCCCGAGAGAAGGCGGCGCGTTGTCTCCACGCCCCACTCGTCCAGCGACAGCAGGCGGTCGCTGGAGGCCATCAGACCGCTGGTCGCCTCCACGTGTGCCGCCCAGCGCTCCCGCGTCTCGACGGCCGGGCGGGCCATCAGGCAGTCGGGGTCGTTGACCCACAGGCGGCCGTGCTGCCACTGGCGTCCGACGCCGGTGAACTCGGCCGGGTCCTGGCCGGGCTGGCTGTAGTCGTCGGCCTCGGGACGGCGGTGCGGGGCCGTGTCGGGGCTGACGCGCATCGCGTCGAACAGGCCGATGGAGGGGAGGACGGGCGCACCGCAGCCCAGCAGGTAGGCGTCCGGGCCGATGGCGTTCCGGATCAGCCGAATGCCCTCGCGGTACGCGGTCAGTGCGTCCACCGACTCGTGCCGTACGCCGTCCAGCGCGCCCGCGTAGAGGAAGTCGACCTTGAAGTAGTCGTAGCCCTCGGCGCGCAGGGTGCGGAAGACGTCCGTCAGGTACGCCGCCGCCTCCGGGTGGGTGGTGTCCAGGACGCGCAGGTCGTGGCCCCAGTTGCGGCCGGCGTGCGTGAAGCCGCCGTCGGGGTCGCGGACCAGCCAGTCGGGGTGCTCGGTGGCCAGCTCGCTCGCCGGGTCGACGAGGAATGGGGCCGTCCAGATGCCGGCCCTTCTGCCCCGGGCCCGGATGGCGTCCGCGATGCCCTCGCGGGAGCGGAAGCGGCCGGAGAGGGTGAGCCAGTCGCCGAGGGCGGACTGGTAGCCGTCGTCGATCTGTACGACGTCGACGGGCAGGTCGAGGGTGTCCATCGCACGGAGGTTCTCGTGGATGTCGTCCTCGGTGACGTTCGTGAAGTACTCGTACCAGGAGCACCAGACGGTGGGCGCCGGGCGCGGGGCCGACAGCCCGAGCGCGGCGGCCCAGTCGGCCAGCGCCGACTGGATGTCGGCGCCGGTCCACTCCTTCACCGGCCCGTCGGCGGTGACCTCCGCCACGCCGTCCGTCACGACCAGGCGGATCGACGGCACCGCGCTGGTGGGCTCGGCTGCCGCCCACAGACGGACCGGTGACCCGTCGCCCGGGTCCAGGGCCAGCAGCCCCTCGCCCTGGAAGGCTCCCTCAGGGACGGTGACTTGGGGCCGGTAGCAGACCGTCGCCCAGTTGTCGTTGGTCGGGCGGTACGGCCTGTCGCCGAGGGCGTAGGCGCCGCTGGGGCTCCAGGACTGCCAGCCCTCCTCGTGGACACGGGCGTTGACCGGGTCCACGGGGACGGAGGCGACCGGCGTGAAGGGGTGGGGCACGGTGGTTCTCTTTCGAAAAGGCGGGAGCTCAGCCCTTGTTGGCGCCGAGGGTGAGTCCGCTGACGAACTGGCGCTGCAGCACGAAGTAGACGATCAGGGTGGGGATCGCGGTCAACAACGCACCCGCGGCGACCAGGTTGGGGTCGGTGAAGTACTGGCCGGAGAGGTTGTTCAGGGCGGAGGTGATCGGCATGTTCTCGCCGGTGGAGATCAGCACGATGGCCCAGAAAAAGTCGTTGTAGATCCAGATCGAGAGCAGGGTGGCCAGGGCCGCCATCGCCGGCTTGCACAGCGGCAGCACGATCTGCCAGTACATCCGCCACACGGAGGCGCCGTCGACGAGGGCGGCCTCGGTGAGCTCGTGCGGCAGCATCCGCATGTAGTTGCTGAGCACGAAGGCGCAGAACCCGGACTGGAAGGCCACATGGATGAGGACCAGGCCGAGGGCGGAGTCGTACAGCTTGCCGCTCATGGTGATGCCGGGCAGGTCGATCAGCAGGTACAGGCGGTACAGCGGGGTGATGATGACCTGCTGCGGCAGCAGGTTGCCGGCCGTGAAGACGAGCAGCAGGAAGATGTTGAGGCGGAAGTCGAAGCGGCTGACGTAGAACGCGACCATCGACGACAGCAGCAGCGTGATCAGCACGGCCGGGACCGCGATGATCAGCGTGTTGCCGAAGTAGTGCATCATGTCCGACTGCTCGAACGCGTTCTTGAAGTTGTCGAAGTTCAGCGTGTCCGGCCAGGACACGTAGCCCTTGTTGCTGGTCTCCGAGTACGGGCGCAGGGCCGCGAAGACGGCCCACAGCAGCGGGGCCAGCCAGGCCAGCGAGGTGACCACCAGGAAGGTGTGCAGCAGAACCCGGGCGGGCCGGACGGGGTTGCGCTGCTTGCCGAGCGCCGCGGCGTTGGTGCTCATGCGCGCCGCTCCTTCCGGAAGGTCGCGATCAGGTACGGGATGATGACCGCGAGGGAGATGACCAGCAGGACGACCGCGATCGCGGAGCCGTAACCGATCCGGCTGGACTCGCCGATGATGTTGTTGGTGATCAGGATCGACAGCAGCTCGGTGCCCTGGGCGCCCTTGTTGAAGACGAACACCAGGTCGAAGGCGCGCAGCGCCTCGATGATGGTGACCACCAGCACGACGGTGTTGGTCGGCCGCAGGGTGGGGAAGATGACGTTCTTGAACGTCTGCCACTCGTTCGCGCCGTCCAGCGAGGAGGCCTCGCGCAGGGACGGGTCGACGCCCTTGAGGCCGGCCAGGTACAGGATCATCATGTAGCCGGTGTGCCGCCAGGACGCGGCGATCAGCACCGCCCACAGGTTCAGGTGCGGGTTGCCGATCCAGTCGATGTAGTGGCCCGGCTTGTTGGCCCCGATCAGGCTGTTGATCAGGCCGGTGTCGGGGTTGTAGACCAGCTGCCAGACGAACCCGGTCACGGCCAGCGAGACCACGACCGGCAGGAAGAACGCGGTCTGGTAGACCCGGGAGAAGCGGATCTTCTTGTCCAGCTGGACGGCCAGGAACAGGCCCATCGGCGTCGGGATCAGGATGAGCACGACGAACCAGATGATGTTGTGCTCGACGGCCGGCCAGAACTGCGGGTTGTCGGTGAACAACTGCTTGAAGTTGTCCAGGCCGACCCACTTGATCGAGTCGAAGCCGATGCCGTCCCAGGAGGTGAAGGCCAGGGCGATGGAGGCGAGGGCGGTGACCCAGACGAGGGCCACGTGCAGGACCGTGGGCACGCCCGCCATGAAGGCGAGCGTGATGCGGTCACGGCGGGTCAGCAGGCGCTTGTGCCCCTGCGGGACCCGCTTGTCGACAGGCGCGGGCCCCGGAGGCGGCACGGCCGCCTCCGGGGTCTTCGTGGTCGTCTCGGAGGTCATCAGGACGCGAAGATCGTCTTCTTCTGGCGTTCGATCGAGGACAGCAGGCTGTCCACGCCCTTGGGGTTCTGCAGGAACTTCTGCAGGCCGGGCTGCATCACCGTGGAGGTGAAGTCCGGGCGGGAGTCGCGGTCCATGAACTGGGTCAGGGACTTGGCGCCGCCGATCATCTCGAACGCCTTCTTCTGCAGCGGCGAGTAGGCGGAGGTGGAGGCCTTGTTGGAGGCGGCCACCACGCTCGGGTCACCCTTGAGGTAGAGCTCCTCGGCGGCCGGGCTGCCCAGGTACTCCAGCAGCTTGACGACGCCGTCGTGGTTCTTCGGGGACTTGCTGACCATGAAGCCGTCGGTGGGGGCCTCGACGGTGTCCTGGCCGTACGCGGAGTTGATCTCCGGGAAGGCGAAGAAGTCGAGGTCGTCCAGGTCGGCCTTGTTGGTGAACTGCTGCGCCACGAAGGTGCCCAGGAGGTACATGCCGGCCTTCTTCGACACCAGGGTCTGCGCGGCGTCCTGCCAGGTGCGGCCCATGAAGCCGTCCTGGTGATACGGCAGCAGCTCGGCCCAGTGGTCGAAGACCGCCTTGACCTTGGCGTCCGTCCAGGCGGCCTTGCCCGCCATCAGCTCGACGTGGAAGTCGTAGCCGTTGAGGCGGAAGTTGATCTGGTCGAAGGTGCCCATCGCCGGCCAGGCGTCCTTGTCGCCGAACGCGATCGGCACCAGGCCGTCCTTCTTCATCTGCTTACACAGGGCGACCAGCTCGTCCCACGTGGCGGGGACCTTGTAGCCGTACTTGGCGAAGACGCTCTTGCGGTAGAAGACCGCCCACGGGTACGTCGTCATCGGCACGAAGTAGTACTTGCCGTCCGCGCCCTTGGACAGCTTCTTCATCGCGTCGGGGAAGTTGCCCCCGATCTTCTCCCACACGTCGTCGATCGGCGAGGCGAGGTTCTTGGCCGCGAAGAACTGCATCCGGTAGCCCGCGAACCACTTGAACGCGTCGTCCGGGGTGCCCTGCAGATACGAGTTGATCTGCTCCTGGAAGGTGTTGTGGTCCTTCGTGTTCACCTTCGCGGTGATGCCGGACTGCTTCTTGAAGTCCGCGTACACGGCCGCGTACGCCTTCTTCGGCACCGCGTCCGAGTCGTTGGAGCCGACGCTGACGGTCTTGGGGTCCGACGAGCTGCCGCTGCTGCCGCAGGCGGACAGCAGCGGTATGCCGGCCCCCGCAAGCAGGGCGGCGCCACCGACACCGCGCAGCACACTACGGCGGCTCGTCGCGGGAAGAGAGAGACCCGAGGGGGAGAGGTCCATGTACGGCTCCTGAGGGCAGGGGTTCGGCCACAACTACGAACGTCGAAAAAAGTCGAAACCGACCAGAAATCAACTCGACCGAACATCGTGGCGCTTATATCAGCCCTTTGTCCGGTCATGCGTCAAGAGCCGTCAGGGACCTTTGTGGAAACGTAACCGACACGTTCGTGATCGTTTTCGTCCGAGTGATCGAACGATGCTGGTCGGAGTTGAGAGTAAATGCCGTTTTCGCGTCGCCGCTAGCCGGAGATGCGGACCGACTTCGTCACACTGACCTGGTCGATCTCGGAGGTCCTGATCGTGGCCTTCATCGCCCAGGTCCCGGCAATGGGGAGCGTGACGGAACTCGTGCCCCAGTAGCCGCCCTGGTCAGTGAGTTTCGCGTCGAGCGGGCCGATCTTCTGGGCCGGCAGGGTGAAGGAGAGCCGCAGTTCGGGGACGGTGACGATGCCGCCGTCGGGCCCGAAGACCACCGCCTGCACGGTGTTGTCGCCGACGCGGCCCGGGTCGAGGGTGATCTGCACCTTGCCGCGCGCGCGGCCGACCTCGAACGGGATCGTGGTGACCGACGCGGCGGGCAGCCCGGCGGCCGTCGCGGGCTCCTGAGCCGCCTCGGCGGCCGCACGCCCCGGCAGCGTGCTGCTGAGCACGGTCGTGATGACCAGCACCACCACACCTACGGCGACTTCGGCGAGCACACTGCGGCGCAGACTGCGTCGGCTCGCACCCCCGGCGCCCGGGACGGCCGTCTCCTCCGGAGCACTCGCGGGCGGCCCGCCGACGGGCTCCGGCACCCGTTCCCGTACGACCGTCTGCGCGTCCGCCGTCACCAGCCGCGCCGTCCAGCGCCGCGAGAACCTCGCGGCCGCCAGCAGCAGCACCACAGCGGCCAGCTTGGCGACCAGCAGGCGCCCGTACGTCGTCCCGGTGAGCGCGTCCCAGGAGCCCAGGCCCCGCCAGGACTGGTAGACGCCGGTGACGACCAGGACGGTCACGGAGACGAAGGCGATCCGGGAGAAGCGGGCCACGGCGGCCGGGGCGACCTCGGTGCGGTAGAGCAGGATCAGCAGCGCCGTGAGACCACCGAGCCAGACCGCCATGGCCAGCAGGTGCAGCACCGAGGACACCATCGCCACGGGCACCTGGATGCCCGCGGAGGCGTGCTCGGAGGCGGCCCAGGTGAGCGCGAGAGCAACGGCGAGGGCGGTGCCGGCAGCGAGGAGCGGGCGCGGCCACTCGTCGCGTTTGCGGAGTCGTACGGCGAGAACGGCGGCGATCAGCAGCAGGGCGAGCCGGGCCAGCAGGGCGAGCCCCGGGCGGCCCGTGAGGGTGCGGGTGAAGGCGGCGGCGTCGAAGGCGGTCGCCGGGCCCGTGCCGGTCTCGTACGGGGCGCGCAGCACCAGCAGGGCCAGGGTCGAACCCAACAGGACCCACCAGCCCGCCACCAGGGGTTTCCGGAGCGGGCCGCGGTCGGTCGGGCGGCACAGGGCGACGAAGGCGGCGGCACCGACGACCAGAGCCACCGCAAGGTAGGCGAGATAGCGGGCGATGTTGTACAGGCTCGCGGTCGCCGGGTTCTCGACCGGGCCGGTGTCGACCGAGGCGACCGTCGCGGAGGCTTTGCCGACGGAGAAGGTGAACGCGCCGCCCACCGGGTGGCTGTCCGCCGAGACGACCCGCCAGGCCACCACGTACGTGCCCTTGGCGAGCTTCTTCGGCAGGGTCACGCTCGCCGTGTCGGAGCGGCCCTTCGCGTGCTCGGCCTCGCCGATGTGCACACGCCGGTTGTCGGGGTCCAGGACGCGGAAGGAGTCGTCGAGCAGGCCGACGGACTCGGTGAAGGTCAGGGTGATGGAGCGGGGGGCCGACTTGAGGACGGTTCCGTCCTCGGGGTCGGTGGACTTGAGGGCCGCGTGGGCCGACGCGGGTCCGGCGCCGCCGAGGACGAGCAGGACCAGCACGGCGCCCAGCAACACCAGCCCTTGAAGTCGCCGCCGTCCGCCGGGTCGGCGGAGTCCCTGGCGCCCTCGCCGTCCGCCGTCCGCACCGTCACACCCCACGTCGTCTCTCCGTCGTCGCCTTGCCACCTTCCGGATAGGTACGGACGCGAGGCCTCGTGTACTCACCACGTGGGCCGGGCGGACACCCCTCCGTCCACCACCAGATCGTGCCCGGTCACCCAGGACGCGAGCCGCGAGGCCAGGAACACACACGCGTCCCCCACGTCCTCGGGCCGCCCCAGCCGCCCGAGCGGTGCCGCCGCGTGCCATCGCCCGACCCCCTCCGGCCACGCGTCCGCCAGCCCCTCCCGGTCGATCAGCCCGGGCGAGACGCTGTTGACGCGGATGCCGTGCGCCCCGTACTCCAGCGCCGCCGACCGCGCGTGCATCACGACGGCGGCCTTGGAGGCGCTGTAGTGCGCGTGCGAGGGTGCGGGCTGCCGCCCCTCGATGGAGGCGATGTGCGTCACCGAGCCACCGCGCTCCCGCATGACCTCGGCGGCGGCCTGCGTACAGGCGAAGACGCTCGACAGATTGGCGTCCACGACGGCCCGCCACTCGGCGGCCGTCATCCCGGGCAGCTCCCGGACCGGCTGCACGCCGGCGTTGTTGACCAGCGCGTCCAGCCCGCCACCCCACTCGGCGGCCTCCCCGACCACCCGCGCACACGCGTCCTCGTCGGTGAGATCGCCCTGCACCACGACGGCCCGCCCGCCCGAGTCCCGCACCCGGTCCGCCACTTCATGCGCCGCCTCCACCGCCGTACGGCAGTGCACGGCCACCGCCGCGCCCTCCTCGGCGAACCTCAGCGCGATGCCCCGGCCGATGCCGCCGCTCGCCCCGGTGACCAGGGCGACCTGTCCTTCGAGCAACCTCATGGGCGGCACAGTTCCGCAATCCGGGCGGCCCGCGCGGGATACCGCGCCGTGAGCTCGGCCGCGTCCCCGTGCTCGTAGCCCTCGTAGGTGAACCCGGGCGCCATCGTGCACCCGAAGAACGACCACTCCCCGAGGGTCCGCCCGCCCATCCAGGTCCCGGCGGGGACGGTGAACTGCGGGTGCTGTCCGCCCAGGACGTCCGGTCCCAGGACGGCCGTGGAAGACGTGCCGTCGGGGGCGAGGAGCAGCAGTTCGAGCGGGTCGCCGAGGTAGAAGTGCCAGATCTCGTCGGTGGGCAGGCGGTGCAGAGCGGAGAAGTCGTCCGGGGTGAGGAGGGCGACGATCGCCGTGCCTTCCGGCCGCCCGTCGGCCCGCTCGGGCCCCGCCCACGTGGGGCGGAACAGACCACCCTCACGCGGGATGGGCTCAAGTCCGTAGTGCGCGATGAGGTCTTCGGGAGTCACCCGGGGAAGGCTACCTCCGCTCCAGGAAGGCCAATTGGGCCTTCTTCTCGGGCAGGTACACGTCCGGGAGATCGATCTCCGGCAGCACGACCACCGGACCGGCCGCGAACCCCTGCCGCAGAAAACGGGCGACGGCCTTCTCGTTCCGTACGTCGGGATCGACGACGACGCGGCGACGGCCCGGGCCCTTCAGCACATAGGAGGTGATGACGCCGAAGAGCGCCGCCGTCCAGCCGGGCCGCGCACCACCCGGACCGGCCGGCGCGAGAAGGACATGGATGCCGATGTCGCCGTCCTGCACCTCGTAGCACTCGCTCACGCGGTCGGCCTCCGGCTCGTAGGTCTGCAGCAGGGCGACCGGTTCGCCGTCCTTGGTGAGGAGGAAGGCGTGGTGGGTGTCGAGGGTGGCCATGTGGGCGTAGATCTCCGCCACTTGGTCCCGGGTGAGGCCGTTCATGCCCCAGAACAGGGCCCGTTCCTCGCTCACCCAGCGGTGGACGACCTCGGCGTCGGCGGACGGATCGAGAGGACGGATCCGGACGGTGCCGAACCCGCCGACGGCTTCCTCGTGGACGTCAGACATCGCTCTCCTTGACGAGCCGGTCGAAGTCGGTGCCGACCGGGACGAGATCTCCCTTGAGCCACAAGGGGAGTTGGTCACGGTGATGGGCCGACCCGGGGATGCCCGAGGCCCCGAACGGAACCACCCACAGGCTGTCCTCGCGCCGCGCCAGGTCCCACACATAGCGGGCGGCCGGCCCGCGCGCGGCCAGATCCGTCAGCCCCGGCACGGCGGAGGTGCACAGCACGCAGTCGTGGTCGCCGGACAGACCGGGTTCGTCGTACGAGGTGCTGGTCAGCGCCCGCCAGGGGGCCAGACGGTGGGTCTCGCCCCAGGTGCCGCCGGGCTGCTGTTCGGCCACTTCTTCCAGGGCCGCCCGGACGACCGCCGGACGGTCGACGCCGTACAACTCCTCGGCCCGCAGCAGGTGTTCGAGTGCGAAGCCGATGCGCGGGAGCAGGGCGAGCCAGGGGAGGAAGACCTCCGGGTAGGCGGGCGGTGCGGTCAGCGCCGCGAACGCCGGGTGTGCCGCGAGATGCCGTACGACCGCGCCGCGCACCGCCGCGTAGACCGCCGCGTCCTTGCTGGTCGCGTCCATACGGCGGTCCCAGCGCAGGAGGCGGTCGCGCAGCGCGGCGGCCTCGGGGGACAGGGCGTCCAGGGCCGCCAGGTGGTCCAGCAGGGGACCTGCCGAGGCGAGATGGGTGTCCATGTGGACGGCAGGCATGTCGCCGGGCGACCAGTGGTCCTTCTCCCGCAGCAGCGCGGCGATGCGCCCGGCGCGGTGGGGCGGGGCGAACTCGACGCCGAGCGGGGTGGCGAGACCGCGCTGGTTGGCCATCACGGCGATTCCGTCGGGCAGTTCGGCGGCGCGCGGCATCTCGTGCCAGCCCCGCCATTCGTGCCCCGGCTCCCAGGCGGGCACGAGCCGCGTGCGGTTGGCCTCCGCGCGCACCGGCACCCGGCCCGCGACCCGGTGCAGCAGGCCGCCGTCGGTGTCGGCGGCCTGGACGACGTTGACGGGCTCGGCCCACAGGTCGACGGCGCGGTCCACGTCACCGACACTGCGGGCGCGCAGGAGGGGGAGCAGGGCGCCGAAGCCGAGGTCGGCGGTGACGCGGGGCGGGTAGCGCAGGGCGAGCGCCAGCGGGGTGGGCGAGGTGCCGTCCAGGCCCTCCGGTCCCCCGGCGATCACCGGCCCCCGCTCC
Source organism: Streptomyces sp. NPDC001663 (assembly GCF_042893105.1). Lineage (NCBI taxonomy): Bacteria > Bacillati > Actinomycetota > Actinomycetes > Kitasatosporales > Streptomycetaceae > Streptomyces > Streptomyces sp. NPDC001663. The sequence continues at coordinate 277,478 of NZ_JBIAUR010000012.1, read as the reverse complement.
GTCTCGATCACCTCGACCTCGACCGGCTCCTCGCCGGCCACCTCGACGGTCTCCGTGTGCCGCGCGGCCCGGTGCCAGACGCCGTCCGGGCCGAGGGCCTGCACACCCGCGCCGGTGCGCCGCAGACGCTCGCGGTAAAGGTCCTGGTAGTCGGCCATGGCGTTGGTGATGGCCCAGGCGACGGTGCCGGTGTGGCCGAAGTGGGCGATGCCCGGGATACCCGGGACGGCGAGGCCGACCACGTCGAACTCGGGGCAGGCCAGGTGGATCTGCTGGTAGACGCCGGGGTCCTCGACGAAGCGGTGCGGGTCGCCCGCGATGACCGCGTGCCCGGTGGTGGTCCGCTCCCCGCTCACCAGCCAGCCGTTGCTGCCGGAGCTCCCCGGCCCGTCGACGGCGAACAGCCCGACGGCCTCCTCACCGAGGTGCCGCACGGCCTCCTCGCGCCACAGCTTGGCGGGGAAACCGGCGAAGAGGATGTGCGTGGCGAGCCAGACGCCGAGCGGGGTCCAGGGCTCCCAGCCGCCGGGGGCGAGACCGACGCGCGCGAACTCGGGGGCAGCCGGGCCCGCCAGCCCCTCGTTCACGCCGTCGACGTACACCCGCACCCACTCGGCCGTCTCGGGGTCCCGCGCCTCCAGCGCCGCCCAGCAGCGCCGGGCGGTGTCGTCGAGGCGGGCGCGGCGCGCGAAGACGTCCCAGTACAGGGCCTCGGCACCGAGGAAGGACGCCGAGGTGCCCTGCGCACGGTGCCGCTCGACCTCCAGCTGCCAGGCCCGGTCGCGGGCGGTCACCAGGCCCTGGGCGCGGGCGAGTTCGCGGGCGCTGCCGGCGCGCAGATGCGGGATGCCCCAAGCGTCCCGGTAGATCTCGGTCGTCACGCTGAGACCCCCCTACCCCTTAAGGTTAGCCTTGCCTTAGTAAATCGTGGTGGAATCGTACGCGAGGGGTGAAGGGCCGATGGCAGTGGGCGCCCCGCCCCCGTACGCGGCATGATCGGGGTCATGGACGTCACCCTTCACCTCGCCCAGGACCCCGAGGCAGACGAGCTCCTCGGGCGCTCCCCGCTCGCCGCGCTGGTCGGGATGCTGCTGGACCAGCAGGTCCCGATGGAGTGGGCGTTCAAGGGCCCCCGCACCATCGCCGACCGGCTCGGTGCCGACGACCTGGACGCGCACGAGATCGCCGCGCAGAACCCGGAGGCCTTCGTCGCACTCCTCTCGGACAAGCCGGCCGTGCACCGCTACCCCGGCTCCATGGCCAAGCGGATCCAGCAGCTGTGCCAGTACCTCGTCGAGCACTACGACGGCAACGCCGAGCTCGTCTGGAAGGGCGTCGCCGACGGCCGCGAACTGCTGCGCCGGCTGCAGGAGCTGCCCGGCTTCGGCAAGCAGAAGGCGCAGATCTTCCTGGCTCTGCTGGGCAAGCAGCTCGGCGTCGTCCCCGAGGGCTGGCGGGAGGCGGCCGGCGCCTACGGCGAGCCGAAGTCCTTCCGCTCCGTCGCCGACATCACCGGTCCCGAGTCGCTGGTCAAGGTACGGGCGCACAAGCAGGAGATGAAGGCGGCCGCGAAGGCGGCGAAGGCCGCCGGGAAGTAGCGGGGAAAGAACCGTCAGCCGAGTGGCTCCCAGGGGTGGCGCCGGGCTCTCGGCGGGTCCGAGCATGGAGCATGACCGAGCCACCGACCGGTTCCCCGCCCAGTTCGGCGTTCGACGACCGCAAGGTCCACTCCGCCGGACACGCGCCGGGCACGCACGAGCCCGAACCGCCCTTCGAGGGCCCCCTGCACGCCCTGTCCCGCGCCGCCTGGCAGGTCGTCCTGGTCACCGGCATCGCCTCGCTGATCCTGGGCGTCCTGGTCCTGATCTGGCCGGGCGCCTCCCTGCTCGCGGCCGGCGTCCTGTTCGGCGTCTACCTCCTCATCAGCGGCGTCTTCCAGCTGGTCGCCGCCTTCGGCACGCACCAGACGACCTCGCTGCGCGTCCTGGCCTTCATCAGCGGTGCCCTGTCCATCCTGCTCGGCCTGTTCTGCCTGCGCGGCCCGATGCGCTCGATCCTGCTGCTCGCCCTGTGGATCGGCATCGGCTGGCTCATCCGCGGGATCACCCAGACCCTGGCCGCCGCCTCCGACCGGAACATGCCGGCCCGCGGCTGGCAGATCTTCCTCGGGATCGTCACCTTCATCGGCGGCATCGTCCTGATCGACTCCCCGTTCGAGTCGGTCGCCGTCCTCACCCTGGTCGGCGGCATCTGGCTGGTCGCGGTGGGCGCCGTCGAGATCATCACCGCACTCGGCATCCGCGGCCGGACCCGACAACTGCCACGCGCCCTGTGAACCCGGGCCTGTCCGGCGGATCAGCCCAACAGGCCCAACCGGTTCCCCCGATCGGGCGGATCTCGCGGCCGAGATGATGAACACCGCGCATGTCGCGGGGAGATGACCTCCCGTGAGCACCGCGCGAACCCTCCCCCGCAGCCGCGTCTGGCTGCGGAGCCTCGTGCTGCTGCTAGCCCTGCTGGTGCCGGGCACCCACGCCGAGCTGCACGCGACGCCCGCCGCGGCCATGGAGTTCGTCGAGTACGACGCCCTGGACGCGGCCGTACGGCCACCGGCCGACGCCGTCTGCCGGACCGCCGTACCCCTGCGTCCCGCACCCCTGCCGGCCCCGGCGCCCGCCGCCCCGGCGGACCGTCTCCTCCCCGCCCCGCCGCAGCCGCCGTACGCACTGCTCACCGTGCGCTCCGTGGTCCTGCGCTGCTGACAGAGCCCGCTTCCGCGAAAGGCACGTCAGCACAACGCAAGACACGAGGAACACACCCATGCCCATCGACCCGTACGCGGTCCTGCGCGCCCTCCTGCGCGCGGAGGCCGCACGCAGCGCCCCCAAGCCGGACCCGAAGAAGACCGAGCCCAAGCAACCCCCCACCGAACGGGCCCGCTGACCCACGGCGGAGGCGGGCGTCCCCCGGACCCACCGCCTCCGCCGTGCCACATCCGCTCGACTTTGACCGATAACGACCAGGATCTGCACATATTTGTCCCGCCCGGCCCGAGCAGGGAGGCTGCGCCCGGAGAGGCTTGACCGGTAGGCTTTCCGTGTGATCTTCAAGCGCATCGGAAACGGCCGGCCGTACCCCGACCACGGCCGGGAAAGCACCCGGCAGTGGGCGGACGTCGCGCCGCGCCCGGTCCGCCTCGATCAGCTCGTCACCACCAAGGGGCAGCTCGACCTGGAAACCCTCCTGGCCGAGGACTCCACCTTCTACGGCGACCTGTTCGCGCACGTAGTGAAGTGGCAGGGCGACCTGTATCTCGAGGACGGCCTCCACCGCGCGGTGCGGGCGGCACTGCAGCAGCGCCAGGTGCTGCACGCGCGCGTGCTCGAGCTGGACTGACACGCCGTTCGGCAAAGGCTTGGCCCTTTCGGGTTCACCTGTGTGGCGTCCAATGATCATCTAGTAGGCATCGCCGCTCAGGCGCACTACGCTGCGCTCATGAGCATGCTGACTCCCCAGGGCATGGGCGGGAAATACCGGATCACGGGGAACAAATACCCGCGGATGCGACAGCGTCGGCGGCGCGGCAGGCTCGTGGCCGCCGTGGTCGCCTCCGCCACCGCGCTCGGTCTGGTCGGCTGGGGCACGCTGCAGCTCATCGACGTCTTCACCGGCGGCGGCAAGACAGCGGCGGCGGCCGGTCCCAAGGCGGACTGCTCGACCAAGGCGAGCCCGTCCGCCGGTCCCACGGGCCCGGTGCCGAAGCCCGCTCAGATCACGGTCAACGTCTTCAACGCCACGACCCGCAGCGGCCTGGCCAAGAACACGGCGGACGAGCTGAAGAAGCGCGGCTTCAAGATCGGCGACGTGGGCAACGCGGCGAAGGAATTCGACAAGAAGGTCAAGGGCACGGGGATACTGCTGGGCCCCGCATCCTCCCTGAACAGCTCGCTGCCCGTGCTGGCCACGCAGCTCACCACCGCCGAGCGGCGCACGGATGCGGGCCGCAAGGGTGGCGCCGTCGACCTGATCATCGGAAACGGCTTCAAGAGCCTCACCAGCAAGGCGGACGCCGACAAGGCACTGACCGCACTGGCCAGCCCCCGGCCGACGTCCACTTCTTCGAAGAAGAGCTGCTGAGAAGCGCCCCTCCCCTACGGCGTCAACGCGAAGCCTCTACTCGGCCGCACCGTAGAGGCGATCTCCCGCGTCCCCCAGCCCCGGCACGATGTACCCGTGCTCGTTCAGGCGCTCGTCGACGGCTGCCGTCACGACCGTCACCGGCGTACCGGCCAGCTCGCGCTCCATCACCTCGACGCCCTCGGGCGCGGCCAGCAGCACCACGGCCGTCACATCGTCCGCGCCGCGCTTGATCAGCTCCTGGATCGCGGCGACCAGGGTGCCGCCCGTGGCCAGCATCGGGTCCAGGACGTACACCTGGCGGCCGGAGAGGTCCTCGGGCATGCGCGAGGCGTACGTGGACGCCTTCAGCGTCTCCTCGTTGCGGATCATGCCCAGGAAGCCCACCTCGGCGGTCGGCAGCAGCCGGACCATGCCGTCCAGCATGCCGAGGCCGGCCCGCAGGATCGGCACGACCAGGGGGCGCGGGTGGGAGAGCTTGACGCCGGTGGTGGAGGTGACCGGGGTCGTGATGTCGACCGCTTCGGTGCGCACGTCGCGCGTGGCCTCGTAGGCGAGCAGGGTGACCAGCTCGTCGGCCAGACGGCGGAAGGTCGCGGAGTCGGTGCGCTGGTCGCGCAGCGTGGTGAGCTTGTGGGCGACCAGAGGGTGGTCGACGACGTGGAGACGCATGCCCTAACAGTAACCGCGCCCGACCGAGCCCTCCCGTCGCCCACCACCGCCCTGCTCGAGAGGACTTCGTCCTCGCCCCTTGAAACCGTGCTGGCATCAAACCGCCCATCAGAGGGAAAGTGGGAGGGACGTAGCGGGGTGGTGAGCCTATGTCCGAGCCCGAGTCCCGAGCGGACGCGTCACAGCAGGAGACCGACGCCGAGCGCAGGCGCCGCCGGGCCCAGTTCCTGCGTGACCTCGCCGAAGCCCGTGAGCTGCGGGACCGCGTCCAGCCCCGGCGCGCCAAGACCGCCCGCCTGCGCCACGCCATGCGCATGCGCACCTTCCGCTGGTGACCGGGCCGCCACGACTCACGCATAACGCCAACCCAGTGCGTGTGCACAAGGATCGCCGCGTACGATCCCGCTCGTGGCCGATCAAAAGGCGCGGACACAGGGAGCCGAAGACGTCCCCTGAACGCCTTGTTTCTGCCACGATTCCGAGTGGGTGGGGCTCGGAGCACAGCTCTCCCCGCCCAAGAACCCCGCCGGGGGGACCGCCAACCGGCACGCCTATGACCAGTGGGAGAGTCACGGTGTACTTCGCCGCACTGCTCGCGCGCACCGAAGACGGGTGGGAAGCGAGCGACACAGAGCTCGATGATGTGGAGACCCTGTCGGACCTGGCAGATCTCGCCCGGGAGGCCTCGGCCGAGGACGACACGGTGCTCGTACTGATCGAGCAGGAAGACGCTTGGTTCGGCGTCGTCCGGATCGACGGCGAGGACGACCCTCGTATCTACGTCTCGGACGCCGCCGCCGCTGCCCGCAGCAGTTACGGCGAGATCCTGCTCACCGACGAACTGCTCGGACGGGAGCCCGGTGACGACGACGTCGCCGACCTGGACTCCCTCGACCTCGACGGCACGGAGGACGGTGAGCCCGACGATGCCGACGACGATGACGACGGCACGTCCGCCGAGTCCGTGCCGCACAGCCCCGTGGGCGACCCCGAGGTCCTCGACGACCTCGGTGTCAGCGCCAAGGAGCTGCGCAACCTGGACGAGGACGCGCTGAGCGCGATCGCCGAGGCCCTGGGCGCCTCGGAGGTCCTGGAGACCGTCCGCTGACCGCTGCAGCCGCACCGGACCCGGTACGCGACCGCTGGCGGGCCGCGATGCGGCTCGCCCTGGACGAGGCCGGGCGGGCCGGCGCGGACGTCCCCGTCGGCGCCGTCGTACTGGCCCCGGACGGCACGACCGTGCTCGGGGCCGGGCACAACGAACGCGAGGCCACCGGCGATCCGACGGCGCACGCCGAGGTCCTCGCGATCCGCCGTGCCGCCGCAGCCCTCGGAGAGTGGCGGCTGTCCGGCTGCACCCTGGTCGTCACCCTCGAACCCTGCACGATGTGCGCGGGCGCGATCGTGCAGTCCCGGGTGGACCGCGTGGTCTACGGCGCCCGCGACGAGAAGGCCGGAGCGGCCGGCTCCCTCTGGGACGTCGTACGCGACCGGCGGCTCAACCACCGGCCCGAGGTGATCGAGGGCGTACTCGCCGACGAGTGCGCCCGACTCCTCACCGACTTCTTCCGCTCCCGCTGACCACAGCCCCCGAATACCGATTTCAGAGCACTGCCCGGCGTGCTGTAAGGTCTCCCTCGGTAGCGTGTCCGAGCGGCCGAAGGAGCTCGCCTCGAAAGCGAGTGTGGCGCAAGTCACCGAGGGTTCAAATCCCTCCGCTACCGCTTCACATGGGCCCCGTCGTCAGACGGGGCCCTTCGTGCGATCATGGGCGCTCGTTGGGGCAAATGTGACTCAGGAGGCCACGATGGCGGTGAACGCCAAGAAGATCGCCGTCTACGTGCTCGTGGTCTTCGTGCTGTACGTGATCGTCACGGACCCGGCCAAGGCGGCCGACTACGTCCAGATAGGGTTCGAGGGCATATCGGACGCCGCCAAGGCCATCGGCGACTTCTTCACCTGGCTCATGAACGGGGCCAAGTAGCAGGGCTAGGAGCAGCGCACATGATTCGGCATCTCGTCCTCTTCAAGCTCGAGGAGGGCGTCGAACGCGACGACCCGCGCGTCCTGGAGGGGGTCGACGCCTTCCGGTCGCTCGAGGGCAAGATCCCCGAGATCCGCTTCTGGGAGCTGGGCTGGAACATCAGCGACCGCCCCATCGCGTACGACTTCGCCATCAACTCGGGCTTCGACGACGTGACCGCACTGCGCGCCTACGTCGAGCACCCCGAGCACCAGGCGGGCGTAACGCTGTGGAAGGAGTTCGCCACCTGGGTGATCGCCGACTACGAGTACTGAGCCCGACTCGAAGGGCCCTCCGCCGGAACGGTGGAGGGCCCTTCTGCGTCTTACGCCCCAACTCGCGTTCAACACGGCGTTATGCGGTGCTTGCACACAGTGCACATGTCTTGTGATGCTATGACCGCTTTTGACCGATGACTTGATCGATTGCGAGGTGGAGTTGACCGTGCCGGCCAGTACTGCGCCTCAAGCACCGCCCCTGGAAGCCGCCCCGGCACCGTCCGAGACCGCACCACCGCGCAGTCGCGGCGCCGACACCCGGGCCCTGACCCAGGTGCTCTTCGGCGAGCTCAAGGAGCTCAGGCCCGGCACCCCGGAACACACCCGGGTGCGTGGGGCGCTCATCGAGGCCAACCTCCCGCTCGTGCGCTACGCGGCCGCCCGCTTCCGCTCCCGCAACGAGCCGATGGAGGACGTGGTCCAGGTCGGCACCATCGGGCTCATCAACGCGATCGACCGCTTCGACCCGGACCGGGGCGTGCAGTTCCCCACCTTCGCGATGCCGACCGTCGTCGGCGAGATCAAGCGCTACTTCCGCGACAACGTCCGCACGGTCCACGTCCCGCGCCGGCTGCACGAGCTGTGGGTCCAGGTCAACAGCGCGACCGAGGACCTGACCACCTCCTTCGGGCGCACCCCGACCACCGCCGAGGTCGCCGAACGGCTGCGCATCACCGAGGACGAGGTGCTGTCCTGCATCGAGGCCGGACGCTCGTACCACGCGACCTCCCTGGAGGCCGCCCAGGAGGGCGACGGGCTGCCCGGTCTGCTCGACCGGCTCGGTTACGAGGACCCGGCCCTGGACGGCGTGGAGCACCGGGACCTCGTACGGCACCTGCTCGTCCAACTCCCGGAACGGGAACAGAGAATCCTTCTCCTGCGCTACTACAGCAACCTCACCCAGTCGCAAATCAGCGCGGAACTCGGCGTCTCCCAGATGCATGTCTCGCGGCTACTCGCGCGTAGCTTCCAGCGGCTGCGATCCGCGAATCGCATCGAGGCATAAGAGGCGCACAGGAGCACGCGCCGGAACACCCCGGAACACCCCAGATCGCAAGCACTATCGAGCGGTAACCGGTGCGAGCGAATCGCTCACCAGGGCTCTTCCCGACAGTTCTGTGCTGAAAAAGCCTCAGACCCCCTCTTTCCTGGGCCTATTCACGTCTCGCATGTCGACATGTCACTACAGCGTGTTGCCGACATGTGACATTCTTCCCCAAGCGCGTTTGCCGTGGCTTCGGCTCCGGTATTCAGGTGAAGGCTGAACTCCTCGACCGAGAAGCTTCAGCCACGACCGTCCCGCGACCCAGAGGGGGTGGCATGTCCGCAGAACAGGGCAGCTCGAAGGTGCTCACGCTCACGAAGAGCGAGTCCGCGCCCACCGACGCCGCACTCGCCGACGTTGTGACCGTCGAGGTCCCCGAGGCCCCGGCTCTTCCGTCCTCGGAGGCCATCGACACCCGCACCCTGTCCCGCTCCCTTTTCCTGCGGCTCGCCGCACTGGACGAGAACAGCCCCGAGCGCGTCTACGTCCGGGACACCCTCATCGAGCTCAACCTCCCGCTCGTGCGCTACGCGGCGGCCCGCTTCCGCTCGCGCAACGAACCGATGGAGGACATCGTCCAGGTCGGCACCATCGGCCTGATCAAGGCGATCGACCGCTTCGACTGCGAACGGGGCGTGGAGTTCCCGACGTTCGCGATGCCGACGGTCGTCGGTGAGATCAAGCGGTTCTTCCGCGACACCTCGTGGTCGGTGCGCGTCCCGCGCCGGCTGCAGGAGCTGCGCCTGGCTCTCACCAAGGCCAGCGACGAGCTCTCCCAGAAGCTGGACCGCTCCCCGACCGTCCCCGAACTCGCCGCCGTACTGGGCGTGTCCGAGGAGGACGTGGTCGACGGCCTCGCGGTCGGCAACGCGTACACGGCCTCCTCGCTCGACTCCCCGGCCCCCGAGGACGACGGCGGCGAGGGCTCCCTCGCGGACCGCCTCGGCTACGAGGACACGGCCCTGGAGGGCGTCGAGTACCGCGAGTCCCTCAAGCCGCTGCTGGCCAAACTCCCGCCCCGCGAGCGGCAGATCATCATGCTCCGCTTCTTCGCCAACATGACGCAGTCGCAGATCGGCGAGGAGGTCGGCATCTCCCAGATGCACGTCTCCCGGCTGCTGACCCGCACGCTGGCGCAGCTGCGGGAAGGCCTCATCTCGGACTGAGCGAAACACCGCCCGAGGGTTCCTATTTGACGGAGTGTCAGCCACCATGGCGCGATGCTTCGTGGAACTCCTGGGACGACATGGACACATGGCCGTCGAGGCGCCGTGATCGGTGCGTCGGCGGCCGTCGTCTGCCTGGGCGCGGCACTGGCCGCGTGCGGGGGCGGTGGACGTGAGGGGTACGTCGCCACCGGCTCGGTGGGGGGTGCGCCTCAGGCGTCCGGTACGGCCGTGCGGCCGACCGGGAGCGTGACGCTGGTGCCGCTCGACGGGGACCGGGAGGAGAGCGGGCGCGCGGGGGCCGACTCCCGTGCGGGGAGCGGCGATACGGTGAGCGTCCCGGAGGCGACGGCGAGCGCCGACCCGGCTGCGCCTTCGGCCGACGGTGCCAAGTCCCGTCGTACGACCTCGGATTCACCGTCGCCGACGGCAACTCCCAGTTCCGCGGCGCCCACCGGACCTGCCGCCCTGTCCTGGAGCGACCCCGCACGCAAGGCCACGGACAAGCGGTGGTGCGAGGACGTGACCCTCGTCTTCACCAACTCCGGCGGGTCCGCGGTGCGTTCGGGCACGGTGACCTTCGGGACGCACATCATCGGGGCGCTCGGCATCGACTGGGGGACGGTCGAGTCGACCGCCGGGCTTCCGGTGCCGATCGGGGCCGGCGCAAGGAAGGAGAAGACCTGGACGGTGTGCGTCGACGCGTGGCGCGTGCCGCTCGGCATGCACATCGAGACGCGGGACGTGTCCGTCCAGTGGAAGTAGTGCGGGCCCTGTCCTACTTCAGGGCGAGCCACGCGACGGCCGCCACGACCGCCACGGCCACGACGATGCCGACGATCAGGCCGATGCGGGGGCCGGACGACGCGGGCGCCTGCTGCTGACGGCCCTGCGGGCCCTCGTCGACGAACGCGCGGAACATCTGGGTGCTGCCGGCGGGGTCGTAGTTGCCCTGGGGGTTCTGGGGGTTAGCCATAGCCCGAGACCCTAGCGAATCAGTGGTTGTGGCCCAAGTGGGGGTCGGTCGGTGCGGGGAACCGCGCCCACCTGCATGTTTACGTTCGCAATACTTGTCTTTGCCAAGTTTTTGAGCCACACGCGCCCCATTTTGTTTGCCTGCAGCAACCAACAACTCTTATGGTTGCCCTAAGCAACGAATGCGGGAGGTGTGATGGCCGAGCGGGCGCAGTACGAGGAGCTGATCCGTCAGTTCAGCGCCTTCGGTGCCGTGAAGCGGGAGCTCGGGCGGATTCTGCCGTCGGACTGCCCGGCGGGCAGCGCCGCGGTGCTGACCCTTCTCGGACGCCACGGCGACATGCGCATGAGCAGGCTCGCGGAGCTGCTGGCCGTGGACATGTCGGTCACCAGCCGCCATGTCGCGCACCTCGCCGAGCGCGGCTGGATCGACCGGTCCCCCGACCCGGCGGACAAGCGGTCCAGGATCGTGCACCTCACGCCCGCGGGCCTGGCCTGCCTGGACACGCTCTCCGAGCGGACCGCGCAGCTGCTGGCCGACCGGCTGAGCGACTGGAGCGACGAGGAGGTCGCGCAGCTCACGCGGCTCATGACGCGGCTGCGCGCCAGTTTCGACGACAGCCGTGTCGGCGTACCGCCCCGGCTCCCGCCGCCCGCACTCGAACTCGAACCGACCACCCGTACACCCGCAAGCACTTAAGAGAAGGAAGCCCATGGCAACGACCACACCAGCCGGTGTGCGGGCTCATGCCAAGCACGGGGGAGGCTCCGCCGAGTACGCCCCGATGACGCACCGGCAGATCATGGAGGCGATCTCCGGTCTGCTGCTCGGCATGTTCGTGGCGATCCTGTCGTCCACGATCGTCACCAACGCCCTGCCGCACATCATCAGCGACCTCGGCGGCGGCCAGTCCGCCTACACCTGGGTCGTCACCGCCTCACTGCTGGCGATGACCGCGACCACCCCCCTGTGGGGCAAGCTCGCCGACCTGTACAGCAAGAAGGCGCTCGTCCAGATAGCCCTGGTCATCTATGTGCTGGGGTCCGCGGCAGCGGGTCTGTCGCAGAACTCCGGCATGCTGATCGCCTGCCGTGTCGTCCAGGGCATCGGTGTCGGCGGTCTGTCGGCCCTCGCCCAGATCGTCATGGCCGCGATGATCTCCCCGCGTGAGCGCGGGCGTTACTCCGGTTACCTCGGCGCGACCTTCGCCGTCGCCACCGTCGGCGGACCGCTGCTCGGCGGTGTCATCACCGACACCAGCTGGCTCGGCTGGCGCTGGTGCTTCTACGTCGGTGTCCCCTTCGCCGTCCTCGCGCTCATCGTGCTGCAGAAGACCCTGCACCTGCCGGTCGTGAAGCGGGACGTGAAGGTCGACTGGGCCGGCGCGTTCTTCGTCGCCGCCGCCGTCTCGCTGCTGCTGGTCTGGGTCACCTTCGCCGGTGACAAGTACGACTGGGTGTCCTGGCAGACGTACGCGATGGTCGGTGGTTCGATCGTCCTCGGGCTGATCTTCGTGCTCGTGGAGTCGAAGGCGAGTGAGCCGATCATCCCGCTGCGGCTGTTCCGCAACCGCACCATCACCCTCGCCTCGCTCGCGTCGCTGTTCGTCGGTGTCGCGATGTTCACCGGCACGGTCTTCTTCAGCCAGTACTTCCAGCTGGCCCGCGACAAGTCGCCGACGATGTCCGGCGTCATGACGATCCCGATGATCGGCGGTCTGTTCGTATCCTCCACCGTCTCGGGGCAGTTCATCACCCGCACCGGGCGCTGGAAGGCGTGGCTGGTCAGCGGTGGTGTGCTGGTGACGGCCGGGCTCGGGCTGCTGGGCACCATCCGGTACGACACGGACTACTGGAAGATGTCGATCTTCATGGCCCTGCTGGGTCTCGGCATCGGCATGATGATGCAGAACCTGGTGCTGTGCACGCAGAACCAGGTCGACCCGAGCGACCTCGGTTCCGCCAGCTCCACGGTCACCTTCTTCCGCTCGCTCGGCGGTGCGGTCGGTGTCTCCGCGCTGGGCGCGGTGATGTCCCACCGGATCACGCACTACGTCAAGGACGGCATCGCCGCCCTCGACCCCAAGTACCGTGCGGCGCTGGCCGGTTCCGGCTCCTCCACCGACAGCATCCCGGACCTGAGCAAGCTGCCGGCCCCGGTGCGCACGCTGATGGAGAGTGCCTACGGCCACGGCATCGCCGACGTCTTCCTCATCGCCGGCGCTCTGGCGGCCGTCGCGTTCCTGATCACCCTGTTCATCAAGGAGGTCCCGCTGAAGACCAAGGGCGCGCTGGCGCAGGCGGCGGCCGCCGACGAGACGCCCACCGCGGAGGCCGCTCCGGCCGCCGCCGAGGCTCCCGCCGCTCCGGCTGCCGAGAAGGTGCCGAGCTGGGCCGTGTCCTCCGGCACCGAGACCGCTGCCGACGGCGCGCAGAAGCTCGCCGCCGTGGCGACCATCGCCCGGCCCGAGGAGTCGGCCGGCTCCGGTGGCATCCCGGTGCGCGGCTTCGTCCGCGGCAACGAGAGCGCGCCGGTGCCGCAGGCCGCCGTCACCCTGATCTCGCTGGCGGGACGGCAGCTGGGCCGGTCGGTCGCGCAGGCCGACGGCTCCTACGCCGTCGAGGCGCCGAGCGTGGGCAGTTACGTCCTGATCGCCGCCGCCGACGGGTTCCAGCCGCAGGCGTCCACGGTCGTGGTGAACGGTGAGGCGGTCTCGTACGACATCCTGCTCAGCGGCACCAGCGGGCTGAACGGGCTGGTGCGGGCCGCGGAGACGGGGCTGCCCGTCAAGGACGCGATGGTCATCGTGACCGATGTGCGCGGGGACCTGCTGGCCACCGGGAGCACCGGTGAGCAGGGCGACTTCTCCTTCGCCGAGCTGGTGCCGGGTGCAGTGACCGTCGCGGTGAACGCCGCCGGGTACCGGCCGCGCGCCCTGCCCGTCGAGGTGGGCGGCGCCGGGGTCACCCGGATCGAGGTCGACCTCGACTCGGGCGCGCAGCTCCAGGGTGTCGTACGGGCGCCGTACGGTCCGCTGGCCGACGCGCGGGTCACGCTGGTCGACGCGGCGGGCAACGTCGTGGGGACCGCGACCACCGGGGCGGACGGGGCGTACGCCTTCACCGACTTGAACGGCGGCGAGTACACGGTCATCGCGACCGGTTACCCGCCGGTGGCGACCGCGCTGACCATGAACGGCCGCGGGGTCGACGACCACGACATCGAACTGGCCCATCCGGGCGAGTAGTTCGAACTCCGGCCCGTGGCGGACGGCGTGCGCGCTCTGAGTGGAGGTGCGCGCCCGGCGCCACGGGCCGGTTCTTTCGAGACCAGTTACGACCAGTTGTTCTGCAGGGAGAAACGGGATGGGACTGACCGCGAAGATCCGTACGCGGGACGGATGGGCCGTGTCGCACGCGGTCGTCACGGTGACCGACATGACCGGCACGCAGGTGCTGCGCGCGGAGGCGGACACCGAGGGAGCCGTACGGGACGCCACCGAGCTGGCCCCGGGGGCGTACACGGTCATCGTCACGGCCGTCGGGTACGCGCCCGTCGCCTCCAGCGCGCTCGTCACGGCGAGCGGACGGGCCGAGCTCGGGAACGTGACGCTGGCCCGGCAGGGCGGCACCGAGCTGCCGCCGCCCGGGCCGTGGACCGTCGACCCGGCGCACTCGTCGGTGGGCGCGGTCGCCCAGCACCTGGGCATCTCGAGCGTGCACGGGCGGTTCACCGACTTCGCGGCGCGGATCGAGATCGCCCCGGACGAGGTGGAGAAGTCGCGGGTGGAGGCGGTCATCCGGGCCGCGTCGATCGACACGGGCAACGGCATGCGCGACGACCACCTGCGCTCGCCGGACTTCCTGGACGTCGAGAAGTACCCGGAGATCACCTACCGGTCGACGGGTCTCACCGCGGCGGGCAACGACCGCTGGACGGTGCACGGGGAGCTGACGCTGCACGGGGTCGTACGGCCGGTGGACCTGGACCTGGCGTATCTGGGGACGGGGGCGGACCCGTGGGGCGGCACGCGCGCCGCGTTCCGGGCGACGACGGAACTGCGGCGCGAGGACTTCGCCATGAACTACAACCAGGTGCTCCAGGCGGGCATCGCCGCCATCGGTACGACGCTCAGGGTGGAGCTGGACATCCAGGCGGTGCAGGGGGACTCGCTGCCGCAGGCATGACCGTGGGCGTAGGCACGGCAGGGTCAGGCTCGGCGGGGCTTCGTAGCCCTAGGCTGACGCCATGGCACCGAACATCGCGAGCAACACCCGCGTCTCCCTGGACGAGCTGCTGGACTTCGTACGACCCCGCCATCGCGCGATCCTGCTCACGCGCAGGGCCGACGGCGGACCGCAGGCCTCGCCGCTGACCTGCGGTGTCGACGACTCGGGGCGGATCGTCGTCTCCACCTACCCCGAGCGGGCCAAGACCCGCAACGCCAAGCGGGACGAGCGGGTCACCCTCGTCGTCCTGAGCGACGACTGGGACGGGCCGTGGGTCCAGATCGACGGCACCGCCGAGGTCATCGACTCGCCGGAGTCCGTGGAGCCGCTGGTGGAGTACTACCGGAACATCGCGGGTGAGCACCCGGACTGGGACGAGTACCGGGAGGCGATGGTGAAGCAGGGGAAGTCGATCATCCGGGTGACGCCGGAGAAGTGGGGGCCGGTGGCGACCGGCGGCTTCCCGGCACGCCTGGTCTCCGAGGAGTAGGGCCCCGTATCAACCCCGGTCGACCATCGCCTCGATTCCCGCGACCAACAGGTCCAGGGCGAAGTCGAAGTCCCGTTCCCACATCTCGTGCACGGTGTCGCCGCCGCGGGCAGCCATGATGTCCTCGGACTCCTTGACGACCTCGGCGGCCTCCGGGTCCTGTGTCACCGCGGTCATGGCGTGCTGGAAGTACTCGTCCGGGGTCATGCCGAAGTCGGCGCTGCGGGCGTTGAAGTGGCCCTCGATCGTGCCGAAGCCGTACACGAACTGGAAGACCGAGGAGATGGCGGCCGCCAGGCCGTGCGTGGGCAGACCGGTGCGGCGGATGACGCGCTGTACGACACGCGCGAAGGCCAGGTTGTTCGGGCCGATGTTGAGGAAGGTGCCGGCCACCTGGGACAGCCAGGGGTGGCGGACGAGGAGGGACCGGTACTCCCTTGCCAGTGTGCGCAGTTGGTCCCGCCAGTCCTCGTCCGCGTCCGGGTCGGGCAGGGTCAGCTCGCCGAAGGCCGCGTCCAGGGCGAGTTCGAGGAGGTCGTCCTTGGTGTCGACGTACCAGTAGACGGACATCGCGGTGACGTTCAGCTCGGCGGCCAGCCGGCGCATCGAGAACTTGGCCAGCCCCTCGGCGTCCAGGAGACGGACGGTCACCTCGGTGATGCGGTCGCGGTCAAGGCCGGACGGCTGCCCGCCACCGCGCCCGCCCCGGCGTGTCTTGCCCCCCAGCCACACACTGGTCCGCGCCGCCCGCTCGGCTGCCCTCACCATTGGCGCACCTTCCTCGACTTGCATTCACTGATCACGATGCTAGGCGGCAACTTCCCTGCCGCCGGCTACCGGGCGACCGCCAACTCCGAGTCTGCCCGCTCCGCCCTGCGCAACAACGCCGCCGCCAACAACCCACCCAGCAGCACAGCCACGGCCCCCACCAACTGCCCCGCCTCCAACCCCGCGGCCAATCCGGCAGAGGGCAGCCGAGAGCTCAGCACCGCCCCCAACACGGCAACCCCGAGCCCGTTCCCGAACTCCGCCAGCGTCCCGTTGATCCCTGCCCCCACCCCCGCCTTCTCCGGAGGAATCGCGCTCATGATGGCGTGCGCCATCGCCGGGTTGGCGACCGCACAGCCGCCGCCGATCAGCAACAGCCCCAGCAGCGTCCCGGCGTAACCGCCGGAGTCCAGCAGCGCGATGGAGACGAGACCGGCCGACATCAGGACCATCCCCAGCGCGATGGACACCGGCGTACCGAGCCTGCCCGCCCACTTCGCAGACAGTCCCGAGAAGTTGAGCACGACGACCGTCAGAGCGAGCGGCGCCGTCCGCAGGCCTGCCTCCAAGGGGCCGTAACCAAGCACGAATTGAAGATGTTGGGTGAGCAGGAAGAGCGCGCCGCCCATGCCGAAGGTGATGAGTACGGCTCCCGCGACCGCGCCCGTGAACCGCCGGTCCCTGAAGAAGTGCAGGTCGAGCATGGGATACGGGATACGGCTCTCCCAGAACGCGAAGCCACCGAGGACCACGACCGCGATGGCAGCCGTCCCCAGCACCCGCGTCGACGCCCAGCCGTGCTCGGGCCCGGAGATGATCGCGAACACCAGCGAGGCCATGCCGATCGTGGAGAGCAGGGCGCCGAGGAGGTCGGGGCGGTCACCGCGCGGGTTCTTCGACTCGGGGACCAGGGCTACGACCGCCACCAACCCCAGCGCCACCACCGGCAGGTTGATCAGGAAGATCGCACCCCACCAGAAGTGGTTGAGCATGAAGCCGCCGAGCAGCGGGCCGATCGCGAAGCCGAGCGCGTTCACCGCGGCCCAGATGCCGATCGCCTTCGGCTGCTCCTCGGGCGTGAAGATCTGCATCGCGACGGCGAGAGTGGTGGTCAGGAGCAGTGCGCCGCCGACGCCCATGCCCGCCCGCGCCGCGATCAACTGGCCGGTCGTGTCCGCCAGTCCGGCTACCAGCGAGCCGACGCCGAACAGTGCCAGGCCCGCTATCAGCATCTTCTTGCGGCCGTAGCGGTCCGCCGCGCTGCCCGCCGTGAGCAGCAGCCCGGACTGGACGAGTGAGTAGGCGTTGATCATCCACTGGATGTCGGAGGTCTCCGCGCCCAACTCCTTGGTGAGGGAGGGGATCGCCACGTTCAGGACGGTGTTGTCGAGCAGCACGGTGAGCTGGGCGAGACAGATGACGCCGAGGATCAGCCAGCGTTGGGGGTGGCCTTGGGAAGACAGCATGTTCTACACCGTAGAACAGCTCCCATACACCGTACAACAGAGATACGAAGAGGGGCGGTGACCGTGGTCACCGCCCCTCTTTCCGGCCTAGGTCAGCTGCTCGCCTTCTGCGTCAGGTCGTAGAAGGTGGACGAACCCACGGTCACCTTCTTGAAGTTCTTCTCGACCCACGAGGTGATCTGCGAGGACGTGCCGCTGCTGCTGCCGCCCATGCCGCCACCGGTGCCGCTGCTGATGAAGTAGTGGATCTTTCCGTCCTCCACGTACTTCTTGAACTGCGCCAGCGTCGGGGACGGGTCGGTGCCGTTGAAGCCGCCGATCGCCATCACCGGGTCGCCGGTGGAGAGCTGGTAGCTCGCCGCGTTCTGGGCGCCGATGGCCGCCGCGACCCAGGTGTACTTGGCGGAGTTGGCCTCCAGCAGCTTCTTGGCCTCGGAGGAGACGGACGCGCCGTTCAGCAGGCCGCCGGCGCCACCGCCGCCGCCCATGCCGCCGCCGTCGCCGGTCTGACCGCCGGGGCCGCCCTGCTGGTTCTGGCCCTGGGTGTTGCCGTTGCCGTTCTGCTGGTTCTGACCCGGCATACCGCCGCCGAAGCCGCCGTTGCCGTTGCCGGTGGTGCCGCCGCCCGGGAAGCCGTTGCCGTTCTGGGTGTTGCCGTTGCCGTTCTGCTGGCCCGGCATGCCACCGCCGCCGAAGCCGCCTCGGCCGCCGCCACCGCCGCCGGGACCGCCGCCCATCATGCTCGCGCCGGCCGGGCCGGCCGTGACGATGGAGCCGGTGTGGCCCGTCTGCAGGGTGCTGATGGTGTACGCGGTCGGGCCGGCCAGCGAGGCCACGATGCCCACGGAGGCTGCCGCGAGGGCGAGTTGGCGGTTGATCCGTCCGGCGAAGATGAGGCCGAGCGCGGCGACCAGGCCGCCGACGAGGACCAGGTACTTCAGCCAGGGCAGGTAGTCCGAGGTGCGGTTGAGCAGGACGTAGCTCCAGGAGGCGCTCGCCACGACCGCGGCCGCCAGGGCGAGGGACGCCCAGATCTCCCTGCGCTTCTCCCACAGGATGCCGGCGCCCATGCCGATCACGGCCGCCATGTAGGGGGCGAGGGCCACCGTGTAGTACTGGTGGAAGATGCCCGCCATGTAGCTGAAGACCACCATGGTGATCAGCAGCGAGCCGCCCCAGACCAGGAACGAGGCGCGGGTCACGGACGTCCGCTTGTACTTGCGGGTGGCCACCAGGCCCGCGACGAGGAGGATCAGCGCGGCGGGGAGCAGCCAGGAGATCTGGCCGCCGACCTCGGAGTTGAACATCCGGTTCCAGCCGGTCTCGCCCCACATGCTGGTGCCGCCGTTGCCGCCGCCACCGCCGCCGACGCTGCCGGTCTCGTCGCCGTTGAGGCGGCCGAGGCCGTTGTAGCCGAAGGTCAGCTCCAGGAAGCTGTTGTTCTGCGAACCGCCGATGTAGGGGCGGGAGGACGCGGGCCACAGCTCGACGATCGCGACCCACCAGCCGCCGGAGACGACCAACGCGGCCGTGGCGGCGGCCAGTTGACCGAACCGCTTCTTCAGCGAGACCGGCGCGCAGATCGCGTACACGAAGGCGAGGGCCGGAAGGATCAGGAAGGCCTGCAGGGTCTTGGCGAGGAACGCGAAGCCGATGGCGACACCGGCCCACATCAGCCACTTCGTCCTGCCGTCCTCGATGCCGCGGACCGTGAAGTAGCAGGCGAGCGCCATCAGCAGCGCCAGCATGGCGTCCGGGTTGTTGAACCGGAACATCAGCGCCGCGACGGGAGTGAGCGCGAGCGCCGCGCCCGCGATCAGACCGGCCCCGGGGCTGAACCGGCGCCGTACACCGGCGTATACGACGGCGACCGCGCCGACGCCCATGAGGACCTCGGGGACCAGGATCGACCAGGAGTTGAGGCCGAAGATCCGCACCGCCAGCTCCATCGGCCACAGGGAGGCCGGGGGCTTGTCGACGGTGATCGCGTTGCCCGCGTCGAGCGAGCCGAAGAAGAAGGCCTTCCAGGACTTGCTGCCGGCCTGGACGGCCGCCGAGTAGAAGGAGTTGGCGTAGCCGGAGGCGCTCAGGTTGTAGAGGTAGAGCAGGCCGGTCGCCAGGAGCAGGCCCCAGAAGGCCGGGCGCACCCAGCGGGGGTCCTCGGGGCGGCCCCTCCACAGTCTGTGGACGAAGGGCTGCTTGGGCTCACCGGCCTCGGGGGCCGGGGCGGCCGGCGGAGCCACCGGCTCCTGTACGGCCGTGGTCGGTTCCGGCCCCCAGGAGGAGGGACCGTAGGCCCCCTCCTGGTGGGTCGGACGGTCGTAGTGGGTGGTCATCGGGAGTCCCTCGGATCGTTGTCGGTCGGACGCACCGGCTGCAGGTGCATGGTGGCGTCCTCCCAGCTGCGGTCCGCGACTTCACCGGCGCGGAACTGGGTGGTCTGGTGGCTGGGGTACTGCACGTTCGGATGCGCGGCCGGGCGCTGCGGCAGCGGGGGCTGCGGCGCGTACGCCTGGTACTGCTGCGGGGCGCCGACCGGCTGGTACTGCGGTTGCCGGTCCGTCGAGTAGGTCGGCGAGGACGGGTTGTGCGAGGCGACCACGGTGGACGCCGGGGTGTCGCGCCGGTCGGGGAAGACCCAGGCGCGGAAGAGCAGGAAGCGCAGCACGGTCGCCGCGAGGTTGGCGGCGATGAGGACCGCCAGCTCCGTGGAGTGCGCGGGGTCGGACGTCGCCGCGTTCAGGGCGGCGAGCGATCCGCTGGTCAGCGCGAGGCCGATGCCGAAGACGACCAGGCCCTGCGCCTGGTGCCGGACGGCGCCGCCGCTGCCGCGCACTCCGAAGGTGAGGCGCCGGTTGGCCGCCGTATTGGCGACGGCGGAGACCAGCAGGGCGAGCGCATTGGCGACCTGCGAGCCGCCGAACTGGCGGAAGACGCTGTAGAGGACCAGGTAGAAGAGGGTCGACAGACCGCCGACGACGCAGAACCCGACGAGCTGGCGGGCCAGCCCCTTCGGCACGTCCTGGATCTCGCGGTCGCGCGGGTCGTCACCGAACGGCCGGGTGATCCGGTCCAGCGGCAGCGACCCGGTGGCCAGGGCCTTGCCCACGCGCCACACCCCCTTGAGGTCCTCGGTCGCCGTCTTCACGATGTGGACGGTCGAGTCGGGGTCGTCGACCCAGTCGACGGGCACCTCGTGGATACGGAGGCCCGCGCGCTCGGCGATGACGAGCATCTCGGTGTCGAAGAACCAGCCGGTGTCCTCGACCAGCGGCAGCAGCACCTGCGCGACATCACGCCGGATCGCCTTGAAGCCGCACTGCGCGTCGGAGAAGCGGGCCTGCAGCGAGCCCCGCAGGATCAGGTTGTACGCCCTGCTGATGAACTCCCGCTTGGGACCGCGTACGACGCGGGAGGAGCGGGCCAGCCGGGAGCCGATCGCCAGGTCCGAGTGACCCGAGATCAGCGGCGCCACCAGGGGCAGCAGCGCGTTGAGGTCGGTGGAGAGGTCCACGTCCATGTAGGCGAGGATCGGCGCCTCCGACGCGGACCACACCGTCCGCAGGGCGCGACCCCGGCCCTTCTGCTCCAGTCGGAAGTTGGAGACCTCGGGGATCTCCTGCTCCAGCCGCGTGGCCACCAGCGGGGTGGTGTCCGTCGACGCGTTGTCCGCGATGGTGATGCGGAAGGCGTACGGGAACGTGCGCTTGAGATGGTCGTGCAGTCTCAGCACACACGGCTGGAGGTCCTTCTCCTCGTTGTAGACGGGGATCACTACGTCCAGGACAGGCGTACCGGCGTCGCCGGCCGGGAGGTGCTCCCGCGCCGGCAGGGTGCCGGGAGAAGAGTCGGTTCGCATGACAACGACTCTGGTCAAGCGCCCTGTTGCACCCATGTGGTGGCACTGTGGTCTGCCTGTGAGTGCGATTGCCAATTCGTTTCGGGAGCCGGGCGGGGCATCGCCGGGGCAAGCGCTGGCAAATGCACCGTAAACACGGTGCGTCCGGGAACGCTGTCCACGGTCACTGCACCGCCGTGCGCGGTCGCGACGGCCTGCACGATGGCAAGCCCGAGGCCCGTCGAGCCGGAGGCACGGGAGCGCGAGGAGTCGCCGCGCGCGAACCGCTCGAAGACGTGCGGCAGCAACTCCGCCGGAATCCCCTGCCCGTTGTCCTCGACGTCCACGCACATCCAGGGTCCGCGCCGCTGTATGCGTGCGGTGATGGTCGTACCGGGCGGGGTGTGCTTGCGGGCGTTGCCCAGCAGGTTGACCAGTACCTGTTGGATCCGGGCCGCGTCCGCGGACACGAGGGCCGGTTCGTCGGGCAGGTCGAGCCGCCAGTTGTGGTCCATGCCGGCCGCCCGGGAGTCGCTGACGGTGTCCACGACCAGCGGGATGAGGTCGGTCTGCTCGAACTGCAGCGGCCGTCCGGCATCCAGCCGGGCAAGCAGGAGGAGATCTTCGACGAGCAGCGTCATACGGCCCGCCTCGGACTCGATACGGCCGAGGGCGTGCCGCGTGTCGGGGCCGACCTGCTCTCTACCGCGTCTGGTCAGCTCGGCGTACCCCCGGATGGAGGCCAGGGGTGTCCGCAGCTCATGACTGGCGTCGGCCACGAACTGCCGTACCCGCATCTCGCTCTGCTGCCGCGAGTGCAGCGCGCCGTGGACGTGGTCCAGCATCCGGTTGAGCGCGGCCCCGACCTGCCCGACCTCGGTGTGCGGGTCGGTCTCGGACTCGGGGACGCGCTCGCTGAGGTTGACCTCGCCGGTGTGGAGGGGGAGTTCGGAGACACGGGTCGCTGTCACGGCGACGCGGCGGAGGGGGCGGGTGGCCAGGCCGACGAGGACGTAACCGGCGATGACGGCGGCACCGAGACCGGCGGCGGTGACGCTGATCTCGACGATGATCAGGGTGTTGATGGTGCCGTCGGTGTCAGCGGTGGGGATGGCCACGTAGTAGTTGCCGTTGGGGCTGGTGACGTACCTGACCTGGTACGTGCCCAGCCCGCTGACCTCCACCGTGTGGATCTTGCCGTCCTGGGAGGCGGTGTTGAGAGAGGTGCGTGCCGCCTCGCTGAGGTCGTTGGCGTTCATCCCGCTGATGTCGGTGCTGTCGTCCGACTTCTCGCCGATCTTGGCGTCGGTGATCTGGCTGTTCTGGACCTTGGCGATGATCGTGCGCTCCGGCTGCGGGCCGTGCTTCACGAATTCGCTGAGGTTGAGCGTCTGCGACTTCTGACCCGTGTTCTTCTTGTCGGGGTCACCGCCGAGCGGCCCGCCGAATCCGGCCGCCCGCCCGGAGACCTCGACCAGCCGGTCATTCAGCTGGCCGTACAGATGAGACCGCAGCGCCAGCGTCGTCACCGTGCCGATCACCGCGCACACGGTGGCGATCAGTACCACGGAAGCGACGACGAGCCGCGCACGCAGGGTGCGCGGCTTACCCGCTCGTCTCTTCTGCGCCCGCGGTCGTCGTCGTCCGCTCATGACGCGGCAGGCTTGATCAGGTAACCGGCCCCACGCCGGGTGTGGATCATCGGCTCGCGACCGGCGTCTATCTTCCGTCGCAGATACGAGATGTAGAGCTCGACCACATTGGCCTGTCCACCGAAGTCGTACGACCACACACGGTCGAGGATCTGCGCCTTGCTGAGCACCCGCCGCGGGTTGCGCATCAGGAAGCGCAGCAGCTCGAACTCGGTGGCGGTGAGGTGGATGCCCTCGCCGGCGCGGCTGACCTCGTGGCTGTCCTCGTCCAGCGTCAGGTCGCCGACGACGAGCACGGAGTCGGAGCGGCGGTCGGCCGCACCGGACCGGCGGATGAGCCCGCGCAGCCGGGCGACGACCTCCTCGAGGGAGAACGGCTTGGTGACGTAGTCGTCGCCGCCGGCGGTCAGGCCCGCGATCCGGTCCTCGACCGCGTCCTTCGCGGTCAGGAACAGAACCGGCACGTCGGGCAGCTCGCGCCGCAGGCGCCCCAGGACGGTCAGGCCGTCCATGTCCGGCAGCATCATGTCGAGGACGACGGCGTCGGGCCGGAACTCCCGTGCGGTCTGGATGGCACCCGTGCCATCCCCCGCACTCCGGATCTGCCAGCCCTCATAGCGAAGGGCCATGGACAGCAGCTCGGTGATCGACATCTCGTCGTCCACCACAAGCACTCGGACGGGGCTCCCGTCCGGCCTCAGCAGTTCGGTGCGCCCCTGGGGCGAGGTCGTGGTCATGGTGGACACACTGTCTGGATCCTCTGAGAGCACGCTTTCGAGAACCTGTGATTTCCCTGAGAAACGCACAGGCGCCTCTCAGGGAACGCCTGGGAACCTCTTGACCAGCGGTGTCCGTGCGAGTGTCGGACCCATCATCCGCCGGCCGCTGGTGATCAGAGCGTAAGGATTCCCTGTGGGGATCTTGAGTGAGGTCGCCTCACAGCCGGAACAGCCGCGCCCCGTTGTCATGGCAGACGGCCCGCAGCCACTCCTCCCCGAGCCCCAGCCGCTCCAGGGCGTGCAGTTGATGGACGTACGGATAAGGGATGTTGGGGAAGTCGCTGCCCAGCAGAATCCGGTCGCCGAGGCCAGCCAGCCGGGGCAGCGCCCGCTGCGGGAACGGCGCGAAGCGCTCGCTGAAGTCCGTGAACGCCATCGTCGTGTCCAGCCGCACCTCCCCGTACCGCTCGGCGAGGTCGAGGAAGTCCTCGTACTCCGGCATCCCCATGTGCGCGACGACCAGCCGCAGCCGCGGATGCCGGGCGAGGACGCGCGCGATGGGCTCGGGTCCGGTGTGCTTGCCGGGCGCCGGCCCGGAACCGCAGTGGATGACGACCGGCGTCCCGGCCTCGGCGAGCAACCCCCAGGCGGCGTCGAGGAGTTCGCTCGCCGGATCGTAGGCCCCCACCTGCACATGCGCCTTGAACACCCGCGCACCGTCGTCGAGGGCCTCACGGACGTAGATCTCGACACCCTCCTCCGGAAAGAGGGTCGAGGTGTGCAGACAGTCGGGGTGGCGGGCGGCGAAGTCTACGGCCCAGGTGTTGAGCCAGCGCGCCATTCCGGGCTTGTGCGGATAGAGCATGGCGGTGAAGCCCCGCACGCCGAACTCCCGTATCAGCGCGACCCGTTCCTCTTCCTCCTTCCGGTAGGTGATCGGCCATTCGACGCCGCCGGTCAGCGGCCCGAGCGCGTCGAAGTACTCCCAGACCTTGCGCAGCACCCGCTCGGGCATGAAGTGCGTGTGCACGTCGACCAGCCCGGGGACCCCGAGCCGCCCCCAGAACCGCCGGACCTGGCCCGCCTCGCCCGCACCGCCCTCTTCAGTCATGCACCGGCGTCCTCTCGAACCCGTGGCTGTACTCCACCTTGGCTATGTGCAGCGAGTATCGCTCGTACCAGTGCTCACGCCCGTACGCCTTGGCAGCCCGGTGCTCGGCGTGGTTGCGCCACTCCTCGATCCCGGCCAGATCCCGGAAGTACGCGACGGTGACGGAGAGCCCGCCGGGCGTACGGGCGGAGTCCTCGCCGAGGAAGCCCGGTATCTCCTTCACCAGCTCGCCCATGCGCCGGGCGGTCTCGCCGTATCCGCCGTCCCCCTCGGTGCGCAGCGAGGTGAAGACGACGGCGTAGTAGGGAGGTTCATGGGCGGCGACAGGTGCAACACGATGATCGCTCATGTCATCCACGATCGGCCCGATCCCGACCCACCGTCCACCTCCTTGCCGAAAGGGATCCACAAGGGATCCAACTCTTGACCGAGCTTCCCCGGACCCGGCGGTTCAGAACAGCCCGTCCTGCACCCCCGCAGCCTCTTCCTTCAGGTCCCTGAACTCCCGTACCGGAACCGTGAATCCGCGCTCCTCCCCGGCAGGCACGATCTCCCACCCGGTCATCAGGCGTGTGTCGAGCACGACGACCCCGCGCTCGGTCGCGAGGTGCAGATCGGGCCCGGCTGCGGCGACCAGCTCCCCGCTCACCCGGCCGCCGGCGACCAGCTCGCCCACCTGGCCGACGGCTGACGCCGACCCGTCGAGCCCGAACACCCCGACGTGGTCGACGACTTGGCAGGGCTCGCGCGCCAGAGACTCCGGCCAGTCGGCCAGCCCCACGGCCCGTCCGTGCAGCGCCTCGACCTCGGTCGCCCGCTCCGCCGCCGACCCCGGCAGCCCGGACCGCACGGCCCGCTTCTCGGCGTACGGAATCCGGTCCGGCACCTGGAGCGCTGCGCGCAGCAACTCCTCGGTGCGCCGCGCCGCCATCAGTGGCCCGACGCCCAGCCAGCTGAAGCAGACGGCGCCCTGCTCAAGCAGCCGCGTGGACCCCCGCTCCTCGGCCGTGATCCCGACCTTGAGCATGCCGGACCCGAACCAGGCCAGATATACGTGGTACGGCCGCGGGTCGTCCGCGATGGTGTCGGCGGCCACGGAGTGCGCCCGGTCCAGCCGCGCACACTCCTCGCACCGCGCCCCCGTACTCCGCCCCGGCACGACCGCCCGCACCGGACACGCATGCCCCCGCGCTCCCACACACGTCCGCACACCCCCGTCCGCGACCCCGAAGGCCACCCGTTTCCCCCAGGTCAGCGCGCTGCGCCGCCCACCGTCCCACGCCAGCTCGGGACCACTCGCCGCCCACCGCAGCCCCGAGCACCTCCATGCCTGTGCCATTGCTCCCTAGCGTAGAGGGCGCCACTGACAACGAGGTCCGGCGATCGCGATCCGCCCAGGTCAGCGACCGGACTCCGCGGCGCCGGCCGGCTCCGGCTGCGCACCGCCGGCCACGACCACGGAGCCGTACGACTCCGCCGTACGCCCCACTCCCCGCCCCGCCAGCCGGCACCCGACGCACCCGGGATGCCCCTGCCGCGCCGCAGGATCCCGCACCCGCCACCCCCACTGCTCCCGCGGCCGCCGCCCAGGCGGCTTGCCCCACCCGGCGAGATGCAGCGCCCAGGTGACGAGGACGCTCACGGCCACGATCCCGAGCCCTCCGCCCAGGACCAGGGCCGACGCCGTACACACGCCGAACCCCAGCACCACCGCCCCCGCAGTCGCGATCGCGAAACCGGTCCACCCCGCGACCGTGTGCCCCTCGTCATACTGATGTGCGCTCACGTGCCCGCCTCCCTCTCGCCCGAAAGACCTCGCCCCGAAAGGCTCGCCTCGAACGGCAGAACCTCTCACCACGTAAGAAATTTAGCTCATAAACCTCTCACGATCTAAGGGAATCAGGGAATCCGGAATGCAAGCCAAGCCGCGCCCGACCGCCACCCCGGCCCAGGCGCTGTCGGCGATGGACCACCTCATCGCGACCAGCCTGATCGGCCAGCAGGAGATGGCCCAGCAGATCGGACTGAACGTCACCGACCTGACCTGCTTCGCCTACGTCATCGAGGCCGGCGAGAACCTGCTCACAGCCGGCGACCTGGCAGCCCGCGCCCATGTCACGACGGGCGCGGTGACCGGAATCCTCAACCGCCTGGAACGCGCGGGCTACGTCACCCGCCGCCCCGACCCGACCGACCGCCGCCGCGTCCGCGTGGCCGCCCGGCCGGACGCGGAGGCCCGGGTCCGCGAGGTCTACGAGCCGTACTACGCCCGCCTGGACGAGCTCTTCGCCGATTACTCCCCCGACGAAATCGCCGTGCTGACCGACTGGTTCACCCGCGCGAGCGCGCTGGCGGCGGGGTACCTGGAGGAGCACTGCCGAACGGACTGAGACCCCGTTGATCGGGTGCGCACGAGCCTCATGGTGGAGCCAGCCCTACCCCTACTTCGGGAGCGTGCCCCCTCGTTCCGCGGGGCGGCTGACGGGATCGTTGGAGACAGCTGATCAAGTCCCGTTGCCCGGAAGGAAATTCCGCCATGCAGCCGCTGCTCCCGGCGAACGACGTACGCCACACGCCGGCGGCTCCCGGCGCCTTCGCCTCCTTCATACGGTTCGTGGTGTGCGGCGGCGGTGTCGGACTCCTCTCCAGTGCCGCCGTACCGCTGCTGGCCCTGCTGGTGCCGTGGGCCCTGTCGAACGCGGTGATCACCATCGCGTCCACGGTCCTCTGCACCGAACTGCACGCCCTGTTCACCTTCGGCACCGGCCGCCGTCCCGGCTGGCGCAGGCACTGGCAGTCGGCGGGCTCGGCGGTGGCCGCGTACGTCGTGACCTGCGCGGCGATGTTCGCCCTGCACTCGGTGCAGTCGTCGCCGTCGATGCCGACCGAGCAGATCGTCTACCTCGGCGCGGCCGGGATCGCGGGCGTGGGCCGCTTCCTGGTCCTGCGCCTGTTCGTCTTCGCCACCGGCAGCCGGGCCGCCGTGACCTCGGAGACCGTCTACGAGCCCAGCAGTGTCCGTCAGCGCAAGGCTGCAGCGAAGACCTTGTGGTTGGTCGCCGTATAGGCGTGTTCGCGCTCGGACCACCGAATGCGCTCGGCGATCCGGTCGGGTCCGACGATCTGCTGGGATGGAGTGCCGTCGGATCCGGTGAGGCGACCGCGCCACCAACTGGCGTTGCGGGCCTGCCTGTCGAGTATCGCGTCGACGAGCCCGGCACGGCCGACGGCATCAAGTCCGTACGCATCGGCGAGGATTCGTACCTGCGCCGCCTGCACATCGACGGGCGGAGCCTCGGCCTTGGAGGCGACGCACCAGGTCCACGCCATGTAGCCGAGATCCTCGAGCGGTTCGCCCGGCGCGGCGGTGTCGAAGTCGATGAAGGCGACGGGTACGGCATCGTCCGAGAAGACGGCGTTGTTCGGCCCCGGGTCGTTGTGGCAGACCACGGAGTGCCGGCCGGCGAGCCGGCAACCGCGCGTGGCGTCGTGCAGGGCACGCAGCAGCGCACCGGCGGCGGCCACTTGGCGGTCGCTCCAGTACTGGAAGCGGGCGGGCACCCGGCCGGGAAGGTAGCTGAGGACATCGCGGCCGTGCGCGTCGAGGCCGAGGTGGCGCGGCGCCCCGGCAAAACCCTGCCGCTGGAGATGCCCGAGCAGTTCCGCGACGAACACGGACGACGCGGTGACCGGCCGCCGCACGGTGTCACCGACCCTGACGACGCCGGCGGTGATGCGTCCACCCACCAACGGCACCTCGCGTCCCTCCATACGACCCCTGATACCCCGAGGGGGGAGTGCAGCCCCCTCCGGGGTACAGCCACCTACACCTTCGATACGGCAGGACGCTTCATGGTGGCGGCGACCGGACCGCGGCATCGTAGAACCCAGCAGAACACGACGGATCCCATGGACAGCCCCCGAAGGGAACTCCCATGAACATGCAGCCGCTGCCCTCCCCCAAGCCGAACGCCGCTCTCGACGCCACTGGCAAGGCCCCCGGCGAGACCGAGCTCGCCCCGCTCCTCACCGCCTGGGACCAGGCGCACCCGGACCTGGCCGACCCGGAGTGGCGGCACCTCCTGGACGAGATCGCCCACCCCCGCACCACGCAGGCGTTCTACCGGCTGGCCGAGGCGGCGGCTTGAGCCCGCGCATCCGACCGGGCCCCGCCCGGCCCACCACCGACAACTGCACCGACCCCGCCGCAAGAGGCCCCGGGAATCGACCGATTCTCCCGGGGCCTTTCACGTGTCCGCGCACAGAAGCGCTCTCGCACCCCCAGCCCCCCATCCCGCCAAAGTCACAGGACGATCACCTATTTCACACACCATCCACACAACATCCGCCCGGGCACTACGGTCATTCCACCTGAAACACCCAGGGGGACGAGATGGCCAACCCGTACAACGCGCCCGCACCGATACCGCCGGCGCCCCGCCCGCCCGACACCCGTCCGCTCCGTAGACGCCCTCGCGTGTGGATCGGCGGAGTGGTCCTCTTCGTCGCAGGCACGCTCGTCGGCACCGCCGGGAACGGCGGTCAGCAGCCCGTCGAGACCAAGGTCAAGCCCGCGACGACCATCACCGCGACCTCGACCGTGACGGCCACGCCCGAGCCCGGCCCGACCGTCACCGAGACCGTCAAGGCCGCCGCGAAGCCCCGGCCCACGGTCACCGTCACCAAGACCGCCGTCGCCCGGGCCGCCGGCACCAACAGCGGTGGCGGGAGCGGGAGTCAGGACACCACCGGCACCTGCTCGATCGTCTCCAGCTCGGGGAACTGTTACTCCGCGGGCCAGTTCTGCCGCAACAGCGACCACGGGGCCACGACGACCACCGCGAGCGGCGCGGCCATCAAGTGCACGTACAGCTCGAACGCGTGGCGCTGGAGCTACGTCTGACGAGACGACGGGACCCCCATGCCCCCGTATGGCAGCCCCGATGAGCGGTTCGGGACATATCGCATTAGCCTCCGAATTGAGCGCCAAGTGATCTTTTAATGGTGCGCTCTACTCAGCCCAAGGAGGAGTAATGCGCAAGCTTCACAAGGCCGCTGCTGCGGCCGCCATCCTCGTTAGCTTCTGCTCCATAGCCACCGGCACGGCCAACGCCCAGAGCGCGCACGTCATGCATGGCGGCGGCGGGTGCAAGTCCCACGACCTGGACCTCGACATCCTCGGCCAGGTCGGGGTGCTCCCCGGCCTGCTGGGCAATGCGGTCAATGGCGAGGGCAACCCGGGCGCCATGTACAACCACAACGGTTCCGAAATGGGCTGCGACCACGGCGGTCACGGTTACTGAGTGACAAGATTCGTGTCACGTAGCTCATAGAAACACTGGAGGCCCCGGATCACTCCGGGGCCTCCAACCTGTGTGCACTCGGCAGGATTCGAACCTGCAACCTTCTGATCCGTAGTCAGATGCTCTATCCGTTAAGCTACGAGTGCTTGTTTTGTTTTCCCGCCGGTCCTGGTCCTTTCGGGCCCGCTCGCGGCGACAGGAAGAACATTACATGACTGCCGCCGCCATGTGAAATCCGTTTGCCATATCCCTTGTGACCTGCGGAAACGCCATCTGAGGGGCTGCGGCGTCACCACCCGCTCGAAGCCGTACCGGCCCTCTGGCCGCAGCCGCACGAGCTGGATCCTGCGGCCGGGCCGTCGTCGCCGGCGGCTTGCCGTCCTGCAGCTCGCCGTCACCCGTCCCGCCGAACCCCTGGCGGTAGAGGATGATGAAGCCGATCATGAGGTGAACACGACTCAGGGAGCCCGTGCCGTTCGGCATGGACTCCCTGAGTCGAGGTGCGGAGGCGGAGGGATTTGAACCCTCGATGGGCTTTAAGGCCCAAACCGCATTAGCAGTGCGGCGCCATAGACCGGACTAGGCGACGCCTCCAACATCAGCCGCCCGCGCGAGCGCGAGTGGTGCGTGCAGATGATGACACAGTCGAGCGGGGTGTCACCAATCGGCTCCCACGGTACTAGGCAGGCAGGCCGCAGGGCAAAGCGCTTGTGCCGCGCGCCGGGCGCGCAACGTCCCGGGGGGCCTTCGCGTTAGTCGGTTCATGTTGCAGGTCACCCGCAGTCCTCGCCGGCTCGCACGGCTTCTCGTCGTCGCCGCCACCGCCGTCTCTTCCGTCGTGCCCACCGCCGCGTACGCCGCCGCCGGGCCCCTCGTGCTCGCGCCCCCTCCCGTCCAGGACGAGGACCTGGCCGGCGATCACCTCACCGTCACCGTCCGCCACACGGGCAACGGCATGGACGGGACGTACGAGCTCCACTGCCATCCCGGTTCCGGCGACCACCCCGATGTCGCCGGTGCGTGCGACGCCCTCGATCGCGGCACGCGGTGGGGGAAGGACACCTTCGCCCCGGTGCCCGAGGGCAGCATCTGCACCATGCAGTACGGCGGGCCCGCCACCGCGCATGTCACCGGGACCTGGGCCGGGCGGCCCGTCGACGCGTCGTACGACCGCAGTGACGGGTGCGAGATCGCCCGCTGGGGGCGGCTCGTGCCGTTGCTGCCGGATCTGCGGCCGCAAGGGCAGATGTGAACCGCCGCACGAGAAACAACCGGAAGGGCACGTACGGGGGCGTATCGCGAGCACAGGCTTTCCACGGCGAAAACACGGCCCACGCAAACTCCCGCAGGCCACGCCATACGGTCACACGTTCTACGTCACTTCGTCGTGCGACCTCCCTCTCATCCGGCGTCGCGAGCGCAACCGGTGCCCGTAGACTCCCTCGCGTGACACGTCGCGGGCAGATTGGCAAGATGGCCCGAGCGGTCGGCAAGGTGCGGTAACAGGGAGGAAGCGTCTCGTGAGCAGCAGGCCATCCCGAGGCGCTGCTCGCCTCGCAGCCATACTCGACGCGCTTCCCGATGCGTTGGTGCTGGTCAACGCCAATGGGACCGTCGTCAACGCGAACACGATCGCGCTCGAGGCCTTTGAAGCGCCCGGGACCGCTCTCGTCGGGCGGGGACTCCTCGACCTGCTGCCGCAGTTCGACTCCAAGCTCATCCCGGGGTCCATGCGGCGGCCCGACCACATGGACCCCGCCGGGCGGACCAAGCCGACGCGGATGATCGCCCGCCGCACCGACGGCGCCGAGTTCCCCGTCGAGGTCACCAGCGCCAACCTCGAGAACGGCCAGCAGGCCTACGACGGTTACGGCTACAGCGGCGACGAGCTGCTGATGCTCGTCGTGCGCGACCTGACCGGGACCGTGGACACCGAGGCCGAACTGGCGCGCTCGCAGCGGCAGACCGAGATGATCCTGCGGGCCGCGTCCGAGGGCGTGGTCGGGACCGACACCGACGGGCGGATCGTGCTCGTCAATCCGGCCGCCGCCCAGATCCTGGGCTACCGGGCCAGTGACCTCGGTGGCAAGGAGCTGCACACCCTCATCCTGCACTCGCGGGCCGACGGGTCCCCGTTCCCGTACGCGGAGTCGCCGCTCGCCGACACCCTGCGCTCCGGGCGCAAGCACCGGGTGCGCGGACAGGTCGTCTTCGCCAAGAACGGCGACAAGGTCTCCGTCGACCTGACCACCGCACCGGTGCGCGACGGCGACCAGCTCGTCGGCGCCGTGATGACCTTCGCCGACCGGCGGCCGTATGACGCGCTCGCCGAGGAGAAGGCCGCGCAGGAGAAGCGGCACGCCGAGGAACTGGAGCGGATCGACGAGGACCACTCCTCCGAGCTGACCGCCCTGCGCCAGAAGCACGTCACCGAGATCGAGACGCTGCAAGAGCAGCACGCGGAGGAACTCGGCGCCGGTGAGGAGCGGTACGCCGCGCTCGGCGAGCGCGAGAAGGACCGCTACGAGGCGCTCGCCGCGCGGCACGACCAGCTGCTGACGCTGCTGGGACGGTCCTTGCGCGGACCCCTCGACGAGCTGCGGCGCGAGCTGGCCGCGCTCGCCGCCGACGACGCCGGGCAGTTGTGGCCCGAGGCCAACCAGGTGCTGCACCACCTGTCGGCCGGCTACTCCCGGATCACCACCCTGATCGACAACGTCCTCGGCTATCAGCTGCTCGACGCCGGGTCCGAGCAGATCCACCGTACGAAGGTCATGCTCGACGCGGTCGTCGCCGCCGGTGTCGACGGGGCCGTAGAGCTGATCGGGCCCGGGCGGGTGCAGTTCGCCGTGCACGCGCCGCCCATCGAGGCCGAGGTCGACCCGCAGCGCCTCGCGAGCGCGCTCGCCCACCTGGTCGCGGACGTCGCCGGCGTCGACGCGACCGGCAACGCGCCCGTGTCGGCGGGCGGTTACATGGACAACACGGTCGTGGTCGCGGCTGCGCAGCGCGGCGAGGTCGTACGGATCGAGGTGCGCGGGCCGTACGCCGGGGGAGACCCGGTGCACGAACCGATCGTGCGCGGGATCGTGCGCGCCCACGGCGGCGTGCTGCAGACGCACGAAGTGCCGGGGATGAGCGGCAGCGCGTATGTGCTGGAGGTGCCCATCGGGGGCGGGGCCGGGGCTGTTCCGGTCGAGGCCCCGGTTGCCGAGGAAGTCGGCTCCTCCGAGACGACCTCGGGGGGCGGGCGGCGGCGCGGCCGGCGGTCGTCCGTCGACGCGTTCCTGGAGAGCGAGAACCCGGGGGAGCCCGGCGAGGCGGCCGAGGCCGGTGACGCGGAGGGCGGTGCGCCCACCGGGCGGCGCAGGAGGCGTGCGGTCGAGGAGTCGGCGGCCGCTGCGGCCGCGGGGGCCCTGGAGGTCTCCGGCGGTACCGGGCGGCGGCGCGGGCGGTCGGCCGAGGGCGCCGGTGACGGGGTCGCCGAGGGCGCCGTCGTCATGGCCGGCGAGCATGCGGCGGGGACCGCGGCCGTCGGTACGGGACTGGGCGGGACGGTGCCCCCGCAGGGCGTGCCCGCGCCCGGCGGACGGCGTGCCCGGCACGGCGGCGAACAGCACGCGCTGCCGGCGGCGCTGCCCGCGGGTTCCGCTGCCGCCGAGCAGCCGGTACCGGCGAATCAGCCCGTCCCGGTCAACCAGCCCGTTCCCGCCGACAACTCCGAGCCCACCGGGCGACGGCGCCGTGCCCTGGCCGCCGCGAACGACCGCGCGGCGGCGCAGGAGGCGGCGCCCCGCTCGGTGTTCGCGCTGCCCCCGGCGGAGGCGGACCGGGTACCCGACGGGGCGCAGCAGCAGGTTCCCGTGCCTGCGCAGGGGCAGGCGCCGGTGCCGGTGCAGCCCCAGATTCCGGGGCAGTCGCCGGTCCCCGCTCTGCCACAGGTTCCGGGTCAGCCTCAGGTCGCCGGACAGCCGCAGGTCCCCGGTCAGCCGCAGGTCCCCGGACAGACCGGCCAGGACTCCTCCGGTGACGCCCTGATCGACGACGGTCGGCACGATGCCGTTCCGCTCGACCAGTCCGGCGACCACACCCCGCCCCAGCCGCACCCCACGAGCGCGCCGACGGGCCGCCGTCGCCGTGCCGTGGCACAGCCTGCGGTGCAGGAGGGCGCCGGGCAGACCGCCGAACAGGGGGTGCAGGTCCAGCAGGCGGTGTCCGTTCCCGCGCAGGCCGCCCCGGGCCAGGCGGCCAACGGCCAGGTCGCGGTGCCCGCGCAGGCCGGCGCCGCTCAGCCGCTTCCGGCGCCGGGTGTTCCCGCGCAGGACACCGCCGCCGACCAGCCGCTTCCGGCGGAGGCTGCTTCCGGTCAGCCCGCTCCCGCCCCGGCGCAGCCCGCCGCGGCGCCCGGCGCTCCGCTCCCGCCGGAGACCCCGGCCGCCCCCGCGGCACAGGTTCCGGCGCAGGCACGCCCCGCCGCCCAGCCGCTGCCCGCCGAAGCCGCCGCCGCACCGGCCGCCCCCGTCGACCCGAACTCCACCCAGGGCCGGGCGATCAGCGTGCGGACGCTGGGCCAGGGCGTGCCGTTCACGCGTCAGGCCGCGCAGGTGCAGCAGCCGACGGCGACGCCCGCGCCGCACAACCCGAGCGCTTCCGGCCGACGCCGCAAGCTGGGTACGCGGACCGACGCCACCGGCCCGGCTCCGGCCGCGGAGCAGGCGGCCCGTCCGCACCCGCAGGCCGAGCAGGCCCAGCCGCAGCCGTCGCTGGCCGGTCAGTCCCGGCTCGCGCCGATGACCGAGGGCAGCGGACGGTCGTACGCCATAGGCGCCCCGGACGAGAACGCCGCCGAGGGACCCGAGCCGCTGGACGGTCCCGGTGGTGCCGTGGAGATCGCGGACACCCCGCGCCCGGTGCCGATGGACGACGAGCTGCCGCCGGAGCCGCTGGACAACCCGCGGCGGCTGCTGGTGTGGCCCGCGCCGGACGTGACGACCCAGCAGGCGCTGAGCGACCGCGGCTACCGGCCCGTCATCGTGCACTCGCGCGAGGAGGTCGACGCGCAGATCGCCGCCTTCCCGGCCGCGCTGTTCGTGGACCCGCTGACCGGGCCCATCACCCGCACCGCGCTGCAGTCGCTCAGGCAGGCCGCGGTGGCCGCCGAGGTGCCGGTCATGGTCACGGCCGGTCTCGGACAGGCGACGCGCGAGGCCGCCTACGGCGCCGACCCCGCCGTACTCCTGAAGGCGCTGGCGCCACGTGACAGCGAGCAGCACCCGCCGCGTGTCCTGCTGATCGAGGAGCACGCGGAGATCGCGCTGGCGCTGACCGCGACGCTGGAGCGGCGCGGGATGCAGGTGGCGCGGGCCGCGAGCGACGCCGACGCGGTGATGCTGGCCGGGCAACTGCGGCCCAACCTGGTGGTGATGGACCTGATGCAGGTGCACCGCCGCCAGGCCGGGATCATCGACTGGCTGCGCGCGAACGGCCAGCTCAACCGCACCCCGCTCGTCGTCTACACCGCCGCCGTCGACCAGGCCGACCTGCCGCGGCTGGCCTCCGGCGAGACCGTGCTGTTCCTGGCCGAACGGTCCACGAGCGGCGAGGTGCAGAGCCGGATCGTGGACCTGCTGTCGCGGATCGGGACCAACTAGCCCTTCCTGCGTCTCACTTGGCGACGAGCCTGCGCGCAGCCTCCTTGATGGAGTCGCGCAGGCGGTCCGTGTCGGTGTCGTCGGCGCCCACCAGGACCCGGCGCATCTGCGGAACGACGGTTGACCAGTTGGCGAGGGCGACCAGCAGGAAGAGCAGATCGCGGGCGGGGAACGCGTCGGTGATGACGCCCCGGTCCTGGCCGTCCTGGACGGCTGCGACCTTGCGGCGGTAGTGCTCCTGGCGCTCTTCCTCGTCCGGCAGTTCGGTGAAGCCGTACTCCATGCCCTCCCAGAAGAGGAGGCGCAGCAGTTCGGGGTGGGCCGCGTGGTAGTCCATCAGGCGGTCGATCCAGCCCTCGATGTCGTCCGGGTCGACGGGGACGGCGACGGCGAGGTCGACCATGGACTTGCCGAGGACCTGGGTGAACAGCTCCGCCTTGTTGCCGAAGTAGGCGTAGATCAGCTGCTTGTTGGCCTTGGCCGCGGCCGCGATGCGGTCGATGCGGGCCCCGGCGATGCCATGACGGGCGAACTCGGCGACCGCCGCCTCGAAGATCCGGGCCCTGGTGGCCTCGGGGTCCCTCACTGCTGCCATGAGGGCAGGGTACCGCGCTTGTAACCAACCGTTTGGTTGACAGGGAATCGACGGGCGGCGCAGACTGTTCAACCTTCCAACCAACCAGTTAGTTGCTAGAGCCGGCTCGAAGGAGTCCTGCTGCTCATGTCCTCGACAACCGCCACCCGAGAGGCCACCACCTCGGTCCGCGGGACGGGAGGCGCGGCCCACCGTCTCCTCCTCCCCCTGATCGCCCTGTGCACGGCCGTCACGGCCGCCAACATCTACCTCGCGGCCCCGCTGCTCCCCCTGATCGCCCGCGACTTCGGCTCCACCCCGTCGGCGGTGGCCTGGATCGCCTCGGTCGCGCAGTTCGGCTACGCGGCCGGTCTGCTCTTCTTCGCCCCGCTCGGCGACAGCGTCAGCCGGCGCCGCCTGGTCGCCGTGCTGTCGGTCGTCACGACCGTGGCCCTGATCGCGGGTGCCGCGGCCGCCGGGACCACGGCTCTCGCGGCCGCCGTCCTGATCGCCTCCGCGGCCACCGTCGTCCCCCAGCTGCTCGTCCCGCTGGTCGCCGAACGCGCCCCCGCCGACCGCCGCGCCCGCCATGTCGCCGCCGTCATCGCGGGCCTGTTCACCGGCATCGTGGCGGCCCGGGTGCTCGGCGGCCTGGTCGGCCAGGCCTTCGGCTGGCGGGTGGTCTTCGTGGGCGCGGCCGCGTTGACGGCCGTGCTGGGCCTGGCGACCGCGTCCGTGCTGCCGGCGGAGACCCGCCGCCGGCAGGGGTCGCTGTTCGCCGGCCTCGCGGCCATGCCGTCGGTGGTCCGCCGGTCGCCCGACCTGTGGCGGGCGTGTGTGCGCCAGGCGGGAATGTACGGCGCCTGGAGCGCGCTGTGGACCTCGCTCGCCCTGCTGCTGACGGCCGGGGGCTACGGCTTCTCCACCGCCACGGCCGGTCTGTTCGGCCTCTTCGGCCTCGCGGCGAGCGTGGTGGCACCGCTGGCCGGCGGCCTGGTCGACCGCTTCGGCGCCGCCAAGGTCGTACGGTCCGCGTATCTGCTCGCCGCCGTGTCCGTCCCGCTGTTCTGGCTGGGCGGCCGGGTGCTGGTGGCCCTGTTCGTGGCGGCGATCGCCGTCCACGCGGCCCTCGTCGCCTCCCACGTCGCCAACCAGACCCTCGCCCTGACCACCACCTCGACCCCGGCCACCGCCAACAGCGCCTACGTCGTCGCGGGCTTCGCCGGCGGCGCCTCCGCCTCGGCCCTCGCGGGCCTCGCGTTCAGCCACTGGGGCTGGGGCGGGGTGTGCGCGGTGGCGGGGGTGTGGCTGGTACTGGGATGGACCACGACGTCCGTACGGCGGTGAGAGGTCGGTCGTACGGCGGTGGGGGATTCGGTCGTACGGCGGTGAGGCCGCCGTACGACCATGCCGTGGGCGTTCCTCAGAGCTTGGTGACGTCCAGCTCGCCCTCCGCGTACTGCCTGCGCAGCACCTTCTTGTCGAACTTGCCGACGCTCGTCTTCGGCACCGCCTCGATGATCGTCCAGCGCTCCGGGAGCTGCCACCTGGCAATGTGGCCCTCGTCGGCGAGGAAGGCGCGCAGGCTCTCGAAGTCGGCGGTGGAGCCCTCCTTCAACACGACCGTGGCCAGCGGGCGTTCGCCCCACTTCTCGTCGGGGACGGCGACCACGGCCGCTTCGGCGACGTCGGGGTGCGACATCAGCGCGTTCTCCAGGTCCACCGACGAGATCCATTCGCCGCCGGACTTGATGACGTCCTTGGCGCGGTCGGTGAGGGTGAGGAAGCCCTCGGGGGAGATGGTCCCGACGTCGCCCGTCTTCAGCCAGCCGTCCTCGCTGAACTTGTCGGCCGGGCGCAGGGGTTCGGCTTCGGGGCCGTTGTAGTACGCGCCCGCGATCCAGTTGCCCCGCACCTCCAGCTCACCGGCCGACGCGCCGTCCCAGGGGAGGCGCTCGCCGCCGGGGCCGCTGAGGCGGGCCTCGACGCCGGCCGGGAAACGGCCCTGGGTCAACCGGTACGCGAACTCCTGCTCCGTGCCGACCGCATGGGCCGGCGGGCGGGCGATCGTGCCCAGCGGGGAGGTCTCCGTCATGCCCCAGGCGTGGCAGACCCGCATGCCGAGCTTGTCGAAGGCCTCCATGAGCGAGGGCGGGCAGGCCGAGCCGCCGATGGTGACCTGGGTGAGGGCGGAGACGTCACGGGGCTTGACGTTGAGCTCGGCGAGCAGGCCCTGCCAGATGGTCGGGACGGCCGCCGCGTGGGTGGGCCGCTCGCTCTCGATCATCTCGGCGAGCGGGGCCGGCTGCAGGAAGCGGTCCGGCATCAGCAGATTGACGCCGGTCATGAACGTGGCGTGCGGCAGGCCCCAGGCGTTGACGTGGAACTGCGGGACCACGACCAGCGAGGTGTCCTGGTCGGTCAGGCCCATCGACTGGGCCATGTTGACCTGCATGGAGTGCAGATAGATCGAACGGTGGCTGTACACCACGCCCTTGGGGTCGCCGGTGGTGCCGGAGGTGTAACACATGGCGGCGGCCTGGCGTTCGTCCAGCTCGGGCCAGTCGTACGTGGTCGGCCTGCCGGCGATCAGCTCCTCGTACTCGTGCACCTGCGGCGAGGCGTCCGCGAGCAGGGTGCGGTCGCCCGGTCCGAACACCACCACGTGCTCCACCGGCTTCAGGTGCGGCAGCAGTGGGGCCAGCAACGGCAGCAGCGAACCGTTGACGATCACGACCTTGTCGGCCGCGTGGTTGACGATCCAGGCCAGCTGCTCGGCCGGGAGCCGGAGGTTCAGGGTGTGCAGCACCGCGCCCATGGAGGGGATCGCGAAGTACGCCTCGACATGCTCGGCGTTGTTCCAGGCGAGAGTTGCCACACGGTCGCCGTCCGCAACACCGAGTTCCTCGCGCAGGGCGTGCGCCAGCTGGGCCGCGCGGGCGCCGATCTCGGCGAAGGAGCGGCGGTGCGGCTCGCCCTCGCCGGTCCAGGTGGTGATCTGCGATGTTCCGTGGACCGTCGACCCGTGGGCCAGGATCCTCGAGATCAGCAGCGGTACGTCCTGCATCGTGCTCAGCACGGCGTCCTCCCGGGGCGACATTGCCTACGCGGTAGTAAGGGCTGCGCCGATTCTGCGCACATACCGCGCGGTATGTCACTAGGTGCCGTTGATCGATCAGGTCACGTTGGCCCACATGGACGCCCGACGGACCGCCCACTACGGCTCACTGTCGAACAAGCCCCAGCTCAGGGTCCTCCCGCAGCTTGCCCAGCGCTCGCGACACCGCCGACTTCACCGTCCCGACCGACACTCCCAGCACCTCGGCCGTCTGGACCTCGCTGAGGTCCTCGTAGTACCTGAGGACGACCATGGCCCGCTGCCGGGCGGGCAGCTTCTGGATCGCCCGCCACATCGCGTCGTGCAGCGCCTGCTGCTCGGCCGGGTCGTCCCTGCCCGGCACGGGCTCCGGCTCGGGCAGCTCCTCGCACACGAACTCGTCGACCTTGCGCTTGCGCCACTGCGACGTGCGCGTGTTCAGCAGCGCCCGGCGCACATAGCCGTCGAGTGCACGGTGGTCCTCGATGCGCTCCCAGGCGACATAGGTCTTGGTCAGCGCGGTCTGCAGCAGGTCCTCCGCGTCGCTCGGGTTCGCGGTCAGCGACCGGGCGGTACGGAGCAGCACCGGCTGGCGGGCCCTCACGTACGACGCGAACGACGGGTAGGCAAGGGTCTGCGTCGCCGGGTCGGCGGCGGTCGAAGCGCTGGTGCAGACGGTCGTGGTCATGGCTCCACGCTATGAGCGGACCCACCTCCGGCGGATCGGCCGCAGGTCCCGAAGCAGACTCCGCCTCAGGTTGTAGGGGTGGAGCCAGCTGCACCTCCTGAAGGTGGACGAGCGGGTCGGGGGTACTGCGGGATGACCCCTGGGGGCCGCCCGGGAAGCTCAGCCGTCCGCGGCCAGGACCAGGCCCGATGTGGGGACACCGGTGCCCGCGGTGACCAGGACCCTGCCCGCTTCCGGTATCTGGTTCACGGCCGTCCCGCGCAGCTGACGCACTCCCTCCGCTATCCCGTTCATCCCGTGGAGGTACGCCTCCCCGAGCTGCCCTCCGTGCGTGTTGATCGGCAGCGTCTCCCCGGCCACGAACTCCGCAGCCTCCCCCTTCCCGCAGAACCCGAACTCCTCCAGCTGCATCAGCACGAACGGCGTGAAGTGGTCGTACAGGATCGCCACGTCCACATCGGCCGGCGTCAGCCCCGAGGTGCGCCACAGTTGGCGTGCCACCACCCCCATCTCCGGCAGGCCGGTCAGGTCGTCGCGGTAGAAGCTCGTCATCTGCTCCTGTCCGCGGCCCGCTCCCTGGGCGGCGGCCGCTATGACGGCGGGCGGACGTGGCAGGTCACGGGCCCGCTCCACCGAGGTGACGACGATCGCCTGGCCGCCGTCCGTCTCCTGGCAGCAGTCCAGGAGTCTGAGCGGCTCCACTATCCAGCGCGAGGCCGCGTGGTCGGCGAGGGTGATCGGTCTCCCGTGGAAATACGCCGCGGGGTTCGTCGCCGCGTACTTCCGGTCGACCACGGCGACATGCCCGAACGCCTCCGGGGTCAGCCCGTACGTGTGCAGATATCGCTGGGCCGCCATCGCCACCCATGAGGCCGGGGTGAGCAGCCCGAACGGCAGGGACCAGCCGAGCGCCGCGCCCTCCGCGGACGGCTCCCGGTGCTGCACCCCGGAGCCGAATCTCCGCCCCGACCGCTCGTTGAAGGCCCGGTAGCAGACGACGACCTCCGCGATGCCCGTCGCCACCGCGAGCGCCGCCTGCTGGACCGTCGCACAGGCCGCCCCGCCGCCGTAGTGGATCCGGGAGAAGAAGGACAGCTCGCCGATCCCGCAGGCCTGGGCCACGGTGATCTCCGGGCTGGTGTCCATCGTGAACGTGACCAGCCCGTCCACGTCGCCGGGTGTCAGTCCCGCGTCCTCCAGCGCGGCCCGCACCGCCTCCACGGCCAGCCGCAGCTCGCTGCGCCCCGAGTCCTTGGAGAACTCCGTGGCCCCGATACCGACGACCGCCGCCCGGCCGCCGAGGGTGTCCCGGGTGCGGACGCTCATGACGCGCCCCCCGGTCCTTCGGCCGGGACAGTCACCGTCACCGTGCCCGTGACGTGGTTGCCGATCCCGTTCGCCCCGACCACGCGCACCGTCGCCGTACCGCCGTCGACCTCCTCGATCCGTCCCGTCAACACCATCGTGTCCCCGGGGTAGTTGGGCGCCCCCAGCCGTATGGCCACCTTGCGGAGCACGGCCGTCGGGCCGAAGTGGTCGGTGATGTAGCGGCCGATCAGGCCGTTCGTCGTGAGGATGTTCATGAAGATGTCCGGGGAACCCTTCTGCCGAGCCAGCTCGGCGTCGTGGTGCACGTCCTGGTAGTCGCGGGAGGCGATGGCCCCGGCGACGATCAGGGTGCGGGTGATCGGGATCTCCAGAGGCGGGAGGGCATCACCGGGCTTCATGCCGCGTCCTCCAGGGTGCGGAAGACGGGGAGCACCAACTCCTCGTCGTACGACTGGAATTCGAGCCGGACCGGCATGCCGATGCGCACCTTGTCGTACGGCGTCCCCACCACATTGCTGATCATCCGCACCCCTTCCGCCAGTTCGATCAGCGCGACCGCGTAGGGAGCCGCCGCGTCGGCGGCATGATCGGATGCTGTGAAGGCCGGGAAGGGCGGGTGGTGCATGACGACGTACGAATAAACCGTGCCCTCGCCGCTCGCCTCCACCGTGTCCCAGTCCGGGCAGCCGCAGGTGTTGCAGCCCGGGAGCCAGGGGAAGCGGAGTGTTCCGCAGTCGGTGCAGCGCTGGATGAGCAGGCGGTGCCGCTCGACGCCCTGCCAGAAGCCGGCGTTGTCGCGGTTGACGACGGGGCGGGGGCGGCGGGCCGTCGGCTTCGGTGCGCGGCGTGCAGGGGCGTACTTGAGGATGCGGAAGCGGTGTGTGCCCGCGAGGTCCGGGCCCACTCGGATGTCCGTCCGCGTCGTGACGAAGTAGCCCGTGCCCAGCTTCGTCGTCTTTCGCTCCGACACCGACTCGATCACCGTGTCGAACGTGACCTCGTCCCCGGGGCGCAGTGGCCGTACGTACTCCTGCTCGCAGTCGGTGGCGACGACGGATGTGCAGCCCGCCTCGTCGAGCAGGGCGAGCAGTTCGTCGTACGCGTCCGTGCGTCCCTCGTGGCCGGAGAGGCCGCCCATGATCCATGCCTGGAGCATGGCGGGGGGCGCTGTGGCGTCGGGCCCTGTATAGGCCGGACTGGTGTCTCCCATGACCTCGCACCAGTGCCGGATCATCGGCAGGTTGACGGGGTCCTTGCCCGTGCCGGCGACGGCGGCCGCCCGTCCCTCGTAGGCCTTCAGCCGCGTCCCCAACTCCTCGCTCGCCCCCGGCTCTTCGCTCACCGCCGCCCCCTCGCCATCTCCTGCCGCATCGCACTGACACTTCTGGTACACCGCTGCCGCCGAGCGGGTTCCCACGATCTCGGCGGGAGTTTCTGACTGTCCGTCAGATACGGTTCAGTGTCAAGGTCGTTGCCGTACGCCAACGCCAAGGTCGCCGCCATAGAAGGAACCTCGAGCCCGCGGCCGTACACGAAAACGCCTGCGCGGCGGTACCGAAGTACCGCCGCGCAGACGCCTTGCACCCCACGGAGCACGCCCCGGAACTCCCGGAGAGTCAGGGCCGTCGGCTCACCACAGCTCGGTGAAGTTGACGGCGACGTTCTTGTTCCCCTGGTTGATGGAGGTGAACGCGGAGCCGTTGACCTGGGCGGTGTTGCTCTGGTTCGAGGCGCCGGAGCCG
This sequence comes from Streptomyces sp. NPDC001663, assembly GCF_042893105.1. NCBI lineage: Bacteria > Bacillati > Actinomycetota > Actinomycetes > Kitasatosporales > Streptomycetaceae > Streptomyces > Streptomyces sp. NPDC001663. The sequence continues at coordinate 234,524 of NZ_JBIAUR010000012.1, read as the reverse complement.
ACCGCGCTCTGCTGCGTGGTGGACGAGTTGCCGTTGTTGTCGTGCCCGACACCGCTGCCGACGATGCTCGCGACACCCGCGTTCGATCCGTCGCCGGCGAAGGCGCCGTTGTCCGCCGTCGCGACGCCGGTGAACAGGGCGGCTGCCAGCGGGAGGGCGGAGACGGCGGCGATGACGCGGGCGGTACGGATGCTTGCCATGTTGTTCCTCCAGAACACCAAGTACGCACCGGCTGCTGGCCGGAAGCGCTTGCAGTACATGAACTACGGCTGTTTCCAAGGCAGTTGGCCGACCACCTCGGTGCTGTGCACGACGTCGCGAGATCAGAGTTGCCCACCGAATCCCCGGCGAACCACCCCGGACGAGGCGATTCGCCCTCAAGTGCTACGACAAGTCGATAAACCCCTATCTCCACTTCTAACTCCCAGACAGCAACAGATCAGGCCAGTACGGACGTCTCCCTCGCAAGCGCCACAAGAGCCGAAGCGTTCCGGCACGTTTCCGGCCAATCCCCCGCGGCCCGGCGCGTCGCCGCCGATTCCCCTTCCCTTTTTCGAACATGCGTACGAACATGGAGTCATGGCCACCACAGACCGGCAGGCCACGACGCTGGCCCTCGCACACGCCCTGTCAGCCGCCGAGCGCGGACTGGCCGTCATCCCCCTGTCCCGGACGAAGCTGCCGGCCTTGCGCTCCCCGCATCGCGACGACCCCGACCCCAAGCCCTGCCACGGCGAGTGCGGCCGCCTCGGCCACGGGGTGTACGACGCCTCGACCGACCCGGCGCGCATCCGCGAACTGTTCACGGCGGCCCCCTGGGCGACCGGCTACGGCATCGCGTGCGGCCTTCCGCCCCACCATCTGATCGGCATCGACCTCGACACGAAGTCGGGCACGGACTCCTCCGCCGCCCTGCGCGAACTGGCCCTGCGCCATCTGTTCACGATCCCCGACACGGTGGTCGTCCTCACCCCCAGCGGCGGCCGCCACCTCTGGCTGAGCGGCCCGCCCGACGTCGTCGTCCCCAACTCGGCCGGCCGCCTCGCCCCCGGCATCGACATCCGCGGCGCCGGCGGCTACCTCGTCGGCCCCGGCTCGCGCACCGACCACGGCGTCTACGGCACGGCGCCGGGCACGGCCCACCTCGCCCCCGCGGCCTGCCCGCCCGCCCTGCTGCGTCTGCTGCTGCCGCCGCCCCGCGCCCAGCAGCCCACACCGCAGGCGAGCGGCGATCACGGCCAGGGCCTGGTCCAGTTCGTCCTCGCCGCGCACGAGGGGCAGCGCAACACCCGCCTGTTCTGGGCGGCCTGCCGGGCCTACGAGGACGGCATCGGCCCGGCCCTGGTCGATCCCCTGGTCGAGGCGGCTCTCAACACGGGCCTGACCGAACGCGAGGCGCGGGCGACGATCGCGTCGGCGGCACGGATGACGGGGCACCGGCCGTGAGACCGGGGCACCCGCAGCACTGAACAGAGGAACTGCATGCACCACCGCTCCAGAGCGCGGACCATGTCGCTGTCCCGCGTGGTCCTCGCCTCCGGCCGCTGCGTCGACCTCGCCGACCTGCGCCTCGCGTCGACGTACGGGGGAATGCCGGAGGGCTACCCCTGCAAGCCGGTCAACGACATGGTGATCAAGGGCCTGATCCGGGCCGCCGAACGCACCTGCCCCGCCACCCCGGTCCACCTCGTCCCGCCCCCGCGCGAGTACCCGCACCAGTACGCCGGCGCCCTCGGCCCGGTCGAGGTCCTGCCGTCCGTCGCGTGCGTCGGCACGTTCCGCTCCACGGCACTGGATCCGGCCCACGACCCGCTGCTGTACCGCTCGGCCCTCACAGTGATCTGGTTCCAGCCGACGACCCGGATCCCGTCCGAGTGCGATGCGGAGGCTTCGTTGCGGGAACTGGACTGGGACGGTCTGGCGCGGGATTGCGAACTCTAGTCTGTATTTCGCGTCGGTGCGCCACCCCTTCCGACTCTGCTGACTCTCCCTCACCGACCTTCCGGAAAAGGCTTGTTGGGCCAATATCAACGGAGGACACTGCTCGGCATCGAATTCCGGAGCCGAGTGCGCTCCGCGCGACGGGGGATCTCATGTCGAACAGTTCATCCAGATCAGCCCTGCCCTGCGCCGCTCCCGCCCGAGGGTGAAGTCGTATGGCGAAGAGGCGCGTCGGCGAAATCGTCATCAGTCGAAGAGTTGTTCAAATCGGGCACGAGGTGTACCCGCTGGCGAATATCTCCCGGGTCCAGTTGCTGGAGGTCCGCTGGGGCGGCAGGCTCGCCACCTTCCACCCCCTGCGTCGGATGCTCTCCGTGGCCGTCGTGGCAGGTGTGGTCGTCGCGGCGGCCGTACTGGTGCCGCCCGAGCTCCCGGCGGGCACCGATCCCGACATCGAGCAGTTGGCACACCAGTTCGCCGTCATTGTCACCGGGCTGGCCGGAGCGGCAATGGCCTTCCATCTGGCGGTCTTCCTTTACCGGCTCCTGTTCAGAAAGCGCCGCTATGCCCTCGTCATCGAGACGGCGGGAACCCAGTACACCGCTCTCACAGGCACCGATTTCGCCGAGATCCAGCGCATCAAGAGCATCATCGTCGACGCCATCGAGAATCCGCCCTTCCAGGCAATGCACGTACAGGTGCGGGGCGATGTCGTGATGGGCGACAAGGTGGGCCGGGATCAGTACAAGCAGAGCGGATCCGGAAATCGCATGTTCACCTGACGAGCCTCGAAAGGCCTTGGAAAATGTCTGACTTCGTGTACGGAGACAAAGTCGGCCGGGATCAGTACAAGCAGGTCGGCGATCGCAACGTCCAGTCGGTCAGGCACTCGGAAGGTGTCTCCCGGGCCGAGCTGGACGCCGCCGTAGCCGAACTGCGCTCCTTCGTGGCCGAGTTGACCCGGGCCGGTCTGGTCGCCCCGGACGGCAGCGTCACCGATCCCGGTGCGGTGGTCGCCGCGGTGAACTCGCATCCGGGCCGCTTCCAGGCGCTCGGCAGCGCCATCGCCGGCGGCGCCAAGGACGCGGTCCTGTCGATCGTGCAGGGCGGGGTGGCCGCGCTGGTCACGGCCCTCGTGGGGAATGTCTGAGACGGCGCGCGGCTCGGGCCTTCCCGATACAGGACAGCTGGGGTGCCGGAAGCGTTCCGGCACCCCAAGGCAAGGAGCGCAATCAACAGGTCATGTGGCTTTGCCGCGTTCTTCACGATGCGGGAGGCTTCGAGCGGCGTGAGAATGTTCGGCTGTCGACCGCCGCCCGCATGATCTGTGAGAGAACCCGGTACGCCTGCCTGATACGTGAAGCGCTCAGTCCCCAAAGCAGCTCCAGCCCAAAGTCGCTCCGTAATTTGGTTGGCAGTTCGGAAGAGTGGGGTGTGACTCTCGATCGTCGTACTCCGTGGCACCGCGCCGTCCGATCGACCGGCCGTTCTCGCAGCATTCGCCAACGTAGTGGCAGCGTTCAGGGGGCACCGGGTCGGTGGCGACTCCTATCCCGCGCAAGCTGCGAGTTTGCATGAGCCGGTCGCCAATGACGCACGCTCCCGCACCTTGCCAGAGTTGCACCGCTGCGCTGCTGAGAGACGATGGGAGACGGTTGGGCCTGGCCGTCACGACCGAATTCTGAGGCAGGAGGCGCACCATGGCTACTTCTTCGTTGCTCCCGACGCCAGTCCTGGAGCCTGAGGCCCAGGAACTGGCGGATTCCACGAAGCCGCACCCGCGCCTCTACGAAGTCCCGCCGGAGAACGGCCGAGAGATCCTTGATGATCTGCAGGCGGGCCAGGGGGTGGTCAAGCCCGCGGTGGACGAGGAGTGGGCGAGCGTCGACGCAGGCCAATACGGCCAGGTCCGAGCCCGAATCATCCGTCCCCAGGGGGTGACGAAAACCCTCCCGGTGGTTTTGTACATTCATGGTGCCGGATGGGTGTTCGGCGATGAGAATACCCACGACCGACTGGTCCGGGAACTGGCGACCGGAACGGATGCCGCGGTGGTCTTCCCGGTCTACGACCTGGCCCCTGAGGCGAAGTATCCCACTCAGATCGAGCAGAACTACGCGGTCGGTAAGTGGATCATCCAGAACGCCGAGGAGCGGAACCTTGATGCCTCCCGGATGGCGGTCTGCGGCGATTCGGTCGGCGGCAACATGTCCGCCGTCTTCGCGCTGATGGCCAAGGAACGCGGCGATGTTCGCCTGGCGGCCCAGGTGCTGCTGTACCCGGTCACCGATGCCGACTTCGACACCCCTTCGTACCAGCAGTTCGCCGACGGCTACTACCTCACTCGCGACGGGATGAAGTGGTTCTGGGACGCCTACACCACCGACCCCGAGCAGCGCGCCGAAATCTATGCTTCACCACTGCGCGCCGACATCGAGCAACTCCGCGGTCTTCCCCCCACCTTGGTCATCACCGATGAGGCCGATGTGCTGCGTGACGAAGGCGAGGCGTACGCATCCAAGCTGCGCGAGGCGGGAGTGGACGTCACGGCGGTACGAGTGCTGGGGATGGTCCATGATTTCCTCATGCTCGACAGCCTCCGCGACTCCAAAGCGACCGTTGTCGCACGCACGATGGCCATCGAAGCGCTGCGCCGAGCACTCCACCAGTAGCCCGCGCTAGGGCTTGGGCACTGGTGCCTTCTTCGTCTGCCCGATCGAGCGGGGAATCACGGGGGACACCGGGCGGTCACGGTGGCCGGACATGCCGACGACCCCTGACCGAGTTGGCTGGTCAGGGGCCGTTCACATGCGGTGGGTGTGGGATTTGAACCCACGGTGACATCGCTGCCACGACGGTTTTCAAGACCGTTCCCTTAGGCCGCTCGGGCAACCCACCTCCGCTGCCGCCCACCTGGGACGGAGCGGGTACAGCGTACCGGGATCACGGCGGGCCGTGGGGGGCGTGGTCCAGATGGGGTCCGACCGGCACGGACTTGCGCCCGATTTGGTACAGGGTCCGTAATTGGTCATACGGGTGCAACCTTCTCGCCAGAGTTGAACCTCCTCGCTCCGTGCGACGTACGAGTCACGATGGGTGGCGCAGCGGCCGCCCCGGAGGGTCACCTTGGTGCCGAGAGGAAGGGCCGAACGATTTCCCTGGAAATGAACGGCACCAGCCAGGTGCGGGGTCTGGACGGACTCCGCGGTCTGGCCGCGCTGTACGTGGTCCTTTTCCACTGCTGGCTGCTGAGCTTCTCGGGCTTTCCCGAGAACTCGGGCCCGTCCTGGCTGGGCTGGCTGATGTACGGCCGTCTCGCCGTCGTCTTCTTTCTCGTGCTGTCCGGTTTCTCGCTGGCCATCTCTCCGGCACGCCACGGCTGGCATCAGGGCAGCATTTCCCGGTTCCTACGACGACGGGCCTGGCGAATCCTTCCGCCGTACTGGGCGGCACTCGCACTGAGCCTGATCATCGCCGTCTTCGTGGTACCCGCCTCGCATCACGGTCCGCCGACCGACAGAACAGTTGTCGTGTACGGCTTCCTGCTCCAGGACCTGTTCCCGGCGCACACGCCTAACGGTGCGTTCTGGTCGATCGCCGTGGAGGCGGAGCTCTATCTCCTCTTCCCGCTCCTGCTCTACGTCCGGCGACGCCTGGGCGCGGTGTTCCTGGTCACCGGTGTGACCCTGTTCGCGGTCGTACGCGGCCTGTCGGCGGAGGACGGCACCCCGGTCGAGGGCGACTACTGGCTGACCCCGAATCTCGCCCCCGTATTCGTCGCCGGCCTGGTCGGTGCTGGAGTCCTTGTCGCGCGGGAGAGGATCCGGCGCCTGCCCTGGCACTGGCTCGCCGCCCTGGCAGTCGTTCCGGTGCTGTCACTCATTGCCGTCAAGGGATCGGCGTGGACGGTGCATCACTACTTCTGGGTGGACCTCTTCATCGCGCCCGCCATGACGATGTTCATCGCGGCGGTCGCCACCGGGCGCCCCGCCATCCTGATGCGGTTCCTGGCCACCCGGCCCATGCGCAGCCTCGGCAACTTCTCCTACAGCCTCTACCTCATTCACCTGCCGATCGTCATGATCGTCGTACGGAAAATCGCCCCGGACCACGTATCGGCCGGACTGCCCACATTCTGTTTCACGTTGCTCCTGGGGCTGCCCGTATCGCTCCTGGCGGCATGGCTGTTCGCCGAAATCTTCGAGATGCCGTTCAAGCGAAACAGGTCCTGGAAGTCGATGCTCTCGGCGGGACGTACGGGCGCGCGTGCCGAGTGGGCGACGCACCCCGGCGTGATCCGCTCCCCGCAAACGCCGATGCCGGACTCGGCTGCGGCAAGCGAGCACTACTTGCGCGCGGGGGCAGGGGCAGGAAGGTGCAAGGCCCGGCCTCGGGGGGCTCGGGCAACGCACCCGCGCCGCCGACTGATCGGCGGCGCGGGGACGGAAGTGACGGACGGATCCGTGGGCGGGTCAGCTGTCGCCCGTGCGCGAGCCCAGGGTGAGCTCGACCGTGTGGGTCTTGCCGTCGCGCTCGTAGGTGATCGTGACCTTGTCGCCGGGCTGGTGGGTCCAGATCTCGCCTATGAGGGTCGGGCCGGAGTCGATCACGTGGTCGTCGAGCTTGGTGATCACGTCGCCGGGCTTGAGGCCGGCCTTGGCGGCGGGGCCGCCGGACTCGACCGCGGAGGCGCCGCCGGCGCCCTGGTCGGTGATCTTCGCGCCGCCCGAGGATTCCTCCAGGGAGACGGAGGCGCCGATCTTCGCGTAGACCGGCTTGCCGGTCTTGATCAGCTGCTGGGCCACGTACTTGGCCTGGTTTATCGGGATGGCGAAGCCCAGGCCGATCGAGCCGGACTGGCTGGTGCCGCCGAGGCCGCCGCCGCTGGTCGACTGTATGGCGGAGTTGATGCCGATGACGTTGCCCGAGGCGTCGAGCAGCGGGCCGCCGGAGTTGCCCGGGTTGATCGAGGCGTCCGTCTGCAGGGCGCTCATGTACGACGCGTTGCTGCCGGTGCCGTCGCTCGAGGCCACGGGGCGGTTCTTGGCGCTGATGATGCCCGTCGTCACCGTGTTGGACAGGCCGAAGGGGGCTCCGATGGCGATCGTCGAGTCGCCCACCGCCACCTTGTCGGAGTCGCCGAGGGTCAGGGGCTTGAGGTCCGACGGCGGGTTCTTGAGCTTGATGACCGCGACGTCGTAGCCCTGGGCATGGCCGACCACCTCGGCGTCGTACTTCTTGCCGTTCGGGAAGGTCGCCGTCAGCTTGCCGCCGTCGAGCGCGTCCGCGACGACGTGGTTGTTGGTGACGATGTGGCCCTGGGTGTCGAAGACGAAGCCCGTGCCGGTGCCGCCCTCGCCGCTGTTGGACTCGGCCTCGATGGTGACCGTGCTGGGCAGCGCCTTGGCGGCCACGCCCGCGACCGTGCCCGGGTCGCGCTTGACGGAGCCGCCGCTGTCGGAGGCGGAGACCGTCGTCGAGCCGGTGTTGTTGTCGTTGTTCTTGGCCAGCGTGTAGCCGAGACCGCCGCCCAGGCCGCCGGCGACCAGCGCGGCCACCAGGATCGCTGCGACGAGACCGCCGCGGCCGGACTTCGGGGAGGACGGCTGCTGCTGGTACGAGGAGCCCCAGCCGGAGTTGGAGCCGCTGCCGCCGTCGGCGTAGGACGGGGTGGCGGGCGGCGGGGGCGGCCAGGAGGCGTCCGGGGCCGAGCCTCCGGAGCCCTGCTGGGCGCCACTGGACTCCGTCGACGCGTACGCGGGCGCGTGCCCGGCGTGTACCAGCTCCTGCTCCTGGGCGCCGGAGGCGCTCGGAGGCGTCGGCGGGAGTGGAGTGGTCGGCGCGCCCCCGTCGGGGACGGCAGGTGCCGAGGGAGCGGGAGCGTCCACCGGCACGGGGGGTGCAGACGGGGCCGGGGGTACCGCGGTGCCCTCGTTCTCGGTGCTCACAGCTTCTCTCCTCGATCCACGGCTGTTGTTCTCGGTCGCACTCGGTCACGCCCGTTCACGTTGGTCGACGGTCCGTGCGCTGCAGCTGTGCATGTTCTCTTTGTATGCCGTCAGCTTTTCCCATGCGCCGTCAGGGCACCATAAGCGGTGCCTGTGGGTCCGCGGCCTTTCCTTATATAGGCCATGACAGGCAAAAGGGACGCAACCTCTGTTCCTCCGGTCGCACGACCACCCCCTCACGGTGGCACCATGACGCGGTGACCCACGCACGGCATCACCGGATTCAAGTCGTCGCCCATCGCGGAGCCTCCGAAGAGGCCCCCGAGCACACCCTGGCCGCGTACAAGAAGGCGATCGAGGACGGTGCGGACGCCCTCGAGTGCGATGTACGCCTGACGGCGGACGGCCATCTCGTCTGTGTTCACGACCGACGCGTCAACCGTACGTCCAACGGGCGGGGTGCGGTCTCGGCGCTGGAGCTCGCCGATCTCGCGGCGCTGGACTTCGGCTCGCGCAAGACGCGCGAGTTCTGGCGAACCCGCGACGAGGAGCCCGACTGGGAGTTCCGGCCCGAGGACCGCGAGGACACCTCCGTACTGACCCTGGAGCGGCTGCTGGAGCTGGTCGCGGACGCGGGGCGGCGGGTGGAACTGGCCGTCGAGACCAAGCACCCGACGCGGTGGGCGGGACAGGTGGAGGAGCGGCTGCTGATGCTGCTGAAACGGTTCGGGCTGGACGCCCCGGCCTCGGCCGCCGAGTCGCCGGTGCGCGTGATGAGCTTTTCGGCGCGGTCGCTGCATCGCGTGCGTGCCGCCTCGCCGACGCTGCCGACGGTCTACCTGCTCCAGTTCGTCTCGCCCCGGCTGCGCGACGGGCGGCTGCCGGCCGGTGTCCGGATCGCGGGCCCCTCGATCCGGATCGTGCGCAATCACCCTGCGTACATCGAGCGTCTGAAACGGGCCGGCCACCAGGTGCACGTGTGGACGGTGAACGAGCCCGAAGACGTGGACCTCTGCGTCGACCTGGGCGTCGACGCCATCATCACCAACCGCCCGCGCGCGGTGCTGCGCCAACTCGGCCGTTGACCGCTCATTGACATGTGTCACTGGTAAAGACCTGTGAAGAACCCTTGACCCTTCCACCCCACTGGCATCATCCTCCGATTCCGGACACCGTCGAAAACCAGCCACACGACTACAGGGAGTGCTCCGGCGCGTTCGGTCCGTATTCGATCGTTGCGAATGCGTCACCGGACCTGGATTGGCCGGTTTCCGGTACAGGCCAATGGGGCATCCACACCGTGGCGTGGGGCAAAGGAGGTCTCGGGGGTGGCGTTGGTGGTGGCACAGGAGGTGCCCACGTCGTCGAGCATGGCCGTACCCCATGGCCCTGCGGGCGTGGGGGAGGCGAGACACCGTATGCGCGAGCAACTGCGCACAGGCGGCGTCTCGGAAGCGGTCATTGACGATGCCGTACTGATTCTTTCCGAACTCTTGAGCAATGCGTGCAAGCACGGCCGGCCCCTGGGCGACGCCCTCGCCGGGGACGGAGACGTCCGGGCCGCGTGGCGCGTGGACGTGAGCGGACGGCTCACGGTGGAGGTGACGGACGGCGGCGGGCCCACCCGCCCGGCTCCGGCCACGCCCTCGGTCACCGCACACGGCGGCCGCGGGCTGAACATCATCACCGCGCTGGCCGACGACTGGGGCGTCCGCGACGACACCCGGGGCGAGGTCACGGTGTGGGTCGTCGTGCACGACGACGTTCATGATCCGGACGCCGGGCGCATCCGTGACAACTTCGCTACGCGCGTCACGACCCCGTCGGTCTCGAGGATTCCGGCCATGCCCGGCCTGGGCTTCGCGGACGCGTTCGACGACCTGGACTGAGCACCTGGCTGTCCACAGGTCCCCGTGGGTCACGGCGTGAACGGCTAGGCTCCCGCCGTACGAGACGAGCCGTAACCGGGAGACACCCACGATGGCCAAGAAGCGACCTCAGACGAAGGCCAAGCGCCCCCAGATCAGCGACGGCGCCCGCGCCGGAGGCGCTGATGGAGACTTTCCGGTTGTCGGCGCACGCGAACCCTGCCCGTGTGGCAGCGGCCGCCGCTACAAGGCCTGTCACGGACGGGCCGCCGCGCACGCCGTGACCGAGCTGGTGCATCGCCCCTTCGAGGGACTTGCGGGCGAGTGCGACTGGGTGGCGCTGCGCGAGCTGGTGCCGGCGGCGACCGTCGAGCTGCCGCTGAAGGGCGGCCTCCCCGAGGGCGTCCCCTCGGTCACGCTCGCGACGGTGCTGCCGATGGCCTGGCCGGCCCTGCGCCGCGACGACGGCTCAGTACTGCTGGGCCTGCAGAACGACACGGCGTCCGGCGACATCAGCCGCGACCTCGCCGACACCCTCCAGCGCGCACTGACTGCCGAGCCGGGCACCCCGGTCGAGGGCCGTCGCGCTCCCGCCGACGGTCCGCGGCTGCAGGATCTGCTCGACCCCGAAGGCGCGTTCGAGCCAGTTGTGCACAGCGGCTTCGAGTTCTGGGTCCCGGACTCCGAGAACGCCAGCCCGGAGGTGACCGCCTCCCTGGAGCGGGCCAACGCCGCGGCCATCCCGACCGCGAAGCTCACGGGCGTGGACGCCGCCTACTGGTGCGAGACGCCGGACAAGAACCACCTGCGCTGGGTCATGCCGCACCCGGAGGAGCAGCTTCTGGACGCCCTCGCGCGGCTGCACGCGGCGGGGCGGTCGAACCTCGGTGAAGGAACCCGCCTCGTGGGTTCCTTCCGCGCTCACGGGCTCACCGTCCCGGTCTGGGACCTGCCGAGCGGGGTCTCGGCGGAGGACATCGAGAAGCCGGCGGCAGAGTTCGCCGAGCGCCTCGCCGCGGCCCTCGCTTCGGACGCGCCGCTGACCCCCGACGAGCGCCGCGCGCGCGGCGGTCTCACCAACCGGCAGGTCACGCTCAGTTGACAGACGGTGACGAGACTCGGTTCGGCTGACCGACCGGTCAGCCGAACCGGATCTTGCGGAATCGGTGAGTCCGGTCACAAGTCCCGCTAGGAACAAGCAAATACGTGACTGGAAAGACCGGATCGAATTTGCGAACCGCGGATCTCTTGTTACCGTTCCAGTAGCCCGGTTGCTGGTGCATCCCCCGTCGCCAGCAACCGGGTCTTTTCATGTGCACGGTTCCTTGACGGAACGCAGCTGTCCGTCAACTGGCCCCCGGTTCCCCGGAGTTGCTCCCGGACCGCAGTAGCAGCGGCCCACTCCCGGCCCGTGGCGCGAATTCCGCAACCGCCGTGTAGGCGTCCAGCGCACCCTTGGTGCGCTTCCGCGGTGTCTCGCACATCTCCGGCTCGTCCCCGGCGCTCACGACGCAGTTCATCTGCAGGGTCCGGCCACCGGGCCCCATGAGGCTCAGTGCGGAGTCCAGGGCGTCACCGGTCGCGTTGCGGTAGTAGGTGCGCGCCCAGGTGTCCTCACCCTGCGTCAGCACACAGGTCTGCGCCTCGATGCCGTCGGGGGAGGTGAGTTGGGGGCCGCAGCGGGCGGCGGTGGCGAGGCCCAGGCCGAGCTGGAGGGCGGAGGCGGTGGGTGTCGCGGGAGGCGCCTTGGCGTCCTCGTCGCGCGGGGAGGAACGTACGGCTTCACGTGCGGGGGCACGTACGACGACGCGGCCTTCGTCACCCACCTGTCCCGCGGATGCCACGGCCAGCGGCAGCGCAATCGCGCACACCACGATGCCCGCGAGAGCGGGCAGACGGAGGTTCATACTCCGGAAGATAACGACCGCATCCGGGCGCGCCGTTCCGTGCGCGCCCGACACCCCTACAACTCGGGCGCGCTCACACCCGTACGAGTGAGGGCCTCGACCGCGGCGTCCACCACGGGCTCGACGTCGGGCACCCAGGGGGAGGCGGAGCCGGGCAGCGGAGCGCGCTCCCAGCGGATCTCGCCCTCGCCGGTCTCGGACGGGGGCAGGGCCAGGTAGCCGCCCTCGCCGTGGAAGCGGAGGGAGCCGGGGACGAAGTCCTTGGCGTAGAGGAGCTCGCCCAACTGCTCCATGGAGTACGGCTTCACCAGGATCGCCCAGCGGCTGGGCGAGGCCACGACCGGGCCGAGGCGCATGCCCATGCGGTCGAGCGCGGTCAGGGCGTGCGACGCGGCGAGCGCCGGCAGGCTCACCGCGCAGGGGGCCTTGCCGCCGGTGGCCAGGACGATCGGCGCGGCGGGCCGGTTGGCCCACCACCAGCGCACCATGCGGGCATCGGTGGTCGCCGCGAGGAGGCCGGGGTCGAAGGGATGCGCGCCGGGCACCGTGCACTCGGGGTCCGGGCAGCCGCAGCGGGAACGCCCCTGCGGGTCCGCCGCCACACCCGGGAGTACGGGCCACTGCCATTCCGTCGCGAAGGTCAGGGCCGCGCTGATCAACTCAGGCCTTCCGTCGCTGCGCTTGGACAGGAGCCTGCGTCGCTTTCCGAGGATCTCGCGCATGAGCGCTCGTTCCTTTCCGTTGCACCGCTGGCAACACCGTGGGGGCCACATCACATCGTGTGTCGATCACTTCACTGTGCGTACCTGTTGGCGCATCACACCCCTGCCTGAGGCAAGGGGAACCCCTATGGGCCGAACGTTGACTGCATCCGCGGCAGCCTCGTCCATGCTGCATCCATCAAAAGCATGGGCGTGGCGTGGGGGTGGCGAAGTCTGGCGTTTTGCCGTCCCGCGTATTTCTCTTCGCCTCCGCCACGGGAGGATGGGGCGCGGTCGTCGGTGGCTAAGACGCCCGGGTCGGTCACCAGGTTCCGGGTGGCTGTCAACCACCCCTGGCCTTCTCCGAGTACGTACCCATCACGACCGCTGTGACGCTCTGTGGAGCAAGGCCAGTCGACCGCAATACCCCGTTACCCGAGTCAGTTTTAAGCCAACTTTGCTTTTTGGCAAGGGGACCACTGGTAGCCCATGGACACCAGGAATCCCGGCAGGACAATGCTGGACATCCCCTCACGAGTGCGTGTACATGTGGAGACACTGCTAGCGGCGCAGAATGACATGGGGGTTTGCGATGCTTTTGAGCAATACGCACCGGTCGGAAAGCCGGACGCCATGAACGCCCCTCACGCTCCGAAAGTGGCCGGAATCGATTCAACGGTTCCCTCGCCCGCACACACTGTCGCGCCCGCGCCCCACACCTCGGGCACCTCTCCGGTCTCCCCGCCGCATCCACCGGGGGCGTTGCTCCAGGACCGGCTCGCCGGCTGGGTCTCCGACCTCACGACACTCCACGAACTCACCGAACGCCTGGCCCGCACGGACAAACTCGCCGACGCCCTGAGCGAACTGCTGCACGCCGGAGCCGCCCTCGTGGGCGCCCGGCGCGGTCTCGTCGTGCTGGAACCGGGCGACGGGCTCGGTCCGGACACGACGATCGGCCTGGGCCTCGCCCGCGCCGACCTCGGTCACATCGAGACCGTGCCGCGCAGCGCCATGTCGTACGGCCGCATCCTGGACGGACTGCCGGGCGCGGACGGTGAGATCGCGCAGCCGGACCTGTTCGCCGAGGACGGCCTCGACCCCCGGCACCGCGAGGTGGCCGCCCGCCTCGGCTACGCCGCCTGCTACGCGCTCCCCCTGGCCACCGAGTCCGCCGACCGTCTCGGCGCCGCCGTATGGCTGTACGACGAGCCCGCCGAGCCGGTCGAGCGCCAGCGGCACCTGGTCGGGCTGTACGCCCGTTACGCCGGTGAACACCTGGCCCGGCTGGTCGAGCTGGAGCGTACGCGCGCGTGCATGGCGACGATGGCCGAGGAGCTGCTGCCGTCCCGGCTCCCCCGCGTCGCCGGAGTGCAGCTCGCCGCCCGGCACCGCACCGGCCCGCGCGGGGGCGGCGACTGGTTCGACGCGCTGCCGCTGCCGGACGCGGCGCTGGGCCTCGCGGTCGGCTCCGTGACCGGTTCCGGGCCGAGCGCGGTCGCCGCGATGGGAAGACTGCGGGCCTCGCTCCGCGCGTACGCCGTGATGGAGGGCGAGGACCCGGTCGCGGTCCTGTCCGACCTGGAGCTGCTGCTCCGCCTCACCGAGCCCGCCCGCTCCGCGACCGCCCTTTTCGCGTACTGCGAGCCCTCTTTGCGCAAGATCACGCTGGCCGGTGCCGGGCACAGCCCGCCGTTGCTGATCGGCGATCGGCGCACCGAGTTCGTGGAGACGTCGGTTTCCGCGCCGCTCGGCATGCTCGCCTGCTGGGAGGCGCCGAGCGTGGAGTTCCAAGTGGAGCCCGGCGAGACGGTGCTGCTGTACACCGACGGCCTGCTGCACCGCACCGGCGACGCCACCGACCGCGCCTTCGCCCGGCTGCACGCGGCGGCGGCCGGCGTGCCGAGGGCACTGCGGCACGACCCCGACGCGATCGTCGACCAGGTGCTGCGGACGGTGCTGCCGGACGGGCTGGACGCGGCGGACGGCGAGGAGGACGTGGTCCTGCTGGCCGCGCGTTTCGAGTAGTCACGGGTAACAGGTCTTCCGGCCCTGGGCCCCCTTCCGTACGACCGTACGATGGAGGGGGTCCAGTGCCGTATCGAGGAGGATGACCGTGGCGGAGGAGCTCACCCCGGAGACCCCGGAAGAGAGCGAAGAGCCGATCAAGCAGCGCAAGAACGGCCTGTACCCGGGCGTGTCCGACGAGCTGGCCGAGAGCATGAAGTCCGGCTGGGCCGACACGGAGCTGCACGACCTGCAGCCGATCGCCCAGGCCGCCGAGACCGCCGCGCGGCGCTCCGCGCTTTCGGCGCGTTTCCCCGGTGAGCGACTGGTGATCCCGGCGGGCAATCTCAAGACCCGCTCGAACGACACCGACTACCCCTTCCGGGCGTCGGTCGAGTACGCGTACCTCACCGGCAACCAGACCGAGGACGGCGTCCTCGTCCTGGAGCCGAACGCCGAGGGCCACGACGCGACGATCTACCTCCTGCCGCGCTCCGACCGGGAGAACGGCGAGTTCTGGCTCTCCGGCCAGGGCGAGCTGTGGGTCGGCCGCCGGCACTCGCTCACCGAGGCGGAGAAGCTGTACGGCATCCCGGCCTCCGACGTACGCGAGCTGGCGGACGCACTGCGCGAGGCGACCGGTCCGGTGCGGGTGGTGCGCAGCTACGACGCGGGCATCGAGGCCGCCCTGACCGACAAGGTCACCGCCGAGCGCGACGAGGAGCTGCGGGTCTTCCTCTCCGAGGCGCGGCTGGTCAAGGACGAGTTCGAGATCGGTGAGCTGCAGAAGGCGGTCGACTCGACCGTGCGTGGCTTCGAGGACGTCGTGAAGGTCCTCGACAAGGCGGAGGCGACCTCCGAGCGCTACATCGAGGGCACGTTCTTCCTCCGCGCGCGCGTGGAGGGCAACGACGTCGGCTACGGCACGATCGCCGCCGCCGGGCCGCACGCGTGCACGCTGCACTGGGTGCGCAACGACGGGCCGGTGCGCTCCGGTGAACTGCTGCTCCTTGACGCGGGCGTCGAGACGCACACGTACTACACCGCCGATGTCACGCGCACGCTGCCGATCAACGGGCGCTTCAGCGAGATCCAGAAGAAGATCTACGACGCCGTGTACGACGCTCAGGAGGCCGGGATCGCGGCCGTGCAGCCGGGCGGCAAGTACCGGGACTTCCACGACGCCGCCCAGCGTGTGCTGGCCGAGCGGCTCGTCGAGTGGGGGCTGGTCGAGGGGCCCGTGGAACGGGTGCTGGAGCTGGGGCTGCAGCGGCGCTGGACGCTGCACGGGACCGGGCACATGCTCGGGATGGACGTGCACGACTGCGCTGCCGCGCGGGTGGAGTCGTATGTCGACGGGACGCTGGAGCCCGGGGTGGTTCTCACGGTTGAGCCCGGTCTGTACTTCCAGGCCGACGATCTGACGGTGCCGGAGGAGTACCGGGGGATCGGCGTTCGGATCGAGGACGACATTCTGGTGACCGAGGACGGGAACCGGAACCTCAGCGCCGGGTTGCCCAGGCGCTCGGACGAGGTCGAGGCGTGGATGGCCTCGCTCAAGGGCTGATACGAGCCGGATGGCCGGGTACCAGTGAGGTGCCCGGCCATTCACGTGCCTGGAATCACGAACCTAGGGGGAGGGTCGTCGTGGACGACTTCTGGTCCGGTGTCGGTGTCGATCTGCATCTGGAGACCGATGACGGTGACGGGCGCCGGGTCGGGCTCGAGCGGGCCCTTCGGGATGCTGTGCGGGACGGGAGGCTGGCGCCCGGGACGCGGCTGCCCGCCACCCGGCGGCTCGCCACCGAACTCGGCGTCTCGCGAGGGACCGCCAAGGCCGCCTACGACCAGCTCGTCGCCGAGGGGTATCTGACTGCTCGGCAGGGGTCGGGGACCCAGGTCGCCTCCTTGCCGTCCGTTGACGCCGATGCGCCGGAGGCGGCGGCACGCGCGCGTACTCCGCGTTTTGATCTGCGGCCGGGGAGTCCCGACGTGGGGGCGTTTCCGGCGGCGGCCTGGTTGCGGGCGCTGCGCCGGGCCATCGCCACCGCGCCGCTGCTTGCGTACGACTACGGGGATCCGCGTGGCCGTATCGAGCTGCGTACGGCGCTGTCGGGGTACCTGGGGCGGGCGCGGGGTGTCATCGCGCCGCCCGAGCGGATCGTGATCACCTCGGGGTATGTGCAGGGTCTCGCGCTCCTCACGCGCGTGCTGGACGGCGCCGAGATCGCCATGGAGGACCCGGGGCTGCCGTTCCACCGGGAGGTGGTGCGGCGCAACGGGGGGAGTCCGGTGCCGGTGCGGGTGGACGAACGGGGTTTGTGCGCAGGGGAGTTGGGCGACTTCAAGGCCGTCGTGGTCACCCCCGCCCACCAGTACCCGACCGGCGTCACACTGCACCCCGAGCGGCGGCGGGCGCTCACGGACTGGGCACGCGCGCGTGGCGGGCTGATCGTCGAGGACGACTACGACGGGGAGTTCCGCTACGACCGCCAGCCCGTCGGGGCGCTGCAGGGGATGGCGCCCGGGCAGGTCGTCTACCTCGGTACGGCCTCCAAGACGCTCGGGCCCGCGCTGCGGCTCGGCTGGATGGTGCTGCCGCCGCACCTGGTCGACGCGGTCGCCGACGCCAAGCTGCACAGCGATCACCACACCGAGTCCATCGGCCAGTTGGCACTCGCCGAGCTCATCGACAGCCATGCATACGACCGTCACGTGCGCGCGTGCCGGCTCAGATACCGCAGACGCCGGGACCAGCTCCTGGACCGGGTCGGCGGCCGGCACACCGTGCGCGGGATCGCCGCCGGGCTGCACGCGCTCGTGGAGGTCGCCGACGAGGCGGCCGTGCTGGAGCGGGCCGAGGCCGAGGGACTCGCCGTCGGACACCTGGGCGACCACTGGCACACGCCCGGTGAGGGACGCCCGCAGGGGCTCGTCGTCGGGTACGGGACGCCGCGGGAGCGGGCTTATCCGGAGGCGCTGGAAGTGTTGGGGAAGGTGCTGGTCGACAGCTGAACCAGGGCTGGGCGATCGCTGAATCAGGGGCTCGGCGAGCTGAATTGGGCCAGCGAAAGGCTCGCCCATTGGGTCTGCCCGTCGGCCCAATGTGCTTCTAGCGTCGTAGGCATGACCAATCGCCTCGTCCCGCCCGCGGGCCCCCAACGCGTCCTGGCTCTCGCCCAGTTGACGAACTCGATCGGCGACGGCGCCTACTACGTGACCTCGGCGCTCTACTTCACGCACGTCGTCGGGCTCGCCCCCGCGCGCGTGGGGCTCGGGCTGACCGTCGCATGGGCGGTCGGGTCGGTGGCGGGGGTGCCGCTCGGGCGGCTCGCCGACCGGCGCGGGCCTCGTGGGACGGCCGTACTGCTGGCGCTGGGAACTGCGGCGGCGGTCGGTTCGTTCCTGGTGGTGCGGGGGTTCGTTCCGTTCGTCCTCGCCGCCTGCGCCTACGCGACGGCGCAGTCGGGTCTGGCGGCGGCCCGGCAGGCGCTGCTGGCGGGGTTGGTGGCGGCCGGGGAGCGGACGGGACTGCTCGCGCATCTGCAGTCGACGCTCAACGCCGGGCTGGCGGTGGGCGCGGGGCTCGGCGGGCTGGCGTTGCAGGCCGGGACACGGGCGGCGTATCTCGCGGTGTTCGCGTTGGACGCCGTGAGCTTCCTGGTGTGCGCGGGCGTGCTGTCGCGACTGCCGGCGGTGGCGCCCGTGGCCGTACGGAAGCGGGACGCGCGCGGGGTGCTCCGCGACCGGCCGTACGCGGTCGTCGCGCTGCTCAACACCGTTCTGCTGCTGCGGATGCCGCTGCTCAGTCTGGGGCTGCCGCTGTGGATCGCGGAGCGGACCGCGGCGCCGGCCTGGCTGGTGTCCGCACTGTTCGTCCTCAACACCGGGGCGGTGATGGTGTTCCAGGTGCGGATGGCGCGAGGTGTCACCGGGCTCGCGTCCGCCACGCGTGCGGTGCGGCGGTCGGGGTGGGTCATGCTCGCGGCGTGCGCGGTGTTCGCGCTGTCGGCCGGTGCGTCGCCGTGGGTGGCGGTGGGCGCACTGGTGGCCGGGGCGGTGCTGCAGGTCGTCGCCGAGATGGGGCAGTCGGCGGGTTCCTGGCAGCTGTCCTTCGACCTGGCGCCGGCCGACCGGGTGGGCGAGTACCAGGGGTTCTTCGGGACCGGTGTGACGGTGGCGCGGACATTGGGGCCGCTCGTGCTGACGTCACTGCTGGTGGGGTGGGGGACGCCGGGGTGGCTGCTGCTGGGCGGCGCGACGGTGGTGGCGTCGTACGCGATGGGGCCGGCGGCGCGCAGGGCCGCCGGCCGGTCGGACCGGGCCGTCAGGCAGCCCGAGCCCGCGCTTGTGCGCTGAGGGGGAGGGAGTCCAGGAACAGGGCTCCCGCGAGCAGGCCCGCACTCCCCCGCGGGCTCCACGCGCGCGCGTGCAGGTCGGCGTCCAGCGCCACCAGCGCCCGCGCGCCCGCCTCGGTCGCCGCACCGCCCGCTTCCAGCACTCCCCGGGCGCCCGCCTGGACGTGCCGCAGCCCCAACGGGCCCGCGGTGTACAGCAGTTCCGTGTCCTGGAGGGTGGACATCACGGTGAGCAGGGCGTCCAGCCGTGCCTGTGCCTCGGTGGCGCCGGCCGAGCGGGCCGCGGCGAGCGCGTCCAACGCCCGCCGTACGTGCGGGAATCCGGCACGAGCCTCGCCCCGGGCACCGGCGGCACCGTACTTCGCGGAGATCGACGAACCGCGCGAGGGCCTTCGCGGGGCCCCCTTGTCGTTGAAGGCGGCGATCTTCTTCGCGGCGGCGGCCACGTCCCGAGCCCCGGCGCGGGGGTCGAGGGCGGCCGCCGCGACGAGGAAGCCGAGCGCCCACAGGGCGCCCCGGTGGCCGCCGCCCGCCAGGCCCACCGCGTGCTCGGTTGACCGCCCGATCGAGCCCAGCTCCGCGCGCAGCTGCGGGGTGGGCTCGCCGGTGCGGCGGGCGGCGGCGGCCATCGCCGCGAGGCCGGGCGCCAGCGCCTTGGCCGACCAGCGCAGGGAACAGTGATCTCGACGTCCGGCGGGTACCCCGAGGTCACGTGGGTCGGGCAGGCCCGGCTTGGGGGCCAGGGCCAGCTGCCCGGTCAGCGCCGTCACGGCGGCCTGCGCGAGCGTCTCGTCCTCGCGACTGCTCATGGCCGCGCCTTACGAGGAGGACGCCGAGGCCGAGGGGCCGGCGCTGTCGCTCGGGGCGTCGCTGGGCGGCGTACCCGTCGGGGCGTCGCTCGGCGGGGTGCCACCGCCGCCGCTGCCCGCGCCCGTGCTCTCGGCGTCCGGGTCGACGCCGAGGGTGAGGAAGCCCTTGTAGCCCTTGGACGGGTCCTTCTTGTGCACGGCCTTGAGGGTCAGCAGACCGCTGGAGGCGCCGCCGCCGTCGTAGACCATGTCGTCGGCGAGGACGGTGTAGCTGCCGGTGTGCTTGGAGTACGGCTCGAGCGTGAAGATCTCCTCGGCGATGTCGTCGGCGAAGAAGAGCTGGCCGGTGTAGTTGACCTTGCCGCCCTCGTAGGTGCCGTCCTCCTTCTCACCGCCCGTGTGCACCTTCACGTGGATGTGGCAGGTGCGCGGGGTGTACCAGCCCGGGAAGATCGTCTCGAACTTGACGACCCCGTTGGCGTTGGCGACCTGGTAGCCGCGCAGATAGGTGTTGTCGTTCGCGGAGTCGCCCTCCTCGCTCTCCGCGGGCGCGGAGCCGCCGGGGTTGGCGGTGGTGTAGCCGGAGTAGTAGCCCCAGGCGTCGCAGTGCCAGATCTCCACGGCCGCGCCGGAGACCGGCGTACAGCCGTCGGTGGCGTCGACGACCGTCAGACGCAGCGTCAGCGGGACGCCGGCCTTGCCCTCGGTGATGTCCTTCCGCACGAGCGCGCCGTCGAGGTAGTAGGGGCCCTCCGTGACGCTGGTCATCAGCGTCATGCACTCGCTGCTGGTGGAGGTGGCCGACGCGGTGGCCTCGGCGTCCGTGGTCGTGTCGGCGAACGCCGACTGGTAACCGGCGACGGCGAGCCCGCCCGCCGCGACCGTGCCGCCGGTCACCGCGATGGCGCGGCGCCGGCTGATCGACTTGTCTCTGTGGTTTCCCGTCATGATCCGGAACGTATGGACGCCGGCCGTCAGGGGTGTATGGCGGGCCTTGGAAGGAGCTGTGAATGCTGAGGAAGCTGAAGTTCCGGTTACCGCCGGGTGGTTACGGGGCTTTGTTTGAGCTTTGCGTGCTTCACACCGCCATCAGCGGTGCGTCCTCCCGCCACTTGAGGATCTTGTCGAAGCTCACCACCGCGCCGGCCCGCCCCGGCTTGTTGCCGATGTGGACGTGGTCGGCGAGCTCCCGGATCAGGCCCAGCCCCCGGCCGTGCTCCGCGTCGGGGCGGGCGGGACGCGGCGGCAGGGCGGCCGCGAACCCCGGGCCGGAGTCGGCCACTTCGATACGGCACTTCTCGCCGTCGAGGTAGGCGGTGACCCGGTACGCCTCCGAGGGCGCGCCGTGGGCGCCGACCGCGCCGTGCTCCACGGCGTTCGCGCAGGCCTCGCTGAGGGCGACGGAGAGGTCGTAGGAGATGTCGGGGTCGACGCCCGCCGTCTCCATCGTGCCGAGCAGCAGGCGTCTGGCGAGCGGGACGCTCGCAGCTTCACGCCGGAGATGGAGTGACCACCAGATGCTCATGCTCCAGCCTCCCGGCCGCGACTCGACATACCGTTTCTTATTGCCGCGAGTGGCCGGGTGTAAGCACGGAGTTGACGTGATGCCGCCCATATGGGCGATGCGTCCGGAACGGAATCGGTGTATGCACCGGAACGGAAACGGCGTATGTACGGGCGGTTCGTACCAGAAAGTGACCTTCCGGTTCGTACGGCATCTTGCGGACCTGCCGTATGGCACCCATAAGGCCAGTGCGATGATGAGCCCGCCATGACTGCCCCCCACCAGCGCACGGCGCGCTCCGGAAGGGATCTCCGGATACTGAGGGCCGCGGTGTTCGCCGCGGTCTGCGTCGTGCTGGCCGCGGCCGGTCACACACTCGCCTCCTGCGCCACGGTGCCGCTGTGGACGCTGGGCGCGGGATTCGTGGGGACCGCCCTGGTCGTGGTGCCGCTCGCCGGACGCGCACGCTCGCTGCCGGGGATCGCGGCGCTGCTCGCGGGCGGGCAGACCGTGCTGCACACGCTGTTCGGGCTGGGGCAGCACACGACGTCGGCCGGCGGGATGTCGATGCCGTCGATGTCCGACGCCTCCCTGGTCGAGCGGGCCGCGCGGCTCGTGTGCGGGACCACCGCGGCGGCGATCAGCCCCGCCCAGGCCCGCAGGATCCTCGCCGACGCCCGGCTCTCCCCGGACACGGCCATGGACATGAGCTCCATGCACCACCCGGCGGACGCCGTCTCCACCACCGCGACGTCCCCGGCCTCGCTGCTGCCGTCCCTGCCGATGCTGCTCGGCCACGTCCTCGCGGCGATCGCCGCCGGCTGGCTGCTGCGCCGCGGAGACCTGGCCCTGCTGCGGCTCGTCGAACTGTCCGCGCTGTCGGCGCATTCGGTCGCCGAAGGGGCGCTCGTACGCTCCCTGCGCGGGGCGCTCGCGCTGGTACGCGCCCTGCGTGCCGGGCTCCCCGGCGCGCCCGATGCGAGCCCGCGACCACCGCGCACCGCCCTGTTCGAGCCGCCGAAGCCCCGTGGCTGCGCACTCCAGCACACGGTGATCAGGCGCGGCCCGCCGGCCGCCGCCGCACTCGTCATCGCCGCCTGACGCGACGCGACCGCCACTCCGTGATTCCGGGGTCGAGGGGCCGCCGTCGTGCGGCACGCGCGCGTGCCCGTTGCTGACCGGCAGGTCATCTCCACGCACGCGTACCCCTCTTCAGCACCAGACCTCACTCGAAGTGGAGTGCACCCGTTCATGAAGGCTTCCCGTCTCGCCGCCACCGGCGCCGTCGCCGCCTCTGCCGTCGTCGTCCTGTCCTCGCCCGCCTTCGCGCACGTCAGCGTGCAGCCCGAGGGCACGGCCGCCAAGGGCGGTTACGCAGTCGTCGACTTCAAGGTCCCCAACGAGCGCGACAACGCGTCGACCACCAAGCTCGAGGTCAGCTTCCCGACCGACCACCCGCTGGCCTCGGCGATGCCGGAGCCGATCGACGGCTGGGACATCAAGGTCACCAAGGCCAAGCTGGCCAAGCCGATCGAGATGCACGGCGAGAAGATCAACGAGGCCGTCTCCAAGATCACTTGGACCGCGAGCGGCGACGGCATCAAGCCCGGCTTCTTCCAGAAGTTCCCGGTCTCCGTCGGCACCCTCCCCGAGGACGCCGACCAGCTCGTCTTCAAGGCACTCCAGACGTACGACAACAAGGAGGTCGTGCGCTGGATCGAGGAGACGAAGGAAGGAGAGGACGAGCCCGAGAACCCGGCCCCGGTCCTCGCCCTGTCCGCCGCCTCCGACAGCGAGCACTCGCACGGCTCGTCGGGCACCGAAGAGGCCAGTGACGACTCCAAGGACACCGAGAACACCGCCGCGGACACCTCCGTCTCCGCCGACAGCAGCGACACCACCGCGCGCGTGCTGGGCGTCGTGGGCATCGTCGTCGGCGCACTGGGCGTGGCGTACGGCGTGCTCGCCGGCCGTCGACGCACCAACGCCTGAGTTTCGTCCGCCGTGTGCACCGGAGTCGTTCGGCCGCGTACACCCTCGTACGAGGGCCTGCGCCCCGCCGTCCGACCCCGGTGCACACCGGATCTTTCACATCTGGGACATTTTTCTATGCGCAAGAAGACGTTCGCCGCGGCCGCTCTGCTCGCCGCAGCCTCCCTGACCCTCTCCGCCTGCGGCAGCGGCGACGACAGCAACTCGCCCGTCGCCGTGGTCTCCGAGGACACCTCGCAGAAGGCCGCGACGATCCTCGACAAGCCCTTCGAGAAGCCGGACCTCGTCCTCACCGACACGCACGGCAAGAAGTACGACTTCCGCAAGGAAACGGCGGGCAAGCCGACCTTGATCTACTTCGGTTACACCCACTGCCCCGACATCTGCCCCACGACGATGAGCAACCTCGCCGTCGCCAAGAAGCAGCTGCCCAAGGCCGAGCAGGACAAGCTTCAGGTGGTGTTCGTCACCACCGACCCCAAGCGCGACACCCCGTCCGAACTCGGCAAGTGGCTCAAGGGCATCGACCCCCAGTTCATCGGCCTGACCGGCGACTTCTCCACCATCCAGGCCGGCGCCCGCACCCTCGGCATCTCCATCGAGCCGACCCACAAGGACAAGAAGACCGGCAAGACGGTCTCGGTGCACGGCACCCAGGTCATCGCCTTCTCGCCGAAGACCGACGGCGGTTACGTCCTCTACGGCGAGGACACCAACGTCGACGACTACACCAAGGATCTCCCCAAGATCGTCAAGGGGCAGAACCCGTGAGGCGGCTCGCCCCCACTGCTCTGGTGATGACCGGTGCCCTCGCCCTCGCCGGCTGCGGCGGCTCCGGCGACGACAAGCCCGAACTGGCCGTCAGCGCCTCCTACATGCCCCAACCGGTGACGGACGAGATGGCCGCGGGCTTCTTCACCGTCGCCAACAAGGGCGGCGCCAAGGACGAGCTGACCTCCGTCACCAGCGGCGCGGCGGGCAGCGTCACCATGCACACGACCGTCGGGCAGTCCATGGAGGAGGTCGAGTCCCTCGATGTCCCCGCACATGGTCAACTCGTGTTCAAGAGCGGCGGCAATCACCTGATGTTCGAGAACCTGAAGCGGAAGCTGAAGCAGGGCGCGACGGTCACCGTCGAACTGCACTTCGCCAAGTCCGGCCCGATCAAGGTTGAGATGCCGGTCAAGTCGGCCACGTACAACCCCGCGACCGGCCACTGAGGGAGACCACCGTGACGCAGACCATCACCCCCCGCCGTGTGCGGACCCTGGTGCTGCTGTTCCTGGCCGTCGTCGGAGCGCTCCTCGCCGGTGCCGCACCGGCCTCCGCGCACGCCGCGCTGACCGGCAGCGACCCCGCACAGGGGGTGGTGGTCGACAAGGCACCCACCCAGGTCTCGCTCACCTTCTCCGAGAAGGTCGCCACGTCCGGCGACTCGGTGCGCGTGCTCGACCCCAAGGGCAAGCGCGTCGACAACGCCAAACCGACCGACGTCAGCGGCACGACGTACGCCGTGCAACTCAAGAGCGGCCTGGCCGACGGCACCTACACCGTGGCCTGGCAGGTCGTGTCGGCGGACAGCCACCCCGTCGCCGGCGCATTCACCTTCTCGATCGGCGCCCCCTCCAAGACCACCGTCGCCGCCTCCGGCCAGGAGGTCGGCGGCGGGGTCGTCGGCTGGCTGTACGGATTCGGGCGATATGTGTCGTACGCCGGCTTCATCGTCATGGTCGGCGGCGCCGCCTTCGTACTCGCCTGCTGGCAGCGCGGCTCGGGCGTCAAGGCCCTGCAGCGGCTCGTCGTCTCCGGGTGGCTCGCGCTCACCTCGGCGACCCTGCTGCTGCTGCTCCTGCGCGGCTCCTACACCAGTACCGGCAAGGTCGGCGACATCTTCGACCTGAACCTGCTCAGCCAGGTGCTGCAGACCAAGTCGGGCGCGGCACTGGTCTCCCGGCTGCTGCTGCTCGCCGCTGCGGCACTGTTCATCGCCGTGCTCTTCGGCGCGTACGACAAGCGGGAGGACGAGGAGAAGCGGGACCTGACCTTCGGGCTGGCGATCGGCGGATTCGTCGTGGCCGCCGGTCTCGCCGCGAGCTGGGCCATGGCCGAGCACGCCTCCACCGGGCTCCAGCCCGGCGTCGCGATGCCCGTCGACGTCGTCCATCTGCTGGCCGTCGCCGCCTGGCTGGGCGGGCTCACCGCGCTCCTCGTGGCGCTGTACCGCTCCGACACCCCGATCGAGTCGACAGCCGTACGGCGCTTCTCGCAGGTCGCGTTCTACAGCGTCCTCGCGCTGGTCGCGACCGGCGTCTACCAGTCGTGGCGCCAGCTCGGCTCCTGGTCGGCGTTCACCGACACCGCGTACGGGCAGCTGCTGCTCGTCAAGATCGGGCTCGTGGCGCTGCTCGTGGGCATCGCCTCGATCTCGCGGCGGTGGACGGCACGGCTGGCGGACACGGCCGTCGCGAAGCCGCGCAAGGCGAAGGGCGCCGCCGACGACGCCGCATCGGGCGCCGCTTCGGGCGAGAAGGAGCACGCCGCCGCCCGCGCCGGTGCCGCATCGGCCAAGAAGTCCGCGTCCGCCAAGACCTCCGGCGGCCCGGCATCCGGCGGCGACTCCAAGCGCGCCACACAACTCGCCCGGCAGCAGGCCGCCATCGACACCACCCGCCAGAAGCGGCAGCGCGACGCCGACCCCGACCGGTTCGGACTGCGCCGCACCGTGCTCGCCGAGGCCGGCGTCGCCGTCGTCCTGCTCGCCGTCACCACCGTGCTGACCCAGACCGAGCCCGGACGCACCGAACAGGAGGCCAAGGCGGCCGCCTCCTCCTCGTCCTCTTCTTCCTCCACGGCCGACTCGTCGTCCGGGGCGCTCACGCTGACCATGTCCTTCGACACGGGCGGCACGGACGGCAAGGGCGTCGTCTCGGTCGACCTCGACCCCGCGCGCGTGGGCGGCAACGAGATGCACGTCTACGTCCAGCGGCCCAACGGCCGCGCCTTCGACGTCCCCGAGGTGAAGGTCGCCTTCACCCTCGAGGCCAAGAAGATCGGGCCGTTGCCCGTCAACCCCGACCACGTCACCACCGGACACTGGACGGCGAACGGGGTCCAGATCCCCATGGCCGGCGACTGGAAGGTCGCCGTGACCGTGCGGACCTCCGACATCGACCAGGTGACCGTCTCCAAGAACGCGCAGATCGGCTGAACCGCACCATGGCTGACCAGTCCATCCCGGAAGCACCCACTCCCGAGGCGCCTCCCCAGGACACCGCCTCCCGGAACACGCCTTCCGGGGACGGCATTTCGCGGCGGAAGCTGCTCGGCACCGCAGGCGCCACCGGCCTCGTCCTCGGCGCGGCCGGTGGGGCCGTGGGCTATGCCGCCGCGCCCTCCGAGGCCACTCCGCTCAGCTCCCTCGGCGCGGACATGGCAATGTTTCACGGGAAACATCAGCCCGGCATCACCGACGGACTCCAGGCCAAGGGCCACCTCGTCGCCTTCGACCTGGCAGCGGGCGCGGGCCGCAAGGAGGCGGCAGCCCTGTTGCGCCGCTGGTCGGCCACGGCCGAGCGGTTGATGACGGGCGAGGCGGCCACGCACGACGACACGGACGTCGCCCTGGACGCCGGCCCGTCCTCGCTCACCCTCACCTTCGGCTTCGGCCACACCTTCTTCGCCCGCACCGGCCTGGAGAAACAGCGGCCCGTCTCCCTCGACCCGCTGCCCGACTTCTCCTCCGACCACCTCGACAAGGCGCGCTGCAACGGCGACCTGTGGGTGCAGATCGGCGCCAACGACGCCCTCGTCGCCTTCCACGCCCTGCGCGCGATCCAGAAGGACGCGGGCAGCGCGGCCCGCATCCGCTGGCAGATGAACGGCTTCAACCGCACACCGGGCGCCACGGCCCACCCCATGACGGCCCGCAACCTCATGGGCCAGCTGGACGGCACCCGCAATCCGAAGCCGACGGACTCCGACTTCGACAAGCGGATCTTCGTGCCCGCGTCCGGCTCGAGCGACCCGTCCTGGATGGCGAACGGCTCCTACGCCGTCGTACGCCGCATCCGCATGCTCCTCGACGACTGGGAGAAGCTGTCGCTCCAGGCCCAGGAGAACGTCATCGGGCGTCGGAAGTCCAACGGGGCGCCGCTGTCCGGCGGTTCCGAGACAACCGCGATGGACCTCGACAAGGCGGACGCCAAGGGCGAGTACGTCGTCCCCATCAACGCCCACGCCCGCATCACGCGGCCCGACCAGAACGGCGGGGCGGCGATCCTGCGCCGCCCGTTCTCGTACCACGACGGCTTCGACGCGGACGGTGTCCCGGACGCCGGTCTGCTCTTCGTCTGCTGGCAGGCCGACCCGCTGCGCGGCTTCGTGCCCCTCCAGCGCAAGCTCGACCGCGGCGACGCCCTGTCGAAGTACATCCGGCACGAGGCGAGCGCCCTGTTCGCGGTGCCGGGCGGGGCCGCGAAGGGAGAGTACGTGGGGCAGCGGCTGCTGGAGGGGTGAGACCCCGCCGGTTCGGAGCCGGTCGGGAGAGGCTGTCGTGAGATGCGTGAGCCCCGGTTCCGCAAGCCCATTAGGGTGAGGTCATGCCAGCGAGCTACGCGTATCTCGGCCCCGAGGGCACCTTCACCGAAGTCGCCCTGCGCACCCTTCCCGAAGCAGCCACCCGGGAACTGATCCCGTACGTGTCGGTGCAGTCCGCGCTCGACGCGGTCCGCGCCGGCGAGGCCGAGGCCGCCTTCGTGCCGATCGAGAACTCCGTCGAGGGCGGCATCACCACCACCCTCGACGAACTCGTCGCGGGCGCACCGCTGATGATCTACCGCGAGGTGCTGCTCTCGATCACCTTCGCGCTGCTGGTCAGGCCGGGCACGAAGCTGTCGGACATCAAGACGGTCTCCGCCCACCCGGCCGCCCAGCCCCAGGTGCGCAACTGGCTCAAGAACAACCTCCCGGACGCCCACTGGGAGTCGGCCGCCTCGAACGCGGACGCCGCACGCCTGGTCCAGGAGGGCCAGTACGACGCCGCGTTCGCCGGAGAGTTCGCCGCCGCCCGGTACGGCCTGGAGGCCCTGGAGACCGGGATCCACGACGCCGAGAACGCGCAGACCCGCTTCGTGCTGGTCGGCCGGCCCGCCCGGCCCGCGGCGCCGACCGGCGCGGACAAGACGTCCGTCGTGCTGTGGCAGCGCGACGACCACCCCGGCGGTCTGCGCGATCTGCTGGGCGAGTTCGCCACCCGCGGCATCAACCTGATGCTGCTGCAGTCCCGCCCGACCGGCGCCGGCATCGGCAACTACTGCTTCTGCATCGACGCCGAGGGCCACATCTCCGACCGCCGGGTGGCCGAGGCGCTGATGGGCCTCAAGCGGATCTGCCTGGAAGTGCGCTTCCTCGGCTCGTACCCGCGCGCGGACGTGGGCGTCGAGGACATCAGCGCACCGCGGCTCGGCACCTCGGACGAGGCGTTCGTCGCGGCCTCGGACTGGGTGGCGCGCTGCCAGGACGGCCGGTTCTGACCCCGGTCTTACCTGCAGATTTTAGTTATCCACAGAAGTTATCCACAGGTTTGCTTCTCGACCTGGGGACAAGTCGACAGTGAAGCGTGACCCTGTCGACAAATCGGCCCTCAGCCCTCCCTCGGGTTCACCGGCGTGCACATCACCCTTCGTCCACTCTTTTCCTTTGAGCAATCCTTTGGGGTGACCCATTTACACTCGAAAGTGAGGGTAAATGCGGTTTGCCCTGGGAATCCTTGGGTTCACGGCCACGTTTCGGATTGATCAATTCCGAAGTCCACAGATCATCCACACACCCTGTGGATAACTCTGGAGAGGGTGTGGATCGCTGTGGACAACCCGGCGCCAAGTCCCGTTCCCCACAAGGGAATCAGGTCAACCCGGCGCCCGGAGCCTCCCTCGTCCCAGGGAGTGAGACACTTTTTATTGACACGCTCGGCAATTCCCTCATGACGGAACGTAAGCCTCATTTCGGAACGGCTGGGAATGGTGAGTCGTGGGCCGTATCCCCGCACCGGTAGCCTTGACCGCGTGATTGACCTTCGCCTGCTCCGTGAGGACCCCGACCGTGTGCGCGCGTCCCAGCGCGCCCGTGGAGAGGACGTCGCGCTCGTCGACTCTCTCCTGTCTGCTGACGAGCGGCGCAGGTCGTCCGGCGTCCGCTTCGACGAGCTGCGTGCCGAGCAGAAGCAGCTCGGCAAGCTCATCCCCAAGGCCTCCGGCGACGAGAAGGCCGAGCTGCTGAAGAAGGCGGGCCAGCTCGCCGCCGACGTCAAGGCGGCCGACGCCGAGCAGACGGAGGCCGACGAGGAGACCAAGCGCCTCGCCCTCCAGCTCGGCAACCTCGTGCACCCCGATGTCCCGGTCGGCGGCGAGGAGGACTTCGTCGTCCTCGAGACGCACGGCACCATCCGTGACTTCGCCGCCGAGGGCTTCGAGCCCAAGGACCACCTGGAGCTCGGCGAGGCGCTGGGCGCGATCGACGTCGAGCGCGGCGCCAAGGTGTCCGGCTCGCGCTTCTACTACCTCACCGGTGTCGGCGCCCTGCTGGAACTGGCGCTGGTCAACGCGGCGATCGCGCAGGCCACCGAGGCCGGCTTCATCCCGATGCTGACCCCGGCGCTGGTCCGCCCGCGCGCCATGGAGGGCACCGGCTTCCTCGGCCAGGCCTCGGAGAACGTGTACCACCTGGAGAAGGACGACTACTACCTGGTCGGCACCTCCGAGGTCCCGCTCGCGGCGTACCACATGGACGAGATCCTCGACGCCGAGAAGCTGCCGCTGCGCTACGCCGGCTTCTCCCCGTGCTTCCGCCGCGAGGCCGGCACGTACGGCAAGGACACCCGCGGCATCTTCCGCGTGCACCAGTTCGACAAGGTCGAGATGTTCTCCTACGTCGCCCCCGAGGACGCGGAGAACGAGCACCGGCGCCTCCTGGAGTGGGAGAAGCAGTGGCTGACCGGCCTGGAGCTGCCCTTCCAGGTCATCGACGTGGCCTCGGGCGACCTGGGCGCGTCGGCCTCCCGCAAGTACGACTGCGAGGCGTGGATCCCGACCCAGGGCAAGTACCGCGAGCTGACGTCGGCCTCCAACTGCGACAGCTTCCAGGCCCGTCGGCTGTCGGTGCG
The DNA here is from genome assembly GCF_042893105.1 of Streptomyces sp. NPDC001663. Lineage (NCBI taxonomy): Bacteria > Bacillati > Actinomycetota > Actinomycetes > Kitasatosporales > Streptomycetaceae > Streptomyces > Streptomyces sp. NPDC001663. Next base: position 204,330 of record NZ_JBIAUR010000012.1, on the reverse strand, counting down.
GCTGCGTGACGGCAAGAAGGTGCAGCCGCTGGCGACGCTCAACGGCACGCTGTGCGCCGTACCGCGCACGATCGTGGCGATCCTGGAGAACCACCAGCAGGCCGACGGCTCCGTGTACGTGCCGAAGGTGCTGCGCCCGTACCTGGGCGGCCGGGAGGTCCTGGAGCCGGTCGCCAAGTGAGCGCCGCGTCTCCCTCCGGACCGTTCCCGTACAAGCTGATCGCGACCGACCTCGACGGAACGCTCCTGCGCTCCGACGAGTCGGTCTCGCAGCGCACCCGTGACGCCCTCGCCGCGGCCACCGCGGCGGGCGCCTCGCATATCGTCGTCACCGGCCGCGCGGTCCCGTGGACCCGGCACATCCTCGACGACCTCGGCTATGAGGGCCTCGCGGTCTGCGGCCAGGGCGCGCAGGTGTACGACGCCGGGGCGCACCGCCTGCTGACGTCGGTGACCCTGGACCGGCAGCTGGCGGGCGTGGCCCTGGCCAAGATCGAGGCGGAGGTCGGCCCGCTGTATCTGGCGGCCAGCCGTGACGGCCTGGAGGGCGAGGTGCTGGTGGGCCCGGGTTACGCGGTCACCGGCACCCTCCCGTCGACCCCGCTCACGGACGCGTCCGACCTCTGGGCGGCCCCGCTGAACAAGATCTACATACAGCACCCTCAGCTGTCCGACGACGAGCTCGCCGACGCGGCCCGCGAGGCCGCGGGCGGATTCGTCACGGTCGCAATGGCGGGCGAGGGCATCGTCGAACTACTGCCGCTGGGCCTGTCGAAGGCGACCGGCCTCTCGCTGGCGGCCCGGCGGCTGGGGCTGAAGGCAGCGGACACGATCGCCTTCGGTGACATGCCCAACGACATCCCGATGTTCGCGTGGGCGTCCCGGGGCGTGGCGATGGCCAACGCACACGAGGAACTGCGGGCGGTGGCGGACGAGGTGACGTCGTCCAACGAAGAGGACGGGATCGCGGTGGTGTTGGAGCGGTTGCTCGCCTGAGCTTCGTGGTTCTCTGCGCCTGAGCGCTCGGGACTTGCGGAGGATGCACGGATCGAACGTGCGCGGGGTGTGACCCCCGACCAAGGCTTAGCAAGCCAGTGCCTTACCACTCGGCCAATCCTCCGGGTGGGCGACCCACGCGAGAGCGACATCGCGTGCTCGAAGCGGTCGCCCCGGGCAACTCCGTGTGCGGAGCGGGTTCGACGGTGGGGTAACTACACCGGAGCCCGCCGCGGGCTGCCCTGACGGGAGCTGGACGTACTGTCGTGCATGGACATCGCCCGGCTCCTCTCCCAGAACGTGGCGCCGGAGTCGACGTCCGGCGGTGTGGACACAACCACTGTGCCTGTACGACGAGTTGGACGCCACCGAATAAATCGGCCGTACGAGGTCAGCGGCGCCGCCACCGTCGGCGGCGCCCCTTGCTGAAGAACCACCCGGCGGGCGGCTCGTCGGAGCGCCACGGCTGGGGCTCCGGCTCCTCGTTGCGCCAGCGGGCGGCGAGCATGCGGGCCCGGGCTGAGGGCTCGGTCGACTCGGCGGACCGTATGAAGTCGTCGTCCAGGACGAGGTCGTCCCAGTTGTCTGCCATCCCCGTTCCTCTCAGCCCAGCATTCCGTTTTGCCCAGTGTGCCCGTACAGAGGTGAAGCCTCCGTCAAAACCAGGGGCGCCCTCACAGGAACCGGGCGCCCCCCTCAGGAAGCCGTCACTCCTCTCCGGCCAGCGTCAGCGACCGCAGCTTCTGTCCCGCGTACCAGGTGGCCAGCACGGTCACCGCGATCAACAGCACCGTCGCGGTGGTGAGTCCGACGTCCGAGGTGACCAGGTCCCCGCCGGCGACCTTGTGGGCGACGGCCAACGACCACTGCTGGACACTGAGCGTGCGCGCGCCCGGCACCAGGGAGCCGAACAGCGCCTCCCAGACGAGCGCGTACACCAGCCCGAAGACCACCGCGTGCCGGGACACCGTGCCCAGCAGGAGGAACAGTGCCGCGTAGGCGATGGAGGAGACCAGGGCCGCGACCGTGTAGGCGACGGCGATCTGCTGGCCGTTGCCGTTGAGGATGAAGCCGGCGATCAGGGTGGGCAGCGCGGAGAACACCATGGTCACCGCGATCGCCACGATCAGCTTGGTGAAGATGATCGTCGGCCGCTTCAGCGGCTTGGACAGCAGGTACACCACCGAGCCGTCGTCGATCTCCGGTCCGATCGCGCCCGTACCGGCGATGACGCCGATGATCGGCACCATCGTGGCGAGCGCGAGCCCGCCCAGCAGGTCGGAGGCCGTCTGGTCGTCGGCGCCCGCGAGGCCGCGTACCACGACGGAGATCGCGATCAGCAGCAGGGGCAGGGCGCCCAGGATGAGAGCCCGGCGACGGCCGAGCAGGGCTCGGTAGGTAAGTCGGGCGACTGTGGGGTCGTACATCTTCGGCCTCCTACGCCGCGACCAGATACGAGAACACGGACTCGAGGGACTCGTCGGACGGCGAGACCGTCAGCAGCCGGATGCCGTGGTCGCGGGCGACCCGGGGCAGCAGCGCGGTGAAGCGGCCGAAGTCGACGGCCTGGATGCGCAACGCGCCCTCGGCGAGGTCGACTTCGATGCCCGACGTCGACGCGTCGGCGATCAGCGCGGCCGCGAGGGCGCGGTCGTCGCTGGAGCGCACCAGGTAGCGGTGCGGGCGGTCGGTCATCAGGCGGCGGATCTTGCGGAAGTCACCGCTGGCCGCGTGCCGTCCGGCGACGACGACCTCGATGTGCCAGGCGAGTTGCTCGACCTCTTCGAGGATGTGCGACGAGAAGAGCACCGTGCGGCCCTCGTCGCCCATGCGCCGCAGCAGCTCCATGAGCTGCATGCGCTGGCGCGGGTCCATGCCGTTGAAGGGCTCGTCCAGCAGGAGCAGCGACGGGTCGTGGACCAGCGCGGACGCCATCTTCACGCGCTGGCGCATGCCCTTGGAGTACGTCGAGATCTTGCGGTCCTGCGCGTACTCCATCTCGACCGTGGCCAGGGCCCGCCCGGCGGCCTTGGCGCCCAGGCCGTGCAACTCGGCGTTGGCGACGACGAATTCGCGCCCGGTGAGGAAGTCGTACATCGCCTCGCGCTCGGGGACGATGCCGATGTGCTTGTAGATCGACTCGTTGCGCCATACCTGCTGGCCGTCGAGGGTGACGGTGCCGGTGGAGGGGGCGAGGAAGCCGCCCATCATGTTGATGAGGGTGGACTTTCCGGCGCCGTTCGGGCCGAGCAGGCCCGTGACGCCGGGGCCGATCGTCATGGTGACGTCGTTGACGGCGACCACGTTGCCGAACCAGCGGGAGACGTGGTCGATGCTGAGCGTGGTCACAGTCCCACCTTCTTGTAGCGGCGCAGCAGGAGGCCGTAGCAGGCGGCGATCAGGCCCAGGACGACCAAGACGTAGACCGCGCCCTCGCTGTTGCTCGGGCCGACCGCTCCGGGGAACGCCGAGCTCGCGCCGAGGAAGGCGGACTGGACTCCGTCGATGAGCGTCACGGGCGAGAAGAGGCCGATCCAGGGGATGGCGCTCGTGCTGTTCTGGTTCTCGGCGATGGCCTGGAGGGTGGAGACGGCACCGTAGGAGATGGTCAGGACGGCGATGACGGCCGCGATGCCGAAGCCGCGGCGCGGGGTCACCGAGGCGATGACCAGGCCGATGCCGGCGAAGAGCAGTGAGAGCAGTGCCACGGACACGAGTCCCTGCGCGAATCCCTTGGTCTGGTCGGCGAAGTCGAGCTTGGCCAGCAGCGCGCCCGCATAGAGCACGAGCAGCGGGGCCGCGGTCAGGATGAACATCGCGGAGGCCAGCGCCGCGTACTTCGCGCGTACATAGTCGGCGGTCTCGATGGGCCGCGAGAAGTACAGCGGCACGGTCTTGAAGCGCAGGTCGCGCGAGACGGACTGGGGCGCCTGCGAGGCGACGTACAGGCTGATGACGGCCTGCATGATGATCGCGTAGCGCGTGTAGTCGACCGGCAGGTCCTTGGCCTTCGTGGCGACCGCGACGGCGACCATGATGGCCGCGGGCACGCACATCACCACGAACAGCAGCATCGGCAGCACCTTGGACTTGATGGAGCGTCCGAGGCCGTAGGAGCCGCGCAGGGACTGCGAGTAGAGGGAGCGGGTGGCGTAGGAGCGGCCCAGGCGGGGGCCGTCGTAGTTGCGGTAGCCGATGTTGTGGATGCGGGTCTGGTCGCCCGAGGGGGCGGTGACCGGGTGCTCAACTGCCATGGCCGACGGCCTCCTTCCGCTGCTCGTCGCTGTCCTTGAAGACCTCGGAGATGTGGTGCCTGCGCTGCTCCATGCGGACCAGGCCGAGACCCAGGTCGGCGACGACGTCGCGCACGAGGTCGTAGGTGTCCTCGCCCTGTGCGGTGAGCAGCAGGATGTGTCCGGCGCCCGGCAGGCCGTTGCTGCCGTCGAGAACCTCCACCCCGCGCGCGTCGAGCGCCTCGCGCACCGCGCGCGTGCCGTCCGGGTGCTCGTCGGTGTCGGTGACCTCGATCGCGAGGGTGGTCGTGGTCTGCGTGAAGTCCGTGGTGGAGCTGGAGCGCAGGAGCTTGCCGCCGTCGATGACGACGACGTGGTCGCAGGTGCGCTCGAGCTCGCCCAGCAGGTGCGAGGTGACCAGGACCGAGATGCCGAAGTCCGTGTGGATACGGCGGATCAGGCCGAGCATCTCGTCGCGGCCGACCGGGTCGAGGCCGTTGGTCGGCTCGTCCAGGAAGACCAGCTGCGGGTCGTGGACCAGGGCCTGGGCCAGCTTCACGCGCTGCTTCATGCCGGTCGAGTAGCCGCCGATGGGGCGGTAGCGCTCCTCGTACAGACCGACGTGGCGCAGGGTGTCCGCGGTGCGCTCGCGGGCGGCCGTGGGCGGCAGGCCGGACATGCGCGCCATGTGGACGACGAACTCGGTCGCCGAGACGTCCGGCGGCAGGCAGTCGTGCTCCGGCATGTACCCGACCCGCTCACGGATGTCGGCGCCCTTGGTGGCGACATCGAGTCCGAGCACTTCGGCGCGGCCCTCGGAGGCGGGGGACAGACCCAGCAGGATCTTGATCAGTGTGGACTTGCCGGCTCCATTGGCTCCGACGAGTCCGGTCACACCGGGCCCGACGTCCACGGAGAGCCGGTCAAGCGCGGTCACCCTGGGGAACCGCTTGCTCAGGCTTTCGGTCGCGATCACAGTCACGTCTTCGAAGGTAGTGACCTGGACCACGCCAGTCGTCAGACCGCAGAGCTGTCTTGGCCTCAGACTCCAGATGTACGGGTCCGTAGGGGAAACCCCTACCTGAGAGCTACGCAGAGTTATCCACAGCCCGGACCCCGCCTATTGACGCAGCCTCTAACAACTGTCACATTCACCAGTGTCAAGTTACGGGCACGTACCGCAGTCGAGGTGGACGAGGGTGGGGCGGTGGCATGACGACGGCAGTGGCAGGTGAACTCTCCGCGCGGCTGCGGGGGTTCAGGCAGGTGCAACGCCTCGCCTACGAGTGCGCGGAGGCGGTCGCCGCCCAGCTGCAGCCGGGCGTGACCGAGCGCGAGGCCGCCGGAATGCAGCGCGCCTGGCTGCGCGAGCGGGGCGTGCGGGACTGGTTCCATCTGCCCTTCGCCTGGTTCGGTGACCGCACGGCGTTCGTGAACTTCCGCATCCCGCTCCAGTTCTTCCCGACGAACCGGCGACTCGAGCCCGGGATGCCCTTCATCCTCGACATGGCCCCTGTGTACGAGGGCTGCACGGCGGACATCGGCTACTCGGGCTCCTTGGGGATCAACCCCGTGCAGGACAAGCTCATGGCCGACCTGGAGGCACACCGCGAGCTGATCCTGCGCGAGGTCCGCGAGCGGCGCCCGCTGCGCACGATCTACGAGGACGTCGACCGCCTCATGGTCCGCCAGGGCTACGCCAACCGGCACCGCGCCTACCCCTTCGGCGTGATCGCCCACAAGGTCGACCGGGTCAGGCAACGCCGCTGGTCACCCCACCTGTTCGGATTCGGCGCCCAGTCCCTGAAGGGGCTAGCGAGCGACGCTCTCCACGGCCACCGCGACGGCTGGTCCCCGCTGTGGTCGCCCTACCGCTTCTCCGACCATCCGCCGCAGCCGGGCCTGTGGGCGGTCGAACCCCACCTCGGCTTCCGGGGCACCGGCGCGAAGTTCGAGGAGATCCTGGTCGTCACCGACTCCAAGGACCCCGGGGAGAGCGCCTTCTGGCTGGACGACGATCTGCCGCACGTGCGGCGCTGGGCGGAGGACAAGTGACGGTGGCGCGGGAGGACGGCGGGTTGACGGGCGCGCGGGAGCGCCGGGTGCGGACCGGCGGCATCGAGCTGTGCGTCGCCGAACTGGGCGACCCCGGGCAGCCGACGGTGGTGCTGGTGCACGGGTATCCGGACAGCAAGGAGGTCTGGTCCGAGGTCGCGTCGCGGCTGGCCCCCCGCTTCCATGTCGTGTCGTACGACGTCCGGGGGCACGGCAGGTCGACGGCGCCGCAGCCCCTGCGCGGCGGCTTCACCCTGGAGAAGCTGACGGACGACTTCCTGGCGGTGATCGACGCGGTCAGCCCGGACCGGCCCGTGCACGTCGTCGGACACGACTGGGGCTCGGTGCAGTCCTGGGAGTTCGTCACCGTCCAACGCACCGAGGGGCGCATCGCCTCCTTCACGTCGATGTCCGGGCCGTCCCTCGACCACTTCGGCCACTGGATCAACGAGCGCCTGAAGAAGCCCACCCCGCGCCGCGTCGGCCAACTCCTCGGCCAGGGCGCCAAGTCCTGGTACGTGTACGCGCTGCACACGCCCGTGCTGCCCGAACTGGCCTGGCGCGGCCCCCTGGGCAAGCGCTGGCCGCGCATCCTGCAGCGCCTCGAGAAGATCCCCGGCGGCGGCTACCCGACCGCCTCACTGCCCCGGGACGCGGCGAACGGGGCGTGGCTGTACCGGGACAACGTACGTGCACGTCTGCGCCGACCGCGCCCCGACGCGTACGCACACGCGCCCGTGCAGCTCATCACGCCCCTGGGAGACGCGTTCCTTTCGGAGAGGCTCTACGACGAACTGGAGTCCTGGGTTCCGCAGTTGACCCGTCGCACGCTCCCGGCCAAGCACTGGATACCGCGCACCCGGCCCGACCAACTGGCCGCCTGGATCACCGAGTTCGTGACATCCGTCGAGGGAGGGAAGAGCGAGGTGAGGGCCACCGGCAAGTACGCCGACCGCTTCGGCGGGCAGCTCGTCCTGGTCACCGGCGCGGGCAGCGGCATCGGGAGGGCCACCGCGTTCGCCTTCGCGGAGGCCGGCGCGCGCGTGGTGGCCGTCGACCGGGATGCCGAGGCCGCCGCCCGCACCGCCGAACTGTCCCGCCTGCTCGGCGCCCCCAAGGCCTGGGCGGAGACCGCCGACGTCTCCGACGAGCAGGCCATGGAGAAGCTCGCCGACAAGGTCTCCGCCGAGTACGGCGTGGTGGACGTCCTTGTGAACAACGCCGGCATCGGCCTGTCCGGCTCCTTCTTCGACACCAGCCCGGAGGACTGGAAGAAGGTCCTCGACGTCAACCTGTGGGGCGTCATCCACGGCTGCCGACTCTTCGGCAAGCAGATGGCCGAACGGGGACAGGGCGGCCACATCGTCAACACCGCGTCCGCGGCGGCCTATCAGCCCTCCAAGGCGCTGCCCGCCTACAGCACCTCCAAGGCGGCCGTCCTGATGCTCAGCGAGTGCCTGCGTGCGGAGCTGGCCGGGCAGGGGATAGGCGTGAGCGCGATATGCCCCGGCTTCGTCAACACCAACATCACCTCGACCGCCCGCTTCGCCGGGGTCGACGCCGACGAGGAGAAACGGCGCCAGAAGAAGTCGGCGCGGCTGTACGGCCTCAGGAACTACCCGCCGGAGAAGGTGGCCGACGCGATCCTGCGGGCAGTCGTGCGCAACGGGGCCGTCGTACCGGTCACTCCGGAGGCCCGCGGCGCCCACCTCATGTCCCGCTTCACCCCGCGCGCGCTGCGGGCGATCGCACGGCTGGAGCCACCGCTGTGAACGCGCGAGGGGCCGCCGTCGTGCGCCGACGGGAGCACCGCGGCGGCCGTGGCGCGGTCCGCCGCTTCCGGTGGCGCAGGCTGACGGCGGACTCCCCGCGACGCAGCTCACCGGCCGCGGGGACAGCCGCGTGAGCGAGGCGGCCGCCTACCGGATAGAGGACCTCGCCCACCTCAGCGGCGCCACGGTCCGCACCATCCGCGCCTACCAGGACCGCGGCCTCCTCCCCCGCCCCGAGCGGCGCGGCCGCGCCAACCTCTACTCCGACGCCCACCTCGACCGCCTGCGCCGGATCGCCGACCTTCTCGACCGCGGCTACACCCTGGCCTCCATCAAGGAGCTCCTGGAGGCGTGGGACGCGGGCCGTGGCCTCGGCGGGGTGCTCGGGCTGGTCGTCGAGGTCGACGGCCCCTGGTCCGACGAGGAGGCGGTACGGATCTCCCGGGCCGAGCTGGACGAGCGCTTCGGCGGCTCCCCCGATGACGCGGCAGTCACCGATGCCGTCGAACTCGGCGTGCTCGAGCCGGTGCCCGGCGACGCGGACTCCTTCCTCGTGCCGAGCCCCCAAGAGCTCGCCGTGGCCGTCGAGTTGCACGCCGCGGGCGTCCCGCTGTCCGCGATCTCCGGCCATCTGCGGGAGTTGAGGGGTCAGGTCGAGCACATCGCGGCGCGTTTCCTGGAGTTCACCACCGAGCACGTCTTCGCCCGCTACCTGGAGGGACCGCACCGTCCGAGCGACGCGGAAGCGACCGAAGCGGCCGCACTCGTACGCCGGCTGCGACCGCTCGCGCAGAAAACGGTGGATGCCGAACTGGCGCGGGCCATGCGGCTGTTGGCGGTCCGGCAGCTGAGGCAGCACCTCGGCACCGGGGACGCCTCGCAGACCCGCCCGAGGTCACGCTCCGTGTCCGTGCCCGAAGAGACAATTCGGGAAGTGGAGCGGCTGGTTGGGCCGGAGCAAGCGGCGGAGTTCATCGCGCTGGCGGCTGAACGGGAGGTGCGGGCAAGGGCGTTGGACGCGCTCACGTCAAGGGAGGTGCCCCCAGTCGACCTTGACGAACGGGGCTGACATGTCGGGGAGTTGTCCACAGAACCGCCAACTAGCCTGTGGATAACTACAGTTGGTTGTGGATCAAACCTCCGCACCAAAACAAAATGCGTGATCCCCGTCTCTCGCGTCATGCTGATCGGATGGACGAAAGACGCACCGTGAAGGTGTCGAAGTACCTCTCCAAGCATTTGCGCCACCAGCCCGAGCGGATCGGGCTGACGCTCGACGAGGCCGGCTGGGTCGAGATCGACGAACTGCTCGCCGCGGCCGCAGCGCACAACTTCCGCATCACCCGGGACGAGCTGGACCACGTGGTCGCCGCCAACGACAAGAAGCGTTTCGCGATCGAAGGCACCCGGATCCGCGCCAGCCAGGGACACAGCATCGACGTCGAGCTCGGACTGCCCCCGGCACCCCCGCCGCCGTACCTCTACCACGGGACCGTGGCCCGGAACCTGGACGCGATCCGGGCCGAGGGGCTGCGCCCCATGAACCGGCACGACGTGCACCTCTCGCCCGATCGTGAGACCGCGACCCGTGTCGGTGCCCGCCGGGGCCGTCCGGTCGTGCTCTCCGTGGACGCGGGCGCCATGCACCGCGACGGCCACATCTTCCACGTCAGCGCGAACGGGGTGTGGCTGACGCAGGCCGTACCGCCGCAGTACCTACGGTTTCCCGAGCCGCACTGACTCCGGCATGATCAGTGGTATGGACCACTTGCCCACCACCGAGGCCGCCGTCACCTCCCTGCGCGCCATCGCCGCGGAGTACGTGCGTGAGATCGAGGTCACCCACGACATCGGCGCCGACCGGACCTCCCGCCGCAGCGCCGCGGGCGTCGGCGTCACCGCCGACCCGGACGGCTCCCTCCCGCACGAGGCCTACGTCGAGTTCGGCGGCCTGCCCCGGGTGAGCGTCCGCCTCTACCCCGACGACGACGCGCTGATCACCGTCGAGGGCGTCGAATGCCCCGACATCGCACGTGACGACGTGCCCGCCTTCGTCCGCTCCGTCTTCGACGACCGCGCCTTCGTGAAGGTACGCCGCTTCCCGCCCGGGCGCTTCCTGATCGTGCCGCTGCCCGAGGACCGTACGCACCGGGAGTACATGCCGATGCTGAGCCTCACTCCGTGGCTCAGCGGTCGCGTGCGATGACCGTCGGTGACTGTTTCACGTGAAACCCATTCGGCCGCTTACGCTCGAGGGCATGAGTCTGCGTCTGAGCACCGTGATCCTCCCGTACCGCCGATGGCACGAGGGGGCGCGTGAGGCATGGCAGCGCGCGGAGCAGCTCGGTTTCCACACCGCGTACACATATGACCACCTGTCCTGGCGCAGCTTCCGGGACGGCCCGTGGTTCGGTGCCGTGCCGACGCTGAGCGCGGCCGCTGCTGTCACCGACCATCTGCGCCTGGGCACGCTGGTGACCTCGCCGAACTTCCGGCATCCGGTGACGCTGGCCAAGGAGCTGATCTCCCTCGACGACATCTCCGGCGGCCGGGTCACGCTCGGTATCGGCGCGGGCGGCACCGGCTTTGACGCCACCGCGCTCGGCCAGGAGCCGTGGACGCCGCGCGAGCGCGCCGACCGGCTCGCCGAGTTCGTCCCGTTGCTCGACCGGCTGCTGACCGAGGACTCGGTGTCGTACGAGGGCGATTTCTACTCAGCGCATGAGGCACGCAATATTCCCGGCTGTGTGCAGCGGCCCCGTCTGCCTTTCGCCATCGCCGCGACCGGTCCGCGCGGGCTGCGGCTCGCGGCACGGCACGGGCAGGCGTGGGTGACCACCGGCGACCCGAAGCTGTACGAGAACGGCACTCCTGAACAGTCGATTCAAGCCATTCGTGGGCAGGCCGAGAAGCTGGCCGACGCCTGCGCCGGGATCGGCCGGGACGCGGCCGCGATGGACAAGATCCTGCTCACCGGTTTCACGCCGGACCGCGGCCGCCCGCTGGAGTCGCTCGACGCGTTCGTGGACTTCGCGGGCCGGCACCGCGAACTGGGCTTCACCGAGATCGTCGTCCACTGGCCGATCCCCGACTCGCCCTTCGCCGCCGACGTGAAGGTCTTCGAGCAGATCGCCATGGAGGCCCAGGTTCAGCTCGACTGAGCCGACGGGACACAACCATGCAGATGAGGACGGCAGCCACTCACATGTGCGGACTCCCGCACGGCCGTGCAGGCATATGCGGGAGAATGGGCCGGTGACCTCAGCGACTCGACAGCCCGAGACCCCGGCCGCCACCATCCCTCCTCGGCTCATAGCCACGGATCTCGACGGCACCCTGCTGCGGGACGACAAGTCGGTCTCCCCGCGCACGGTCGCCGCCCTCGCCGCCGCCGAGGAGGCGGGCATCGAGGTCTTCTTCGTCACCGGCCGCCCGGCCCGCTGGATGGACGTCGTCAGCGACCACGTACACGGCCACGGGCTCGCGATCTGCGGCAACGGCGCGGCCGTGGTCGACCTGCACGGCGGCCCCGGCGCCCACCGGTTCGTGAAGGTGCGGGAGCTGGCGCGGGACAACGCGCTGGATGCCGTACGGCTGCTGCGCGACGCGGCGCCGGGGACGGTCTACGCGGTGGAGCAGACATACGGCTTCTACCAGGAGCCGGAGTATCCGAAGCTGCACATGGAGATCCCGGACAACCTCGCTCCGGCCGAGGAGCTGCTGGCGCCGGACGGCCCCGGTGCCGCCGAGCCCGTGCTCAAGATCCTCGCCTACCACCCCTCGCTCGACCCGGACGGCTTCCTCACCACCGCCCGCCTCGCCATCGGCGACCGTGCCAACGTCACCCGCTCCAGCCCCAGCGCGCTGCTGGAGATCAGCGGCCCCGGCGTCTCCAAGGCCAGCACGCTGGCCCTGTGCTGCGCCGAGCGCGGCATCTCGCACGAGGAAGTCGTCGCGTTCGGGGACATGCCGAACGACGTCGAGATGCTCACCTGGGCCGGTCAGTCGTACGCGATGGGCAATGCGCACCCGGACGTCATCGCCGCGGCCTCGGGCCGGACGGTCGCGAACAACGACGACGGTGTGGCGGTCGTGATCGAGCGGATGCTGGCCGAGCGGCTGTAGGCCGCCCCCTTCGGTCGTCCGACGGGAACACTCATCCGACGGGAACACCTCGTGCCGCCAGCCACGGCACCGGATCCACCGCGGAGCCCGCCTCCGGCGTGACCCGCACCTCGAAGTGCAGATGTGGACCGGTGGAGTTGCCGGTGGTGCCCGACTGGCCGATCCACTGCCCGGTACGCACCTGTTCTCCCTCGTCGACGGTGACGGCGGCGAGATGGGCGTACTGCGTGCAGTAGCCGTCCCCGTGCTGGATCACGATCGCGATGCCGAAGGGGCCTCCGCACGCCACGCTCACCACGCGTCCAGCGCCGACCGCGCGCACCGGCGTCCCGATGGGCACCGCGAAGTCCTGCCCGGTGTGCCGGTTCACCCACCGTTCGCCGCCGCTGCCGAAGCCGGCGGACAGTTGGTAGGTCTCCACGGGCGCGACCCACGGCTGCGTGAAGGCGGTCTGCGGCTGGTCGAGCCGGACCGCGCCGCGGCAACTGCCGGCCGCGACCGAGGCGTTCGCCTCACCCTGCAGGCGGCCCCGCGCCTCCTCGAGTTTCTGGTCGATGGTGGCCTTCAAGGTGGCGAGTTCGTTCTTCCGCTGCTCCAGCGCCTGCCATGCCGCCGAGGCTTTCGACTCGTCCGCGGCGAGCCGTGCTTCGGCCCGGCGGTTCTTTCCGAGGGAGTTGGCGAGGGCCAGATTCGCCTGCGAGAAGATGTGCTGACCTCGCATCAGCGCGTCCGGAGTGTCCGCGAGGACGAGCTGCGCGGCCACCGGGAGGCCGCCGCCGTCGCGGTACTGGGCGCGCGCGATACGGCCCAGATCCTCGTGCAGAACTGCGATCTCCCGCCGCTGCCGGTCCAGCAACGTCTCGGCCCGCTCGGCCCGAGCCCGCTGCACATCAGCCTCCTGCCGGCCCGCCTCGTACTGCTGCGCCGCCAGGGCCGCGTCCTCGTAGAGGTTCGCGACCTGGGCACTGATCCCGGAGCCGGCGCCGCTGCCGTCGTCCTCGCCCGTCGCGTCGGTCGCCACGGAGGCGAACACGGCGAGCGCGCACAACAGCACCGGAACAAGCAGCCGACGTCGGCGGGATGAGCGCATGTCAGCGATCCTGGCCCGGTCCTGCTGCCAGAGTCCTGTTCAGGTCATTCGGCTGGGGGACCCGTTGCCACGGATGGCTCAGTACGGCGCCTGCCACACCACCTTCGTGCCACCGCCGCCTGCCCCGATGCCCGGTCCGTGCCGGCTGTCGCCGCCGAGGGATTCGGCGCGCCGCCCGAAATACCCGTGGCGGGCTAATCGGGGCCTCGCAATCCGCCGACGCATGCTGCCGCTACCCCGCCCCCACCAGCGACTCCGCCTCCGCTTCCCGTTCCACCATGCCCCACAGCGGCCCGGGCACGGCGGCCAGTTCCGCATAGGTCCCGCGCTGCACGACCCGCCCCTCGTCCAGTACGACGACCTCGTCCACCGCCTCCAGCCCGGCCAGCCGGTGGGTGATGAGCAGTGTCGTACGGCCCGCGGTGGCTGCCAGCAGGTCGGCGGTGAGCGCGTCGGCCGTGGGTAGGTCGAGGTGTTCGGCGGGCTCGTCGAGCACGAGGACGGGGAAGTCGGCGAGCAGCGCGCGGGCCAGCGCGAGTCGCTGCCGCTGCCCGCCGGACAGCCGGGCCCCGTGCTCGCCGACCAGCGTGTCGAGTCCGTCGGGCAGGCTGTCCGCCCAGTCCAGCAGCCGGGCCCGCTTCAGCGCGTCGCGCAACTCGTCCTCGGTGGCGTCCTTCTTCGCCAGCAGGAGGTTCTCCCGCACCGAGCTGTCGAAGAGGTGCGCGTCCTGCGCACACATCCCCACGAGTCGTCGTACGTCGTCGCCGTCGAGCGCGTACGCGTCCACACCGGCGAGTGTGTACGAGCCCGCGTCCACGTCCAGGAAGCGGAGCAGCACCTGTGCGAGGGTCGTCTTGCCGGACCCGGACGGCCCGACCACGGCGATCCTGCGCCCCTGGTCGAGCGTCAGGTCGAGGCCGGCGAGCGCGTCCCGCTCCTGCCCCGCATGCCGAGCGGTCAGGCCCTTGAGGAGGACCGGGAAGGGGGAGGCGGGCGCCTGCCGCGGCCGCTCCGGCTCCCGCACCGGCTCGGGCGCGTCCAGGACCTCGTACACGCGCTCCGCGCTCCTGCGCACCCGCTGCCGGTACTGCACGGCGAGCGGCAGCCCGAGGACGGCCTCGAAGGCGGCCAGCGGGGTGAGGACCACGACGGCCATCGTCACGCCGCCCAACCGACCGTCGGCGACCGCCTGCGCGCCCACGAGTGCCGTGGCAGCGACCGTCAGGCCCGAGATCAGCGCGGTGAGCCCGTCGCCGAGCGCGGTGGCGGTGGCGGCCCGCGAGGCGATCCGGGTGAGCGTGCCGTCAGCGCGCCGTGCCTCGGCGGTACGGGCGGGCAGGGCGCCGGCGACGGTCAACTCCGCGGTGCCGGTGAGCAGGTCGGTTACGCGCGTCGCCAGCGCTCCTCGGGCGGGGGCCAGCCTGTGCTCCGCGAGCCGGGCCACGGCGCTGGTGACCAGGGGGACACCGACACCGGCGGCCACCAGGCCGACCGCGAGGGCGGCGCCCGCCTCGGGCAGCAGCCACGCCGTGAAGGCGACGGATGCCGCGGACACGATCGCGGCGGCACCGGCGGGCAGCAGCCAGCGCAGCCAGTAGTCCTGCAGGGCGTCCACGTCGGCGACGAGCCGCGAGAGCAGGTCACCCCGGCGCGTACGGCGCAGTCCGGCGGGCGCCAGCCGCTCAAGTCGCCGGTAGACGGCGACCCTGGTGTCGGCGAGCATCCGCAGCACGGCATCGTGCGAGACGAGACGCTCGGCGTACCGGAAGACGGCCCGCCCGATCCCGAAGGCCCGCGTCGCCGTCACGGCCACCATCAGATACAGCACGGGCGGCTGCTGCGAGGCCCGCGAGATGAGCCACCCGGAGGTGGCCATGAGCCCGACGGCACTGCCGAGCGCGAGACTGCCGAGCAGCAGAGCAAGGGCGAGACGGCTGCGGCGGGGCCCGGACATGGCACGGACGCGGGCGAGGACACTGCCGCCGCTCTCCGCCGGCTCGGTGGTTGCGGACTCGCGCGGAGCGGCGACTCCGAGCGCCTCCTGTGCGGCCGGATGCACCGCGGGCGTCCTGCTCACGGCAGTAGCGGGAGTCGTCGGCTCCTCCAGTCGCACCACCCGGTCCGCCACTCCCAGCAGCGCCGGCCGGTGCACCACCAACAGCACCGTCCGCCCCACCGCCAGCCGCCGCACGGCCTGCACGACCTCGGCCTCGGTGGCCCCGTCCAGCGCGGCCGTCGGCTCGTCGAGGAGCAGGACCGGCCGGTCCGCGAGGAACGCCCGGGCCAGCGCGAGCCGCTGCCGCTGCCCGGCCGACAGTCCGGCACCGTCCTCACCGAGCACTGTGCCGGCCCCGTCGGGCAGCGCGTCCACGAACTCCAACGCCCCGGCATCCCCGAGCGCTCTCCGTACGGCGGCGTCGTCGGCGTCGGGACGCGCGAGCCGTACGTTCTCGGCGATCGTCCCGGCGAACAGGTGCGGCCGCTGCGGCACCCAGGCGATCCGCGACCGCCACTGCTCCCGATCGACGTCCGCGAGATCGGCTCCGCCGACTCGCACCCGCCCCGCGATCGGCGGCACGAACCCCAACAGCACATTCAGCAGCGTCGACTTGCCCGCACCGCTCGGCCCGACCAGCGCGACGGTCTCCCCGGGCTCGACGGCGAAGGACACATCCGCCACGGCCTCCTCGGACTGCCCGGGATACCGGACCGTCACCCCGTCGAAGGCGATGCGCCCCGTCGGTGCAGCCGCCGTACCCGACGCCGGCACGGGCGTCTCAAGGACGGCGAAGATCTCCTCGGCGGCCGCCAGCCCCTCCGCCGCCGCGTGATACTGCGCTCCGACCTGACGCAACGGCAGATACGCCTCGGGCGCGAGGACCAGGATGACGAGCCCGTTGTACAGATCCATCTCGCCGTGGACCAGCCGCATGCCGATCGTCACGGCGACCAGCGCCACCGAGAGCGTGGAGAGCAGCTCGAGCGCGAAGGACGAGATGAAGGCGATCCGCAGCGTCCGCATGGTCGCCTGCCGGTACTCGCCGGTGATGCGCTTGATCGACTCAGCCTGCGCCTTGGCTCGCCCGAAGACCTTCAGGGTCGGCAGTCCCGCGACCACGTCCAGGAAATGGCCGGACAGACGGGACAGCAGCCGCCACTGACGGTCCATCCGGGACTGCGTTGCCCAGCCGATCAGAATCATGAAGACGGGGATGAGCGGCAGGGTCCCCACAATGATCGCCGCGGAGACCCAGTCCTCGGTGACGATCCGGGCCAGCACCGCCACCGGCACGACCACCGCCAGCCCCAACTGCGGCAGATAGCGCGAGAAGTAGTCGTCGAGGGCGTCGACACCACGGGTGGCGAGGGCCACGAGCGATCCGGTCCGCTGCCCGCTCAGCCATCCGGGACCCAGCTCGACCGCACGCTCCAGCAACCGCCCCCGCAGCTCCGACTTCACCGCCGCGCTCGCCCGGTGAGCGGCGAGTTCAGTGAGCCAGGAGACCAGCGCGCGGCCGCAGGCGACCGCCGTCAACAGCAGCAGGGGAGTGCCGAGTTCAGCGACGGACAGCCCGTGCTGGAAGGCACCCACGACCACTTCGGCGATGAGCATCGCCTGGGCGATGACCAGTCCGGCGCCGACGGCCCCCAGGCCGACGACCGCTATCAGGAAGAGCCGGGTGGCTCGGGCGTATCGGAGCAGTCGTGGATCGATTGGTTTCACGTGAAACATGCCCTTCGGTCCAGGGAGGGTGTTTCACGTGAAACATCGTGGATCACCGTGAATCACCCTCCCGCCCGGACTCAGTGAGCGGCTTCGGCGATGTGCTGCGTGCCGATCCGCTTGCGGAACACCCAGTAGGTCCACCCCTGGTAGAGCAGGACGATCGGCGTGGCGATCGCCGCGCACCAGGTCATGATCTTCAGGGTGTACGGGCTCGACGAGGCGTTGGTGACCGTGAGGCTCCAGTTCTCATTGAGCGACGACGGCATGACGTTCGGGAAGAGCGACAGGAAGAGCATCGCCACAGCGGCCACGATCGTGACCCCGGACAGTGCGAACGACCATCCCTCACGCCCTGCCTGATTCGCCACCAGGGCGGCGACCAGCGCGGCCACAGCCACGATCAGCGCGACGAGGCTCTTGCCGTCGCCGCTTTCGACCTGCGTCCACAGCAGGAAGATCAGCGCCACAACGGCGGTGGCGAGACCGACCACCGTCGCCAGCCTCCGCGCCCGCTCCCGGATGTCACCGACCGTCTTGAGCGCCGTGAACACCGCCCCGTGGAAGGTGAACAGCGTCAGCGTCACCAGGCCGCCGAGCAGCGCGTACGGGTTGAGCAGGTCCCAGAAGTTGCCGACGTACTCGAAGTTCCGGTCGATCTTCACGCCCCGCACGATGTTGCCGAACGCCACGCCCCACAGGAACGCCGGGAACAGCGAGGTCCAGAAGATCGCGGTCTCCCAGTTGCGCTGCCAGTTCTCCTCGGGCCGCTTCGCCCGGTACTCGAAGGCGACACCGCGCACGATCAGGCAGACCAGGATGATCAGCAGCGGCAGGTAGAACCCGGAGAAGAGCGTGGCGTACCACTCGGGGAAGGCGGCGAAAGTCGCGCCGCCGGCCGTGAGCAGCCATACCTCGTTGCCGTCCCAGACGGGCCCAATGGTGTTGATCAGGACCCTCTTCTCCAGCCGGTCACGGGCGAGCAGCTTGGTGAGGATGCCCACCCCGAAGTCGAAGCCCTCCAGGAAGAAGTAACCGGTCCACAGGACGGCGATGAGCACGAACCAGACGTCGTGAAGTTCCATGACTCGATCTCCCTCGGCCTAGTACGAGAAGGCCATCGGCTTGTCGGCGTCACGGTCGTCGCCGCCGATCTTCGTGGGCGGGTTGAGGTCGGCCTCGGTGAGCTCGGGCGGTCCGGCCTTGACGTACTTCACGAGCAGCTTGACCTCGACGACGGCGAGGATGGCGTACAGCGCAGTGAAGGTGATCATCGAGGTGAGAACCTCGCCCTGAGAGACACCGGGGGAGACCGCCTGACGGGTCTGCAGGACGCCGTAGACGACCCACGGCTGACGGCCCATCTCGGTGAAGATCCAGCCCCAGGAGTTGGCGATCAGTGGGAAGCCCAGGGTCCAGATCGCCACGAGCCAGTACAGCTTGCTGAGCTTGGGGTTGAGGGCGTTGTTGCGGAAGAGGACCAGATGCGGCACCTCGTCCTCACCCACCCTCAGATGCTGCGGCAGCATGAACTTCTTGCGGGTCAGCCAGAGTCCGAGGATGCCGATGGCGAAGGACGCCATCCCGAAGCCGATCATCCAGCGGAACGCCCAGAAGGTGACGGGGATGATGGGCCGGTAGTCGCCGGGACCGTACTTCTCCTGCTCGGCCTTGTTGGTGTCGTTGATGCCGGGGACGTACGAGTTGAAGTTGTCGTCGGCGAGGAACGACAGTATCCCTGGGATGGACAGCTCGACGGTGTTGTGCCCCTTGCTGACATCGCCGTAAGCGAAGATCGAGAACGGCGCCGAGTTCTGGCCGTCCCACAGCGCCTCGGCGGCGGCCATCTTCATCGGCTGCTGCTTGAACATGACCTTGCCGAGGGTGTCGCCGCTGATCGCGGTGAGCAGACCGGCGATGACGACGGTGACCAGACCCAGCCGCAGCGAGCTCTTCATGACGGAGACGTGCTTCTTGCGGAACAGGTGGAAGGCCGCGATGCCGACCATGAACGCGCCGCCGGTCAGGAAGGACGCGCTGAGCGTGTGGAACGCCTGGGCCAGCGCGGTGTTCTGGGTCAACACATGCCAGAAGTCGGTCAGTTCGGCACGTCCCTTGGCCTTGTTGATCCGGTAGCCGACCGGGTGCTGCATCCACGAGTTGGCCGCGAGGATGAAGTACGCCGACAGGATCGTGCCGATCGAGACCATCCAGATGCAGGCCAGATGGATCTTCTTGGGCAGCTTGTCCCAGCCGAAGATCCACAGACCGATGAAGGTCGACTCGAAGAAGAAGGCGATCAGGGCCTCGAAGGCGAGCGGGGCACCGAAGATGTCACCGACGAAGCGCGAGTAGTCGGACCAGTTCATACCGAACTGGAACTCCTGCACGATGCCGGTGACCACACCCATCGCGATGTTGATCAGGAAGAGCTTGCCCCAGAACTTGGTCGCTCTGAGGTACTTCTCCTTCTCCGTGCGCACCCAGGCGGTCTGCAGGCCGGCCGTGAGGGCGGCGAGCGAGATCGTCAGCGGGACGAACAGGAAGTGGTAGACGGTGGTGATGCCGAACTGCCATCGCGCCAGTGTCTCCGGCGCCAGAGCCAATTCCACGTCGCAGTCTCCTTACGTCGCCGTGGTAGCGGCAGTTTGCCCCTTTTGTCACACACATCATTGGAGCAACCGGGACACGCTTGTGAACGCGTTCACATTCACAAGAAAATTATGACGCACCGATTATCGAAGCTCGAAGGGGGGTCCCACATAGGCCTCAAGGGTGCTTCGCCTGGGCCGTTCGGCACCCTCTTGGCATCGACTTCAACATCTTGTTGAATTGCCTGCCGTGTAGATACGGATCTCGTGGCCCGCCGGCCACCTCACCGCAACCCTCGACGACACCCCGACCGCCCAGGCCCTCGCCGAGGCGCTTCCTCTCGCCTCCACCGCCCGCACCTGGGGCGAGGAGGTCTACTTCGACGTGGGCGTCACGGTTCCACGTGAAACAACCGCCCAACAGGTCGTGGAACCGGGCACCGTGGCCTTCTGGGCGGACGGCGACGCCCTCGCACTCCCCTACGGGCTCACGCCGATCTCGCGAGGCGACGAGTGCCGCCTCGCGAGCCCGTGCAACCTCCTGGGCCACCTCGACGGCGACCCCCGGCTCCTCGCCACGGTCCGCGACGGCGACCCCGTGCGAGTGGAGTGGGTCGACGGCTAGGTCCACGACCCACGGACGCCTAGAGCTCCTTGCGGAACCCTTCCGCCACCTTCAGGAAGATGTCGTTCGCCTCGGTCTCCCCGACCGTCACCCGCACACCCTCGCCGGGGAATGGCCGGACCACCACGCCGTGCTGCTCGCATGCCTGCGCGAACGCGACCGTGCGCTCCCCCAGCCGCAGCCACACGAAGTTGGCCTGGGTCTCGGGCACCGTCCAGCCCTGGGCGCGCAGCCCGTCGACCACACGGGTCCGCTCGCACACCAACGAGCCGACCCGGCCGAGCAGTTCGTCCTCGGCCTGCAGAGAGGCGATCGCCGCGTCCTGCGCGAGCTGGCTCACCCCGAACGGCACCGCCGTCTTGCGCAGCGCGGCGGCCACCGGCTCGTGGGCGATCGCAAAGCCCACGCGCAGGCCCGCAAGGCCGTACGCCTTGGAAAAGGTACGCAGCACGCAGACATTCGGCCGCTCGCGGTACAGCTCCACGCCGTCCGGCACCTCGGCGTCGCGGATGAACTCGCGGTAGGCCTCGTCCAGCACGACGAGCACATCGCTCGGCACGCGGTCGAGGAACCGCTCCAGCTCGGCCCGCTTCACAACCGTGCCGGTCGGGTTGTTCGGGTTGCAGACGAAGATCAGGCGCGTCCGGTCGGTGACGGCGTCCGCCATCGCGTCCAGGTCATGCACGTCGCCCGGCGTCAGCGGGACCTGCACCGAAGTCGCGCCGCTGATCTGCGTGATGATCGGGTACGCCTCGAACGACCGCCAGGCGTAGATCACCTCGTCGCCGGGGCCGGCGGTGGACTGGATCAGCTGCTGGGCGACGCCGACCGAGCCGGTGCCGGTGGCCAGGTGGGTGAGCGGGACGCCGAAGCGGTCCGACAGCTCGTTCATCAGGCCCGTGCACGCCATGTCCGGGTAGCGGTTGAAGGACGAAGCCGCGGCCGTCACGGTCTCCATCACGCCGGGCAGCGGCGGATAGGGGTTCTCGTTGGAGGACAGCTTGTAGGCCACCGGGCCACCGGCCGCGGCGGGCTTGCCCGGCTTGTAGGTGGGGATACCCTCCAGCTCGGCGCGCAGCTTGGGGCTCGTCTCGCTCACCGCAGTCCTCCTCGTGACCACCACCGGCTTCCAATACTGCTCACCTTATGAGGATTGGGCGCCGCTGCGTACAGCTGAGGGCAGACCTCCTCTGCCGGGAAGCTCCACCCCACCCGTCACATGCGCATCAGGGGCATCACGCACCAAGGCGCACGAATCGGGGGGCGCGATCACATATATCTGCGCGCCGGTGGCTCACGCCCTGGCGCGCATCACCCGTGCAGGTGAGTTGAGACCTCTTCGAAACATCGGACACTTGGCAGGCTCATGCGTGCCGACAAGTCACGTAGCACCATTGGATCGTTCAACTGACTTTGTTTCAAAGGTAGTTGACGGTAAATGACCATGCAGAAACGTGCCTGTCAACGCGTGCATATGCGTCCGCCCTACCCCACTGCATGAGCCCTACTATCGGCTCGCCATGACAGCAGCAGGGAAGCACCAGGTGAGCCGCGCGGAAACCTCACGTCGAGGCAGCCGGCCGGGCCGGGCGGGCATCAGAGACGTGGCCGCCGCCGCCGGAGTCTCCATCACGACCGTCTCCGATGCCCTAAACGGCAAGGGCCGGCTCCCGGACGCCACCCGACGCCACGTCCGCGAGGTCGCCGACCGGCTGGGCTATCGCCCGTCGGCGGCGGCCCGAACCCTCCGTACCGGCAAGTCCGGCCTCATCGGCCTGACCGTGACGACGTACGGGGATGAACCTTTCACCTTCACCGAGTTCGCGTACTTCGCGGAGATGGCGCGCGCCGCCACCTCGGCCGCGCTCGCCCGCGGTTACGCCCTCGTGATCCTCCCCGCGACTTCGCGCCACGACGTGTGGTCGAACGTCGCACTGGACGGCACGGTGGTCATCGACCCCTCCGACCAGGACCCGGTGGTCAGCGAACTGGTCCGGCAGGGTTTACCGGTCGTCTCCGACGGCCGCCCGGCCGGCTCGCTCCCGGTCACCGCGTGGGTCGACAACGACCATGAAGCCGCCGTACTCGGCATCCTCGACCACCTGGCCGACGCCGGCGCCCGCCGCATCGGCCTGCTGACGGGGACGACGACGGACACGTACACCCATCTGTCGACCACGGCGTACCTGCGCTGGTGCGAACGCGTCGGCCAGGACCCAGTGTACGAGGCCTACCCGGCGCACGACCCGTGCGCGGGCGCCGTCGCCGCCGACCGGCTGCTCGCCCGGCCCGACCGGCCCGACGCGGTCTACGGACTGTTCGACCCGAACGGCACCGACCTGCTCGCCGCCGCCCGCCGCTACGGTCTGCGCGTACCGGACGACCTGCTTCTGGTGTGCTGCAGCGAGTCGACCGTGTACGCCAACACCGAACCGCCCATCACCACGCTCTCACTGAAGCCGCGCCGGATCGGCACGGCCGTGGTCCAGCTCCTCATCGACGCCATCGAGGGGGTCGAATCGGACCAACCGGTCGAGCAGGTGATACCGACGGAGCTGATCGTGCGCACCTCGTCCCAGCGGCGTTCGCCGCGGACGACCGTCAGCCCGCCCCGATCGCCCGAAGAGGAATAGAACAAGCGCTGTCAGCAGGCGGTCGAAGCCCTGCCCAATCGGGGCGAAAGCCGCGGTGAACAGGACTCTTGCTCCGATTCACCACCCCTGGGTCATCACATGGCGCGATCCACATTCCTATGATGGGCCCACGACACCGCGGGCCGCTGCGACCAGGCAGTCCGATGCGGTGCAGATGCGGCGCGATGGTGGAGGGGTCTGATGACTCAGGGGGCCGGTCAGGGACCCGAGGTGGAGCGGACGGCGACGTTGCGCGACTTCCGGGTACCTGCGTACGTCCACGAGACCGGTCCGTACGGCCACAGCACGCTCCCCGGCGACGTCGCCAGACCCTTCGACGGGTCGGCAGACGTCCCGGAGGGATACACGCCGACGCAGCGCGACCTGCCCGTCGTCAACCGCGGTGACACGCTTCAGGTGAGCGTCGATCCCGCGTCCCTGGCGGCCCCTCAGCAAGGAGAGGGCGCAGGTGCGTTGTACGTCGTCGGAGACGTGCACGGCTATCTCGACGAGCTGGTGGCCGCCCTCCAGCAGCAGGGCCTCATCGACGCCGCCGGGAACTGGAGCGCGGGCACCTCCCGACTGTGGTTCCTCGGTGACTTCACCGACCGCGGTCCCGACGGCATCGGCGTCATCGACCTCGTGATGCGGCTGTCCGCGGAGGCCGCCGCGGCCGGCGGCTACTGCAAGGCCCTCATGGGCAACCACGAGCTGCTGCTGCTCGGCGCCAAGCGGTTCGGCGACACCCCCGTCAACTCCGGTGCGGGCACTGCCACCTTCCAGGCGGCCTGGCTGCTCAACGGCGGCCAGAAGACCGACATGGACCGCCTCCAGGACCACCACCTCCAGTGGATGGCCCGCCTCGACGCCGTCGAAGAGGTCGACGGCTATCTGCTCGTCCACTCCGACACCACCGCCTACCTCGACTACGGCGACTCGATCGAGGCGGTCAACGACACGGTCCGCGAGACGCTCACGCGCAACGACGCGGACGAGTGCTGGGACCTGTTCCGCAAGTTCACCAAGCGGTTCTCCTTCCGCGACGAGGGTGGTGCAGACGCCGTACGCTCCCTGCTGAATACGTACGGCGGCGCCCGCATTGTTCACGGTCACAGCCCCATTCCGTATCTGCTGGGCGAGGTCGGTTCCGAGGACGGCGAGGACAGCGCGGGGCCCGTGGTCGAAGGGCCGCACGTCTACGCAGATGGCCTGGCCATCGCCATGGACGGCGGAGTGACCATGGCCGGAAAGCTGCTGGTCCAGCAACTTCCCCTGGATATCTGAACGTTCACAGGGCAGGCGACCCCCCACGGAGGAATCGCGATAAACGGCCCAGGCCAGGGCCCAATTTCCGGAAACCCCCTGTCACCGCGTGCCGTCACCGCTCTACCATCGGCTTATCCGTAGCAGGCTCCCCTCCGTTTCTGCCCGACGGCTCGTTGTCATGCGAGCCCCAAGCCCTACGGAGCATCGGGGGATGCACATGAACAGCGTTCCGCAGCACCTGCTGAGCGAGGACCGCCAGGAGTACGAGCGGGTCCTCGATGAGGCGCTGCGCTCCGCCCCAAACCGCCCGGAACTGGCCGCTGTAGGTCAGCGGCTCAACCCCGAACAGCTGCGCACCATGGCGCTGAACGCCACCGCACTCATCACGGTGGCCGCGGCGACGGAGTACCAGCACTACGTGAAGGTTCGCGAGGAACTGCGCCAGCCGGCGTCGTCCACCCCGCCGTCCACCCGTGAATCCGGCTCCGCGGAGTCGGGTGCGGGCGCGATGGGGCTCGCCACCACCCTCGGCGAGGCAGCCGAGCCCGCCGGTGCGGGCGCCGTCGCCGTCGCCGCCGTCCTCACCCCCGTGCTGGCCGGCACGGCCGCGGTGATCTTCCTGCTCGTCGGCTACATCATCAAGTCGCTCGACTCCAAGCAGGTGTTCGGCAAGACCATGATCACCGCCGGATGGGTGTTCGGCGCGATGACCGCTGCCGCGATCCTCGTCGCCGCCGTCGGGCTGCTGCTCACCGCCCTGCGCAACAGGCCCTCGCTCGAGGCCGGGCCGTACGGGGAGCTGAGCGGGGAGGTCGCCCGGGCCAGGGAAGCCTGGCGCGAGGCGCTTCTGGAGCGCGGCGTCCTGCCGTTCCTCCGGGAGGCGCTCGCCGACCCCGGCGCCGCGGCGGCACTGCACAGCACGACACCGCCGGCGCCGAGCCGCATCCCGCACCTCGGCTACAACCGCCCGGGCTTCAGCAGCCCGGACGACGGCCCGGCCCCCGGCCCGCGCCCGAGCTTCACGAGCCCGGACTACACCAGCCCGGACTTCGGAGGCCCGGAACACCAGCCGGAGTAACGCTCGGCTTGCGCCCTCCGCAACAGGGAGGCCCGTGAGGGTCCGCCGGGGGAGCGCAAGCCGAACACCCGGGCCCGCGCCGCCTCCCCGAGTCCAGGACGGTTCGGGGGCGCGAGCCCTCTCGGCTGCCCTGGCTCAGTTCGCGATCGGCAGGTACACCCTGTTGCCGGCCGCCGCGAACTCCTTCGACTTCTGGGCCATGCCCTCCTCGATCTCCTCCTGGCTCCCGCCGTGCTCACGGCGGATGTCGTGGGAGATCTTCATCGATGACAACCACACGCCTGAGATATCCGGGGCGCAGGATCAAAGAATGCCTGCCCGACCGGCAGCAGCAACCCAGGTCGGGAACTCGGACAGAAGCCGATCGTAGAGGTCCTGGTCGGGGACTGAACTGATGTCGTCAACGGCGAAGAACCCCACGTTGTCGACGCGGCGGCCGGGCAGGGTGTCGAAGCGTTCCAGCACTCCGTAGTTGGACCGTCCCAAACCCACGAACTGCCAGAAGATCGGTTCCTCAACCGCTTCCCGGAGCTCCCGCTCGATCGCGGAGTTGCGGTAGACGCCTCCATCGGAGAAGAACAGCACCAGGGTGGGGACAGGGGCCGGTTCTTCCCGGACATACGCACGGACTTCGGCGATCGCCTTCTGTTCTTCGTTCTGGATGCCGACCGTACGCATGTCGACCTGACCGGCTTCCAGTCCCTTACGGGGTTTCTTGCTTCTGCGGAAGAGGCTCAGTTCTCCTACCCGGACGTGAAGCCGCAGCCATTCGGGAAGGTCTCTCAGACGCAGGTCAGGCAGCCGTGCCGCGTTCGAAGCGAACGTCCAAGCCTGCATCTCACCATCATCGTCAAGCTGTGCGGCAACAGCCGCCATACGCTCGACTACGTCGGCCACGACACCCTTGGAATACAGGAAAGACATGGAACCGGATGCGTCCAGGACCAGGATGACGCGTGCGGTGACCCCGACTGCTCCATGCTTCCTCAGACTGACCGCCACCTGCTCCTTGCGCAGGGAGAGACGCTTGCGCATGTCGACGGGCAACTGCTCTTCGCCGTTACCAAGGTGCGGGCCGGCAGGCGTCTTGGCAGGGAGGGGTGATGCGAGAACAGGTGCCGTCGGCAGAGCGGACGTGTCCGGAGGGGCATCGTCAACAGTGATCCCGAAATCGGTGGCCAGCCCAGCGAGCCCGGAGGCATAGCCCTGCCCGACTGCTCGGAACTTCCACCGCCCCGCTCGTAGGTACAGCTCACCGCCGATGAACGCGGTCTCCGTCCCAGCCTCCATGTGGAACCGCGCGATCTCGGTCCGCGTCGCGGGGTCCAGCAGTCTCAAGGTCAGTCCAGGCACCTGACCGAACGTTCCGCCGTCGGCCGACGCCCCCAGTACGACCCGTTCGACGGCCGGTTCTAGCGAGCTCAGATCCACCTCGATCGCGTCGGTCAGGACACCCCCGGCACTCTGCTTCCCGAGATGCGTCACCGCGTTCGATGCATGTCGCGGCTGGTTGTAGAAGACGAAGTCACCATCGTCACGAACGCGGCCTGCCGCAGTGAGCAGCAACGCCGATGCGTCGACATCGGGCACATCAGGTCCCTCGGACCAAGCCAGCTCAACGCGCACTGCCGGAACATCGACGGGAAGGTTGGCGCCCTTGCTCAGTGCTCTCGCTGTCATGGAGTCAGTCTGCCCAGCCGAGAGAGCCGAAGGGCCGGCTTCCCGAGGTCTCAAGGGAAGCGATGCCCCGGAGAGCCGGGGCATCGAACCCTGTTCTCAGTCCGCAATCGGCAGGTAAACCCTGTTCCCGCTGGCCGCGAACTCCTTCGACTTCTGGAGCATCCCCTCAGCGACCTCCTCAGCCGTCGCCCCCGCAGCCGCCGTACCGCCGAACTGCGCTGTGATGCTTTGGCTGATCTTCATCGAGCAGAACTTCGGCCCGCACATCGAGCAGAAGTGGGCGGTCTTGGCCGGCTCCGCAGGCAGGGTCTCGTCGTGGAACTCCCGTGCCGTGTCCGGGTCCAGGGCGAGGTTGAACTGGTCCTCCCACCGGAACTCGAAGCGGGCGTCGGACAGCGCGTCGTCCCACTCCTGCGCACCGGGGTGCCCCTTGGCGAGGTCGGCCGCATGGGCGGCGATCTTGTAGGTGATGACGCCGGTCTTGACGTCGTCCCGGTTGGGCAGGCCCAGGTGCTCCTTGGGCGTGACGTAGCAGAGCATCGCCGTGCCCCACCAGGCGATCATCGCGGCGCCGATGCCGGAGGTGATGTGGTCGTACGCCGGCGCGACGTCCGTCGTCAGCGGGCCGAGCGTATAGAACGGAGCTTCATCGCAGATCTCCTGCTGAAGGTCGATGTTCTCCTTGATCTTGTGCATGGGGACGTGTCCCGGGCCCTCGATCATGGTCTGTACGTTGAAACGCTTGGCGATCGTGTTGAGTTCCCCGAGCGTCCTCAACTCCGCGAACTGCGCCTCGTCGTTGGCGTCCGCGATCGAACCCGGCCTGAGGCCGTCGCCCAGCGAGTAGGTGACGTCGTAGGCGGCCAGGATCTCGCAGAGTTCCTCGAAGTTCTCGTACAGGAACGACTCCTTGTGGTGCGCGAGGCACCACGCGGCCATGATCGAACCGCCGCGCGAGACGATGCCGGTCTTGCGGTTCGCGGTGAGCGGGACGAACGGCAGGCGGACACCCGCGTGGACGGTCATGTAGTCCACGCCCTGCTCGGCCTGCTCGATGACCGTGTCCTTGTAGATCTCCCAGGTCAGCTCCTCGGCGCGACCGTCGACCTTCTCGAGGGCCTGATAGAGCGGCACCGTGCCGATGGGGACGGGGGAGTTGCGCAGCACCCACTCGCGGGTGGTGTGGATGTTGCGGCCGGTGGACAGGTCCATGACGGTGTCAGCGCCCCAGCGGGTCGCCCAGGTCATCTTCTCGACCTCTTCCTCGATAGAGGAAGTGACCGCGGAGTTGCCGATGTTGGCGTTGACCTTCACCAGGAACCGCTTGCCGATGATCATCGGCTCGATCTCCGGGTGGTTGACGTTGGCCGGCAGCACCGCGCGCCCCGCCGCGATCTCCTCGCGGACCACCTCGGGCGACACGTTCTCGCGGACGGCCACGAACTCCATCTCCGGCGTGATCTCACCGCGGCGCGCGTACGTGAGCTGGGTGACCGCCTTGCCGTCGCGGCTCCGGCGCGGCTGGCGCGGCCGCCCCGGGAAGACCGCGTCGAGGTTGCGCAGACCACCTCGCGGTGAGGTGTGCTTGATCCCGTCGTCCTCGGGACGGACGGGGCGGCCCGCGTACTCTTCGGTGTCGCCGCGAGCGATGATCCAGTTCTCCCGCAGCGGAGCGAGCCCCCTGCGGACGTCGGTCTCGACGAGCGGATCGGTGTACGGGCCCGACGTGTCGTACAGCGTGACCGACTGCCCGTTGGTGAGGTGCACCTGACGGACAGGCACGTGCAGATCGGGGCGTGAGCCCTCGACATACGCCTTGTGCCAGCCGATGGACTTCCCGGCCTCCTGGGACTTTTCACCCGCGATGGGCTGTTCGTCCTGGCTGGAGGCAGGCGTGCGTGCGTCCTTGTTGGTCATGAGACCTACTCCCTACGCCGGCATTACCCGGTAACAGGTTCGGCGGTCGACGCAGCGGTTTCCGTCTGCCGACGTTTCGTGGGGAACATCACTCGACTTCGGTGATGTTCCACGTGAAACATCGCTGGGACGGAGGTCAGCGCCCTCTCAGCCCGGTGCTCCGAGCTCCCGCGTGTGCAAAGGTGCCTCCACGCTAGCGTCAATTCGGGCGCGGTGAACAGGGGGCCCCTGTCGTTCTTGCGATGATCGGGCGGTGACCACGACACATCAGCCCCCGTACCCACCACCCGAGCCGCCCCGCCGGCCCGGCTATGGCAGCGGCCCCGGACACGGCAGCGGCCGTGCCGACAGCCGCGGATACGGCAGCGATTTCGACGGTGCACACGATCACGATTCGGGACACGGCCACGAGTCCGGACACGGCCATGGATCCGGACACGGCCATGGATCCGGGCACGGTCACGGACCCCGGTCGGACGGCGGACACGGGCACGATCACGGCGACCATGGACACGGTCCCGGCTCCGGCGGCGGGCACGGGCACAGTCACAGCCACGGTCCGGCAGCTCCCGTCTCCAAGCACCTGCGCAAGGTCATCGCGGCGATCCTCATCCCGTTCGCCGCGGCCGTCGTGGTCGGGCTCGTCGTGCTGTGGCCCGGCGGTGCCCCTTCGCACGAGCGCACCGGAGTGGGCTTCG
Organism: Streptomyces sp. NPDC001663; assembly: GCF_042893105.1. NCBI lineage: Bacteria > Bacillati > Actinomycetota > Actinomycetes > Kitasatosporales > Streptomycetaceae > Streptomyces > Streptomyces sp. NPDC001663. Next base: position 174,847 of record NZ_JBIAUR010000012.1, on the reverse strand, counting down.
ACCGGCAGACCCAGCAGGCGACCGTCACCAAGGTCGTGAGCGTGAGCTGCAAGTCGGTCAACGCCTCGGGCGAGACCCCGACCGGCGACACCTCCACCGCCGAGGGCTCCTCCGCGAAGCAGGAGGCGAACGGCACCTGCAAGAAGGCGACGATCCGCGTCGACTCCGGCAAGGACAAGGGCCGTACCTTCACCGAGATCGTGCAGCCGGACCAGTCACGGCAGTTGCACGAGGGTGAGAAGGTCGTGGCCGCCTACGAGCCCTCGGCGCCCAAGGACCTGCAGTACTCGGTCACCGACGTGAACCGCAGGTTCCCGATGGCGCTGCTCGCCGGCATCTTCGCGCTCGCCGTCGTGGTGGTGGGCCGGATGCGCGGCGTCATGGCACTGGTCGCGCTGGCCGTGAGTTTCCTGGTGCTGACGTTCTTCATCCTGCCCGCGATCCTGCAGGGTTCGAATCCGCTGCTGGTGGCGGTCATCGGGGCGAGCGCCATCATGCTGATCGCCCTCTACATGTGCCACGGCCTGTCGGCTCGTACGTCCGTGGCCGTGCTGGGCACGCTGCTCTCGCTGGTACTGATCGGCTTCCTGGGATCGGGGTTCATCGGCTGGGCCGCGCTCACCGGCAACACCGACGACAACACCGGCCTGATCCATGGCCTGTATCCGTCGATCGACATGAGTGGTCTGCTGCTCGCGGGCGTCATCATCGGCTCGCTCGGTGTCCTCGACGACGTGACGGTCACGCAGACGTCGGCGGTCTGGGAGCTGCACGAGGCCAATCCGTCGATGGGCTGGCGGGGGCTGTACCGGGCGGGCATCCGCATCGGCCGCGACCACATCGCGTCCGTCGTCAACACACTCGTTCTCGCCTACGCGGGCGCCGCGCTGCCGTTGCTGCTGCTGTTCTCCATCGCGCAGAGCAGTGTGGGGACGGTCGCCAACAGCGAGCTCGTCGCGGAGGAGATCGTGCGCACGCTGGTGGGCTCGATCGGCCTGGTCGCCTCCGTGCCGGTCACAACGCTGCTCGCGGCGCTGGTGGTCGCGGCCGACCGTCCGGGACCGGAGCAGGCCGCGACGGCGGCCGTCACGGCACCGGCTCAGGCGCAGACCCGCACGGGGCACGGCCGCCGCCGCAAGCGCTGAGGCGAACGGCACGTGCGCCGCCGGGGCGCGCGGGTGGAAGCGGTCCGACAACTGCCGCCCGGGCAACCGAGGAAAGGCGTCCGACGGCCGCCGAGGCACCCGGGGAGAGGATCCGGTGGCCGCCCGGCCCCGGCTCGAGGAGAAGCGTTACTGCACACCCCCAAAGCCCGCGCTGAAGCGTTCCGCCGACTCCGCGTCGTGCCGCTGCCGTTTCAGCCCGCGCTCTGCTCCTCCGCCAGGATGCGGTCCAGCGCCTCGTCGAGGTGGGCGTCGAAGTCCGCGAGGGAGCCCTCCTGACCGAGCGGCACCAGCTTGTCGGTGCGGTCGAGGAAGGCGATGAGAGGCGCCGTGGACGAGCGGAACAACGCCTGGTCGCAGCCGACCTGAAGCCGGATCAGTACCTCTCCCAGCGAGTCGGGTTCGGCGGGCGAGACGCGCACGTCGCCCTCTCCGCACGGCCTACCGACCCCGTCGATCAGCAGCTCGCGACCGAACGCCCAGGTCACCGGGGCATCACCGGGGAGATGGAAGGTCAGCCGTACGGCATAGGGATCGCAGGTCTCGTAACGCAGTTCCACCGGGATGCGGAAGGAGAGCTCCTCGGAGACGAGGAAGCTCATCATGACCTCTGCCTGTACGGACTCGCGCATCGCCTACCCCGTCATTGTGAAGCCGACTGGCTGGGAATGATCCCGGACACTGGTGGAATCTTGCTGAACGTACACGGCAGATCACAAGGAGTGAGTTTTCAGATACTGATAGAGATCGCGAGCGATCCCAGCAGTCGTCCCACTTCGCTCTGCAACTGCTGCGCCGCGGAAAGCAGCCGATCAGCCTGATGAGAAGGCAGCGAAATGGCCATCGTCGCGGCCGTGGTGCCCACGGTGATCGGAATCGCCGCGCACACCGTCCCCAGCGCGTACTCCTGCCGCTCCGTGACCGGTTCCATGCGCCGCATCCGCTCCAGCCGGCGGAGCATGGTGTGGTTGTCACGCACCGTGTACGGGGTGATGGACTGCACGGGGTACCGGTCGAGGTGGTCGCGCCGGGCGTCGTCGTCCAGCTGGGACAGCAGGCACTGCCCGATCGCGTGCGCGTGCGCGGTCTCGCGGAAGTCGGCCCACTCCTCGACCGCCGGGTTGCCCGGGGTGTCGGAGACGCACCTGAGGTCGATCTCGCCGTCCCGGTACAGGGCGTAGTAGACGGGCACGCCGATCGCGTCCCGCCAGTGGGCGAGTGCGTCGACGATCACGCTGCGACGTTTCTGCTCGGCTCCGCTGCTGCTCAGCCGCGCGGCGGCTTCACCGAGGAAGAACAGCCCCTTGTCGCGATGCAGATACCCCTCGTGCACGAGGGTGCGCAGTAGGTGGTACGCCGTGGGGAGCGCCAGGCCGGTCTCGCGGGCCAGCTGTTTTGCAGGTGCTCCGTGTTCGTGTCCGGCAACGCATTCCAGGAGGCGCATGGCCCGCTGGACGGATCCGATGAGGGTCGCGGACTGTGCGGGTGCGGCAGGAGGCGCCGGGTGCGTCGGTGCCGGGTGTGCGGTCCGCTGTGACGGCGCCCGAGGTGCCGACGCTGCCGTCGCACGCTCCTGCATGGAGGGGCCCGGCTGCTCGGGGGGCCGGATGCGGCGTCCCGGAGGCGGGACTTCGGCCCGGGCCGGGGTTGGGGGTACGTGGGGATCCGTGAGTGCGGTGTCTACCGTGGCCAAGGGTCACTCCCGAAGCGCGAGGGGGCAGCCCGTGCTGGGGGAACACGGGAGGGGGTGTACGCCGCTCGCGGGGTCGTCCCCGCGTCGAATTCCGGACTCTAACCGCCCACCACCGCCTGGGGACGGCCTGCCCGGAAAACTTCCCTCGCGCGAGGGAACCGGTGATTCCTGTTACCGGTCACCGGTTTCCCAGGGCCCTCACCAGTCGCTGCGTGACGAGGAGCTCGACATGAACTTCCGTACGACGTAGATCAGTCCGCCGACCAGTGCCACGAAGACCAGCAGCTTGAAGAGCAGTCCGATGACGAAACCGACGACGCTCGCTATCAGCCCGCCGAACACAACCAGGGCGATGACCGGCACCGCGATCCACTTCACCCACCACGGCAGTCCCGCGAAGATTTCTCCCATTGCCCTAGTCCTTACCTCTCCGCCCAACTGCTGTGCAGGGGCCCATTGATGTCCTGCACTCGATGCTAGGGCCGGGAGGGGTCCCGGCGGGGGCCTCGCACCCCTTGTCCTCCCCTGATCGATCCCCTAGGGAACCCCGAGACGGCGGCTCAGCTTTCCGGCGGAGAGAACACCACGAGCACCCGCAGGTCCTCGCTGATGTGATGGAACTTGTGGGCGACACCGGCCGGCACATAGATCACGCTTCCGCGCGCCACCTGGGTGGTCTCCAGGCCGACGGTGATCGCGGCGCGGCCGCTCACAACGAAGTAGACCTCGTCCTGGTTGTGAGGCTTTTGTGGATCATGCTCGCCCGCGTTGAGCGCGTACAACCCGACCGACATGTTCCGCTCACGCAGAAACTGCAGGTAGGCACCCTCGTTGGCGGCGCGCTCCGCCTCCAGTTCGTCCAGCCGGAATGCCTTCATCGCCGTTGCCGCCCTCGTCCCACTGCTCGTAGCCGATCTCGTCTGCCACGATCAGACACATGAAGAATTTCGTAGTCAAGACGATCGCCAACGCGGGTGCCCTGGCGGTCGCCGTATGGCTGCTCGACAAGATCACCCTGACCGGTGACAGCACGGGCAAGAAAGCCGGCACCCTGATCGTGGTGGCGCTGATCTTCGGTCTGGTGAACTTCCTGGTCAAGCCGATAGTGAAGCTCCTGAGCCTTCCGCTGCTCATCCTGACCCTCGGCCTGTTCACCCTGATCGTCAACGCCCTGATGCTGCTGCTGACCTCGTGGGTGGCCGACAAGCTCGACCTGAGCTTCCACGTCGAGGGCTTCTGGACCGCGGTCCTGGGCGGCCTGATCATCTCGATCGTCTCCTGGGCGCTGCACGTCGTCCTGCCCGACGAGGACTGACCAGGTCATGACCTACCGCGTCTGCTTCGTCTGCACCGGCAACATCTGCCGCTCCCCGATGGCCGAGTCCGTCTTCCGCGCACGCATTGCGGAGGCCGGGCTCGACGGCCTGGTCGAGGTCGACAGTGCCGGCACCGGCGGCTGGCACGAGGGCGACGGCGCCGATCCCCGCACCGTCTCCGTCCTCGAGGGGAGCGGCTACGACAGCGGTCACAGGGCCCGCCAGTTCCAGGCGTCCTGGTTCGCCCGCCTCGATCTCGTGATCGCCCTCGACTCCGGCCACCTCAAGGCCCTGCGCCGCCTCGCGCCCACCCCGGAGGACGCGGCGAAAGTGCGACTGCTTCGTTCCTACGACCCTGCAGCGGGCGACGACCTCGACGTACCGGACCCGTACTACGGGGGCAGGGACGGCTTCGAGGAGTGCCTTGAGATGGTGGAGGCGGCGAGCGAGGGTCTGCTCGCCGCGGTGCGCGAGCAGGTGGAGGGATGTGCGGCATGAGTGATTCCGCTGCGGGCAGGTCTTCGGGCGACGGTGACGGCACACGCGTGGTGCGCGCCGGGCTGCCCGAGCCGGTGAAGTACGAGCCGACCCTGCCCGGCCCGGCGTTCGCCGCTCACTACCATCTGCCGGGCGAGCCGACCGGGCCCTACACCTACGGCCGCGACGAGAACCCGACGTGGACCCTGCTGGAGCGCGCCGTCGGCGAGCTCGAGGCGCCCGGTCAGGACGGCGTGGAGACGCTCGTGTTCGCCTCCGGGATGGCCGCCATCTCTGCGGTGCTGTTCTCGCAGCTGCGCGCCGGCGACACGGTCGTACTGCCCAGCGACGGCTACCAGGCGCTGCCTCTGGTTCGCACGCAACTGGAGGCGTACGGCATCGAGGTGCGCACCGCACCGACCGGGAACGACGCCCAGCTCGGAGTCCTCGACGGCGCGAAGCTGGTGTTGCTCGAGACGCCGTCCAACCCCGGGCTCGACGTGTGCGACATCCGGCGCCTTGCGGAGGCGGCACACGCGCATGGCGCGCTCGTCGCCGTCGACAACACGCTCGCGACCGCGCTCGGACAGCGCCCGCTGGAGCTCGGCGCCGACTTCGCCGTGGCCAGCGGCACCAAGCAGCTCACCGGGCACGGGGACGTCCTGCTCGGCTACGTCGTCGGTCGTGACGCCGAGGCCATGGCCGCCGTACGCCGCTGGCGGAAGATCGTCGGCGCGATTCCGGGGCCCATGGAGGCCTGGCTCGCGCACCGTTCGATCGCCACGCTGCAGCTGCGCGTCGACCGGCAGAGCTCGACCGCCCTGGCCGTTGCCGAGGCGCTGCGGGAGCGGCCCGAGGTGACCGGCCTGCGCTACCCGGGGCTGCCCGACGACCCCTCGTACAAGGTCGCTTCGCAGCAGATGCGCCGTTACGGATGCGTCGTCTCCTTCACGCTGCCCACGCGCGCACGTGCCGACCGTTTCCTCGACGCGCTGCGGCTCGTGGACGACGCGACGAGCTTCGGCGGGGTGCGGTCCACGGCCGAGCGGCGCGGACGGTGGGGCGGGGACGCGGTGCCGGAGGGCTTCATCCGGCTCTCAGTCGGTGCCGAGGACCCCGAGGACCTGGTGGCGGATGTGCTCCGCGCGCTGGACGAGTCGGCGGAATGACCACTTCAGGGCCTGCTTCACGGACGCCCCGCCGGTGTCCGGCTACGCACAACGGACGGTCCGAGCCTCCCCCCTCGTGGCTCGGACCGTCCTCGGTTCTGCGCGCGAAGAACCGCGCGAACAAGGCTAGTTGACTCTGTGTCAGTGTCCAATCACAGTAGCGACAGAGACCTATCGACTTATTTATAGTTGGGCCCTGCCTGGGGCCGGGAGAAGGGCAGGGAACTGGGGAGGGCGAACCATGGATCTGGCCTTGCTGCGCACTTTCGTCACGGTGCACCGGGCCGGCTCCTTCACCCGTGCCGCCGCGTTGCTCGGCCTGTCACAGCCGGCCGTGACCTCCCAGATCCGCACGCTGGAGCGGCAGCTGGGCCGCCCCCTGTTCCTGCGGCAGGCCCGCGGAGTGACCCCGACGACCATCGGGGACGAGCTCGCGCACAAGGCCGCCCCACATCTCGACGCCCTGGTGGAGATCGCCGAGACCGGCCTCGACGACGAGTCCTCCTTACGGACCCTGCATCTCGCCGGCCCCCCCGAGTTCACCGCCGCACGGGCCCTGCCCGCCCTGACGGAGCTGACCGGCGAGGACGGCCAGGGCTTCGCGCTGCGCGCATCCTTCGGGAACGCCGAGGAGGCCCTGGAGGGACTGGCCGCCGGGCATCATGATCTGGCCATCAGTACGGCCCGTCCGCGCGGCGCCCTGCTCACGGCGACTGCGCTCTGCGACGAGGAGCACGTCCTGGTCGCCTCCCCGGGCCGGGCCGAGCAGATCGGCCCGGGGAAGCCGCGCCACAAGGGGGCGCCCGCGCTGGAGGACGTCCCCCTCATCGAGGTGCACGAGTCGCTGCCCTTCGTCTCCCGCTACTGGGCCTCCGTCTTCGACTCCCGGCCTGCCGCCCCGGGCACGGTCATCGTGCCTGATCTGCGCGCGGTACTGGCCTGCGCCGTCGCGGGCGCGGGGCTCGCGGTGCTGCCCCGCTATCTGTGCCGGACCGCGCTGGAGCGCGGCGAGGTCGTCGCCCTGCACGACCCCGCGGTGCCGCCGCTGCGGACGTACTTCCTGGTGGTCCGTACCGGCACGCTCGCGATGCCGCACATCGCGCGGGCTCACGAATGGCTGCTGCGGGCGGCTGCCGACTGGTGCTGACCAGCACTTTTCCGGCCGTCACGGGGCGAGTTCGACCGGTGACATCCCGCGATGTTTCACGTGGAACCAACCGGGCCACATTTCTCCCATGACCGTCCGACCCGTGGTCAAGCGCACCGCTCGTGCCGTTCTGCTGGACGGCGACAACCTGATCCTGATCAAGCGCACCAAGCCCGGTGTCGATCCCTACTGGGTCACGCCCGGTGGCGGGGTCGAGCCCGGGGACACGACCGTCGTCGACGCCCTGCACCGCGAGGTGTACGAGGAGCTGGGCGCCAAGATCACCGATGTGGTGCCCTGCTTCGTGGACACCGTGGAGCACATCGGGGAGGACGGCGGCGCGACCGGCGTGAAGGTGCAGCACTTCTTCGTCTGCCGTCTGGAGTCGATGGACCCGTCCCTGCGGCACGGTCCAGAAGTCGATGAGCCCGCCGGCGAGTACGAGATCGTGCGGGTGCCCTTCACCCGCGTCGGTATCGCCTCTGTCCATCTCGTACCGCTGTCCCTGCGGCACTACCTGGACGGCAACATCGAAGGCGTACGCGCCATGCACGCCCCGGACCTGGGCTGACACCCGGCGGCGCGTCAGCTTCCGGTGGCGACCAGTTCCTCCACCGAGTCGTGCCGTATGCGCTCCGACGGGATGCCGATGTTCCTGAGGGCGTCCACACCGCTGCGGATCATGCCGGGCGGGCCCGAGAGATAGGCGTCGTACTCGTTCCACGGGCCGTACTCGCGTATGGCGTCAGGGAGCTGGAGATGGGCCTGCTGGTCGATGACCGCCCGGACCGAGAGCCAGGGGTGGGACTGCTGGAGCCTGAGCATCGTGTCGATGTCGTACAGGTCGTGGTCGGTTCGGGCACCGTAGAACACCTCCACCGGCCGCCGTTCGCCGTGCTCGGCGACGTCCTCGACCAGTGCCTTGATGGGGGCTATGCCGGTGCCGCCGCCCAGGCACAGCAGACCACTGTCCGAGGTGTGGTCGACGGTCATCGAACCGGCCGGCGGGCCGAGGCGGATGATGTCGCCGGGCCGGGCGCGGTGCACCAGGGCGTTCGACACCCAGCCCGCGGGGACGGCCTTCACGTGAAACGTCAGCAGGCCGTCGGAGCGGGGTGTCGAGGCGAAGGAGTAGTGCCGCCAGATCCTCGGCCACCACGGCGTCTCCAGGCTCGTGTACTGGCCTGCGAGGAAGGGGTAGGGCTGGTCGGGCCGGACGGTGAGCACGGCGACGTCCGGGGTCCTGAGGTCGTGCGCGACGATCTCGGCGTACCACCAGGCGGGAGCGCGCAGTTCGTCCGCGGCCGCGGCGTCGATCATGACCTGCGAGATCGTCGTGTACGCCCGCACCCAGGCCGCCTCCATCTCGGCGTCCCAGATGCCGGAGGCGTACTTGCTCAGCGCGCCGATGAGGCACTCGCCGACTGCCGGGTAGTGCTCGGCCTTGGTGCCGTACTTGCGGTGACCGCGACCCAGGTTCTGCAGATACGCGACAAGGACCTCGGTGTTGTCGATGTGTTCGGCGGCCGTGAGCAGCGCCTTGAGCAATCGGTCCCGCTGGGTGTCCATGGCGGCCGGGAACAGCGACCGCAGTTCCGGGTGGCGCACGAAGAGCAGCGCGTAGAAGTACGAGGTGACCTTGTCGGCGATCGGGGCGACCTCGGCCATGGTCCGGCGGATCAGGAGGGCGTCCGGTGACGCGTTCTCTGCCTGGGCATGCACGCCGGCCTGTGGCTGCGGTGCTGACGGGGTGGACCGCTGGGCAGGCACGTGCAGGCCGTCCGTGAGCGCCTGCGTGGCCGTCGGCTCTGACGCAGGGGGCTGAGCGGCAGTCTCGGTTGCAACGGGGTGGGCCGAGGCACCGGTTGAGGCGGACGAGGACGCTCCTGCGGTCGCGGCGGACCGGCCTGTCTCAGCAGTGAAGGCGAGCTCGGCAGGTCGTGCGGCCTGCGTGGTGTCCTGCGCCGACTGCTCGTCGTCGGTGTCCGTCGTGGTCCGGCCCACCGGGCGCATCGCGGCAAGGCGGCTGCCCTCGGCCGCCTCGCGCCCGCTGCCCGGAGTCGTCTCCGGCTGCTTGTGCGGCGTGAACCAGCCGCCGCCCCCGCCGCCGGAAGTGCCGTTGTCGGCCGACGCGGTGGTCGGAGCGTCCATGGTGTGCCTCGCCTCGAACATCTTTCGGTCGGTCTGCGCACTTCCTCGGTCGGAAGATGCCTGCTTTCCCCCGTAGACGGCTTGCTTTCCCCGTTTCGTTCCGCGGCCAATGCGGCCACATTCAACCCGTATTCGTGATCCGTACGGACAAGTAAGGCGAGAGTGTGACATTGGCCGCAGTGCTCTCACCGCAGCATCCCATCCACGTGGACGCCTCGGCCGCATAACCGAAAATGCGGGTCTTCGATCTCTCCGTCCCGTTAGGCTGCGTTGCCCTGCTCTCGGTCCGCACCGGGTGGGTCCATCTCTCGCCCGGAGGCGAACCGGAGTCGACCCTACCGGCCACCGCTCCGATCACAAGTCCCCCCTGCCTCCACCACGAATGTGACAGGGGGCGAACCATCAATTCCTTCAATTACCGGGCGCGGCGCACCAATTCATAGGCTTCCCACAGATCCCCGCCCATGTACGAGTGTGTAGCGAGACCGGACAGATGGCGGTCCGCATTGACCGCTACGGAGACCGGCACCACACCGAACAGGTCCCTGTCCGACATCGAGTCGCCATAAGCAATGCAGTCGGCACGCGTGACCCCGAACTCCCTGCACAGCCGGTCTGCGATTTCGACCTTGGCCGCGGCACTGAGCACTCCGGCCGGATCCACGGGCTCGGTGAACGGCACTGCGGGAAAACGGGATCCGAACGCCGCGTGCGCTCCCCAGCCGGTCAGCCGCTCCACGAAAAAGGATGGCGAGAGGGATACGACGGCGCAGTAGTCGCCCCGCTCACGGATCTCCGCCCAGACGTCGCGAATGCGCTCCAGCCACGGAGCTCCTTCGAAGGCTGCCGTCACATGCGCCTCGGTGAGATCCGCCCAGAGCGCATACACCTGAGCTGCATACTGCGGCGGGTCTATGAGTCCCGCGGAGATCGCCTGATCGAGCGCGACCGTCTCGGCTTCCAGCCCCAGTTGCCGTGAGATCTCCACAGGAGACGAGGTGCCGCGCAGCAGTGTGCCATCGAGGTCGAAGAGGTGAAGTCTCGCCATGGGAGCCGAGGTTAATGGGCCCGACGTCCGACTCCTCTGGCACACCCCCGGATGCCCGGCGTTCGCCGGTGTTTCACGTGAAACACCCAGCTACTGTCGGCACGCTGTGCGCCAGGCCATGACATGGCCAAAAGCTCTTGCTTCTCACTGGAAACGGGTGGACGCCGAGGGCACCTGTCGGACAGCCTGACCTGCGTGTCGACTCCTTCCCTCGCCGCTCTCCCCATCCGCCGTCTGACGCCTCGCGATCTCACCGCCTGCGCCGACTTGTCCGAGGACCGGGGGTGGCCGCGCGAGGAGCACAAGTGGGGCTTCCTGCTCACGGCCGGGAAGGGATACGGCATCGACGATCCGAACGGCGGCCTGGTGAGCGCCTGTGTGGTCACCGAGTACGGGCCGCAGGAGCGCCCTGATCTCGGAGCCATCGGCATGGTGCTCGTCGCCGAACGGCACGCCCGTCAGGGCATCGGACGTCACCTGATGCGGCACGTCGTCTCGGCGATGGGCAGCACCCCACTCACGCTGCACTCGACGCCGTACGGCCGTCCCCTCTACGAGGAACTCGGCTTCAAGGCCACAGGCCGGGCCGAGATGCTGCGCGGACACTTCACTCCCGGCGGGACGGTGCCCGAGGTCGCCACGCGTGCCGCCACGGCCGAAGACCTGACCGCGATCCTCCGGCTCGACGAGGAGATCTTCGGGGCCGACCGCACCCACATCATCACGCGGCTGCCCGCCTTCGCCGACCAGTTGCGCGTCGCCGAGGAGAACGGCCGACTCACCGGGTACGCGGCCGCCTGGCCCAACATGGAGACCCATGTCGTCGGTCCGCTGATCGCCCGGGACACGGAGACGGCAAAGGCGCTCATCGCCTCGCTCGCCGCCCATACCGACCGCCCCCTGCGCACGGACATCGACGTACGGCACGAGGAGCTGCTGGCGTGGGCGAAGGAGCGGGGCCTGGTCTCCGTCGCGTTCAACTCGGTCATGACCTACGGGATCCCGGAACTGCCCGGCGACTGGACCCGGCGATTCGCTCCACTGACGGTGGCCGCAGGCTGAACTCCCTACGCCCGGCCGTACGTAAGGTGGAGCCATGGGAGATCTTGAAATTCGGCCCGCCGAAGCGGACGACGTGCCCGCGATCGTCGCCATGCTCGCCGACGACCCGCTGGGCGTCCAGCGCGAGTCACCGGACGATCTGACCCCGTACTTGGCCGCGTTGGAGCGACTCACCTCCGACCAGAACCAGCATCTGGTCGTCGCCGTCCGCGACGACCGAGTCGTCGGCACGCTTCAGCTCACGATCATCCCCGGTCTGTCGCGACGCGGTGCCACCAGGTCGATCATCGAGGGTGTCCGCATCCATGCCGATGAGCGCGGCAGCGGTCTGGGCACGCAGCTCATCGAGTGGGCGATCGACGAATCCCGGCGCCAGGACTGCCAGTTGGTCCAGCTGACCTCCGACAAGACCCGCACCGACGCCCACCGCTTCTACGAACGGCTTGGTTTCACGGCCTCACACGTGGGCTTCAAGCTCCAGCTGTGAGGCCATGAACCGAAGTCATGTTTCACGTGAAACAGGGCGCCCGTCGGCGACGGTGACTAGCCGATCCCCCGCCATCCGTCCGGGTCCACCCCACCGGGCACGGAAGCCTCCTCGTCGTACGGCTGACGCGTGAACACGAACGACCCGAGGTCCAGATGGCTCACGGTCCCGTCCGGGCGCCGTACGGCCCTCAGGAGCTCTCCGGCGTAGTAGCCCTCGAGTCCGGTCCAGGTGCCCTCGCCGTTCGCTCTGAAGCGCGAGCGGCGGCCGCTGCCGGCGAGCGGCTCGAGCGAGACGCCTCCGTCGGCCCCGAGCCGGAGGGCGAACGCATGCGTTCCCCAGTACCACGGTCCCGCCAACTCCAGTACGGACGGGTCGACTTCGGGCAGTGGCTGCCAGGGTTCGGGAATCCGCGGCTCGGCCTCGGCGACGATCCGTACGAGGTCCGCTCCGACGGCGCCCATTAGAGGGCCGGACGTGCAGTTGGCCAGCACGACGGCCGCGACATCGTCCTCCACGCTGATCGTGAGGTTCGCCAGAAAGCCCGGCAGTGACCCGGAGTGCCCCACGAGCAGCCGCCCGTCCCGATGCTGGATCTGCAGCCCGAGTCCGTACGCCGCTCCGTCCACGACATCCGCTGCCTCGGCCGGCGCCGCAGGTGTCCGCATCTCTCTCACGGTCTCGGCGCTCAGCACCCGGTCGTCCCCCTGCGTCAGGAAGGCGGCGAAGCGCGCCAAGTCACCTGTGGTGGACCAGAGTTGACCGGCCGGTGCCATGCGTCCTAGATCCTCGGCCGGTTCGGGCAGCATGACGTCGGCCCAGGGGTGCACGGCCCAGCCACCCGCATGGGGTGCCTGCGGGTGAGCGCTCGTACGGTCGAGGCCCAGGGGTTCGAGCACTTCACGCCGAAGTACCTCCTCCCACGGTGACCCTCGCAGCTTCTCCACGAGTGCACCCAGCACGGTGTAGCCGGGGTTGGAGTAGTGGAAACGACGGCCCACGGGATGCAGGAGAGGCTGCTCGCCCAGGACATCGGCGAGTTCGGGGCGAAGAGATCCCGGCGTGCGCTCCCACCAAGGCGCGGGCGACTCCGCCGCCAAACCGCTCGTGTGGGCGAGGAGGTCGGCGATGGTGGCCTCCCCCGCACCGGTGCCCGGCAGATGCTTCTCCAACGGGTCACCGAGGTCGAGGGCGCCCTCGTCGCGCAGCCGCAGTACGAGCACGGCCGTGAAGGTCTTGGTGATCGAGCCGATGCGGTACTGCACGTTCTCGTCCGGCCCGTGTCCGTCCACCGAGGTCCGCGCCCCGTGCCACACCGCCTGTCCGCCCCGCACCACCGCCGCGACCAGCGACGGTGCACGCCCTTCGGCCTGGGCCACGGCGATCCGGTGCAGCAGTGCCCGACGTGTACCGGGAAGCAGCTCTTCCTGAGATGTCGTCATGCTCCCAGTCCATCCCGCCGGACGCTCGGCCGTCGAGCGCATTTGCCCCGGGGGACGCCGGACCGGCCGATCAGGTCTGTGCCATGTCCACGAACCGCGAGTAGTGACCCTGGAAGGCAACCGTGATCGTCGCCGTCGGGCCGTTACGGTGCTTGGCCACGATCAGGTCGGCCTCGCCCGCTCGCGGCGACTCCTTCTCGTACGCATCCTCACGGTGCAGCAGGATGACCATGTCGGCGTCCTGCTCGATGGAACCGGACTCACGCAGGTCGGAGACCATCGGCTTCTTGTCGGTGCGCTGCTCGGGGCCACGGTTCAGCTGGGACAACGCGATGACCGGGATCTCCAGCTCCTTGGCCAGGAGCTTGAGGTTACGGGACATGTCCGAGACCTCCTGCTGACGGTTCTCGGCACGCTTGGAGCCGCCGGACTGCATCAGCTGGAGGTAGTCGATGACGACAAGCCTGATGTCGTTGCGCTGTTTCAGGCGGCGGCACTTGGCGCGGATCTCCATCATCGACAGGTTGGGCGAGTCGTCGATGAAGAGCGGTGCGGCCGAGACGTCCGGCATGCGCCGGGCCAGGCGTGTCCAGTCCTCGTCCGTCATCGTGCCGGAGCGCATGTGGTGCAGAGCGACACGGGCCTCGGCGGACAGCAGACGCATCGCGATCTCGTTGCGGCCCATTTCGAGGGAGAAGATGACGCTCGGCAGGTTGTGCTTGATGGACGCGGCCCGGGCGAAGTCCAGCGCGAGCGTGGACTTACCCATGGCGGGACGGGCCGCGATGACGATCATCTGGCCCGGGTGCAGGCCGTTGGTGAGCGAGTCGAAGTCGGTGAAGCCCGTGGGCACACCGGTCATCTCGCCGCTGCGCGAACCGATCGCCTCGATCTCGTCGAGCGCGCCCTCCATGATGTCGCCGAGCGGCAGATAGTCCTCGCTGGTGCGCTGCTCGGTGACCGCGTAGATCTCGGCCTGCGCCCGGTTGACGATCTCGTCGACGTCGTCGTCGGCCGCGTATCCCATCTGCGTGATGCGCGTGCCCGCCTCGACCAGGCGGCGCAGGACCGCCCGCTCGTGGACGATCTCCGCGTAGTACTCGGCGTTGGCCGCCGTCGGCACGGTCTGGACGAGCGTGTGCAGATACGATGCGCCGCCGACCTTGTTGATCTCACCGCGCTTGGTGAGCTCCGCGGCGATCGTGATGGGGTCGGCAGGCTCGCCCTTGGCGTAGACGTCGAGGATCGCCTGGAAGATCGTCTCGTGCGCCGGCTTGTAGAAGTCGTGGCCCTTGAGGATCTCGACGACGTCCGCGATGGCGTCCTTGGACAGGAGCATGCCACCGAGGACGGACTGCTCGGCATCGAGGTCCTGCGGCGGGACGCGCTCGAAGGAGGTGCCCCCACCCTCCCACTCGCCGTTGTCCCGGCCACGGTCGTGCTGGTCGTCTCGCCCCCGGCCCCCGTCGCCGCGTCGGCGGGAGGCAGGCAGACGATCGCTTGGACCGCTGTCGGCCCACGGGTCGTCCAAGGGCTCGGAAATACTCACCGAGCCACCTCCTCCCGTCCGCCGCCGAGCGGACCTAGCCGTGCCATCTTTTCTACGGCACGGCACTGACAAATGAGAGGCCCAACTCCGGTTCTGGCACGTCGGTTTTCTGGCGGTTTCCCGGCCGACGCGAGGAGTGGGCGCCGGACCACGTTAGGCCTGCGGGCACCGTCAGCCAATCTGGTTATCCACAGGCCATGTGGACGACGGCCCGGATGCTGTGGAGAACTCCGCAAAACCTGTGCACGACACGGTGGACAGCCCTGTGAACAAGCCTCACCATCTCCGGTTACACCCATCTTGAACTGCAACTTTCCCGTCCACCGGTTGTGCAGAAGAAAAACTTCCCCAGTCGGACCAAGATCCCTTCGAACGGTATGCGAAAGAGCACACGACGACAGGAGAGGTAAGGACCACAAACCCTTTGCATCTCTTACCTGTGGACGATTAGATTGATGCTCATGACACAGGCTCCCGCGATCCCCAAGGCCACCCGGCGGCAGCACGACCGAGAGATCGTCGCACTGGCCGTCCCGGCCTTCGGCGCACTCGTCGCCGAGCCTCTCTTCGTCATGGCCGACAGCGCGATCGTCGGTCATCTCGGCACGGCACAGCTCGCCGGATTGGGCGTCGCCTCGGCCCTCCTCACGACAGCGGTCAGCATCTTCGTCTTCCTCGCCTACGCCACCACGGCAGCCGTCGCCCGACGCGTCGGCGCCGGCGACCTCCAGGCCGCCATACGCCAGGGCATCGACGGCATCTGGTTGGCGCTCCTTCTCGGTGCCGCCGTCATCGCCTTCGTCCTCCCCACGGCACCGTCCCTTGTCGAACTCTTCGGCGTTTCCGACACGGCCGCCCCGTACGCGACCACGTATCTGCGCATCTCGGCCCTCGGCATCCCCGCCATGCTCGTGGTCCTTGCCGCGACCGGTGTCCTGCGCGGCCTGCAGGACACCAGGACGCCGCTCTACGTCGCCGTCGCGGGCTTCGTCGCAAACGCCGGACTCAACGCCGGTCTGGTCTACGGCGCCGACCTCGGCATCGCGGGCTCCGCCTGGGGAACCGTCATCGCGCAGTGCGGCATGGCCGCGGTCTATCTCACCGTGGTCGTCCGCGGAGCCCGTAGACACGGCGCCTCACTACGCCCCTACGCGGCGGGGATCAGGGCCTCCGCACAAGCCGGCGTGCCCCTGCTGGTCCGCACTCTCTCGCTGCGAGCGATCCTGATGATCGCCACTGCCGTCGCCGCCCGCCTCGGCGATGCCGACATCGCGGCACACCAGATCATTCTTTCCCTGTGGAGCCTGCTCGCCTTCGCCCTCGACGCCATCGCCATCGCCGGTCAGGCCATCATCGGGCGCTATCTCGGAGCCGGGGACTCCCAAGGTGCCCGTGATGCCTGCCGCCGCATGGTGCAGTGGGGAACCGCGGTGGGCATCACCCTCGGCGTGCTGGTGGTGCTCGCCCGGCCGGTGTTCCTGCCGTTGTTCACCAGCGATGGTTCGGTGAAGGACGCTGCGCTTCCCGCCCTGCTCGTAGTGGCCCTCTCCCAGCCGATCTGTGGCGTCGTCTTCGTCCTGGACGGCGTCCTGATGGGAGCGGGCGACGGGCCGTATCTGGCCTGGGCCATGGTGGTCACCCTTGCCGTCTTCACCCCGGTGGCGCTGCTCATCCCGGCACTCGGCGGCGGTCTCACCGCGCTCTGGGGCGCCATGACGCTGATGATGGCGGTGCGCATGCTGACCCTCTGGGTGCGGACGCGCTCGGGCGGCTGGATCGTCACGGGCGCCACCCGCTGACTGTTTCACGTGAAACCGACGTTTCACGTGAAACATGCGCGCTGTCGTACCAAGCCCGAGCACAAAGGGCTGGGGTACGAAGAAGGGGCCGCACCCATGACGGGCACGGCCCCTTCTCTCAGCTGTTCAAGCCGAGCGCGGCGATCAGGCCGCGACAACCTCGATGTTGACCTTGGCGGCAACCTCGGGGTGCAGACGCACGGACGTCTCGTGGGCGCCCAGGGTCTTGATCGGCGAACCGAGCTCGATGCGACGCTTGTCGACCTCGGGGCCGCCCGAAGCCTTGATCGCGGAAGCGATGTCGGCCGGGGTGACGGAGCCGAAGAGACGGCCGGCGTCGCCGGAGCGGACGGCCAGGCGGACCTTGACGCCCTCGAGCTGGGCCTTCACAGCGTTGGCCTGCTCGATGGTCTGGATCTCGTGGATCTTACGAGCACGACGGATCTGCTCGACGTCCTTCTCGCCACCCTTGGTCCAGCGGATCGCGAAGTTCCGCGGGATCAGGTAGTTGCGAGCGTAACCGTCCTTGACGTCGACGACGTCGCCCGCGGCACCGAGGCCGGAGACCTCGTGGGTGAGGATGATCTTCATGTGTCGGTCACCCTTCCCTTATCGCGCGGTGGAGGTGTAGGGCAGCAGCGCCATCTCACGGCTGTTCTTGACGGCCGTGGCGACGTCACGCTGGTGCTGCGTGCAGTTGCCGGTCACGCGGCGGGCACGGATCTTGCCGCGGTCGGAAATGAACTTCCGCAGCATGTTCGTGTCCTTGTAGTCCACGTACGTGACCTTGTCCTTGCAGAAAGCGCAGACCTTCTTCTTAGGCTTGCGCACAGGCGGCTTCGCCATGGTGTTTCTCCTGTGTGATCAAGAAGTTTGGGTGCGACCCACCCTCGCCCCGATCAAGCCCGGCAACCCGGGCCCGAAGGGCTTAGAAGGGGGGCTCGTCCGAGTAGCCGCCGCCACCGCCGCCGCCGGAGTTTCCACCCCAGCCGCCGCCACCGCCGCCGCCCTGGTTGCCACCGGCGGGAGCGCCGGTCGCCCACGGGTCGTCGGCGGGAGCACTGCCGCCCTGCTGACCGCCGCCGGAGCCACCGCCCCAGCCGCCGCCACCCTGGCCGCCACCGCCGCCGTAACCGCCCTGGCCCTGCCCACCGCGGCCAGCGGTCTTGGTGACCTTGGCCGTGGCGTTGCGCAGGCTGGCGCCGACTTCCTCGACGTCCAGCTCGTAGACCGTGCGCTTGACGCCCTCACGGTCCTCGTAGGACCGCTGCTTCAGCCGGCCCTGCACGATGACGCGCATGCCTCGCTGGAGCGACTCGGCGACGTTCTCCGCCGCCTGACGCCAGACCGAGCAGGTCAGGAACAGGCTCTCGCCGTCCTTCCACTCGTTGGTCTGACGGTCGAAGGTACGGGGAGTGGACGCGACACGGAACTTCGCGACCGCCGCACCGGAAGGGGTGAAGCGCAGCTCGGGGTCATCGACAAGATTGCCGACGACCGTGATGACGGTCTCGCCTGCCATGGGGAACCTCTCGGCGGGTTTGCTCTGGCTGCTTGGTTGCTGCTACTCGAATCCCGAGATCAGCTGAGCTGGAGAGCTCAGTGGGTCTCGGGGCGGAGGACCTTGGTCCGGAGGACCGACTCGTTCAGGTTCATCTGGCGGTCGAGCTCCTTGACGACCGCAGGCTCGGCCTGCAGGTCGATGACCGAGTAGATGCCCTCGGGCTTCTTCTTGATCTCGTACGAGAGACGACGACGGCCCCAGGTGTCGACCTTCTCGACCTTGCCGTTGCCCTCACGGACGACGGAGAGGAAGTTCTCGATCAGGGGGGCGACGGCGCGCTCCTCCAGATCGGGGTCGAGGATGACCATCACCTCGTAGTGACGCATGTGGAACCCACCTCCTTTGGACTCAGCGGCCACGGTCGTTCCGTGGCAGGAGGGTTGTGATGCGTACGCAACGGTATCGGTCGCCACTGACAATCGGGGGTCGGTGAACGACATCCCCGGGCTGGCCTGGGCATATCCCTGGCTCTGTCTGGGCAAACACCGGTGCAGACGGTACAGAGTACCCGCACACCGGCTTCCGGTTGAAATCCGGCCGCGGGGACCGTCAATCTGTACACATCGGGTGTGTATGGCGCTACGATGCGCCGCCTTTCGCAGGAGGTGCCCTATGGCACAGGCATTGCGACCCAACACCGTCGGAGGCCTCTTCGCCACGGACGGCAAGCCCCACCCGCTCCAGGACACGCTGCTCGCGGTGACCCTGGTGCTCGGTGTGACGGCGTTCGTGACGGGCTTCTTCGACAGCCTGCACCTGCTCAGCTCCTGGACCGGCCTGGTGGGAGTCCTCACCGGCGCGTACGGCCAGTGGATCTCGGTGACGACCCGCGAGCGCTTCGGACTCATCCTGGGTCTCGGCGCCTCAGCGGTCGGCTTCTTCCTCGGCATGGCGCACGGCGGCCTCTTCGGCGGGGTCATCGGCTGACGCCAGGGACACCGTCTCCCGAACTCCACATAAAGGACCACGCAACGCCTCGGCGGCCCCCGGGCCGGGGCGCAGGTTCCGTACGCCCAGTCGGGGCGCTCGCAAGGCGCAGTAGGCTTCGGCGCGAGAGCCGGAGCCCCTGTACCCATGGGGACACACCAGCCCGAGGAGCGCCCCGAATGAGCCTGACCCTGAGGACGATCAGCCGCGAGCAGCATCTGGCATACATCCAGAGCCTGCCCTCGGCGAGCCACATGCAGGTTCCGGCCTGGGCGGACGTCAAGGCGGAGTGGCGCTCCGAAAGTCTCGGCTGGTTCGACGAGCGCACCGGCGAGATGGTCGGCGCGGGCCTCGTCCTCTATCGCCAACTGCCCAAGATCAAGCGCTACTTGGCCTATCTGCCCGAGGGCCCGGTCATCAACTGGTTCGCGCCGAATCTGACCGAGTGGCTGGAACCGATGCTCGCGCACCTCAAGCAGCAGGGCGCCTTCTCCGTGAAGATGGGCCCGCCGGTGATCATCCGGCGCTGGGAGGCCGGCTCCATCAAGCAGGGCATCCAGAACCCGGACGTGAAGCGGCTGCGCGACATCGAGGCCGACTTCATCGAGCCGCGTGCCTTCGAGGTCGCCGACAAGCTGCGCCGGATGGGCTGGCAGCAGGGCGAGGACGGCGGGGCCGGCTTCGGTGACGTACAGCCCCGCTACGTCTTCCAGGTGCCGCTGGCGAACCGCTCCCTGGAAGAGGTCCACAAGAACTTCAACCAGCTGTGGCGCCGCAACATCAAGAAGGCCGAGAAGGCCGGCGTCGAGGTCGTCCAGGGCGGCTACCAGGACCTCGAGGAATGGCAGCGGCTGTACGAGATCACGGCTGTGCGCGACCACTTCCGGCCCCGCCCGCTGTCGTACTTCCAGCGCATGTGGACGGCCCTCAACACCGAGGACCCCAACCGCATGCGGCTGTACTTCGCCCGGCACAACGGCGTGAACCTGTCGGCGGCGACGATGCTGATCGTCGGCGGGCACGTCTGGTACTCCTACGGTGCCTCCGACAACATCGGCCGTGAGGTCCGGCCCTCGAACGCGATGCAGTGGCGGATGCTGCGCGACGCCTACGCGCTCGGCGCGACCGTCTACGACCTGCGCGGCATCTCCGACTCTCTGGACGAGACCGACCACCTCTTCGGCCTGATCCAGTTCAAGGTGGGCACGGGCGGTCAGGCGGCCGAGTACCTCGGTGAGTGGGACTTCCCGCTCAACAAGCTGCTCCACAAGGCGCTCGACATCTACATGTCGCGCCGCTGAGCCCCACCGGCCCCGGCCGTTTGCTTCGATAGCTCCGACAAGTCCGACAGCTTCGTTCGCTTCCATACCTCTGATACACCGCAGCCACGAGAAAGGTTCCAGGTCCGGCCATGGCGCTCACGCTCTACGTCGACACCGCGCGCTGGCGTGCGCACCACAAGCACGTGCAGGACCAGTTCCCGGGCCTCGTCCCGGTCTGCAAGGGCAACGGCTACGGCTTCGGGCACGAGCGGCTGGCGGAGGAGACCACACGGCTGGGCTCCGACATCCTCGCCGTCGGCACCACCTACGAGGCCGCGCGCATCAAGGACTTCTTCGGCGGAGACCTGCTGGTGCTGACGCCGTACCGCCGTGGCGAGGAGCCCGTCCCGCTGCCCGACCGGGTCATCCGCTCGGTGTCGTCCATCGACGGCGTGTACGGCCTCGTGGGAGCCCGCGTGGTCATCGAGGTGATGTCCTCGATGAAGCGGCACGGCATCAGCGCCCAGGACCTCCCGCAGCTGCACGCCGCCATAGAGAACGTCCGTCTCGAGGGCTTCGCCATCCACCTGCCGCTGGACCGCACGGACGGCTCGGACGCCGTGGAGGAGGTCATCGGCTGGATGGACCACCTGCGCGCGGCCCGACTGCCGCTGCACACGATGTTCGTCAGCCACCTCAAGGCCGAGGAACTCCACCGGCTGCAGCAGCAGTTCCCGCAGACCCGCTTCCGCGCCCGCATCGGCACGCGGCTCTGGCTGGGGGACCACGAGGCCACGGAGTACCGCGGGGCGGTCCTGGACGTCACTCGCGTCGCCAAGGGCGACCGCTTCGGCTACCGCCAGCAGAAGGCGGCCTCCGACGGCTTCCTGGTGGTCGTGGCGGGCGGAACGTCGCACGGGGTGGGCCTGGAGGCCCCGAAGGCGCTGCATGGCGTCATGCCGCGCGCCAAGGGCGTTGCCCGGGCCGGCCTCGCCACGGTCAACCGGAACCTTTCTCCGTTCGTCTGGGGAGGCAAGCAGCGCTGGTTCGCGGAGCCGCCGCACATGCAGGTCTCGATCCTGTTCGTGCCGTCGGACGCCCCCGAGCCGAAGGTCGGCGAGGAGCTGGTGGCCCATCTGCGGCATACCACCACGCAGTTCGACCGGCTCGTCGACTGCTGAGCGACACGCAGACAGCCGAAAGGCCGTACACGGAACCTTCCGTGTACGGCCTTTCGCTTGAGCCGATGCGGACCTCTACCTGGTTCGACTACGGCCGCCCACACCCCGTTCGCTCAGAGCGAACTGTCCGTGGACGACGCCGTTCCGCGATTGCCCCACTCCACCTGCGGCCCGTCGAGGTAGGCCGCGTGCCGCGGTGGATGGGACGCCGCGCCGAGGACGAAGACGTCCTCTGCCCCGTCCAGCACGCCCCCTGACGGGTCGTCGTCGCCGGCCCGGCGTACGGGATCCCGCTCCGGCATCAGGATGTCGCGCACGACGACGACGCACAGGTACAGCGTCCCCAGCAGGTGCACGCCGATCGCCCAGTGGTAGCCGTCCTGCGGCAGTCCCTTGTGGGCGTCACCGCTGGTCGTGTACGCGAGGTACATCCAGATCCCGAGGAAGTACGCGACCTCGCACGCCTGCCAGATCAGGAAGTCCCGCCACTTGGGCCTGGCCAGCACGGCCAGCGGGACCAGCCACAGGACGTACTGCGGCGAGTAGACCTTGTTGGTGAGGATGAATGCCGCGACGATCAGGAACGCGAGCTGCGCGAACCGCGGACGGCGTGGAGCGGTCATCGTGAGCACCGCGATACCCACGCAGCAGAGCACCACCAGCGCCGTGGCGAGGTTGTTCACGGTGTCGGTGGTGAGCGGGTCGGTCGAGTTCTGGGCCATGATCAGCCAGAAGGACCCGAAGTCCACGCCCCGGTCATGGCTGAACTTGTAGAACTGCGACCAGCCGTCCCAGGCGAAGAGCATCACCGGCAGGTTCACGACGAGCCAGGCGACGATCGTTCCGCTGAGGGCCTTGCCGAAGTCCCGCCACTTGCCCGCACGCCAGCACAGCAGGAACAGCGGGCCGAGCAGGAAGACGGGATAGAGCTTGGCGGCCGTGGCGAGCCCCAGGAGGACTCCGAAGGCCACGGAACGGCCCCGGGACCACGTCAACATCGCCGCGGCCGTCAGAGCGACGGCCAGCAGGTCCCAGTTGATGGTGGCGGTCAGTGCGAAAGCGGGCGCCAGGGCGACCAGTAGACCGTCCCACGGCCGCCGGGCGTGCGTACGGGTCACGCACACGGCGATGACGGCCGTGCACACCATGAGCATCCCGGCGTTGACAATCCAGTACCACTGCTCCTGGTCCTGGATGCTGCCGCTGCCCGGCGTGAGCCAGGAGGCGACCTCCATGAACACACCGGTCAGCACCGGGTATTCGAGGTACGGCATGTCGCCGGACAGCTTGTCGAAGTACGGCACGAGACCGTCGGCGAAACCGCGCCCCTGATAGAGATGCGGGATGTCCGAGTAGCACGCCTTCGTGTACTGCGAGCTGGCGCCGAAGAACCAGGCACCGTTGTAACAGGGCGCCTTCTGGACTAGGCCGAGGGCGAACATGCCGATCGCGACGAGCGCGACGACCCGGACGGGAGTCCACCAGGACGTCCCGAGCAGGGCGCGCCGCCCGAGGGGGCCGCCGATCAGCTCGCTGCCGGACCTGGCGACCTCGTCCTCCTTGGTCGGCCGCACCGGCTCCGGCTCGTGCACGCTCGCTTGCGTCGATTCTGCGCTGGGCATGCCGCACATCCTGCCGTACATGTCTAGGAATACGCCGAGGGCCGTCGCACCCACTCAGGTGCGACGGCCCTTGTTTCACGTGAAACGTGTGGATGTTTCACGTGAAACACCCGTGCTGGGCATTTGGGCGGCTAGCCGGTCGAGCCTCCGAAGAGGCCTCCATTGCCGTTCCCTCTGGTGTTGCCGTTTCCGGACGTCTCCGTGGCCGTCGGTGTCGACGTCACGCCTCCGTCCGTCCCTCCGGTGTCCGTGCCTCCTGTGTCGGTGCACTGCCAGCTGAACTTGCAGGACTCACTCGCCGTGGGCGTCGGACTCGTCAGCGTCTCACTGGGCGTCGGAGTCGGCGTCGGGCTCGTCAGCGTCTCGCTGGGCGTCGGGGTCGGCGTCGGGCTCGGAACGTCGTTGATGACCTCGCCGATGGGCTCGGGCGTCGGGAAGTCCTTCACCGGCTCGTTCTTCAGCGCGTCCGCCATGTAGTCGTGCCAGATCTGCGCCGGGAACGAAGCACCGTGGATCTTCTTCTGCCCGCCCGTTCCGTACATCTCCAGGAAGGTGCGGTTCTTCTTGGTCTCGTCGTCGTCGTACCGGAACATCGTGATCGACGTGGACAGCTGCGGGGTGTAGCCCACGAACCAGGCGGACTTGTTGCCGTCGGTGGTACCGGTCTTGCCGGCCACCTGCCGTCCGGGCAGCTGGGCGTTGGTACCCGTACCCTTCTCGACCACGGTCTTCAGCACGTCGGTGACGTTGTCGGCGACCTTCGGGGTGAACGCCTCAACGGGCTTGTCCTCGTGCGTGAAGATCGTGCCGTCCTTGCTCGTCACCTTGGTGACGGAGAACGGATCGTGCCGCTCACCGCTGGCCGCGAAGGTGGCGTACGCCCCCGCCATGCGGATCGCGCTCGGGTCGGAGATGCCGATGGAGAAGGACGGGTAGTTGGTGCCCGCCAGGCTGTCCTTTTTGAGGCCGGCGTCCATCGCCGCCTCCTTGACCTTGTCCAGCCCGACGTCCATGCCGAGTTGCACGAAGGCGGAGTTCACCGATTCCCGCATCGCCTCACGCAGGGTGATCCGGTACTTGGGCGGAGTGCCGTACGACTCGTTGCCGTCGTTGGTCTGCAGCCACTCCTCGCCCTTCTCGTTCTTCCAGGTCGTTTTGTCGTAGTCCTGGATCTTCAGCTTGTTCTTGCCGCTGTACAGGCTCTGTGGTGAGACCTGGGTGCGCTCGTCCTGCGCCTGTTCCGTTCCGAGGCTCGGGTCCTTGACACCCCACTTCATCGCCGCGGCCAGCACGAACGCCTTGAAGGTCGAACCGACCTGGGCGCCGGTCACGTCGGCGTTGTTGGTGAAGTGCTTGGTCGCGTCCTCACCGCCGTAGATGGCCTTGATGGCACCGGTCGTCGGCTCGACGGAAGCACCGCCGAACTGGACGTGGGTGTCCGTCTTCGGGCGCTCCTTGGGCTTGATGTTGGCCTTCTGCACGTTCTCGACCGACTTCTCGAGCTCCTTGACCTTCGTCCTGTCGAAGGTCGTGTAGATCGAGTAGCCACCCCGCTGTAGGTCGTCGGCGGAGATGGTCGTGTTGTTGACCAGATACGCCTTGGCGAGGTCGACGAGATAACCGACCTGGCCACTCAGTTCGTTGTTCGAGCGCGGGTTCTGCCATTTGGGGAGCTTGGTGAACTTGGCTCGTTCCGTGGCGCTCAGATGGCCGTACTCGACCATCTTGTCCAGGGTGTTCTGCATCTGCACCAGGGCCCGCTTGCTGTTGGCCTGGGAAGTGGCGGACGAATCGAGGGACGTCGCGCCCGCCGGGTCGTAGTACGTGGCGCCCTTGAGCATCGCCGCCAGGAAGGCGCACTGGCCGGCGTCCAGGTCGACGGCATCCTTGTTGAAGTACGCACGCGCAGCCGCCTGGATCCCGTAGGCCCCACGGCCGTAGTACGCGGAGTTCAGGTAGCCGGCCATGATCTCGTCCTTCGACTTGGTGGTGCCCACCTTGATCGAGACGAAGATCTCCTTGAACTTCCGCGAGATCGTCTGGGACTGGTCGTCCAGCATCGCGTTCTTCACGTACTGCTGCGTGATGGTGGAGCCACCCTGCGTCTCACCGCCCCTGGCCATGTTGAACATGGCGCGGGCGATGCCCTTCGGGTCGATGCCGCTGTCGGTGTAGAAGGTCTTGTTCTCCTGCGAGATGACGGCGTACTGCATGTTCTTGGGGATCTGCGAGAGGTTGACGATCTGACGGTTCGTCTCACCACCCGTGGCGACCATCTCGCTGCCGTCGGACCAGTAGAAGACGTTGTTCTGCGCCTTCGCGGTCTTCGCGAGGTCCGGAACACCCACCATGGCGTAGGCGATGCCTGCGACGGCCACGATGCTGCCGAAGAACGCGATGAACAGGCCGGTCACCAGCTTCCACGACGGCAGCCAGCGCGCCGCGCCGTACTTGCCAGCCCGCGGATAGTCGATGATCCGCTTCTTGCCGGGAGGCGCCGCGCGCCCCCGGCCCCGGCCGGGTTCGGGCGCTCTGCGGCGACCGCCCCCACTTCTCTGTGCCGCGCGGCGGGCTTCGGCACGGCCGCCGTACGGCCGTCCCTCGTCAGTCGACCCCTGGCCCAGTCCGTAATCGGCCGGGGACCCGGTGGCGCCTCGCGGTGCCGCGCGGCGGCCGGAGGACGAGCCGGACTGGCCGCGTCGGGCCGCGGCACGTCCGCCTCCCTGCGGCTGCGGCGGTTTGCGACGGTGCTCGCTCATCGAACGACTACTCCTCGGGCAGGCGCACCTTTGCGCGCCTGGAAACGGCGGCTGGTTTCCGGTCCCCCCGAAGTACGGATGTGGTCGATCCCGCATTCATCCGTACGGCACCCGGGACGCCGACGCCCCCTCGCGTCACTCGGCTCCCGGTGGTGTGCATGGCGCACAGACTACGCACCGTCAAACCACACCGAGCCTCGAAGTTCACCCCAAATCAGGCAACTCGCCTCGGATGAATAAGTGATGTGATCCCGTTCACCGTCTCCCCACTTGTCGCATCCGGAAGGCCGTTCTATCGTCTTGATGTATCGAGTCGATACATCGGAGCGAGATAAGACGAGGAGGCGAGGGGATGAGCCGGCGTTCCGGGATCCTCGAGTTCGCCGTACTCGGCCTCCTCCGCGAGTCCCCGATGCACGGCTATGAGCTGCGCAAGCGGCTCAATACGTCACTGGGTGTGTTCCGTGCCTTCAGCTACGGGACGCTGTACCCCTGCCTCAAGACGCTGGTCGCCAACGGCTGGTTGATCGAGGAGTCGGGGAACGCTCCTGAGGACGCCCTCGCCGCACCACTCGCAGGGCGTCGCGCCAAGATCGTCTACCGGTTGACGGCGGAAGGTAAGGAGCACTTCGAGGAGCTGCTCTCACAGACGGGCCCGGACGCGTACGAGGACGAGCACTTCGCCGCCCGCTTCGCCTTCTTCGGGCAGACATCGCGTGACGTACGCGTGCGCGTTCTGGAAGGCCGCCGCAGCCGGCTGGAGGAGCGTCTGGAGAAGATGCGCCTCTCCTTCGCGCGCACCCGGGAGCGCCTCGACGACTACACGCTTGAGCTCCAGCGCCACGGGATGGAGTCCGTGGAGCGCGAAGTGCGCTGGCTGAACGAGCTCATCGAGAGCGAGCGGGCCGGACGGGACCTTCGTGGTTCCGCCTCCGGGGGGTCCGCTCAACATGACAACACCACTGGAGCGCCGGGCGTCCTGCCCCGGCCCGGGGACACCCCCGGGCCGGATACGCCCGACGACACCGCCACGTGAGAGCCCAGTCGGGGCCTCACTCGCACACACAGGGAGCAACCGGAATGGGTTCGGTTCGCGTAGCCATCGTCGGCGTGGGCAACTGCGCCGCGTCGCTGGTGCAGGGAGTCGAGTACTACAAGGACGCCGACCCGGCGTCGAGGGTCCCCGGCCTGATGCACGTCCAGTTCGGCGACTACCACGTTGGTGACGTCGAGTTCGTCGCCGCCTTCGACGTCGACGCCAAGAAGGTCGGCCTCGACCTCGCGGACGCGATCGGCGCCTCCGAGAACAACACCATCAAGATCGCCGACGTGCCCACCACCGGTGTCACGGTCCAGCGCGGCCACACCCTCGACGGCCTCGGCAAGTACTACCGCCTCACCATCGAGGAGTCCGCCGAGGAGCCGGTCGACGTCGTCCAGATCCTCAAGGACAAGCAGGTCGACGTCCTCGTCTGCTACCTGCCCGTCGGCTCCGAGGACGCGGCGAAGTTCTACGCCCAGTGCGCCATCGACGCCAAGGTCGCCTTCGTCAACGCCCTTCCGGTCTTCATCGCCGGCACCAAGGAGTGGGCGGACAAGTTCACCGCGGCGGGCGTCCCGATCGTCGGTGACGACATCAAGTCGCAGGTCGGCGCAACCATCACGCACCGCGTGATGGCAAAGCTGTTCGAGGACCGCGGCGTCGTCCTGGACCGCACGATGCAGCTGAACGTCGGCGGCAACATGGACTTCAAGAACATGCTCGAGCGCGACCGCCTGGAGTCCAAGAAGATCTCCAAGACGCAGGCCGTCACCTCCCAGATCCCCGACCGGGACCTCGGCGAGAAGAACGTCCACATCGGCCCGTCCGACTACGTCGCCTGGCTCGACGACCGCAAGTGGGCGTACGTCCGCCTCGAGGGCCGCGCCTTCGGCGACGTCCCGCTGAACCTGGAGTACAAGCTCGAGGTCTGGGACTCCCCGAACTCCGCGGGTGTCATCATCGACGCCCTGCGCGCCGCGAAGATCGCCAAGGACCGCGGCATCGGCGGCCCGATCCTGTCGGCCTCCAGCTACTTCATGAAGTCCCCGCCGGTCCAGTACTTCGACGACGAGGCCCGCGAGAACGTCGAGAAGTTCATCAAGGGTGAGGTCGAGCGCTAAGCGCTGACAAAACTGCTCCTGCCAGGGCGTCGAGGGTCCCCGGGGTGTACACCCGGGGACCCTCCCCGTATGTGAGGCTGTGCCCCATGGCCGTCGTCCGTGACCTGCGCGTTCTGCTCCGTTTCCAGAACTTCCGACGCCTGCTCTCCGTACGACTGCTCTCCCAGGGCGCCGACGGCGTGTACCAGGTCGCGCTCGCCGCCTATGTCGTCTTCTCACCGGAGAAACAGACCTCGGCCACCGCGATCGCCTCCGCAATGGCCGTCCTGTTGCTCCCGTACTCCCTCGTCGGCCCTTTCGCCGGCGTCCTCCTCGACCGCTGGCGCCGCCGTCAGGTCTTCCTCTACGGCAACCTGCTGCGCGCCGTGATGGCGTCGGCAACGGCCGTTCTGATCCTCAGTCACGTCCCGGACTGGCTCTTCTACGTCTCCGCGCTGTGCGTCACCGCCGTCAACCGCTTCGTCCTGGCCGGACTGTCCGCCGCGCTGCCACGCGTCGTCGACGACGAACGCCTGGTGATGGCCAACTCCCTTTCCCCGACCGCCGGTACGCTCGCCGCGACCGCGGGCGGCGGGCTCGCCTTCGTCGTACGGCTGGTGGTGGCGGACTCCGACGCCGCCGTGGTGCTGGTCGGCGCCGTCCTGTACCTGTGCGCGGCACTCGCCTCGCTGCGCCTGGCACCGGAACTGCTGGGGCCGGACACCGAGTTGGTCCAGCCGAAACTGGCCACTGCGCTCGCCGGAACGGCCCGCGACCTCACCGCAGGTGTACGTCACCTCGCCTCACCGCCACGCCGGGCGGCCGCGTGGGCGCTCGCCGCGATGACCCTGATGCGGTTCTGCTACGGCGCCCTGCTGGTGATGCTGCTGATGCTGTGCCGGTACGCCTTCTCCTCCAACACGGACGACGGACTGCGCCTGCTGGGGCTGGCGTTGGGGACTTCCGCCGCCGGCTTCTTCGCGGCGGCCGTGGTGACACCCTGGGCAGCGGGACGGCTCGGCCCGATTCGCTGGATCGCCGTGTGCGCCGCAGCCGCCGCAGTGCTGGAACCCGCCCTCGGCCTCCCGTTCGCCACCGTCCCCATGCTGGTCGCGACGTTCGTCCTCGGCCTGACCACCCAGAGCGCGAAGATCGCGACGGACACGGTCGTGCAGTCCTCGGTCGACGACGGCTTCCGCGGGCGGATCTTCTCCGTCTACGACGTGCTGTTCAACATCGCCTTCGTCGGCGCCGCGGCGGCGGCTGCCCTGATGCTCCCACCTGACGGCCGCTCAGTGACGCTGGTGGTCACAGTCGCCGTTATCTACGGGGCAGTTGCTGGGGCTATGGCCCGCTTTGAACGTCGGTAAGTGTCACATCAAAGCCACAGAGTTCCCCCTAGTCGCAGAAGTGTCAGTGCGGGCCTGTAACTTACCTGCGTCTTATGCGCCTCTTATGTGCGCCGCTCACCTACCTGTTCTAGGGGGACCCCTAAGTGACCACTCCGCCGCCTCAGGGCCAGAACCCGTTCGCACAGGGCCAGCAGCCCTACGGCCAGGCCCAGGGCCAGGCCCCGTACCCGCCCCAGGGTGGCCAGCCGCAGCCCGGTCAGCCGGGGGTTCCCCAGCAGGCGCCCTACGCGCCGTTCCCCAACCAGGGCGCACCGGTTCCGGCCGCCGCCCCGGCTGGCCGTCGCCTGGGCAAGAAGGCCATACGCTTCATCGGCATCATCGTCGTCGCCGTCATCGTCGGCCTCCTCAAGTTCGGCGCGGGCTGGTTCCTGACCCGCGACGACGCGGAGACGACGTCGGTGGGCTCCTGCATGCACAACGACGGCTCCAACACCAGCCCTGACCTCAAGGAAGTCGACTGCTCTTCCACGGACGCCCAGTACGAGGTCGTCCAGAAGTTCGACGGTTCCAGCGACGACAGCAAGTGCGAGGCCGTCACGGCGGCGACGATCTCGTACATCCAGTACGGCGGCGGCCACGACGTGGTGCTCTGCCTGAAGGAAACCAAGTAACACCGGAGCCGGCATGCGCTGAGGGGTGGTGTTTCACGTGAAACACCACCCCTCAGCGCATCCGGACGTCATGTTTCACGTGAAACATGACCCCGCTTCGCAGGCTCAGCTCTGCTCCGCCCACCACTCCTTGAGCGCAGCCACCGCCGCGTCGTATTCCATCGGCCCGTTCTCCAGCCGTAGTTCCAGCATGTGCTTGTACGCACGGCCGATGACCGGTCCAGGCCCCACGTCCAGGATCTCCATGATCTGGTTGCCGTCGAGGTCCGGGCGGATCGCGTCCAGCTCCTCCTGCTCCTGGAGTTGAGCGATGCGCTCCTCCAGGCCGTCGTACGCGCGCGACAGCGCCGCCGCCTTGCGCTTGTTCCGTGTCGTGCAGTCCGAGCGGGTCAGCTTGTGGAGGCGGTCGAGGAGCGGGCCGGCGTCACGGACATAGCGGCGGACCGCCGAGTCCGTCCACTCGCCGGTGCCGTAGCCATGGAAGCGCAGGTGGAGTTCGACCAGACGCGAGACGTCCTTCACCAGTTCGTTGGAGTACTTGAGCGCTGTCATGCGCTTCTTCGTCATCTTCGCCCCGACCACCTCGTGGTGGTGGAACGAGACCCCGCCGTCCTTCTCGAAGCGGCGCGTGCGCGGTTTGCCGATGTCGTGCAGGAGCGCGGCCAGGCGGAGGGTCAGGTCGGGGCCGTTCTCCTCCAGGGCGATCGCCTGCTCCAGGACGATCAACGTGTGCTCGTAGACGTCCTTGTGACGGTGGTGCTCGTCGCTCTCCAGCCGGAGGGCCGGCAGCTCGGGCAGCACATGGTCGGCAAGGCCAGTGTCGACCAACAGCGTCAGGCCCTTGCGCGGATTGGAAGACAGGATCAGCTTGTTCAGCTCGTCCCGTACCCGCTCCGCCGAGACGATCTCGATCCGCCCCGCCATCTCCTTCATCGCCGTCACGACCTCGGGAGCCACCTCGAAGTCGAGCTGCGCGGCAAAGCGCGCGGCCCGCATCATCCGCAGCGGGTCGTCGGAGAAAGATGCCTCGGGCGTGCCCGGGGTGCGCAGCACTCGCGCCGCGAGGTCGTCGAGTCCACCGTGCGGGTCGATGAACTTCTTCTCCGGCAGCGCCAGCGCCATGGCGTTCACGGTGAAGTCGCGCCGGACGAGGTCTTCTTCGATGGAATCGCCGTACGACACCTCGGGCTTGCGCGAGGTCCGGTCGTAGGCCTCCGACCGGTAGGTCGTCACCTCGATCTGGAAGCCATCTTTCTGGGCCCCGACAGTGCCGAAGGCGATGCCGACCTCCCACACGGCGTCCGCCCACGGCCGGACAATCTTGAGTACGTCCTCGGGGCGGGCCTCGGTCGTGAAATCGAGGTCGTTGCCGAGGCGGCCGAGCAGTGCGTCCCGGACCGAGCCGCCGACCAGCGCGAGCGAGAACCCGGCCTCCTGGAAGCGGCGGGCGAGGTCGTCGGCGACAGGGGCTACTCGCAGCGGTTCACTCGGCACGCGGAGCTGCTCCTGACTCAGGGCACTGGAAGTGGCTTCGTTGGCGTTCGGCACAACAAAAGAGGGTACGTGGCCCGGGCTACGGCGAGCGCCTCCATTAAACGTGCACATCTACGCTTGGACGCATCCGTCCCAACGTGCACAAGGCCAGCCCTTGGGCACGTACGAAAGCACTCATCTTCATACGTGTACATACCGGACGGCGGGGCGCTGTCCCCCCGATCTTGTGGACCAGTCCGCGGCACTTACCCTCAGCGCGCATCGTTACCATGCGTGGACGCACATTCCGACGACCACTGACGACGACGAGGGACGGGCGAGCGCGTGGCCGAGGCGGCAGACTTCCTGAGGACGAGTCCCTCACCTGCCCGCCGCTGGCTGCGGCGCACCGGAGCACTGCTCGCAGGGGCGCCTCTGCTGGTCGGCCTGTTCCAGCTGCCCTCCGCCGGTTCTGCTGCCGCGGTCGGCCGGACGTCGTTGAAGGACGCCTCCGGCTCGGGCTCGGTGGCCGTAGCCCTCGACTCGCTCAGCCCCGGCGTCCCCACGGACGGGGACACAGTGACCGTGTCGGGCACGGTGACCAACAACGGCAAGCAAACGGTCACAGGCGCCCACGTGGGACTGCATGTGGGCCCCCGGCTGAGCACGCGCTCGTCCGTCGACAGCGTCGCCAAGGACAGCGACGACGTGCAGGGTGCGACGAGCCCGGAGGTCGGCGGCAAGTACGTCGAGAAGTTCTCCAAGCTCACTCCGGGGGTCGCCGAGCACTTCAGCATCTCCGTGCCGGTCGACAAGCTGAACCTCGGCGGCGACGGCGTCTACCAGTTCGCCGTCTCGCTCTCCGGCCAGACCTCTGCACAGCCGTGGAACCAGGTCCTCGGCAGCCAGCGGACCTTCCTGCCGTGGCAGCCCGACGAAGCCGACACGAAGACCAAGACGACGTTCCTGTGGCCGCTCATCTCGACCGTCCACATGACGGCAGAGACGGCGTCGAACGAGCAGCAGACGCCGGTCTTCCTCAACGACGACCTCGCCGAGGAGATCTCCCCGGGCGGCCGTCTGGACGAGATGCTGTCGCTGGGCAAGGACCTCGACGTCACCTGGGTGATCGACCCGGACCTGCTGGCCTCCGTCGACGCGATGACCCGCAGCTACAAGGTCCGGACCGACAGCGGCGCCACCACGGCGGGAACGCACCAGGCGATCGCCAAGCAGTGGCTCGCCGAACTGCAGGACACGGTGGCCGGCCAGGAGGTCGTCGCCCTGCCCTTCGCCGACCCGGACCTGGCCTCCCTCGCCCACAACGGCACGAGCGTCACCGGCTCGCTGAGCCATCTCAAGGAAGCCACCGACGTCGCAGCCACCACGGTGAAGACGGTCCTCCACGTGACACCGAGCACCGACTTCGCCTGGCCGGTGGAGGGCGCCGTCGACCCGTCGATCGTCAAGGTCGCCACCTCGGCCGGCGCCGACAAGGTGATCGCGCGCAGCGACAGCCTCCAGGAGACCGGCGGCCTGCCCTACACTCCCTCGGCGGCCCGCCCGATCGGCGGCGGTACCACAGCGGTGGTCTCGGACGCGCGCCTGTCGACGGTGTTCCAGGGCGACCTCACGAAGGCGTCCACATCCACACTCGCCGTGCAGCAGTTCCTCGCCCAGAGCCTGACGCTCAACGCCCAGAGCGACAGGCAGCGCAGCATCGTCGTCGCCCCGCAGCGCATGCCGACGGCACGCCAGGCCCAGGCGATGGCGGAGGCACTGACGGACCTCCAGGGTGGGAACTGGTCCGAGGCCCAGAAACTCACGTCGGCCGCCAAGGCCAAGCCGGATCCGGGCGCCACGACAAAGGTGCCGTCGACATCCGCGTACCCCTCGTCGCTGCGCAAGCGGGAGCTGCCCCGCGCGGCCTTCGCGGAGATCGGTACCACTCAGGACAAGCTCGACAACTTCAGGGTGATCCTCACCGACGAGTCCCGGGTGGTGACCCCCTTCGGCCGTGCCATGAATCGCGAGATGTCCTCGTCGTGGCGCGGCCGCCCGACCGACGCGGAGAACTTCCGCACCAGCGTCGAGGCACATCTCAACGAGCTCAAGAACCAGGTCAAGCTGATCGACAAGTCCGACACCAAGCTGTCCGGACGCAGCGCCACCATCCCCGTCACCGTGCAGAACAACCTGGTGCAGGGCGTCGACCGCCTGACGCTACGCCTCACCTCGACGAGCCCCACCCGCCTCCAGATCGGCGGCGAAGACTACGACGAACAGCCCGTGGCGGTCTCCGGCGGGCACAGCCAGACGGTGAAATTCACCACGTCCGCGAAGGCCAACGGCCAGGCGACGGTGGTCGCCCAGCTGTACACACAGGACGGCCAGAAGTACGGCGACCCCGTCAAGTTCGACGTGAAGGTCACCGAGTTCACGGCCACCGTGATGCTGGTCATCGGCGGCGGCTTCCTCCTGCTCGTCCTCGCCGGCTTCCGCATGTACACCCAGCGCAAGCGGGCCGCCGCCCGTGAGGCCGAGGAGGACGGTCCCGACGAGGCGGGCGAGGGCGCCGACGGGCCGGAGAACCCGGACGGGCCCGAGGATCGTCTCAAGGAGGAATCCGGCACCGACGCCCGGGCAGACGACCCGGAGCAGCCGAGTGACCCAACACCGGACACCGCAGCGGAAAGCGCCGACCCGTCCGGCACGGGTGAGAGAGTGGACCGTTGAGCGATGTCGTGGCCGGTGGGCCGGGGACGATGAGGTGGGGTAACCATGAACGCGCCGTACGACGGTGACCGCGGCCAGGCCGCGGGCAGCTCGGGCCGCCCCGAGGGCCCGCCGCCCGAGCCCGGCCAGGTGCCGCCGCAGCCACCGGCCGACATGTACCTCCAGGACGCCTACGACCAGGACCCCTACCGGTCCCAGGACCTCTCCGCCCAGGACCCGGTCGCCGAGGCGCTCTACGACCGCGCCGCGCACCCCCCGCCGCCCCCGGGCACGTACCAGCCTCAGCAGCCCCTGTACGCCCAGCCGCCCCAGTCGCCGTACGCCCCCGACCCGCGCATGTGGGCCCAGACGCCGGCCCCGGAGCCGGAGGGCCCGACCCAGTACTTGCCGTACGGAGACGACCCCAGGACGACCCAGTTCGTCGGCGTCGACGACCTCGTCAGCCAGGCCGGCGAGCAGCGCCACGAGCCGGACGCGTTCGCGCACCTCTTCCGCGACCAGCAGCAGGGCGGATACCTGCCGTCGGATCCCCCGTCGGTACCTGGTCCGGCAGCCGCCCCGGGCGGGCCGTCATCGGCTCCGCAGCACCAGGCTCCGACGGCCCCCACACCCCCGGCCGACCAGACCCTGAACCTCGGCGCCACACCCGCCGCGGCCCCGGCGCCGACTCCCGCGCCGGCTTCCCCTGCTGCGAAGAAGGGCGGGAAGGCCGCGGGTCTGCTCAAGTCCAGTGCGGTGATGGCCGCCGGCACGATGGTCTCCCGCCTCACCGGCTTCATCCGCTCCGCGCTGATCGTCTCGGCGCTCGGTGTCGGCCTGCTCGGTGACACCTTCCAGGTCGCGTACCAGCTGCCGACGATGATCTACATCCTGACCGTCGGTGGCGGCCTCAACTCCGTGTTCGTGCCGCAGCTCGTGCGCGCCATGAAGGAGGACGAGGACGGCGGTGAGGCGTACGCCAACCGGCTGCTGACCCTGGTCATGGTGGCCCTCGGTGTGCTGACCGCACTCGCGATCCTCGGCGCCCCGTTCCTGATTCGCCTGCTGTCCGACTCGGTGGCCAGCGACCCGGCGGCCAACGAGGTCGGCATCACCTTCGTCCGCTACTTCTTGCCCTCGATCTTCTTCATGGGCGTCCACGTGGTGATGGGGCAGATCCTCAACGCCCGCGGGAAGTTCGGCGCGATGATGTGGACGCCGGTCCTCAACAACATCGTCATCATCGTGACGCTCGGCATGTTCATGTGGGTGTACGGCACCGCGGCCGACTCCGGCATGAAGGTCACGAACATTCCGCCGGAGGGTCAGCGGCTCCTCGGCATCGGCGTCCTGCTCGGCCTCGTCGTCCAGGCCCTGGCGATGATCCCGTATCTGCGCGAGACCGGGTTCCGACTGCGGCTGCGCTTCGACTGGAAGGGGCACGGCCTCGGCAAGGCCGTGACCCTCGCCAAGTGGACCGTGCTGTTCGTCCTCGCCAACCAGGCCGGCGCGATTGTCGTCTCCCAGCTGTCCACCGCGGCGGGCAAGAACTCGCCCGTCGACGGCACCGGTTTCGCCGCCTACGCCAACGCCCAGCTGATCTGGGGCCTGCCGCAGGCGATCATCACCGTCTCTCTGATGGCCGCCCTCCTGCCGCGCATCTCGCGCTCGGCGGCCGAGGGCGACTGCGGCGCCGTTCGCGACGACATCTCCCAAGGCCTGCGCACCACGGCCGTCGCCATCGTGCCGATCGCCTTCGGCTTCCTCGCTCTCGGCATCCCGATGTGCACACTGATCTTCGGCTCCTCGGGCATCAGTGAGGCCACGAACATGGGCTTCATGCTGATGGCCTTCGGCCTCGGCCTGATCCCGTACTCCGTGCAGTACGTCGTCCTGCGTGCGTTCTACGCCTACGAGGACACTCGGACGCCCTTCTACAACACGGTCATCGTGGCGGCCGTCAACGCGGGTGCCTCGGCGCTGTGTTACTTCGTGCTGCCGCCCCGCTGGGCCGTGGCCGGCATGGCCGCCTCCTACGGCCTCGCCTACGCGATCGGCGTCGGTGTCGCCTGGAACCGGCTGCGCAAGCGGCTGGGCGGCGATCTGGACGGCGCACGGGTCCTGCGGACATACGCCAGGCTCTGCATCGCCTCGGTGCCCGCGGCCGTTCTGAGCGGCGCGGCCTGCTACGGGATCGGCCACACGCTCGGCCAGGGTGTCGTCGGATCCTTCGCGGCACTTCTCGCCGGCGGGGCGGTCCTTCTCGGGATCTTCTTCGTCGCCGCCCGCAAGATGCGCATCGAGGAACTGAATTCGCTGGTCGGCATGGTCCGCGGGCGTCTGGGACGCTGAGGCGGGGGTACGCGCACAACCATCGTCCGCCACCGTGTGTCGTGCATAGCGGCGGACTGTGGGCACAATTGGTTTCGGCGTCGGACGGCGCGCACGGATGTCGGTCGGCGCGCAATGAATGGGGAGGCAGGAACGACGGTGGCAGAACGGAGCACGGCTGCCGTCGACGTGGCAGACAACAGCGGCGACGAGCCGCTGACCGCACAGGCGGACCAGTCCACGGCCGACGGGGTGGCCCAGAACCGGGAGCGGGACACGGAGATCGACGAGGCACAGGGGAGTGGCGGGACCGAGGGTCCCGGGAAGGCCTCACCACCCGAGCTGCACAGCGGCCACAAGCTGGCCAGACGGTACCGGCTCGAGGAGTGCGTCACCCGTCTGGACGGATTCAGCAGCTGGCGTGCGGTGGACGAGAAACTCCGGCGTGCCGTCGGCGTCCACATCCTGCCAGCGGACCATTCGAGGGCACGTTCCGTCCTGGCGGCGGCCCGTTCCTCGGCGCTGCTGGGTGATCCCCGCTTCGTCCAGGTTCTCGACGCGGTCGAGGAGAACGACCTCGTCTACGTCGTCCACGAGTGGCTGCCCGACGCCGTCGAGCTGACCACGCTGCTCGCCTCCGGTCCGCTGGAGCCGCACGACGCCTACCAGATGGTCAGTCAGATCGGCTCCGCGATGGCTGCCGCGCACCGCGAGGGACTCGCCCATCTGCGGCTGAACCCCAACGCTGTGCTGCGAACTTCCAGCGGTCAGTGGCGCATCCGCGGTCTCGCCGTCAACGCCGCGCTGCGCGGCATCAGTTCCGACACCCCGCAGCGCACCGACACGGAAGCCGTCGGCGCGCTCCTGTACGCGGGGCTCACCCAGCGCTGGCCGTATGAGAGCGACGCGTACGGCCTGTCCGGTCTTCCCAAGGACGTCGGCCTCATCGCGCCCGACCAGGTGCGTGCCGGGGTCCACAGGGGCCTGTCCGAGCTCTCCATGCGTGCCCTCGCCAACGACGGAGCCACCGCGTCCCGTCACGAGTCCCCGTGCACGACGCCGGAGGAGCTGGTGAAGGCAGTCGGCGAGATGCCCCGCATCCGCCCGCCGGAGCCCACGTTCACCGCGCCGCCGGAGTACCAGCGCACGACGTACCAGCAGGGCACCTACGGCCGCCCCGCACCGCACCCCGGCGCCACGCAGCCCGTGCCGGCCCCTCCGGCACCACTGCAGAGCCGCACCGGAAAGGCCCTGAAGTGGGCCGTCTCGGCTCTCCTGATCGCCGCGCTGGGCCTGGGCAGTTGGCAGCTCGCCGACGCCCTGATGGACAGCGGCAACAAGTCGGACGACACGAACAAGACGCAGACGACCGACGGGAACGACAAGAACGGCGGCAACACGAAGCCAGTCAAGTCGATCAAGATCGAGAACGCGCAGGAGTACGCCGTCGAGGGCTCTCTTCAGGCCCCCGGGGACGTCGAGAACACGTACGACGGCAACAGCTCGACCTACTGGCGGACCAAGAGCTACAACGCCGGCCCCAAGCTCGCGCCGTACAAGCCGGGCGTGGGCATCGTCTACGAGCTCGGCTCGGCCCAGACGATCTCGACGGCGACCATAGGGCTCCGGTACGGGGGCGACCACACGACGGTCCACGTGTACGCCACCGACTCGCTGTCCCCCTCGACTTCGGTCGACGGGATGGAGGAGATCGGAACCGCGACCACGAGCGGCACCTCTCTCACGGTGAAGGCCTCGAAGAAGCTCAAGGCCCAATACCTCTTGCTGTGGATCACGGACGTGCCGAAGGCGCCCGGGGATTCCTACAGCAGCGCCGGCTACAAGCAGGCCGTCACCGACGTGAAGTTCACCGGCTGACCACGCACCGCATCCCAGGGGAGGGGGTCCGATGGCAGATGAGACCGCATACGGCGACGCAAGCGATCAGGACCTCCTGGCCCGCCATGTAGAGGGCGACCCCGACGCCTTCGGCGAGCTCGTACGGCGTCATCGCGACCGTCTCTGGGCGGTGGCCCTGCGGACGCTGGGCGACCGCGAGGAGGCCGCTGACGCCGTTCAGGACGCCCTCGTGTCTGCCTACCGGGCCGCCCACACCTTCCGCGGCCAGTCGGCCGTCACGACATGGCTGCACCGGATCACTGTGAACGCCTGTCTCGACCGCGCACGGAAGGCGGCCTCGCGGAAGACCTCCCCGGTCGACGACACAGAGCGGCTGGAGCAGCTGCTGGAGCCGCACGAGGAGGCATCGGCTCCCGCTGAGCGCAACGATCTGCACCGGCAGCTGCTGGAGGCCCTGGGCACGCTTCCCCCCGACCAGCGCGCCGCGCTCGTCCTGGTGGACATGCAGGGATACCCGGTCGCCGAAGCCGCCCGCGTGCTCGACGTCCCGACCGGCACAGTGAAGAGCCGCTGCGCTCGCGGCAGAGCCAGACTCCTGCCCCTCCTCACTCATCTGCGGCCGGAAAACGCTGGCGGCAGCAAAGAAGGAGGCGAGGGGCGGAACCGGACTCAGGGGACATCCGTCCCACCGGCAGCGGGACCGCCGACTGCCGGTCCACGCGATACCGGGCCAAGCGATTCAGCTGCTGTGAAGGGCGGAGGTGGGCGAGCGTGACATCCACGACGGACATGACCGGACACCCGGACGTCGCCGAGATCTCCGACCTCACCGAGGGACTGCTCCCGCCGTCCCGTACCGCGGATGTACGTCAGCACCTGGACGAGTGTGAACTCTGCACCGACGTGTACGCCTCGTTGGAGGAAATCCGAGGGCTGCTGGGCACGCTTCCGGGTCCGCTCCGCATGCCCGACGACGTCGCCGGACGCATCGACGCCGCCCTTGCCGCCGAGGCCCTCCTGAACGCCACGGCGCCTGAAGCCGAGGACGCCTCGTTGCTCGTGAGCACATCCCGCCCGTCGACCGAGGCGGACGACAGTGCTCATGTTTCACGTGAAACATCGGTCGCTGCCGACCGGCCTTCCGGACGCGCGCGCTCTTCGACCACCGGGCCGGGCCGCAAGGACCGCAAACGAGCCGGGCGTCGAAGGATCGCCGTGCTCGGCAGCGTCTTCGCCGTCGCTGCCCTCGGGCTCGGTTCCGTGCTGATCGCGACGCTCGACGACGGCAAGCCCTCCAGCAATGAGGCCGGCGGTCAGCAGACCGCCACTTTCTCCGGGCAGAAGCTCGACAAGCAGGTCTCCGACCTCCTCTCCACGCGCCAGGAGTCGGGGCGCGGCTCCGTCGCACCTCACAACAGTGTCGGCGTGGAGGGAAACAACGGCATCGTGTCGCCCAAGATCGACCGCATGCTCTCGGTTCCTCCCTGCATCCAGAACGGCATCGGACGCACCGACGAGGCACTGGCGATGAAGAAGGGCACCTACGAGGGAACCCGCGCCATGCTCGTGGTCCTCTCCGACAGGTCCGACAGCACCAAGGTGGACGCGTACATCGTGGACTCGTCCTGCGTGAACCACTCGTCGATCAACAAGGCGAAGGTTCTGCTGACGGAGACCTACGCCAAGCCGTAGAGCCCGACGCTTGATGCCCCTCCTGCGTGGTATCCCGTACGGTGTCGCGTCCTCGTGTGCCCGGACACAGAGCCCCGTGTGCCCGGACACAGCGGGAATGCGCGCCCCTTAGGATCCGTTGGGTGGGGTGAGAGTTCTGAGAGGGGCTCCCACCGGTCCGACGATGCAGTCCAGAGACGAGGAAACAAGCCGTGAGCGACGTCCGTAACGTGATCATCATCGGCTCCGGGCCCGCCGGCTACACGGCGGCGCTCTACACCGCGCGCGCGTCGCTGAAGCCGCTGGTGTTCGAGGGCGCCGTCACCGCCGGTGGCGCCCTGATGAACACCACCGACGTGGAGAACTTCCCTGGCTTCCGGGACGGCATCATGGGCCCCGAGCTCATGGACAACATGCGCGCCCAGGCCGAGCGCTTCGGCGCCGAACTCGTCCCGGACGACGTCGTCTCCGTCGACCTGACCGGTGACATCAAGACCGTCACGGACACCGCCGGCACCGTGCACAAGGCGAAGGCCGTCATCGTCACTACCGGCTCCCAGCACCGCAAGCTCGGCCTGCCGAACGAGGACGCGCTCTCCGGGCGCGGTGTCTCCTGGTGCGCCACCTGTGACGGCTTCTTCTTCAAGGACCAGGACATCGCCGTGATCGGCGGCGGTGACACCGCGATGGAGGAGGCCACCTTCCTCTCCCGCTTCGCCAAGTCCGTGACGATCGTCCACCGCCGGGACACCCTGCGCGCCTCCAAGGCGATGCAGGAGCGCGCGTTCGCCGACCCGAAGATCAAGTTCGTCTGGGACAGCGAGGTCGCCGAGATCCAGGGCGACCCCAAGCTCTCGGGTCTGAAGCTGCGCAACCTCAAGACCGGCGAACTCTCGGACCTGGCGGTCACCGGCCTGTTCATCGCAATCGGCCACGACCCTCGCACCGAACTCTTCAAGGGCCAGCTCGACCTCGACGAGGAGGGCTACCTCAAGGTCGCCGCTCCCTCGACCCGCACCAACCTCACCGGTGTCTTCGCCGCCGGTGACGTGGTCGACCACACCTACCGGCAGGCGATCACCGCGGCCGGCACCGGCTGCTCCGCCGCCCTCGACGCCGAGCGCTTCCTCTCCGCCCTTGCGGACGAGGAGCAGGCCGAGCCCGAGAAGACCTCTGTCTGACCCCCATCCGCCCCACGCACCAACCAGTTAAGGAGCCCGCCGTGGCCGGCACCCTGAAGAATGTGACCGACGACTCCTTCGAGCAGGACGTCCTCAAGAGCGACAAGCCCGTACTGGTGGACTTCTGGGCCGCCTGGTGCGGTCCGTGCCGCCAGATCGCGCCGTCCCTCGAGGCGATCGCCGCCGAGTACGGCGACAAGATCGAGGTCGTCAAGCTCAACATCGACGAGAACCCGGGTACGGCCGCCAAGTACGGCGTCATGTCCATCCCGACGCTGAACGTCTACCAGGGCGGAGAGGTCGCCAAGACCATCGTCGGCGCCAAGCCGAAGGCCGCGATCGTCCGCGACCTCGAGGACTTCATCGCCGAGTGACGTTTCACGTGAAACACGAATGGGCCAACCCCCGCGGGTTGGCCCATTTGCTTTAGAGCGGCCGCAGCGCCGGTTCCTTCTGTACGGCCCCCAGCAAGCGGTCGAGCGCCATCTCCACGTCTTCCTTCCAGGAGAGCGTCGTGCGCAGCTCCAGTCTCAGACGCGGGTATGTCGGGTGCGGGCGGACCGTCTTGAAGCCCACGGCCGTCAGATGGTCGGCCGGCAGGACGCAGGCGGGTTCCTTCCAGCGCGCGTCCCCGAAAGCCTCGATGGCCTTGAAGCCTCGTCGCAGCAGATCCTTGGCAACCGTCTGGACCATGACCCGCCCCAGTCCCTGCCCCTGATACCCCGGCATGATGAACGCGGTCATCAGCTGCACCGCGTCCGGCGAGACGGGGCTCGTCGGGAAAGCCGTGGAACGGGGTACGTAGGCCGGAGGGGCATAGAGGACGAAGCCCACCGGTGCATCGTCGACGTAGACGACCCGGCCGCAGGATCCCCAGTCCAGCAGGACGGCCGAGATCCACGCCTCCTTCTCCAGGGCGGGTGTGCCCGCCTTTACCGCGGCCTCACCGCTGACTGGGTCCAACTCCCAGAAGACGCACGCGCGACAGCGCTTGGGAAGGTCCTGAACGTTGTCCAGCGTGAGCGGTACGAGCCGACGCCCCATGAAGGCTGTTCCTCGCTTCCTTCGCCCGCAGCATCGCGGGCGGCTGTCAGAGCGCTCCGTTCCCTCAGCAGGCTGCCGACGAAGCCGCCGACCGCGCCCAGCCCCAGGCCCGCGCTCACCAGTCCGCTGCGGCTCATCGTTCGCATGGCCCCTGTCTCCCTCTCAGAGGTACTGCCAGGTGGATGCGCTCTACCCGAACGCATCGTATCCACGAAGCGATTGCATCGATACCGCCTGAAAGCAAAGAGGGGGCCGTGTTCCGGTACACACCGGACACGGCCCGCTCTTTCGGCCGAGCGAGGACATCCGCCCTTCCGCTCACAGGCGCTTCAGTCCTCGGTCTCCTCGGATGCGCCCTCAAGAAGACTCGTCTGCAAGACTGGTCCCTCGCCGGGGGCGAGGGTGCTGAGGATCCGCTCGAGGTCCTCCATGGAGGCGAACTCGACGGTGATCTTGCCCTTCTTCTGCCCCAGGTCGACCTTCACTCGCGTCTCGAAACGGTCCGAGAGCCGTCCCGCGAGGTCGGACAGCGCCGGGGAGACCCGGGTGCCGGCCCGCGGTCCCTTGGAGCGCTGGGCCGTCTGAGGCCGCGAGCCCATGAGGGTCACGATCTCCTCGACGGCACGGACTGAGAGCCCTTCGGCCACGATCCGATGGGCCAGGCGGTCCTGCTCCTCCGAGTCCTCAACGGAGAGCAGCGCCCGTGCGTGCCCGGCGGAGAGAACCCCGGCGGCCACGCGGCGCTGGACCGCCGGCGAGAGCTTCAGCAGACGCAGGGTGTTGGAGACCTGCGGCCGGGAGCGGCCGATGCGGTCGGCCAGCTGGTCGTGCGTGCAGTTGAAGTCCTTCAGGAGCTGGTCGTAGGCGGCGGCCTCTTCCAGCGGGTTCAGCTGCGCCCGGTGCAGGTTCTCCAGGAGAGCGTCCAGGAGGAGCTTCTCGTCCTCCGTGGCCCGCACGATCGCCGGGATCGCCTCCAGCCCTGCCTCACGGCAGGCCCGCCAGCGCCGCTCGCCCATGATGAGCTCGTACCGGGCGGGGCCCAACTGGCGTACGACAACCGGCTGGAGGAGACCGACCTCCTTGATGGAGGTGACGAGTTCCTGCAGTGCGTCCTCGTCGAAGACCTCACGCGGCTGTCGTGGGTTCGGCGAGATGGAGTCGAGGGGGAGTTCCGCGAAGTGGGCACCGATGGGAGCCGCGGGCGTCTCCACGGCGCCGTTCAGCGACGGTTCCTCGGTTTCATGTGAAACAGGCGGCAGCGTGGCCACCTTCGCCGCGGCCACTCCGCGGTCGGAAGTCAGCACCGGCACGGTGCTCGGGGACGCGGAACCTGCGCCTCCCACCGCCGCCGGGGCCGGCGTCTTCTCCGTCGGGGCAGCGGGGATCAGTGCGCCGAGTCCACGGCCCAAACCCCTCCGTCGCTCGCTCACTGAATCCCCTCCACCATGCTCGGGTTGCTCTGGGCGCCGATATGGGCCTGCGTCGGGTCGTAGCTGACGCCGACACCCTTCAGCGCGATTTCTCGTGCCGCCTCAAGATAGGACAGGGCGCCGCTCGATCCGGGATCGTAGGTCAGCACGGTCTGGCCGTAGCTCGGTGCCTCGGAGATACGGACCGAGCGGGGGATGCTCGTCCGCAGCACCTCGTCACCGAAGTGGGTGCGCACCTCTTCCGCGACCTGGGACGCCAGGCGCGTCCGGCCGTCGTACATGGTGAGCAGGATCGTCGATACATGCAGGGCGGGGTTGAGGTGCCCCCGCACCAGATCGACGTTGCGCAGCAGCTGACCCAGACCCTCGAGCGCGTAGTACTCGCACTGGATCGGGATGAGGACCTCGGCGCCGGCGACCAGCGCGTTGACCGTCAGCAGACCGAGCGAGGGCGGGCAGTCGATGAGGATGTAGTCCAGGGGGTGCTCGTAGGCCTGGATCGCCCGCTGCAGTCGGCTCTCACGTGCCACCAGGGACACCAGCTCGATCTCCGCACCGGCGAGATCGATCGTGGCGGGCGCACAGAAGAGCCCCTCGACATCCGGGACGGGCTGGACGACTTCGGCCAGCGGCTTGCTGTCGATCAGCACGTCGTAGATGGATGGCACTTCGGCGTGATGGTCGATCCCCAGGGCCGTGGACGCGTTGCCCTGCGGGTCGAGGTCGATCACGAGGACTCGGCCCCCGTGCACAGCCAGCGATGCGGCGAGGTTGACCGTAGTCGTCGTTTTGCCCACGCCACCCTTCTGGTTGGCGACCACGATGACGCGGGTCTGCTCGGGCCGTGGCAGGCCCTCGCCGGCGCGGCTCAGAGCCTCCACCGCCAGTTGGGCAGCACGACCGATCGGAGTGTCGTCCATCGGGGGCGGTGTTTCACGTGAAACATCCTCCCCCATCGACTCGGTACGGGGACCGGGGACCGGATCGGTCATCGGTCCCGCGA
This sequence comes from Streptomyces sp. NPDC001663, assembly GCF_042893105.1. Taxonomy (NCBI): domain Bacteria; kingdom Bacillati; phylum Actinomycetota; class Actinomycetes; order Kitasatosporales; family Streptomycetaceae; genus Streptomyces; species Streptomyces sp. NPDC001663. The sequence continues at coordinate 130,156 of NZ_JBIAUR010000012.1, read as the reverse complement.
TGTTGGCGTCGGACCGCAAGGATTCACTCTCCTCGACTTCAGGCTCGCAATGAACAGAGCCTCCCATGCCTTCGGGGTCGTGAACCAGTGAGGCCTGTTGTTCTGTGGAGAAATCCACCTCTGTGGACAACTCCGTGCCCCCCGCGGGGGACTGAATGGCGTCGGATGCGGGTGCCTCTCCAAGTGAACCGAGAGGCTTGCGGTCGCGGGGTTCGGCCGCGCGGCCGCGGCTGATGATGCCGTGCAGCAGTGAGCGACGTTTCACGTGAAACACGATGCACAGCAGCCGTGGCCGAACTGTCGCGACACTCCGGCGTGCGTAGGTTTGGCAGCTTGTGTGGAGTACGTCTCGTCGTCAGGGCGGATCAGCGGCGGCGACGCGCTCGCCCTGTACGAGCAGCCTTGGCCTTCTTGGCCGCGAAGCGCACACCCCCGGGGCTCTCCCCGACCTCGACCCGCACGACCGTGGACAGAGGATCCACCACGCCTGCGCCGACATGCAGGATGGACGTCTCCACGGCACCAAGCTTGCTCAGCGCCGTCGCCGCGGCCTTGAGCTCCTCCTCAGCCGTATCGCCCTTGAGCGCCAGCATCTCCCCGTACGGCCGCAGCAGCGGAATCCCCCACGCGGCAAGTCGGTCCAGCGGCGCCACGGCCCGTGCCGTCACCACATGGACCGGCGGCACCTTGCCCATGACCTCCTCAGCACGGCCACGGACGACCGTCACATGGTCCAGGCCCAGCAGCTCGACGACCTCGGTGAGGAAGTTCGTACGCCGCAGCAGGGGCTCCAGCAGCGTGATCTTCAGGTCCTCGCGAACGAGCGCCAGGGGAATGCCCGGCAGGCCGGCGCCAGAGCCGACGTCGCACACCGTCACACCCTCGGGCACGACCTCCGAGAGGACCGCACAGTTCAGCAGGTGCCGCTCCCACAGGCGGGGCACCTCACGCGGGCCGATCAGACCGCGCTGCACACCCGCCTCGGCGAGCAGCTCCGCGTAGCGGACCGCGTCCGCGAAGCGATCGCCGAACACCTCGCGCGCCTGCTCGGGCGCAGGGGGAAGCTCCGCTGCCTCCGTCACGGGGGACCGTCCTTCCGTACCGCATCAGCGCACCGGGCGCCGACCACCAGAACTATCAGGCTGACAAAGACCGGCCCCGTCTGCGCTACAGACGGGGCCGGAGGAACGTATGAACCGAATCAGGCGGGAAGCACGACGACGAAGCGCTGCGGCTCCTCGCCCTCGGACTCGCTGCGCAGACCCGCGGCCTTGACCGCGTCGTGCACGACCTTGCGCTCGAACGGCGTCATCGGGTTCATCTTCACGGGCTCGCCCGTGCTCTTGACCTCGGCGGCGGCCTTCGCACCCAGCTCGGAGAGCTCGGCGCGCTTCTTGGCGCGGTAGCCCGCGATGTCCAGCATCAGCCGGCTACGGTCCCCGGTCTCCCGGTGCACGGCCAGGCGCGTGAGCTCCTGGAGTGCCTCCAGCACCTCACCGTCACGGCCGACCAGCTTCTGCAGGTCGCGGCTGCCCGCGTCGCTGATGATCGAGACAGCGGCGCGGTCGGCCTCGACGTCCATGTCGATGTCGCCGTCGAGATCAGCGATGTCCAGCAGACCCTCGAGGTAGTCCGCCGCGATCTCGCCCTCCTGCTCCAGGCGGGTCAGGGTGTCTGCACCCTCGGCAGCGGCGGAGGTGGTGCCTTCCGTCACGGGATGGGCTCCTTCTTACTTCTTGGACGGGGACTTGGGGCGCTGCTGGCCCTTGCGCTGCCCGGACTGGGCCTTGCTGCGGCCGCCACTGCCGGACTGCTGAGCGGGCTTCTTGGCGGCTGAGGCAGGCTTGGCGTCCTCGGGCTCATCAGACTTGCTCAGCGACGTGGACGAACCGGAGTCCGACGCGGACGATCCGGTGTCCGCCGGCTTCGCACCACCGGACTGACGCTGAGCCTTGCTCTGACGCTTGGGCTGCTGGCGCTTGGGGGCGGCACTGCCGGTCGTCGGCGTACCGTCCTCGGTCTCGGCAGCGACGGCGCTGTCGCTCTTCACCACGGTGCCGTCGGTCTGGGCCGCGAGGCCCGCCTTGGTCAGACCGTTGATGAACTTGCGCTCGAACTCGTTGCGGTCGCGTCCCTTGGCGACGATCGCCTTGATGATGGTGCGCTCGCTGCGCTTGCGGGCCTTGCCGTGGTTCGTGACGTGCTTGGTCAGCCGCTCCAGGTAGGCGGCCTGGGCCTTGGAACCCGGGGTCGGGTTGTTGTGGATGACGTACATCTGCTGGCCCATGGTCCACACGTTGGTGGTCAGCCAGTAGACGAGGACACCGACCGGGAAGTTGATGCCGAAGACGGCGAACATGACCGGGAAGACGTACATCAGCATCTTCTGCTGCTGCATGAACGGCGTCTTCACCGTGGTGTCGACGTTCTTCGTCATCAGCTGGCGCTGCGTGTAGAACTGCGACGCCGACATCAGGACGATCATGATCGCGGTGACGACCCGTACGTCCGTGAGGGAAGCGCCGAGCGACTCCACCTTCGCCGAGCTGTCGGTGAACTTCGCCGCCAGCGGGGCACCGAAGATGTGCGCCTTACGGGCACTGGCGAGCAGCGAGTCGTTGATGACGCCGATCGTCGAGCCCGTCGCGATGCCGTTGAGCACGTGGTACAGGGCGAAGAAGAACGGGGACTGCGCCAGGATGGGAAGGCACGAGGAGAGCGGGTTGGTGCCCGTCTCCTTGTACAGCTTCATCATCTCTTCGGACTGACGCTGCTTGTCGTTCTTGTAGCGCTCCTGGATCTTCTTCATCTCGGGCTGGAGCGTCTGCATGGCCCGGGTCGACTTGATCTGCTTCACGAAGAGCGGGATCAGGCAGATACGGATCAGAATCACCAGGGACACGATGGACAAGCCCCAGGCCCAGCCCGTGTCGGGACCGAAGATCTTCCCGTACATCGAGTGGAACTGGACGATGACCCACGAGACGGGTGTCGTGATGAAGCTGAAGAGGCTGGCAATCGTGTCCACTAATCATGCTCCTTGGGCATGGGACGAGGTCTCTGCGGCCGGGCTCGAAGGAGGATTCTCTTCGGTGCTCGAAACAGGATTCTCTTCGGGGGCCGGTTCGGCGGCGGAGGACCCGCCCCTGCGTGCACGCCACGCGTCACGCAGCATTTCGTGCCACCGCGGGCGCTTGCGCGGCGGGACATGGTCCACACCGCCCAGCGACCACGGATTGCACCGCAGGATGCGCCAGGCGGTGAGCGCCGTGCCCTTGATCGCACCGTGCCGGTCGATGGCCGTGTAGCCGTAGTGGGAACACGACGGGTAGTACTTGCACACCGGCCCGAGCAGCGGACTGATCGTCCACTGGTACAGCTTGATCAGAGCCAGCAGCGGGTACTTCATCGCGCGCCCCCTCCCAGCAGCCGCTCGATGGCGGCATCCAGGTCTCGGGCCAGTTGTGCATGGTCGGCGTCACCCGCACCGGGCAGCGCTCGTACGACTACCAGGCTACCGGGGGGCAACAGAGCTACTCGGTCGCGCATCAGATGACGCAGTCTGCGCTTCACCTTGTTGCGTACGACCGCTCCGCCCACGGCTTTGCTCACGACGAAACCCGCACGCGTCGGGGGAGCGCTCTCCCCAGGCGCGTGCGGGTCCGTGGCACCGCTACGAAGATGGACGACGAGAGACGGGCGTCCGGCCCGGCGCCCTCGTCGTACCGCGGTCGCGAAGTCCTCGCGCCGCCTCAGCCGGTTCTCGGTGGGCAGCACGACGGCATGACCTGACCGGAATCAGGCGGACAGGCTGGCGCGACCCTTGGCACGACGGTTCGCGAGAATCGCGCGACCGGCACGGGTACGCATCCGCAGGCGGAAGCCGTGGGTCTTCGCGCGACGACGGTTGTTCGGCTGGAAGGTGCGCTTGCTCACTCGGGGGCTCCAGAAATCAAATCGGTGGTGGCGGGTGCCGTACTGGCTGTCACCGTGCGCCCACGAGTAGCTCGCAGTTACGCCCGAGTGCACCGCTTCCCGATCACCTGACGTGATCTGTGCCCATCGGAGGCAGGCGGCAGCAGCCATCGACAACTCGACCTGGTTACGGTACGCGGGGCTACGCCATCCGGTCAAACCAACGGTCACCGAGAGACACTATCCACAGGCTGGGGACAACAACTTGAACCGCACCGGTCGCCCTGACTACCGTGGCTGAACTCCGATTCGTTCCCTTGACCCCTTGTTCTTGGCTCCACCCCACTTGAATCCCAACCCGTCCCACAACCACACGTTCGTGGGACCCGTGAGAGAGCGTGCCCTGTGGCTGACGTACCTGCCGATCTTGCCGCAGTGTGGCCACGAGTACTCGAGCAGCTCCTCGGCGAGGGCCGTGGGCAGGGCGTGGAGACGAAGGACGAGCACTGGATCCGCCGCTGCCAGCCGCTCGCGCTGGTCGCGGACACCGCACTGCTCGCCGTACCGAACGAATTCGCGAAAGGCGTGCTCGAAGGCCGCCTCGCCCCCATCGTCAGCGAGACCCTGAGCCGCGAGTGCGGCCGCCCGATCCGCATCGCGATCACCGTCGACGACTCCGCGGGCGAACCCCCCGCGCCGCCGGCCCCGCCGTCCCGCCCCCAGCCGCGCTACGAGGAGCCCGAACTCCCCTCCGGCCAGTACGACAACAACCAGTACGACGGCTACGGCCGCCACCGCGCCGACGACCACCGGCCGAGCCGCCCCGAGCACCTCCCCGGCGCCCCGGGCGACCAGTTGCCGCCGCCCCGCGCGGATCAGCTCCCCACCGCCCGCCCCGCCTATCCCTCGGAATACCAGCGCCCCGAGCCCGGCGCCTGGCCGCGCTCTTCGCAGGACGAGTACAGCTGGCAGCAGCCTCGCCTCGGCTTCCCGGAGCGCGACCCCTACGCCTCGCCGCCGCAGGACTCGTACCCGCCCTCGCCCCAGGACTCGTACGCCCCGCCGTCCCAGGACTACCGTCCGCAGTCGGTGGAGCGCCCGTCGTACGACGCACCGCGTCCCGACTACGACCAGCCTCGCCCGGACTACGACCAGCAGCGCAACGAGTACGAGCAGTCCCGCTCCGACTACGACCAGCGCGACGCCCGCCGGGAGCGGCCCGAGCCGCCGTCCGGCTCCGGGCACGTCCACCGCGGCGGCCCGGTCGGCTCCTCGCTGCCCGCCCCCAGCGGCGCCCCCGGCCCACTGGCCGCCAAACCCGCGCCGGCGACCGGCCCCGGCGAGCCCACCGCACGCCTCAACCCGAAGTACCTCTTCGACACCTTCGTCATCGGCGCCTCCAACCGCTTCGCGCACGCGGCCGCGGTCGCCGTCGCCGAGGCACCGGCGAAGGCGTACAACCCCCTGTTCATCTACGGGGAGTCGGGGCTCGGCAAGACGCACCTGCTGCACGCGATCGGGCACTACGCGCGCAGCCTCTACCCGGGAACGCGCGTGCGCTATGTGAGCTCGGAGGAGTTCACCAACGAGTTCATCAACTCCATCCGCGACGGCAAGGGCGACAGCTTCCGCAAGCGCTACCGCGAGATGGACATCCTGCTCGTCGACGACATCCAGTTCCTGGCGGACAAGGAGTCGACGCAGGAGGAGTTCTTCCACACCTTCAACACGCTCCACAACGCCAACAAGCAGATCGTGCTCTCCAGCGACCGGCCGCCCAAGCAGCTGGTGACGCTGGAGGACCGCCTGCGGAACCGTTTCGAGTGGGGTCTGATCACCGACGTCCAGCCGCCCGAGCTGGAGACGCGCATCGCGATCCTCCGCAAGAAGGCGGTCCAGGAGCAGCTCAACGCCCCGCCGGAAGTACTGGAGTTCATCGCCTCCCGCATCTCGCGCAACATCCGTGAGCTGGAGGGCGCGCTGATCCGGGTGACGGCGTTCGCGTCGCTCAACCGGCAGCCGGTGGACCTGGGCCTGACGGAGATCGTCCTCAAGGACCTGATCCCAGGAGGCGAGGACTCGGCTCCCGAGATCACCTCCACGGCCATCATGAGCGCGACGGCGGACTACTTCGGGCTGACCGTCGAGGACCTGTGCGGCACCTCCCGCGGCCGCGCGCTGGTGACCGCCCGCCAGATCGCCATGTACCTGTGCCGCGAACTGACGGACCTCTCTCTGCCGAAGATCGGCGCGCTCTTCGGCGGCCGCGACCACACCACGGTCATGCACGCCGACCGCAAGATCCGCAATCTGATGGCCGAGCGGCGCTCCATCTACAACCAGGTGACCGAGCTGACGAACCGCATCAAGAACGGCTGACAGCCACAGACGTACGTCGTCGAGGGCGCCCCGGGACTCCTTCCCGGGGCGCCCTTCTTCGTGCCGGGGATGCTCGCTGTTCGATTAACTGCCGCGTTACGGCCACTCTCCACAGATTCCAAGACTTTCTGCCGTCCACATCCTGGGGACTGCGAAGTTGTCCAGATCGCGATCCACAGGTTGCCTGTTGAGAGACCATAAGCGCAGCTCAAGTGGCTGTGGATTGGTGGATGAAGGATCTCCACAGACTGTGGACAGCCGAATGATCCACAAGCTGTGCACGAAGTTGTCCACCGGCAACCCACAGGCTGAGCCTGATTGTCCCCAGCGATCACCACCTTCTCCACATCGCTGTCCACTGTTCGGCAACGCGACGCGCCTGATCACCGTGTCGAGTGAAAGGCGTCACACGAAGCTGCCAGGTTGGGCTGTGGGAAACGTGGGTAAAGCTGGGGACGCCGCTGGGGAGAAGTCACCTCAGGCTGTGCACGGGGTGTGCAGAACTTTCCGTTCTCCACAGAGCCACCGAGTTGTCCACCGCCATCGCCCACAGGGCACGTGGACAAAATTTCCGGCCTGACCTGCGCAAACGGGGTTATCCACGGTTTCCACAGCCCCTACTACTACTTCCAACTAGAGAGAGCGAGAAGTTCGTTTCGAAGGGGGTCCTGTGCACAACTCGCTGTCCGGCTCCCGGCTGCCCCTCGTCACGACTTGACCCCGAGAGGCACCTACTGTCAGTGCGGTGCGTCAGACTGTTCCCCGGTGTCCTTCCCTTCACAGCGGACGACGACACCGAGACAGACGACGAAGCCAGGCAGGGCGAGAAGCGCCGGCAACAGCAGGAGGCGGCAACAGTGAAGATCCGGGTGGAACGCGACGTACTCGCGGAGGCAGTGGCCTGGGCGGCGCGCAGCCTCCCGGCCCGTCCGCCGGCGCCTGTCCTCGCCGGCCTTCTGCTGAAGGCCGAGGACGGCGCTCTGAGCCTCTCCAGCTTCGACTACGAGGTCTCCGCGCGCGTGTCCGTCGAGGCGGAGGTCGAGGAGGAGGGCACCGTCCTCGTCTCCGGCCGACTGCTCGCCGACATCTCGCGGGCGCTCCCCAACCGCCCGGTGGAGATTTCCACAGACGGTGTACGGGCGACGGTGGTGTGCGGCTCCTCGCGGTTCACACTCCACACCCTGCCTGTGGAGGAGTACCCGGCTCTGCCGCAGATGCCGAACGCCACGGGCACGGTCCCCGGTGAGGTCTTCGCCTCCGCGGCCGCGCAGGTGGCCATCGCAGCCGGCCGTGACGACACGCTCCCCGTCCTCACCGGTGTGCGTATCGAGATCGAGGGCGACACCGTCACGCTGGCTTCGACCGACCGCTACCGCTTTGCGGTCCGTGAGTTCCTGTGGAAGCCGGAGAACCCGGACGCGTCCGCGGTCGCCCTGGTGCCCGCGAAGACGCTCCTGGACACCGCCAAGGCTCTGACAAGCGGCGACAGCGTGATCCTGGCGCTGTCCGGCTCGGGCGCGGGCGAGGGTCTCATCGGCTTCGAGGGTGCGGGTCGCCGGACGACAACGCGTCTGCTCGAGGGTGACCTCCCGAAGTACCGCACGCTGTTCCCGACGGAGTTCAACTCGGTCGCGGTGATCGAGACCGCTCCCTTCGTGGAGGCCGTCAAGCGTGTTGCCCTGGTCGCCGAGCGGAACACCCCGGTGCGCCTGAGCTTCGAGCAGGGCGTGCTGATCCTGGAGGCCGGTTCCAGCGACGATGCACAGGCTGTGGAGAGGGTGGACGCGCAGCTGGAGGGCGACGACATCTCGATCGCCTTCAACCCGACGTTCCTGCTGGACGGCCTGAGCGCCATCGACTCCCCGGTGGCCCAGCTGTCGTTCACGACGTCCACGAAGCCCGCGCTGCTAAGCGGCAAGCCGGCGCTGGACGCGGAGGCGGACGAGGCCTACAAGTACCTGATCATGCCGGTGCGCCTGAGCGGCTGAGCATCCCACCCGGTTGTCCACAGGGCGTGGACAACCGGGTGTCCCTTTGGGGAGAAGGTGCAGGTCGGGGCGTACGTATGAGCGGGTATGCCCACAGGTGTGCGCGAGCGTCCGGGTTTAGGCTCGGACGCAGGTACGAAAGTGCCCCACACGCCACACAGCAACCTAAGGAACAACTGATGGAGCTCGGTCTCGTCGGCCTCGGCAAGATGGGCGGCAACATGCGCGAGCGGATACGCCGCGCAGGCCACACCGTCGTCGGATACGACCGCAACCCGGATCTCGCGGATGTCCACAGCCTCGAAGAGCTTGTGGGCAAGCTCAACGGTCCGCGCGTGGTCTGGGTGATGGTGCCGGCCGGTGCCCCCACCCAGTCGACGATCGACGAGCTGGCCGAGCTGCTCGAGCCGGGTGATGTCGTCGTGGACGGCGGCAACTCCCGCTGGACGGACGACGAGAGGCACGCCGAGGAGCTGGCGGCCAAGGGCATCGGTTTCGTCGACTGCGGTGTCTCCGGCGGCGTCTGGGGCCTGGAGAACGGCTATGCACTGATGTACGGCGGCGACGCGGAGAACGTTGCCAAGGCGCAGCCGGTCTTCGACGCCCTGAGGCCCGAGGGGAAGTTCGGCGCGGTGCACGCCGGCAAGGTCGGTGCCGGGCACTTCGCGAAGATGGTCCACAACGGCATCGAGTACGCGATGATGCAGGCCTACGCCGAGGGCTGGGAGCTGCTGGAGAAGGTCGACTCGGTCACGGACGTGCGCGAGGTCTTCCGTTCCTGGCAGGAGGGCACGGTCATCCGCTCCTGGCTGCTGGACCTCGCGGTGAACGCCCTCGACGAGGACGAGCACCTGGACAGGCTCAAGGGTTTTGCACAGGACTCCGGCGAGGGACGCTGGACTGTGGAGGCGGCCATCGACAACGCGGTGCCGCTACCCGCGATCACGGCCTCCCTCTTCGCGCGGTTCGCGTCGCGCCAGGAGGACTCGCCGCAGATGAAGATGATCGCTGCGCTGCGCAACCAGTTCGGCGGCCACGCCGTAGAGAAGAAGTAATCCACAGGGTCGTTCCGCGATCCACAGGTCTGGGGGAGGTCGGCGAACGACCATGCACGTCACGCATCTGTCGCTGGCCGACTTCCGCTCGTACGCCGGGGTCGAGGTTCCGCTCGACCCCGGCGTGACCGCCTTCGTGGGCCCCAACGGACAGGGCAAGACGAATCTCGTCGAGGCGGTCGGCTATCTCGCCACTCTCGGCAGTCACCGCGTCGCCTCCGATGCCCCCCTTGTCCGTATGGGCGCCGATCGCGCGGTGATCCGGGCGCAGGTCAGGCAGGGCGAGCGGCAGCAGCTGGTCGAGCTGGAGCTGAACCCCGGGAAGGCCAACCGCGCCCGCATCAACAGGTCCTCGCAGGTCAAACCACGTGATGTGCTCGGGATAGTGCGCACTGTGCTGTTTGCGCCCGAGGACCTCGCCCTGGTCAAGGGCGACCCGGGTGAGCGGCGTCGCTTCCTCGACGAGCTGATCACCGCCCGTTCCCCGCGGATGGCCGGCGTGCGCTCCGACTACGAGCGGGTCCTGAAGCAGCGCAACACACTTCTGAAGACGGCCGCGCTGGCCCGTCGCCACGGCGGCCGCTCCATGGATCTGTCCACACTCGACGTCTGGGACCAGCATCTCGCGCGCGCGGGCGCCGAGTTGCTCGCCCAGCGGCTCGATCTGATCGCCTCGATCCAGCCGCTCGCCGACAAGGCGTACGAGCAGCTGGCACCCGGCGGCGGCCCGGTCGCCCTGGAGTACAAGCCGTCCGCGCCCGGCGAGGCGCACACGCGCGAGGACCTCTACGAGCAGCTGATGGCGGCGCTTGCGGAGGCGCGCAAGCAGGAGATCGAGCGCGGCGTCACGCTCGTGGGCCCTCATCGGGACGATCTGCTTCTCAAACTCGGTCAGTTGCCCGCCAAGGGGTACGCCTCGCACGGCGAGTCCTGGTCGTACGCGCTGGCGCTGCGGCTGGCTTCCTACGACCTCCTGCGGGCCGAGGGCAATGAGCCGGTGCTGGTTCTCGACGACGTCTTCGCCGAGCTCGACACCCGGCGCCGTGAGCGTCTGGCGGAGTTGGTCGCGCCCGGTGAGCAGGTGCTGGTGACGGCCGCGGTCGACGACGACGTACCGCATGTGCTGACGGGTGTGCGGTATTCCGTGTCGGGCGGGACGGTGGAGCGGGCATGAGCACGGACGAGCCGAATCCCCAACAGCCGCCGCAAGCCCCCGAGAAGACCCCCGAGCCGTCCGGTGTCGACCTCGCGCGCGTGGCGCTCAGGGCGGCGAAGGAGCAGGCACGCGCGCGTGGGGACGCGGCGCAGCAGAAGAAGCAGGCGCGGCGTGGTGGCCTGCGCTCCGGCGCTCGCGCCGACGGGCGCGACCCCATGGCGCTCGGTGCTGCGATCAACCGGCTCATCACCGAACGCGGTTGGGAGACCCCGGCCGCGGTGGGCGGGGTGATGGGCCGCTGGCCGCAGATCGTCGGTGAGGACGTCGCCAAGCACTGCGAGCCGGAGAAGTACGACGAGGACGAGCGCGTGCTGGTGGTGCGCTGCGACTCCACGGCCTGGGCGACGAATCTGCGCCTGCTCGCGCCGACGCTCGTGGCCCGCCTGAATGAGGATCTCGGGCACGGCGCGGTGAAGATGATCAAGGTGAACGGCCCCGCTGGCCCCGCCCGTCGCTACGGTCCCCTGCGTGCTCCGGGCAGCACGGGCCCCGGCGACACGTATGGGTGACAGACCTCACACCGGCGGCCGGTCGAGGGTCCTCCCGTGCCGCCGGCGGCTGCTGAGTCGTACACAGGCACGCGGTTGCGAATCCCGACCTGACTCCCAAGTAGCCAAGGGTTGACAGCCGGAAGCGCTGAGTGCCTCTGTGAGCCTCTTGGAGCCCCGCTCCGCATATGGGGAGTCGGGAGAGACCGGTTGAGGGCGCCACATGCGGACTCAGGTACCGGCAAACCCCCATCACTGTCGGCGCTACCGGTAGACTGGAAGCTAATCCCGCCCCACTCGTGGGGACCGTCCGGGAAAAGCTGAGCAACGCTGAACAAGGCTTACCAACGCAACATGCCGCAGCCGCTCCGGCAACCCGCCGACGAGCCTGGCTCGTGCTGTGCCAGAAAGGGCGCTTCGTGGCCGATTCCGGCAACCCCAACGAGAACATCCCGTCCACCGACGCCGGCGAGAACGGCGCGGTGACCTCGTCGAACGGCGAGGTCACCGCCTCGTACGACGCCAGCGCCATCACCGTCCTCGAGGGCTTGGACGCGGTCCGCAAGCGCCCCGGCATGTACATCGGCTCGACCGGTGAGCGAGGGCTGCACCACCTTGTGCAGGAGGTCGTCGACAACTCGGTCGACGAGGCACTGGCCGGCCACGCGGACACCATCGACGTCACGATCCTCGCCGACGGCGGCGTGCGCGTCGTCGACAACGGCCGGGGCATCCCGGTCGGCATCGTGCCCTCCGAGGGCAAGCCGGCCGTCGAGGTCGTGCTGACGGTCCTGCACGCGGGTGGAAAGTTCGGCGGCGGCGGATACGCCGTCTCCGGCGGTCTGCACGGCGTGGGTGTCTCCGTCGTGAACGCCCTGTCGACCAAGGTCTCCGTCGAGATCAAGACCGACGGCCACCGCTGGACGCAGGACTACAAGTTGGGCGTGCCGACGGCCCCGCTTGCCAAGCACGAGGCCACGGACGAGCACGGCACCACGGTCACCTTCTGGGCCGACCCGGACATCTTCGAGACCACCGAGTACTCCTTCGAGACGCTCTCGCGGCGTTTTCAGGAGATGGCGTTCCTCAACAAGGGGCTGAGGATCAACCTCACCGACGAGCGTGAGTCGGCGAAGGCCACGGCTGGGGCCGACGAGGCGGGTGAGGACGAGAAGCACGAGGTCAAGAGCGTCTCGTACCACTACGAGGGCGGCATCGTCGATTTCGTGAAGTACCTCAACTCCCGCAAGGGAGAGGTGGTGCACCCCACCGTGATCGACCTCGAGGCCGAGGACAAGGACAAGAGCCTTTCCCTCGAGCTCGCCATGCAGTGGAACGGCGGTTACAGCGAGGGTGTGTACTCCTTCGCCAACATCATCCACACGCATGAGGGCGGTACGCACGAAGAGGGCTTCCGCGCGGCGCTGACCTCGCTGATCAACAAGTACGCGCGTGACAAGAAGCTGTTGCGCGAGAAGGACGACAACCTCACGGGTGACGACATCCGCGAGGGCCTGACCGCGATCATCTCGGTGAAGCTGAGTGAGCCGCAGTTCGAGGGCCAGACCAAGACCAAGCTGGGCAACACCGAGGTGAAGACCTTCGTGCAGAAGGTCGTCTACGAGCACCTCAACGACTGGCTGGACCGCAACCCGGTCGAGGCCGCGGACATCATCCGCAAGGGCATCCAGGCGGCCACCGCGCGCGTGGCGGCCCGCAAGGCGCGCGACCTGACGCGTCGTAAGGGCCTGCTGGAGTCGGCGTCGCTGCCGGGCAAGCTCTCCGACTGCCAGTCGAACGACCCGATCAAGTGCGAGATCTTCATCGTCGAGGGTGACTCCGCCGGCGGCTCGGCCAAGTCCGGCCGAAACCCGCAGTACCAGGCGATCCTCCCGATCCGAGGAAAGATCCTCAACGTCGAGAAGGCGCGGATCGACAAGATCCTGCAGAACCAGGAGATCCAGGCGCTGATCTCGGCCTTCGGCACGGGCGTGCACGAGGACTTCGACATCGAGAAGCTCCGCTATCACAAGATCATCCTGATGGCGGACGCCGACGTCGACGGCCAGCACATCAACACCCTGCTGCTGACCTTCCTGTTCCGCTTCATGCGGCCGCTGGTCGAGGCCGGGCACGTGTTCCTGTCGCGTCCCCCGCTCTACAAGATCAAGTGGGGCCGGGACGACGTCGAGTACGCGTACTCGGACCGCGAGCGGGACGCGCTGCTCGAGATGGGCCGCCAGCGCGGGAAGCGGGTGCGCGAGGACTCCATCCAGCGCTTCAAGGGTCTCGGCGAGATGAACGCCGAGGAACTGCGCATCACGACGATGGACCAGGAGCACCGGGTTCTCGGCCAGGTCACCCTGGACGACGCCGCGCAGGCCGACGACCTGTTCTCGGTCCTGATGGGCGAGGACGTCGAGGCGCGCCGCCAGTTCATCCAGCGCAACGCCAAGGACGTCCGGTTCCTCGACATCTGAGTCGGTCTCAGCTGACCGCACCAGGAAGGATCTTCACCAGCAATGGCCGACGAGAACACTCCCCTCACGCCTGAAGAAGGCGGCGACATCGCCCAGCGTGTCGAGCCCGTCGGGCTCGAGACGGAGATGCAGCGCTCGTACCTGGACTACGCGATGTCCGTCATCGTGTCCCGCGCGCTGCCCGACGTCCGCGACGGTCTCAAGCCCGTCCACCGCCGTGTCCTGTACGCCATGTACGACGGCGGCTACCGCCCCGAGCGCGGCTTCTACAAGTGCGCGCGCGTGGTCGGCGACGTCATGGGCAACTACCACCCCCACGGCGACAGTTCGATCTACGACGCTCTGGTCCGTCTCGCCCAGCCGTGGTCGATGCGCATGCCGCTCGTCGACTCCAACGGCAACTTCGGCTCTCCGGGCAACGACCCCGCGGCCGCCATGCGCTACACCGAGTGCAAGATGGCGCCGCTGTCCATGGAGATGGTCCGTGACATCGACGAGGAGACCGTCGATTTCACGGACAACTACGACGGCCGCTCGCAGGAGCCGACCGTCCTGCCGGCCCGCTTCCCGAACCTGTTGATCAACGGCTCGGCCGGTATCGCGGTCGGTATGGCGACCAACATTCCGCCGCACAACCTGCGCGAGGTCGCGGCCGGCGCCCAGTGGTACCTGGAGAACCCGGAGGCCTCGCACGAGGAGCTCCTTGATGCGCTCATCGAGCGCATCAAGGGCCCCGACTTCCCGACCGGCGCGCTCGTCGTCGGCCGCAAGGGCATCGAGGAGGCGTACCGCACGGGCCGCGGCTCGATTACCATGCGTGCGGTCGTCGAGGTCGAGGAGATCCAGAACCGCCAGTGCCTGGTGGTCACGGAGCTGCCGTACCAGGTCAACCCCGACAACCTCGCGCAGAAGATCGCCGACCTGGTGAAGGACGGCAAGATCGGCGGGATCGCGGACGTCCGCGACGAGACCTCGTCCCGCACGGGCCAGCGACTCGTCATCGTCCTCAAGCGGGACGCGGTCGCCAAGGTCGTGCTGAACAACCTCTACAAGCACACCGACCTGCAGACGAACTTCGGCGCCAACATGCTGGCGCTGGTCGACGGCGTTCCGCGCACGCTGTCGCTCGACGCGTTCATCCGCCACTGGGTGACGCACCAGATCGAGGTCATCGTCCGCCGTACGCGCTTCCGCCTGCGCAAGGCGGAGGAGCGGGCGCACATCCTGCGCGGTCTGCTGAAGGCCCTGGACGCCATCGACGAGGTCATCGCGCTGATCCGCGCCAGTGACACCGTCGACATCGCCCGCACGGGCCTGATGGACCTCCTGGAGATCGACGAGATCCAGGCGAACGCCATCCTCGAGATGCAGCTTCGCCGACTGGCCGCCCTGGAGCGCCGGAAGATCATCCAGGAGCACGACGAACTCCAGGCGAAGATCACCGAGTACAACGAGATCCTCGCCTCCCCGGTCCGCCAGCGCGGCATCGTCAGCGAGGAACTCGCCGCGATCGTCGAGAAGTACGGCGACGACCGCAAGACGATGCTGGTGCCCTTCGACGGCGACATGTCCATCGAGGACCTCATCGCCGAAGAGGACATCGTCGTCACCATCACGCGCGGCGGTTACATCAAGCGCACCAAGACGGACGACTACCGGGCGCAGAAGCGCGGCGGCAAGGGCGTACGCGGCACGAAGCTGAAGCAGGACGACATCGTCGACCACTTCTTCGTCTCGACCACGCACCACTGGCTGCTGTTCTTCACCAACAAGGGCCGCGTCTACCGCGCCAAGGCGTACGAGCTTCCGGACGCCGGTCGTGACGCGCGCGGCCAGCACGTGGCGAACCTGCTCGCCTTCCAGCCGGACGAGGCGATCGCCGAGATCCTCGCGATCCGTGACTACGAGGCAGTGCCCTACCTGGTGCTCGCCACCAAGGGCGGTCTGGTCAAGAAGACGCCTCTGAAGGATTACGATTCGCCGCGTTCCGGTGGTGTCATCGCGATTAACCTTCGGGAAACTGAGGATGGATCAGACGACGAACTGATCGGAGCCGAACTCGTTTCGGCCGAGGATGATCTGCTTCTGATCAGCAAGAAGGCACAGTCGATCAGGTTCACCGCTACCGATGAGGCTCTGCGGCCCATGGGCCGTGCCACCTCGGGTGTCAAGGGCATGAGTTTCCGCGAGGGCGACGAGCTGCTCTCGATGAATGTTGTTCGACCCGGTACGTTCGTGTTCACTGCCACAGACGGTGGGTACGCGAAGCGGACCGCCGTCGACGAGTACCGCGTCCAGGGTCGCGGTGGCCTCGGCATCAAGGCCGCCAAGATCGTCGAGGACCGCGGTTCGCTCGTCGGCGCGCTGGTGGTCGAGGAGAGCGACGAGATCCTCGCCATCACGCTGTCGGGCGGTGTGATTCGTACGCGAGTCAGCGAGGTCAGGGAGACGGGCCGTGACACCATGGGCGTCCAACTGATCAACCTGGGCAAGCGCGATGCCGTGGTCGGTATCGCACGTAACGCCGAGGCGGGACGCGAGGCGGAGGAGGTCGACGGTGACGATGCCGTGGACGAGACCGCCGAGGGTGCCGCGACCACCGGCACGGACGAGGGTGAGTCGCCCTCGGCCGAGTAGCACGAGGAGTGAGTCATCGTGAGCGGAGCCACGGGCGCCGGATCGTCCAGTACCTCGACCGGTACGGACAAGGACGGCGGCGGCCGTGGCTCCGCCGCGGGTGCGACAGATTCGCACACGACCCAACTGCGCAAGGTCGAGGCGGACACGGCCGGTCCGCCCTCGCCCGACGCGCATGGATCCCAGGGGGGAACTGTGACGGACACCCGCGGTCCGCAGACCCGGCAGCACGAGGCCGGAGCGGGTCCGGCCGCTCCCGGCGCCCAGCCGCAAGCCCAGGCGCAGCCTCCGGTCGCCCAGCCCGCACCGCCGCAGGCGGCCTCCCCGCTCCCCGGTGAGCGGCAGCCGCAGCAGCCCACCGGGCCGTACCACCCGCCGCAGGCCTACCAGAACCAGGCCCAGGCCCAGGCCGCCCCTGCTCAGTCACCGGCGGGCGCCGTACGCCGGCCGCGCACCGGCGCGCGCACCACGCCCCGCATCCGCAAGGCACGTCTGCGCGTGGCCAAGGCCGACCCGTGGTCGGTCATGAAGGTGAGTTTCCTGCTCTCCATCGCGCTGGGCATCTGCACGATCGTCGCGTCCGCCGTGCTGTGGATGGTCATGGACGCGATGGGCGTCTTCTCCTCGGTCGGTGGCACGATCTCGGAGGCGACCGGCTCGAACGAGTCGAACGGCTTCGACCTGCAGTCCTTCCTGTCGCTTCCGCACGTCCTGACGTTCACGTCGATCATCGCGGTCATCGACGTCGTCCTCGCGACGGCTCTCGCGACGCTCGGCGCGTTCATCTACAACCTCTCCGCGGGCTTCGTCGGCGGCATCGAGCTGACGCTCGCCGAGGACGAGTGACGGACGTCGCTGATCAGCTCCGGATTACCGATTTTGGGACTGCGCACGTCGTGCGCTAATCTTCAGGAGTCAGCGCGCGGGACATACCGCAGAGCGCGGCGGGGCTATAGCTCAGTTGGTTAGAGCGCATCCCTGATAAGGATGAGGCCACAGGTTCAAATCCTGTTAGCCCCACCACCACGAAGACCCCCAGCCAATCATGGTTGGGGGTCTTCGGTATCTCTGCGGGGAATCATCGACGCCGTGATGACGTGGACGTGGTCGGACCATGGCGTCGTGCCTTCCGTGGGGGTTCATCTGCCCGGAGGATGGGTCCGCTCGCTGCGCCGACGCAGTGTTCGGACACGAGGCCAGGGGCATGGGCGGCTGGGTTGGCTCCGCCACAACGAAGACCCCCAACCGATTCCGGTTGGGGGTCTTCTGCGTGGGCGGTTGTGTACGCAAGATCGCCGTTGCGTCGGGGATGTGCGAGGCGGTGTCTCAGAGCTGAAGAGGAGCGGTCGGTGCGGGCGCCTCGGCGTCCGTCTGCATCTCGTCGAGCGGGCGCTGGCGGCAGCTGGGGGACTTGCCGTGGGCTTCGGCGCGGATGCGCTGTTTCATCGTGGGGGGCAGGGCCCTGGCGTAGCACGAGGACCAGTGGGACACCGTCGGCATGGTCACGGGCGCGGTGCGGTTGCCGGTCGCCTCGGTCTGAGGTACGGCCGCCGCAGCGTCCGTCGTGATCAGTCCGAGCGTCGTGCACAGCGCGAGGAAGGCGGTGACGATGACGTTCCACAGCTTCATGACCGGGTTCTGGGCCATGGCCCCTCACTTTCGGGTTGGGCGATTTGCGTACTTTGCTAATCATGTGTATGAGGGCTGCGAAGTGGTGGACCGACGCCCGCGACGCCTCGATCTTCGGATGAACACCACCCGTATGGGCGCAAGAGAGTAGAAAAGACAATGAGAGTGCCCAATCGGGGGCCAAAGTCACCGTCCGTGGAGATGTGATCACCCTCAGATCGGAGCGGTGACGTCCGGTTCTACTGCGGTCCGCCGGACGGGAGTTGGGGGTCAACACAGGTCACCGATCGGTCTCGGTCGGTGTGTATAGTCGGGCGGCAGAGGTCCCCTACGTCAAGGAAAGACGAGGTCGCGCGGTGAAGAAGCTTCTCCTGGTCGCACTGGCCGCCATCGGCGGGCTCCTCGTGTACCGCCAGATCCAGGCGGATCGCGCCGAGCAGGATCTGTGGACGGAGGCGACTGACTCCGTGCCCACGGGTTCGTGAGTACCGACATCCGGTTCTGAACAGACCCCGGCCGCCGAGCGGTCGGGGTTTTGTGTTGCCGCAGGGCCCGGAGGCGGGCGTTTCGGACGCTCGCACGCAATGCGCGGATGACGCGCGCTCCCGCGGGGCAGGATGGGCCACGGTCCGCAGTCCGGCAACGACGAGGGGTGGCGCGTGATGGGGCGGCGTACGGCGTGGTGGCGCGCCAGGGCATGGCGCGGTCGTCCGTCGACACACGCACGTACACGCGCGCGCGTGGCGGCCGTGGGAGCCGTCCTGTGCACAACAGCGGCGCTGGTGGCGTGGCCGGCCGGAGCCGCGGCGGCAGCCGGAACGCCGAGTGGCGACTACTCCTCCGCCTATGCCTTCGCGGAGGGCGCTCGGTCCGTCGAAGGCGCCAAGGGCACCACGGACGCCGAAACCCTCGAGCCCGGCAGGACGTACCGGAGCTCCCTCCCCAAGGGCGGGAAGGTCTACTACAGCCTCGAACTCGACGAGTTGTCGAACACCTACGTCTCCGCCACCGCCGTCCCTCGCCCGGGTGCCAAGCTCTCCGTCACCGACGGCATCAGGGTGTCGGTGCAGGACGCCGACAGCCACTCCTGTTCGTACGAGAGCGCGAGCTTCGGCGCCGCCCAGAGCCCGCACCCCATCACGGCATGGGGCGCACGGACGACCGCACCGGCCACCCCCGTATGCCAGGGCGCCGGCACCTACTACGTGGTCGTCGAACGCGTCGGCACGGCGGAGTCCTCCTCCGGCGCCTGGGACCTGGAGCTGGTCGAGGCGACCGAGCCGCCCTTGACCAAGGCGAGTGCGACGAGCTCACCCACAGCGTGGGACTCCGCATCGCCGGCGCCCCTCACCGGCCAGGCCAAGCACCGTCAGGGAGGCGCGGGGTTCAGCCGGGCCACGTCCGTGGGACAGGGCGTCTGGCGCGCCGACATCTCGCCCGGACAGACGCTCTTCTACAAGGTCCCGGTCGACTGGGGGCAGCAGCTGTACGCCACCGCCGAACTCGGCAGCCAGAGCGGCGACAGCCAGGGCTACGCGATCGACGCCCTGGACCTGGCGCTCTACAACCCCGTGCGCGCCTCCGTCGAGGGCGCGAGCGTCGGCTACGACGGGAAGCAGAAAACGGCCCCCCTCCCTCCCGTGCCGGCCGTCGACTACACCAACCGCTACGCCGCCGCCGACCAG
Organism: Streptomyces sp. NPDC001663; assembly: GCF_042893105.1. Taxonomy (NCBI): domain Bacteria; kingdom Bacillati; phylum Actinomycetota; class Actinomycetes; order Kitasatosporales; family Streptomycetaceae; genus Streptomyces; species Streptomyces sp. NPDC001663. The sequence continues at coordinate 110,684 of NZ_JBIAUR010000012.1, read as the reverse complement.
GTGAACGGGATGCGGTTCGCCGGCTCGTACTACCTCGTGGTGCACCTGTCGGCGGGAGTGGCCGACGCGTTCGGCGACGGACCGTTCGGCCTGACGCTGCGTGTACGCCTCAAGGGCGCGCCGCAGGCCGGTCCCGGTTACGCAGGGCAGTCCGTGCCGTCGAACGCCTTCGAGGTCACGGCGCAGGACCGGCAGGCGGCCGCCGATGGCGGGGCCGGGGGCGGCGACGCCGCGATGAAGGCAGTCGCCGTGGGCGGAATCGGAGCGGGCACGGTCGTGCTCGTCGTGCTCGGGGTGTGGACGATCACGGCCCGGCGCCGGGCCGGGGCCTGGTGAAGCCGAGGGTCGGCGGCCGTCGGGGCAGCCCGGTGGCCTGTGCTCGGTGGAGGTTCAGATGCGGGTGAGCGCCCAGAAACCCACGGCGTAGCAGGCCAGCGCGAAGAGCAGTAGCGGAACCGCCACCCTGGCCGGAGGGCCGGACCGGCGTGCGGGCCGGGGGGCGCGGTGGTCGCGGCGCGTAATTTCCTGCGCGGAAGGCGGAACCTGCGGGACCTGGGCGGTGTACGAAGCAGTAGAGGCTTCAGCACGGTGGTGGGACATCGACAACGGATCCTGAGCCGGGTGCGGCGGCGCGGACGACCGGGAGGAGGGCAGAACATGCGTGGGGTCGTAGGGGGAGACCTGGGCGGACTGGTGTTGCCCGCCCTGGTGTGGCTGGGCCTGAGCCTCGACGTGGTCCGGTGGCGCCTGTGGTCCCGGAGCTCGGGGGGAGGAGACGGTGCTCTGCGGAGGCGGCAGGTGGAAACTGCCGGTGTCCGACATGCTGGGCGGCTGCGTGGCCGCGGACCGCTCCGGCCGGGACCCGGTGTCCTGACGGGGATCGGACGGAGGCACGACACCCACGGACGGTACGGAGCCGGCGTCCGACCCGGCCGACCGGGAGGCCGACTGGGAAGGTGCGTTTCCCTCAACGGGCCACGACGGCACCGCAGTTGCCCCGCTCACGGGAGCACCGGCCACCGAGCCCGTGTCACTCCCGCCGTTGCCGGGAGAACCCGGTCCCGCGCCCGCTCGCCTCTCCACACCCTGCGCGGGCTTGAGCGGCCCGCCAGGGGAGAACCCCGGTGGGAGCGGCCCGAGTTGGTCGAAGATCTCGATCAACTCGTCGTCCGGGCCCGGCTCCGGCAGGAGCTCCGAAGCCGAGGCGAGCGCCTTGCGCGCCCCCGTGGCCGTGCGGAACCGCGCCTGCGGGTCGGGCTGCAACAACGTCGCCACGACCTGCCACAGCGGCTCGGGAATGCCCTTGGGCGCACTCGGCGTCCCGTGCGCCGCAAAGTACTGCACGAGCGCCTTGGCGTCCGGCTTGGCGCCCTCCAGCAGATACAGCGCGACCAGCCCCACGGCGAACAGGTCCGCCGGGAAGTCCGGTTCGGCGCCCATCATCTGCTCCGGCGCGAGATAACCGGGCGTTCCCACCACGAGGTTGGTCTCCGTCAGCCGCGGCTCGCCCAGCCGCATGGCGATGCCGAAGTCCGACAACCGCAGCCGCGGCCGGCCTGTACCCGTGGCCTCCAGAAGCACGTTGGCGGGTTTGACGTCGCGGTGCACGACGCCCTCCGAGTGGACCGCGGACAGCCCCGACAGCAACTGGTCGAGCAGCGTGCAGACGAAGGCCGGCGGCAGGGGACCGTAGTCCCCGACCAGATGGACCAGCGAGCCGCCGGCGACCAGGTCCATCGTGAACAGGACCTTGTCGTCGTCGGCGGCCCAGCTGGCGGGCGCGAGCACATGAGGGTGATCGATACGCAGAGCCTGCTCACGCACGAAGCGCAGCAGTGAGTGAGCGTCGCGCTGCTGCAGGACCTTGGCCGCCACATAGCGGCGACGGCGGTGGTCCCAGGCACGCCAGACGGCGCCGACTCCTCCACGTCCGATCGGGTCGACCAGTTCGTACCGGCCGGCGAAGACCTCACCCATGGCTGTGCGTCGCTCCTCCCCCTTCGGCTACCCCCTTGCCTGCCCCTCGACGGGTGCTACGACTCCCCCTCGCACTGTTCCTCGATGAGAGACGCGTCGCTCCTCGATGAGAGATACAACCCTGCCCCTCGCGCTCTCCTCGGCCGTCGGCCCGGCAGCCGAACCCCCTTCGGCGACCGGGCCCCCGGCTCAGCTCTGGTGGGACTGGTAGTGCGCCACCGCGTCGGAGGTACGGCCGGCGCCGTACACCCGGAGGAACTCTGCCAGTTCCGGGTGGCTCGGGGCGAGAGTGTCCGCCGCCTCGATGATGTCGCCCGCGGCGGCCACCGAACGCAGCAGCGACTGGATCTCGCGGACCACCCGCTTGACCGTCGGCGCGCCCGAACTGCTCGTCGTGGTCGTGGTGTTGCTGAGCACGGAGCCCCCCTGTGACTTCTTGATCTCCTCCATGCGGTCGGTGGCCTCGGCCGCACTTACGCTGCCGTCCGCGACCTGCCCCGCCAGGTCCTGCAGCAGCTGCACCCGCTGCACGACGGCCGGGTTGCCGATCTTCGCCCGCTGCCCGCTCATCAGCTGTGACAGCATCGGAGCCGACAGTCCGAGCACCCCCGCGAGACGGGCCTGATTGAGGCCCAGATCATCTATGAGCTTACGGAAGAGCGCCCCCAGCGGCTCCCCGTACCAGTTCCGCTGCAGTTCCCGCGCTCTTGCGGTCGCTTCCTGCTGTGCGGCGTCCATTGCGTCTCCCCATCGCTTCCCCAAGTACTGTGGTTCGCTGTAGCGAACCACGCCGAGCATCTTACGGAGAGTGGTCGCCCGCGGGGACCCCCAATCTTTTTGCGAGATCCCGGGGGTGACCCGGTACTCTGGTCAGCGACGCCCGCCGGTACGTGGTTCTCCCGGCTGGACGCTTCACTTCCGGGGCCTTAGCTCAGTTGGTAGAGCGCTGTCTTTGCATGGCAGATGTCAGGGGTTCGACTCCCCTAGGCTCCACCCCACAAGCCCCTCCGACCTCAGAAAATCCTGGTCGGAGGGGTCTTTTCGTCCCCACCACCGAAAGCGCCGAGCCTGCCGCCGACCCAGTGGCGAACGTGATGGCCGGCCGCCGCACCTCCTCCGACGACCGGCGCCTGAGGGCCCATCAGGGCGTAGGACTGCTTTCGTAGCCGGTGCCGGTGAGGACCCGTACCGCGCCACGTCGGCGATGTCGTCCGGAGCGACGCAGGCGTTCGATGAGCCGCCGTACAGAGCCGCCACCGAGCCATCGCGTCGAATGTCGCCCGGGCAAGCCTGCCCGCCCCACTCTCACGCGCCTGCGTGACGTGCGTCACGCGAATGTACCCGAGGGCTTTGCGGAAGTTTGCGCAAATCGATGGTGTCCGTGAGGCCGCAGAGGCCGCCCCGCAGGTGACCGACGTGGCGACAGGGTGGCGAACCGCGGCGCGCAAGCCTGGCGTGAGCTGGCGTGAACGGAGAATCGTAATCAGAAGAACGCGCTCCGTTAAGAAAGTCTGTGCGGGCCTTGCACACGCGGCCCGTTGCAAACGTCATCGTGGACGGAAGGCGTAAACACGCGCCGTCCCGAGGCCGCCACAGATGCCACAGGCCTCGCCTTGCTCAGGAGAGGCAAGACAGTTCGTGACCATCGACCTTGCCGGTGATGTGCTCATCGCGGCACTCGCCCTAAGGGTGTTCGGCCGCGACGCGGTCGTCCTGCTGCGCCGCATGGCCGCAGCCGGCGTGCGGGCCGGCATCAGCGAAATGCACCGGGACCTGAACGAGGGTGCCGACAACGCGCGCGAAAGGGGGCAGGCATGACCCAAGACCACCCGCCCCAGGCACCCCGCGCCCAGCGCACGCAGCAAAAACTGCCACCGGACTTCGAGGCCTTCCACCAGATGTACCGGCCGCTGTACGTGAACTGGGCCAAATCCTGCCTTGGCAACCGCCACGACGCCGAGGAAGCCGTCGACGCCGCCTTCGAACAACTCCTCAAGTCCTGGAGCGCCGTCCTCTCCAAAGAAAGCCCCGCCGCATACGCCTGGCGCGTCCTCAGGAACGCCACCATCGACCTCTCCAGAGCCCGCCACCGTCGCCCGGCACTCATGGGCGAAGCCGCCTTCGAAACCGTGGCACTCGCCCAAGCCGCCGACCCCATCAGCCAGTTCGAGGAAAGCCTCGGCCTCTACGAAGCGATCGGCCAACTCCCACCCCGCCAGAAGGACGTCGTCCTCCTGCACTTCGGACTCGACTACAGCATGGTCGAAATAGCCGACGCACTCGGCATCACCCCCGCCGGCGTACGCTCCACCGTCCGCCACGCCAAACGACGACTGCAGCACGCATACGGCGTGAAGAGGAACCTCACAGCCGCACGCACCAGCGAGGAAGGACAAATCGATGACCTCGCACATTGACGAACTCCTCGCCCGCGCACGCCTGAACCGCGAGCCCTGCACCCAAGCCGCCATCGACGCCGCAGCCCGGCGCCTGGCCGCCCGCGCCGCCACCCCCGAACCACCCCCACCCACCACGTCGACACCCGCGCCACCCGCGGCCGACGACCTCCAGACCCTCTGCGAAACCGTCATCACCCACACCGACGCCCTCGCCGACCTCGAACTCTTCCTCGCCCGCGCCCGACTGCCCGAACCCCCCGGAGCCCGCGTCCTCGGGTGCATGCTCCAACTCTCACAACGCGAGGAATCCGCCCGCTTCTGGTGGCAGTACGCCGCCGGAGCCGGCGACCCCGCCGCCAGCTACTGCCTCTACCTCCACCACCGCGCGCTCGGCGAGGACGAACCCGCCGACTGGTGGCACGCCCAGCACGCCCAGCACACCTCCGCCGAGGACGAAGACGAAATCACCACCACACTCCGCGTGCTGCGCGCCCTCAAGCCCGACAACTCACCCGTCCCCGACCCCGTCAACGCCGTCCTGCACTACGTCCCCGCGGCCATCGCCTACGTCGACGACGACCTCGACCTCCCCCTGCCCGACCCCGACTTCACCGACCGCATACGCGCCCTGTCCGCACCCACCCGCGTCACACCCCAACGTGGCCGCGGACCCACCTCACTGCCCCACCGCCGCCGCACCCGCTCACGAGACCGGCATGGTTCCACGTGAAACATCGCCGTGGGGCGGGAGACCCACAAGTCTCCCGCCCCACGGCACAGTTCGACCGACCGGACGTCACCGCCCCTCGTCGCGCTGAGCGGCCTCCTCCTCGGCCTCCTTCGCCTGCACCTCGGGATCCAGCACGGACTGGCCACTGCCGTCCACCGACGTCAGCCGACTCGACTCGGGCACCTCCGTCGCCGCAGGCGGCTCCACCAGCCAGTCCGGGTTGGCCTGCTTGTCCCACCACTTCCAGGCAGCGAAAGCACCACCCGCCAGAGCACCGAGCACCAGCAGCACCTTCGCGGCACGACCGGCCCTCGCCCGCCGCTCATGCCTGCGGGCCAGCTTCTCAATCTCCTTCGGCGAGACCTGACCACGCAGCGCAGCCAACGCGGCAACGCCACGCGCAGTGGCCTCGTCCCTCACAGGCCCGGCCGCAGCCACCGCCTGCTCAATCCTCGGCCGCGAATACTCCGCCGCCTGCCGGGCAGCCAGACGAGTACGGGCGGCAGCATCATGGGCGGCCTGGTCGACCATCGGCGGCACATGAGTACGGGCCTGCTCGAGGCGCGGCGCGACATGGGCGTCGTACTGGACACGAGCCTGATCGGCCGCCAGCGACACCTTCGGCGCAAGCCGTACGCGTGCCTCGTGTGCGTAGTGCGCGGCCCTGTCCTTGGCCGTGTCGGCGTAGGGCGCCACCACTTCCGCGGCGTGCAGCACGCTGTCCTTCGCCGAACCGGTCGCGGCGCGCACGCTGTCGATGCGGGTCACGGGTTCCTCCTCCTCGGTGGCGTACGGTAATTCGACTTTCCACCCTTTTACGGATCATGCCTGTCAACGGACCCCGGGGCATGTGAGGGCGGGCATCCGGGTCATGCACACCGACTCCAGACGATCTCCCAACAAGAGCTGATCAAGAGCCGATCATGTCCAATAGAGGATGAATACGGGGCAACGGGCGCTTGTCGTCGACAATGCCACGGATCGCCGCCGAGCGCCCCCGGCCCGGGCGTACTCGCCCGGATTTCTGCACCCACCCACCCCCGCAAACGCACCCAGAAGCCGACGCCGGGCGACGCGCGGCGCGGACCGTGCGAGGATCGGGGGGTCACAGGAAGACAACGGAAGGCAGATCGTGGCTGAGCAGCTTTACGCCACCCTGAAGACCAACAATGGCGACATCGAAGTCCGGCTCCTGCCGAACCACGCGCCCAAGACGGTCCGGAACTTTGTCGAACTCGCCACGGGCGAGCGTGAGTGGATCAACCCCGAGACGGGCGCGAAAACCACGGACAAGCTCTACGACGGCACGGTCTTCCACCGGGTGATCAGCGGATTCATGATCCAGGGCGGAGACCCGCTGGGCAACGGCACCGGTGGTCCCGGCTACCAGTTCGAGGACGAGTTCCACCCCGACCTCTCCTTCAACAAGCCCTACCTGCTCGCCATGGCCAACGCCGGACCGGGCACCAACGGCTCCCAGTTCTTCATCACCGTCGCCCCCACGACGTGGCTGAACCGCAAGCACACCATCTTCGGCGAAGTCACCGACGCGGCCAGCCAGAAGATCATCGACGCCATCGCCACCGCGCAGACCAACCCGCGCACCGACCGCCCGGTCAACGACGTCGTCATCGAGTCGGTCGTCGTCGAGACCCGCGAGGGCTGAGTCTCCCGCACGGCAGGAACCAAACGCCCCGCTCATCCGTAAAGATGAGCGGGGCGGTGCAATTTGTGCCGAGCACCCGGACGACGACCCAGGGGACAGCCATGGACCACGCGGCAGGCAGCTCGCAGGACGCCCAGAGCCTGCCCGGCTGCTACCGCCACCCCGACCGCGAGACCGGCATCCGCTGCACCCGCTGCGAGCGCCCGATCTGCCCGGAGTGCATGGTCAACGCCTCCGTCGGCTTCCAGTGCCCCGAATGCGCCCGCGGCGACTCCGGCACCGGACACACACCGGCCGCCTCCCGGCCCAGAACCATCGCCGGCGGCACGGTCACGCGCGACCCACGGCTCGTCACCAAGATCCTCATCGGCCTCTGCATCGCCGCCTACCTGGTCCAGGTATCCGTGGGGGACAGCTTCACCAACCACTTCGAAATGCTCGGCAAGGCCTCCGCCAACGGCTTCCCGCCCTACGAAGGAATTGCCGAAGGCCAGTGGTACCGGCTGCTTACCGCGATGTTCCTGCACGCCAGCCCGATCCACATCATCTTCAACATGCTCAGCCTCTGGTGGCTCGGCGGCCCCCTGGAAGCCGCCCTCGGCCGCGCCCGCTACACCGCCCTCTACTTCGTCTCGGGCCTCGCGGGCAGCGCACTCACCTACCTCCTCGCCGCCCCCAACCAGCCCTCGCTCGGCGCCTCCGGCGCGATCTTCGGCCTCTTCGGCGCCACCGCGGTCCTGATGCGCCGCCTCAACTACGACATGCGGCCGATCATCGCCCTGCTGGTGATCAACCTCATCTTCACCTTCGGCTGGGCCAACATCGCCTGGCAGGCCCACATCGGCGGCCTCGTCGCCGGCCTCATCACCGGCTACGCCATGGTCCACGCCCCACGCGAGCGCCGCGCCCTCGTGCAGTACGGCACCTGCGCCCTGGTTCTGGTCGTCGTGGTCGTCCTGACCCTGCTCAGAACGGCCCAGATCACCTGACGTGCCCGGTTGTCCACACCGGGTGGCGAATCTTGTGCATGGAGTGGGGGAACAGCTGTGCCCCCTGTCACCGGCCCGCGTTTCTGCAGGTCAGGCAGGGGGCGAACTGGTTTTCCAAGGTGGGTGTGACAGTCGTATCGGCGTCAACACCGGACTGGTTATCCACAGATCGTCGTTCTATCCCCAGGGGCCTGTGGATATTGCTCTGGCTGTGGATAACTCAGCGGATACCCCTGGGTAGAGCTATGTCCACCGTGGCGAGGCGCTCGCGTAATGCTTACGCGGGACTTACTTCCACTGCGTGGAGACGCCGAATCCGGCGGCGATGAAGCCGAAACCGACCACGATGTTCCAGTTGTCCAGGCTGTCGATGGGCAGCGAACCGTCCGTCACATAGAAGACGACGATCCAGGCGAGCCCAATGAGGAACATGGCCAGCATCACGGGAGCGACCCAGGCGCGGCTGTTCAGCTTGATGCTGGTCGCCTGCTTCGCCGGCGGTGGCGTGTAGTCGGCCTTCTTGCGGATACGTGACTTCGGCACGAGGGTCTCTCCTGTCGATGCGCTGCGTGGCCGCGCAGGGAACTGTGGCTGGCTCCGGGGCAGCGTACAAGGGGACTCTTAGCGCTCCCCCGGGCGTCCGTTAGCGTAGTGCTTCCGCGGCGCCGAAGGAGATAAGGGTACGTTGAGCAATTCTGCCGACTCCCCCCAGGACGGATCCAGTCCTGCCGCCGGGCGCCGTTTCAGGCCGGTGCGGGTGCTCACGGTGGCCGTCTTCGCTCTCGCGGGGCTCATTTTCTTCACCAGTTTCAATACGGCCAAGGGCACCAATATCCGCACGGACACGTCCCTGCTGAAGCTTTCCGACCTCATCCAGGAGCGCAGCCGCAAGAACAAGGAGCTGGACGAGTCCAACGCCTCCCTGCGTGGCGACGTCGAGTCGCTGGCCGAGCGCGACGACGGCAGCACCAAGGCGGAGGACGAGAAGCTCGCCGGTCTGGAGAAGAGTGCGGGCACGCAGAAGGTGAAGGGCGAGGCGATCACCGTCACGCTGAACGACGCCCCGCCGAACGCCACCGCCAAGCTTCCCGGCTACCCCGAGCCGCAGCCCGACTACCTGGTCATCCACCAGCAGGACCTGCAGGCCATGGTGAACGCGCTGTGGCAGGGCGGTGCCAAGGGCATCAAGATCATGGACCAGCGTCTGATCTCCACCAGTGCCGTGCGCTGCGTGGGCAACACCCTGATCCTGCAGGGGCGGGTCTACTCGCCGCCGTACAAGATCACGGCGGTCGGTGACCCGGACAAGCTGAACCAGGCGCTGTCGGCGTCGAAGGCGATCCAGAACTACATGGTGTACGTGAATGTCTACGGCCTCGGCTGGAAAGTGACGGAGGACGGGACGGTGACTCTGCCCGGCTACTCGGGCACAGTGGATCTGCACTACGCCCAGCCCGTGGAGTGATCTGAGCCGTTCGGGAGCTGCCGGTGCGCGTTGTCGTGAGGACCGTCAGCGAACTGTGCATCACGGTCGGGGCACTGATCTGCCTGTTCGTCGTCTACGTGCTGTTCTGGACCGGTGTGCGGGCGGATGGTGCGATGGACCATCAGATCGATGTCCTGCACGACCAGTGGGCGAAGCAGACGGCGCAGCCGAAGTCGACGGCCGGGAGTTCCGCCGTACCGAAGAAGCCGGCGCCGTACACCCCTGGCAAGCCGTTCGCGATCATGTACATCCCGCGGCTTGGTTTCACGTGGAACAAGCCCGTGCTCGAGGACACGGCCGTGGGCACCCTGAAGAAGGGGCTCGGGCACTATGCGAACACCGGGCAGCTCGGGCAGGTGGGGAACTTCGCGGTCGCCGGTCACCGGCGTACGTACGGCGATCCGTTCGTGGACTTTCCGAAGCTGCGGCCGGGGGATGCGGTGGTGCTGACCGACGGGACCACCTGGTTCACGTATCGGATCGACAAAGGGCCCTACAAAACCGTGCCGACGGACGTTGAGGTGATCGACCCTGTGCCACGTAAGTCGGGGTATACGCGTGAAGGCCGGTATCTGACGCTGACCACGTGCGATCCGGAGTGGGGGCACAGTCATCGGCTCATCGTGTGGGCGCACCTGGACGGCACACAGCCTGTGGAGGAAGGCAAACCGGCGGCGCTGCGCCGTTAGTCTGGTGCGGGTACGGCGTGAGTCCGGTGCCGTGGTGGAACGGAAGGGACGGCATGTACGGCTGGATCTGGCGGCATCTGCCGGGAAACGTGTGGGTGAAGGCGCTGATCTCACTCCTGCTGGTCCTGGTCGTGGTCTACGTCCTCTTCCAGTACGTCTTCCCGTGGGCCGAACCGCTGCTGCCCTTCAACGATGTGACGGTGGACAACCAGTGAGTGCGCGGATTCTCGTCGTCGACAACTACGACAGCTTCGTCTTCAACCTGGTGCAGTACCTGTACCAGCTGGGCGCCGAGTGCGAGGTGCTGCGCAACGACGAGGTGTCGACCTCGCACGCCCAGGACGGCTTCGACGGCGTGCTGCTGTCGCCGGGCCCGGGCACGCCCGAGGAGGCCGGCGTCTGCATCGAGATGGTGCGCCACTGCGCCGCGACGGGTGTCCCGGTCTTCGGTGTGTGCCTCGGCATGCAGTCGATGCAGGTGGCGTACGGCGGTGTGGTGGACCGTGCGCCCGAGTTGCTGCACGGCAAGACCTCGCTGGTCGAGCACGGGGGCAAGGGCGTCTTTGCGGGCCTGCCGTCGCCCTTCACGGCGACGCGCTACCACTCGCTGGCCGCCGAGCCGGAGACGGTGCCGGCCGAGCTTGAGGTCACGGCGCGGACGCACGACGGGATCATCATGGGCCTGCGGCATCGTGAACTCCCGGTCGAGGGTGTGCAGTTCCACCCGGAGTCGGTGCTGACGGAGCACGGCCACCGGATGCTGGCCAACTGGCTGGTGGAGTGCGGTTACGAGGGTGCCGTGGCGAGGTCTGCGGGGCTCGCCCCGGTGGTGGGCAGGGCCACGGCGTGACCGCGCTGCGCCCCGAGCGCGAGTCCGGCGCCTCGTACGGGCAGGAGCCGTACGGGGCGTCCGGTGCGTACGAGGCGTCTGGTTCTTTCGAGGCTTCCGGTACGGCCGGTGCGTTCGAGGAGTGGGGCGGAGATCCGGCGGGGCAGCACGGGGCGTATGTGCCGGTCGGCGACGAGGCGTACGCGGTGCCGGTCGACGGGGGCTATGCGGCGCCTGTCGACGAGGGTTACGTGGCGCCCGTAGAGGTGGATGAGGCGTACTTGCCGCCCATCGACGAGGAGACGGTGGCGTTGCGGATACCGGAGCCGCCGTCGAGGGGGCCCACATCGCCGTCTGCCGCCTCAATGACCTCATCCGCCACAGGAACCACTCCGGGCGGCCGAGCGGCGCGCAGAAAGGCCGCCAAGCGCCGTCATGGGCGTCACGGGGGCCATGGGGGGCCTGGAAGCTCTCGTGCGGACTCGGAAGTCGGCGAGGAGGCGGCCTCCGGGGCTTCCAGGGCGCCGTTGTCGCGTGTGGAGGCCCGGCGGCGGGCGCGTGCCCGTAAGGCCAGTCCGGGTGTGGTCGCCAGCCGGGCGATCGGTGAGGTGTTCATCACCACCGGTGTGCTGATGCTGCTGTTCGTGACCTACCAGCTGTGGTGGACGAACGTGCGGGCGCATGCGCAGGCGGACAAGGAGACGAGCACCCTTCAGGACGACTGGGCGAGCGGCAAGCGTGCGCCGGGTGAGTTCGAGCCGGGGCAGGGCTTCGCGATCCTCCACATTCCCAAGCTGGATGTGGTCGTGCCGATCGCGGAGGGTGTCAGCAACAAGAAGGTGCTCGACAAGGGCATGGTCGGGCACTACAGCGAGGGCAAGCTGAAGACGGCGATGCCCGACGCGAAGACCGGCAATTTCGCGCTCGCGGGGCACCGCAACACGCACGGCGAGCCGTTCCGGTACATCAACAGGCTTCAGAAGGGCGACGAGGTCGTCGTCGAGACGCAGGACAAGTACTACGTGTACAAGATGACGTCGACGCTGCCGGTGACGTCGCCGAGCAATACGAGCGTGATCGGTCCCGTGCCGCCGCAGTCGGGTTTCACCAAGCCGGGCCGGTACATCACCCTGACGACCTGTACTCCGGAGTTCACCAGCAAGTACCGCTTGATCGTCTGGGGCAAGATGGTCGAGGAACGGCCGCGCAGCAAGGGCAAGCCGGATGCGCTCGTCGACTAGGGGCAGATGAACGTGGCAGCGACCACCGACGACACTCAACCGCACACGGATGCTCCCGGGGCGCCACCGGTACGCCGGCGTCCCGGCCGCATCGCCATGGCGGTGAGCGTCTTCGGCGAACTCCTCATCACGGCGGGCCTGGTGCTGGGCCTGTTCGTCGTGTACTCGCTGTGGTGGACGAACGTCGTCGCCGACCGCAAGGCGGACAAGGAGGCCGACAAGGTCCGCGACAACTGGGCCCAGCAGGACACCGGCCCGGGCGCGCTGAACACCAAGAACGGCATCGGCTTCCTGCACGTGCCCGCCATGAAGAACGGCGAGGTCCTGGTCGAGAAGGGCACGTCGACGAAGGTCCTGAACGACGGTGTCGCCGGCTACTACACGGACCCGGTGAAGGCGACGCTCCCCATGTCCGGCAAGAAGGGCAACTTCACCCTCGCCGCGCACCGGGACGGCCACGGCGCGAAGTTCCACAACATCGACAAGCTGAGGAAGGGCGACCCGATCGTCTTCGAGACGAAGGACAAGTGGTACGTCTACAAGGTCTACAACGTCCTCGACGAGACCTCGAAGTTCAACGTGAAGGTCCTCTCCCAGATCCCGAAGGAGTCCGGCAAGAAGAAGGCCGGCCACTACATCACGCTGACGACGTGCACGCCGGTGTACACGTCTCGGTATCGGTATGTGGTGTGGGGGGAGTTGGTGCGGGTGGAGAAGGTGGACAGCGAGCGGACGCTGCCGAAGGAACTGCGCTGATCTGACTGACCTCCTTCGAGGAGGTCAGTCGCCCCATGGCCGAGGCCCGAAGCCGCAACTACCCTTTGCGGCTTCGGGCCTCTTTGCGTCACGCCGTAGCTACTCCAGGATCTTCAGCGGTTCCCCGGCACTCCACTGCTCCAGCATGCCTCGGTGTACGGCGGTGATGCCTGCTTCCGCGGCGATGCTCAGCGCCTCGGCGGTGAAGGGACAAGTGGCCACGTAGAGGGCCACTTCCGCGCTGTACAGCACCTTGGCCGACCCGATGAACTTCTGGACGTCGGGGCTGGTGATGTTGAGGTAGGGGGCGAATCTCTTGCACTGCACGACCAGGCGTCGCCCGTCGGCCGTGAGCCCGATGATGTCGACGCCGCGGTCTCCGTGGCCGCCCTGTACGACGACGTTCGTGCAGCCGTCCCGCATCAGTAGTTTGGCGATGTGACGCTCGAACGCGCGGCCGTTCATGGCGTCCATGGCCGCCATGACTCCGATGGCGGGGCGGTCGTCCCGAACCCCTTCCAGCCGCTGCAGCCGCTCGTGGTGCTGGTGCAGCCGTCGCTCGATGCGCTGGACTCCCGACCGGAGGGCGATCAGCTCCTTGCGGTGCTCGCCCGATGTCTCGATCAGGGCGTTGAACATCGGTACGACCGTCTTGCCGAGGATGTGGGTGATGCGCTGGTCGATGCGGTCGTCGAGGGAGCTGGTGTCTGTGGGGACGGGGTTATCCACAGGTTGTGTGCGCGTCAGGTACTCCATGTCCAGGAGGTACACACGCACCTGACGTGCGACTTCGCTGTCTCGGAGCAGCATGGCGATGTTGAGGACGGTGCGGCGAGAGAAGAGCGCAAGGGACCGTGTGCGTGACTGGATCCCACTGAGGTTCTTGAAGGACCTCAGTTCCTCGCCGGTCAAGAGGCGGTAGCCGTTGGCCTCTAGCTCTGCTCGGTGGTCCTTGACGAGTGACTTGATGGCTTCGAGGCCGACTTCGAAATACACCGCCACCATCGCCGTCGTCACATGCATCCCGTCCGGCAGCAGTGACAGTGCCTTGACTCTGTCGAGTACGTCAGTCCGCTCCAGGACGCTGTCGCGCAGTGTCTTGGACTCCAGCAGTGCTGATTCGTTGATCACGGTTCTGCCCTTCCGTTTCGTGGTGTGGCCGTGCGGCCTGGGCAGAGTTCCGACACCCCGCCCCACCCGATCAACGAGTCGTGACATATGAAGACACGATCTATGTGCGTACTGGTGTGTGTGGCGAGGTCGTGCCAGAACGAACGAAGGGATCCTCGGCGACCGTGAATGGCTGCCGGGGATCCCTTCGTGGTGAGAGCTGTCAGTCCTCCGTGCGGGCTGCTGTTCCGGTGACGCCGCCGAAGAAGTTGGTGCCGCCGTTATTGCCGCCGTTGTTCCCGCCGTTGCCCACGGTCGTGAGGGTGATCGTCGTGCTCCCGGGGTCGTTGACCTGGGTGTTGCCCTGCGGGTCCTGCTGGAGCACGATCGCGTCGTCGCTCTGGTCGCTGCCGTTGGCGAACTGGATGTTGTTGAAGCCGGCCTGCTGCAGGGCCTTCTTGGCGTCCTTGACCCTCTGGCCGACGACGCTCGGGACCTGCGCCTGCTCCTGCTTCTGACCGATGTTGATCTGCACCGCGGTGTTCTTCTTGACCGAGGTGCCGATGGTCGGGTTGGTCGAGATGACCTTGTCGACCTGGTTGTCGTCGGTGGTGGGCGTGTTGACGCAGTTGCCGGTCAGGCCGACGGCCTGGAGTGCGGATTTGGCGTCGTCGCAGCTCTGGCCGGAGACATCAGGCACCGCGACCGTCTCCGGGGCCTTGGCGACGGTGAGGGTGATCGTGGTGCCCTTCTCCTTCTCCGTGTCGCCCTTCGGGTTCTGCGAGAGGACGATGCCCGGTGTCTGGCTGGACTCCTGGGTTTTCTGCTCGACCTCGAAGCCCTTGTCCTCGAGCTGGGACTTCGCCTTGTCGTACGTCAGACCCCTGACGTCCGGAACCGTTACCTTCGGCGCTCCGGTGGACACCACGAGGTTGACCGTGGAGTTCTTCTTGACCTCGGTCCCCTTTGCCGGGTCCTGTGAACAGACGGTGCCCGTGCTCTGGGCCTCGCAGGGCTGCTTCTTGACCGTCCCCACCTTGAGGTCGCTGTTGGTCAGCTGTTTCTCGGCGTCGGACTGACTCAAGCTGACGAGGTTCGGCACAGCCACCGTGTCGTTCCCGACACCCCCGCCACCCCCGAACGCCCACTTGCCGATCAGGATCGCGCCGACCAGCACCAGGATGCCCGCCACGACCAGCAGGATCGTCGAGGTGTTGGACTTCTTCTGGCGGCGGCGGTCCACGCGGTCGTCGTAGCCGTAGCCGCCGTCGTCCGGGTTCATGGGCGGCAGCATCGACGTGGCGCCGCCGTCCGTGGCGCGCAGGGCCGTGGTCGGCTGGTCGTCGGGGTAGCCGCCGTAGCCGACCGAACCCATGGCCGCGGTGGCCGCGACGGGCTGGCCGTCGAGGCAGGCCTCGATGTCGACGCGCATCTCGTCGGCGGACTGGTAGCGGTAGTTGGGGTCCTTGACCAGTGCCTTGAGGACGATGGCGTCCATCTCCGGCGTGATCTCGGGGTCGAAGACGGACGGCGGCTGCGGCTCCTCGCGGACGTGCTGGTAGGCGACCGCGACCGGGGAGTCGCCCACGAAGGGCGGGCGGACCGTCAGCAGTTCGTACAGCAGGCAGCCGGTGGAGTACAGGTCGGAGCGGGCGTCCACCTGCTCGCCCTTGGCCTGCTCCGGGGAGAGGTACTGGGCGGTTCCGATGACCGCGGACGTCTGCGTCATCGTCATGCCGGAGTCGCCCATGGCGCGGGCGATGCCGAAGTCCATGACCTTGACCTGGCCGTTGCGCGTCAGCATGACGTTGGCCGGCTTGATGTCGCGGTGGACGATGCCGTTGCGGTGCGAGTACTCCAGGGCCTGGAGGATGCCGATGGTCATCTCCAGCGTGCGCTCCGGCAGCAGTTTGCGGCCGGAGTGCAGCAGTTCGCGGAGCGTGGATCCGTCGACGTACTCCATCACGATGTACGGGATCGAGACCCCGTCGATGTAGTCCTCGCCCGTGTCGTAGACCGCGACGATCGCGGGATGGTTGAGCGAGGCGGCCGACTGGGCCTCCCGGCGGAACCGGGCCTGGAAGGACGGGTCGCGTGCGAGGTCCGCTCGCAGCGTCTTCACCGCCACTTGGCGCCCGAGGCGGGTGTCATGCGCGAGGTAGACCTCCGCCATGCCACCACGACCGAGCACCTGGCCCAGTTCGTACCGGCCGCCGAGGCGACGCGGCTCTTCCATAGCTTCCTACCAGCCCTCTCCGTCGGTCCCGACCGGCACGGGTGTGCGGTCGGAGGCTGCCGTCCGGGCCTACCGTACCCGGCTAGCTTTGTGTGACCTGGCCAAGTGCGTCACCCGATACAGGACCGGTATCGCAACGTGCACCGATGTGAAGGGGACGTGAGCGGGGTCACTTCTTGGAGTTGATGACCGCCTCCATCACGCTCTTCGCGATCGGGGCGGCCAGGCCGCCGCCGGAGATGTCGTCGCGGTTGGCCTGGTCGTCCTCGATGACGACGGCCACGGCGACCGGCGAGCTGTCGTCGCTGAGCTTGGCGTAGGAGATGAACCAGGCGTAGGGGTTCTCGCTGTTGGCGACGCCGTGCTGGGCGGTACCGGTCTTGCCGCCGACGGTGACGCCGCCGATCTGGGCCTTCTGGCCCGTGCCCTCCTTGACGACCGTCTCCATCATCGACTGCAGGATCTGCGCGTTCTTCGACGACAGGGGCTGGCTGAGCTCCTGCGGGTCGGTCTGCGCGATGGTGTCGAGGTTCGACGACTGCAGCTTGTCGACCATGTACGGCTTCATCAGCTTGCCGTCGTTGGCGACCGCGGAGGCGACCATGGCCATCTGCAGCGGGGTCGCGGCGGTGTTGTACTGGCCGATCGAGGACAGCGCGGTCTGCGAGGAGTTCATGTTCTCGGAGAAGACCGAGGAGCTGGAGCGGACCGGCGTGAACTGCTCGGAGTCGAAGCCGAACTTCTTCGCCTCGGCGAGCATCTTGTCGTTGCCGAGGTCGGAGCCGATCTTGCCGAACACGGTGTTGCAGGACACCTTCAGGGCGACCCGCATCGTCGCGTTCTTGCAGGGGATGTTGCCCTCGTTCTTCAGCTCGGTCGTGGTGCCCTTCATGATGTAGGGCAGCGGCGAGTTCGTGGCCTGGTCCGCGGAGGAGTACAGGCCGTTCTCCAGCGCGGCCGCGGCCGTGACCACCTTGAAGGTGGAGCCCGGCGGGTAGGTCTCGCGCAGTGCCCGGTTGAGCATCGGGTCGGCGGAGTTGTTCTTCTTCTGGAGCTTGGTCCAGTTCTTGGAGTCCGTCGACGTGGAGTTGCCGGCGAACGTCGAGGGGTCGTACGAAGGGTAGGAGGCCAGCGCCAGGATCTTGCCGGTGGACGGGTCGAGCGCGGCGACCGCGCCCTTGCCGCCCTGGGCCTTCAGGCCGTCGTACGCGGCCTTCTGCGCGGCGGCGTTGAGCGTGGTGACGACGTTGCCGCCGGCCTTCTCCTTGCCCGTGATCATGTCGAGGGTGTTGCGGAAGAAGAGGCGGTCGTCGGTGCCGGAGAGGATGCCGTCCTCGACGGACTCCAGCTGGTTGGCGCCGAAGGCCTGGGAGGCGTATCCGGTGACCGGCGCCCACATGGGGCCGTTCTTGTAGGTGCGCTTGTACTTGAGGTCGTTCAGGCCGCTGGTGCTGGTCGTGGTGGACCCGGTGATGGGGTCGCCGTCGACGATGATGTCGCCGCGCGGGGTGGAGTAGCGGGCGATGGTGACGCGGCGGTTCTTCGGGTCGTCCTTGAGGCTGTCGGCCTTGAGGTACTGGAGCCAGTTGTCGCGGAGGAGCAGGGTGAGGACCAGGAGGCCGCAGAAGATCGCGATCCGGCGCAGGGGCTTGTTCATGACGGGCGGACCACCTGGGTCATCTCGGCGTCGGGGTTGCCGGCGGGGGCCGGCGCCGGGCGGCGTGCGGTGTCGCTGATTCTGATGAGGATGCCGATCAGCGCCCAGTTGGCCAGCACGGACGAACCGCCGTAGGCCACGAACGGCATGGTCATACCGGTCAGCGGGATGAGGCCCATGACACCGCCGGCGACGACGAAGACCTGGAGGGCGAAGGCACCGGACAGGCCGACGGCGAGCAGCTTGCCGAACGGGTCGCGGGCGGCGAGGGCGGTGCGGACGCCGCGCTCCACGATCAGGCCGTAGATCAGCAGGATCGCCATGATGCCCGCCAGGCCCAGCTCCTCGCCGAAGGTGGCGAGGATGAAGTCGGAGTTGGCGGCGAAGCGGATGAGGTCCGAGTGGCCCTGGCCGAGGCCGGTGCCGAGGGTGCCGCCGGAGCCGAAGGCCCACAGGGCCTGCATCGACTGCTCGGAGTGGCCGACGACGCCCTTCTGGCTGAGGGTGTACTCCTTCATCGGGTCGAGCCAGGCCTGGACACGCTGCTGGACGTGCGGTTCGAAGCTGGCCACGCCCACGGCGCCGGCCGCGGACATCAGCAGACCGAAGACGATCCAGCTGGTCCGCTCGGTGGCGACGTACAGCATGATGACGAACATTCCGAAGAACAGCAGCGAGGTGCCGAGGTCGGTCTCGAAGACCAGGATGAGGATCGACATCAGCCAGACGACCAGGATCGGTCCGAGGTCGCGGCCGCGCGGCAGGTACAGGCCCATGAAGCGGCGGCTGGCGAGGGCCAGGGCGTCGCGCTTCACCATCAGGTAGCCGGCGAAGAAGATCGCGAGGGCGATCTTCGCGAACTCACCGGGCTGCAGGGAGCCGAGGCCGGGAACGCGGATCCAGATCTTGGCGCCGTAGATGTTGGCGCCGAGGCCCGGCACCAGCGGCAGCACGAGCAGGACCAGGGCGCCGAACATGGAGATGTACGTGTAGCGCTGCAGGACGCGGTGGTCCTTGAGGAAGATCAGCACGACGACGAACAGGGCGATGCCCAGACCGGTGTACAGCAGCTGGCGGGGCGCGGCCGTGAAGTAGTTGGGCAGCGACTGCAGCAGCTTGGACTGGTCGAGCCGCCAGATGACCACGAGTCCGAGTCCGTTGAGGAGCGTGGCCAGGGGCAGCAGCAGCGGGTCGGCGTACGGGGCGAACTTCCGTACGGCGAGATGGCCGACGCCCGCGAGCAGGCCGAGTCCCAGGCCGTAGCTCAGCAGTCCGGCCGGCACCTTGTCGTCGATGGCCAGGCCCACGTTGGCGTAGGCGAAGACCGGGATGACGACGGCGAACAGCAGGAGCGCGAGCTCGGTGTTGCGCCGGCTCGGTGCGCCGATCGCGCCGATCGTGGACGTATGGTGCGTCGGTGTGTTGGTAGTACTGCTCATCGTGTGACGGGGCCTCTCACGGCTTGCCTACTGCTACTGCTTACCGCACAGCGAGACGACCTTCTGCTCATCCTCCGAGAGGGTGGGGCCGGGGCTGGGGGTGGGAGCGGTCGCTGATGTGGACGGGGTCGGGGAGGTCGAGGGGCTGGGTGATGCCTTGGACGTGAGGGAGGTCTTTGTGGTTCCCGTGGTGCCGCCCGCCTGGCCCGTGCCGGTCTTCGAGTTCTTCTCGCTCTCGGCCTGCTGACGCTCCGACTCCTTCTGGCATGCGGAGGCCTGCACGGCGAGCTCGTCGATCTTCGACTGGGCGTCCTTGAGTCCGCCCTCGGCGATCGTGTTCTTGACCTGCTTCTGCTGGTAGGGCGGCAGGTACTTGAGTTCGATCTTCGGGTAGTCCTTCTCCACCTTGGACAGCGAGACCCACGCCAGGTCCTGGCTGATGCCCCGGTACAGCGCGACGTGCTCGTCGTTGGTGCCGACGTAGTACTGGGTCTGTGTCCAGCGCCAGCCGCCGTAGAGGCCGCCGCCGACGACGGCGAGGGCGAGCACGATGTAGAAGGATCTCTTGGCCCACTTGCGGCCCTTGCGGGGTTTGACGAAGTCGTCGTCGGTGTAGTCGCCGAAGCTGCCCGCCGGGATGTAGCCGGTGGTGTCACCGGAGCCGGGCGGGCCGAACTCGCCGCCCCCGCCCTGTCCGTGGCCCTGGCGGCCGAGGCCCGAGGCACGCCCCGCGGGGGTCTGCATGATGCCGTTGTCGTGGTGCTGGTGCTGGTTCTCGGCCACGGCGCCGACCACGACCGGGGTGTCGGAGAGCTGCCCGGCGAGGGTGTCTCCGGTGTCCAGGTCCAGTACGTCGGCGACGATGACCGTGATGTTGTCGGGGCCGCCGCCGCGCAGCGCGAGCTGGATCAGCTCCTGCACGGTCTCCTGGGGGCCCTGGTAGCTGGCGAGGGTGTCCTCGAGCGTCTGGTGCGAGACAACGCCGGACAGGCCGTCGGAGCAGATCAGGTAGCGGTCACCGGCGCGGACCTCGCGGATGGAGAGGTCGGGCTCGACGTGCTCGCCGCTGCCCAGCGCGCGCATCAGCAGGGAGCGCTGCGGGTGGGTGGTGGCTTCCTCTTCGGTGATACGGCCCTCGTCGACCAGGCGCTGCACCCAGGTGTGGTCCTGCGTGATCTGGGTCAGTACGCCGTCGCGGAGCAGGTACGCGCGCGAGTCGCCGACGTGGACGAGACCGAGGCGCTGGCCGGTCCACAGCAGGGCGGTGAGCGTGGTGCCCATGCCCTCCAGCTGCGGGTCCTCCTCGACCATCGCGCGCAGCTGGTCGTTGGCGCGCTGCACGGCGGTGCCGAGGGAGGTGAGGATGTCGGAGCCCGGCACGTCGTCGTCGAGGGCGACGATGGTGGAGATGGCCTCGGAGGAGGCGACCTCGCCGGCGGCGGCGCCGCCCATGCCGTCGGCGATCGCGAGCAGGCGCGGACCGGCGTATCCGGAGTCCTCGTTGCCCTCCCGGATCATGCCTTTGTGCGATCCGGCGGCGAAGCGCAGTGACAGACTCATGCGCACCTCGCCCGTCGGCTCCGGGTACATCCGCACGGTGCCCACCCTCCGGTCGGGAGCGCGCCGGGGCCCGTTGTGGGGGCCACCGCTGCGTGCTCGCTCCGCTCGCTCATTGTCGTACTACTTCCGCAGCTCGATGACTGTCTTGCCGATGCGGATCGGCGCGCCCAGCGGAATCGGCGTGGCGGTCGTCAGCCGGCTCCGGTCGAGGTACGTGCCGTTGGTGGAGCCCAGGTCCTCGACGATCCAGTTGCCGTCGCGGTCCGGGTAGATCCTGGCATGGCGGCTGGAGGCGTAGTCGTCGTCCAGCACGATCGTGCTGTCGTGCGCCCGGCCCAGGGTGATGGTCTGGCCCTGGAGGGCGACGGTGGTGCCGGTGAGGGTGCCCTCGGACACGACCAGCTTGGTGGGGGCGTTGCGGCGCTGGCGGCCGCCGCCCTGCTGGCGCTGCTGCGGCGGCGCGGCCTGTTGGCGGGCGGGCTGCTGCTGGCGCCCGGCCTCCCTGCGCGACCCGCGCTGGGTGACGCGCGTACCGAACAGGTCGCTGCGGATGACCTGCACGGCCACGATCACGAACAGCCACAGTACGGCCAGGAAACCCAGCCGCATGACCGTGAGGGTCAGCTCTGACATTGCCCCCGCTTCACCCTTCGGCTTGCCGGTAAATGATGGTGGTGCTGCCCACGACGATCCGCGAGCCGTCGCGGAGCGTAGCGCGGGTGGTGTGCTGCCCGTCCACCACGATGCCGTTGGTGGACCCGAGATCCTGGATCGTCGAGGGCGTTCCGGTCCGGATCTCACAGTGCCGGCGCGAGACGCCGGGGTCGTCGATCCGCACGTCGGCTTCGGTGCTGCGGCCCATCACCAACGTCGGGCGGGAGATCTGATGGCGGGCGCCGTTGATCTCGACCCAGTAGCGGGTTCGTCCGCCGGCCGCCGGAGCGGCCGGGGCCGACTGGAGATAGGGCGCGGAGCCGCCGCGGCCGCCGGGCGGCGGTGCGGCGGGCATGGGCGGGGCGCCCGCAGGGGCGGCGGCGGGCGGATAGCCGTAGCCGCCGGGCCGTCCCGCGGCCGGGGGCGCCGCCGGAGCGGCGGACCCGGGAGCCTGCTGGTTGGTGGAGGAGGCGAGCGTACGGCTGCGCACCCGGTACAGGCCGGTGTCGAGGTCGTCCGCCTTCTCCAGGTGGACCTTGATGGGCCCCATGAAGGTGTAGCGCTGCTGCTTCGCGTAGTCGCGCACCATGCCGGCGAGCTCGTCGCCGAGCTGCCCCGAGTAGGGGCTGAGGCGCTCGAAGTCCGGCGCGCTCAGCTCCACGATGAAGTCATTGGGTACGACGGTCCGGTCGCGGTTCCAGATCGTCGCGTTGTTGTCGCACTCCCGCTGGAGCGCACCGGCGATCTCGACCGGCTGGACCTCGGACTTGAACACCTTGGCGAAGGTGCCGTTGACCAGACCTTCGAGGCGCTGCTCGAACTTCTTCAGGACTCCCATGGGGCACCTCCTCCGTCGTTGCCACTGTGTCGTGCCTGGTACTGCTTACTGATCGTATCCACGCGCCGTTGAATCGGCTGGTTCCCCCTGTCGGCCCCGTCGACGGGTGTCGACGCCTGTCGAAGTTCCCTCCGGAGGTTCCCTCCGAAGCTCCCCTTCGAACTCGTCCCTCGAACTCCTTCTGCCCAGGATCGTAGAGGCGGCCGCAGACCAGTGTCCCGCACCTGACTGTGGACCCTGCCCGGCTCCTGGGGAGACGGGCCGTACCGGTACGAGGTTGATACGTGAACCGGCACGTGTTGATACGGAGCAGGCTGCGGCGCGGGTCGGCCGACGGCCGGCCGGATCGGGAGACCGTGCTGGTGAGCGGCTGCCCGCGGATAAGGGATGTGAACCCACCCCTGCCAGCGTGCTAATGTTCTGCGTGTCGGAAGGCGCCAAACCCAAGGGGCGAGGGGCCGGAGGACACACCCAATGCGCGGGTGGCGGAATAGGCAGACGCGCTGGATTCAGGTTCCAGTGCCCGCAAGGGCGTGGGGGTTCAACTCCCCCCTCGCGCACCAGCCGGAAGCCCCCAGGTCTCGGACCTGGGGGCTTCCGCGTTGTCCGGGCCGGTGTGAGGCGTATTACCTGGTGAGGACAATCACACGGGCCCGCCTCGCGGTCGGCGGGAAGGGTTTTCCACAGGCGCCGAGTTGTCCACAGGGTCTGACGCGTTCCGGCCACCGGCTGTACGGTCTCCACGAGTTGATGTTCGTGGGCGTGCGTTTTCGGGCGTGCGGTGGAGGCGGTCGCTGTGACTGAAGACGTGGTGAGGGCGGGCGTGGGCCGGTTGCCCCGGGTGCGCGGGTTCGCCGACTGGCCCGTGGCGGGGTCGCCCAAGGACGAGGGCAAGGCGCTGCGCAAGGTCGTCCCGCGCAGTGCGCACTCCGCGCTCGACCTCGACGGCTCCCGGCCCCATGCGGTCAGCGCCGTAGAGGAGTCCAACCGCGGCCGGATCGCCGAGCTCACCCCGATACGGGCGGGCCGGATGGCGGCCACGCCCTTCGCCTTCCTGCGCGGCTCGGCCGGCCTCATGGCGTACGACCTCGCGCGCACGCCCATGACCCGGATCGGGGCGCAGATCTGCGGCGACGCCCACGCGGCGAACTTCGGTCTGTACGGGGACGCGCGCGGAGACCTGGTCATCGACCTGAACGACTTCGACGAGACGGTCCACGGCCCCTGGGAGTGGGACCTCAAGCGGCTCGCCGCCTCGCTCGTGCTCGCGGGCCGGGAGGCCGGTGCCGACGAGGACCGCTGCCGCAAGGCCGCCTACGACGCGACCGGTGCCTACCGCCGCACCATGCGGCTGCTCGCCAAGCTGCCGGTGCTGGACGCGTGGAACGCCATCGCGGACGAGGAACTCGTCTCCCACACCGACGCCCACGACCTCCTCGGCACGCTGGAGCGGGTCTCCGAGAAGGCGCGGGCCAACACCAGCGGACGGTTCGCGGGCAAGTCGACGGAGCAGACCGAGGACGGCGGGCGGCGCTTCGTCGAGGCGCTGCCGGTGCTGCGGCGGGTGCCGGACGCGGAGGCCGCGGCGGTGGCGGCGGCCCTCGAGCAGTACGTGACGACGCTCTCCGAGGACCGGCTCCCACTGCTGGCCCGGCACGCGGTGCACGACGTGGCGTTCCGGGTCGTCGGCACGGGCAGCGTGGGCGCGCGGTCGTACGTGGTGCTGCTCCTGGACCACCGGGGCGAACCGCTGGTGCTTCAGGTGAAGGAGGCCCGCCCCTCCGCGCTGGTGCCGCACCTGGTGACCGCCGGCTTCGAGGCGCCCGAGGTGGAGCACGAAGGGCGCCGGGTGGTCCTCGGTCAGAAGCGCATGCAGGTCGTCAGCGACATCCTGCTGGGCTGGACCTCGGTGGACGGACGGCCCTTCCAGGTACGGCAGTTCCGCAACCGCAAGGGCAGCGTCGACCCCGCGGCCCTGGCCGCCGACCAGATAGACGACTACGGCCGCATGACCGGCGCCCTGCTGGCCCGCGCCCACTCCCACAGCGCCGACCCGCGCCTGGTCGCCGGGTACTGCGGCAAGAACGAGGAGCTCGACGAGGCGATCGCCGACTTCGCCGTCGCGTACGCCGACCGCACGGAGGCGGACCACGCCGATCTTGTGGCGGGCGTGCGGGCGGGGAGGGTTGCGGCGGAGATGGGGGTTTGACGGGAGGACGCGAGAACAGGGGGGCGGGAGGGGGGAGGGGGGAGGGGGAGGGGAACCCCCCGAAGGCGGTGACCGTGTGCCGCAAGGGCCGCCCCGGTCGTGGCCTACGCTGGTCGGGTGACGAGCCCGGAAGCTGAGCAGGGTGGTGTCGCCGGCGAGGCGCAGGCGACACCCGAGGACGGTGTGCCGCGCCCCGAGGAGCGGCTGGAGCGGGCCGTGCGCGCCGCCGAGCAGGCGCTGATCGAGTACGAGATCGCCGTCGAGACCTTCCGCGTGGAGGTCGAGAACTTCTCCCGGCTGCACCACCAGAAGCTCGGCCCGATGTACGCCCGCCTCGACGAGCTGGACGCGCAGATCGCCGAGGCCCGGGCCGCCCGTACCGGCGACCCCGAGGACCTGCGCAAGGCGGACGAGGCGCGTGCCCGGGTGATGCCGATGCCCGGCGTCGAGGAGCTGTTCCACGGCTGGATGGACGGGGAGGGGCTCTTCCCGGAGGCCGTGGCGATGCTCACCGACCAGCCCGTGCGGCCCCCGCAGCGGGTGCGTCCCAGCGACGAGGCCCGCAAGCTCTACCGCGAACTGGTCCGCAAGGCCCACCCCGACCTGGCGCAGGACGACACGGAGCGGGCGCGGCGCGAGGAGTTCATCACCCGCGTCAACGCCGCCTACGCCCGCGGTGACGCGGCCCTGCTGCAGGAGCTGGCCGAGGAGTGGGCCAAGGGGCCGGCGCCGGAGGAGCGCGGTCCGAGCCGCAGCGAGGAGCTGTACGCCCGCCTCGAATGGCTCGCCCAGCGCAAGGAACTGCTCACACTGGTCGCCAAGGAGCTGGAGGAGGGCGCGATCGGCGCGATGCTCCGGCTGGCGCCGGACGATCCCGACCGGCTTCTGGACGAGATCGCCGAGAAGCTCCTGGCCGATGTCGCCCAGCGTGAGGCGGATCTGGCCGAGCTGCTCGGGTAGACCGGATCGGCGCATGCCGGTGGCGGGCGGTCCCGAGGCGGTCTCGGGCGGCCCGTTCGCGGCCCGCCCGCGTCGGGTAGCGTCTCAGGCATGCATTTCGGAGCTGGTGTGCCCACGGTCGAGGTCGGAGACCTCAAGGACGGCGACTTCCTGCTGGACGTCCGCGAGGACGACGAGTGGCAGGCGGGTCACGCCGAAGGGGCGCTGCACATCCCCATCAGTGAGTTCGTGGCCCGCTACGGCGAGCTGACCGAGGCCGCCCCGCAGGACGGCCGCGTCAACGTGATCTGTCGCTCCGGCGGCCGCTCGGCGCAGGTCGCGATGTACCTCGTCCAGCAGGGCATCGACGCCGTGAACGTCGACGGCGGCATGCAGGTGTGGGCCGCCGCGGGTCGGCCCGTCGTCACGGACGAGGGCCAACCCGGGTTCGTCCTGTAGGACCTGGGTCCGGGGGCTGGACCTGGGTTCAGTGGCGGTCAGCCCAGAGGGTGCGCCGCCAGCAGGTCGCCCAGGGTCTCCTCGTGCGCCGCTGCCGGGCCGAGCGACAACTCCAGGTGCTTGGCCCAGGCGTGGTACCGGTGCAGGGGGTATTCGACGTCCGCCCCGAATCCGCCGTGCAGATGCTGTGCCGTCTGCACGACCCGTCGTACGCCCTCCGAGGCCCAGATCTTGGCGACGGCGACGTCTCCAGAGGCGGGCAGCGCGCCGGACGCTCCCGAGGCGATCCGCCAGGCGGCCTGCCACAGGGTGGCCTCCATGGCGCGCAGGTCGATGTAGCGGTCGGCTGCCTGTACGGCGACGGCCTGGAAGGTGGCGACCGGGAAGCCGAACTGCTCCCGCTTGCCGGTGTATTCACTGGTCATCGCCAGGACCCGCTCACCCAGGCCGAGCGCCAGCGCACACGTGCCGGTGGCCAGCAGCTCGCGCAGCCATTCCCACGCGCCTTCGGCATCGATGACATCCCGGGCGGCGATCCGCGCGGACTCCAAGCGCAGTTCGCCGAGCCGCTCGCCGGTGGTGGAGATCTGCTCGGCCAGACCGACACCTGGATGGACCCGGGGGACCACGGCGAGGAGCGTGCGGTCGGTGGTCGTATGGGCCGGTACGAGGACGAAGTCGGCGGTGTGCGCCCACGGCACGGCCGTCTGCACCCCGTCCAGGATCCACTCTCCCCCACTCTCGGCTTCGCTCGAGCGGGCGGTGCCCCCGTCGTCCTGCCGTGCGGTCACGGCGAGTTCGGCCGGGTCGTGACCGGTACGGCCGTTCGCGGCGACCGTCAGTACCGTCTCGCCCCGGCCCGCGCGGGCGAGCAGCGCCGCCTTCAACTCCTCGCCGCCGTATGCCTGTACGGCTGCCGCGGCCGCGCTGCTCTCCAGCAGCGGCACCCGCGCCAGTACCTTGGCCGATTCCCGCAGCACCAGGCACAGCGCGATGGCGTCCAGCCCCGCCCCGCCGTGGCGCGCGTCCAGCAGCAGGCTCAGCAGGTCCGCCTCGGCGAGCCTCGCCCACAGCGCGCGGTCGAAGTCGTCGGCGACGGCACCGGGGACGAGGGAGGGACTGGGCACCGCGTCCGGCTCGACCCCGGCGAACACCCCCCGTGCCGCCTCGGCCGCCGCCTGCTGCTCCTCGGTGAAGGTGAAGTCCACGGTCCTGTCCCTCCGGAGGGTCCGCTGATCTGACGGACCGTCAAGATAGAACAGGTTCTAGAAGAAGGGAACGGTCTGCCTGCTCCCGAACAGCTGCCGTGGGTTCACCGGTCGAAGTCCAGCTCCACCTTCTCCGTCACCGGATGCGACTGGCACGCCAGCACATAACCGGCCTCCGTCTCCTCCGGCTCCAGCGCGAAGTTGCGGTCCATGCGGACCTCGCCGGTGACCAGGAACGCCCGGCACGTCCCGCACACCCCGCCCTTGCAGGCGTAGGGCGCGTCGGGCCGGTTGCGCAGGACCGTCTCCAGCAGGGACTCGCCGTCCTGCACGGGCCAGGTGCCGCCGCGGCCGTCGAGCCGGGCGGTGACCGTGCTGTGCGCGGGGGCGGTCACGGTGACCGTGGGGGCGGCGGCGTCCACGTGGAAGATCTCCTCGTGGATGCGGGTGCGGGCGACGCCGAGTCCGCGCAGGGTCCGCTCCGCGCCCTGCACCAGACCGAACGGCCCGCACAGGAACCAGCCCGCCACCTGCCCCACCGGCAGCAGCGCCGGAAGCAGCCCGGTCAGCCGCTCCTGGTCGAGCCGCCCGGACGGCAGCCCTGCCTGCTGCTCCTCCCGGGACAGCACCGTCACCAGCTGGAACCGCTGCGGATGGCGGTCCTTCAGGTCGGCCACCTCGTCCAGGAACATCGTCGAGGCGGCCGTACGGTCGCTGCGTATCAGACAGAACCGGGCCTTTGGCTCGCGTGCCAGCAGCGTCGAGACGATCGACAGCACCGGCGTGATGCCGCTGCCGCCGACGATCGCGGCGTACAGGCCGGGTGCCGGGTCGAGGGTGAAGCGGCCGGCCGGGGTCATCACCTCCAGCTCGTCGCCGACGTTGATCTCCTTCAGGGCGTACGTCGAGAAGGCCCCGCCCTCGACCAGCCGCACCCCGACTCGCAGGGTGTGCGGACCCGCGCCGTCGGCGGCGGGTGCCGGGGAGCAGATCGAGTAGGTGCGTCGTATCTCCTGCCCGTCGACCAGGCGCCGCAGGGCGAGGTGCTGGCCTGCCGCGTGCCGGTACTCCTCGCGGAGTTCCGGGGGCACGGTGAGGGTGAGGGCCACGGAGTCGTCGGTGAGCCGGTCGACCGCCGCCACCGGGAGCGCGTGGAAGCGGGCCATCACAACTCCTTGAAGTGGTCGAAGGGTTCACGGCAGGCGAGACAGCGCCGCAGCGCCTTGCACGCGGTGGAGGAGAAGCGGCTGAGCAGCTCGGTGTCGGTGCTGCCGCAGTGCGGGCAGCGGATCGGGTCGGGGTCGGGGGCGCCTTCGTCGGCGAGCGTGCGGGTACGCCCCAACTCCAGGGCCACGGGGCCGGAGTCCCGCCCTGTGCGTGGCGGTGCGATGCCGAACTCCCTGAGTTTGCGCCGCCCTTCGGCCGTGATGTCGTCGGTCGACCAGGCGGGCAGCAGCACCTTGCGGACGGTGACCTCGCGCATGCCGTGCGCGTGCAACGCCCGCTCTATGTCCGAAGACATCGCCTCGAGGGCCGGGCAGCCGGTGTACGTCGGGGTCAGCTCGACCTCGACCGAGTCCGTGCCGGACAGGTGCACCGCGCGCAGGACGCCCAGCTCATGGAGGGTGAGCACCGGCAGCTCGGGGTCGGGCACCGAGCCGGCGATCTCCAGGAGTTCCGCCTCCAGGGCGGTGGCCGTCACCATGACGCCCCCGGGTGACTGCGGTGCAGATGCTGCATCTCGGCGAGCATCCGCCCGAAGGGCTCGGTGTGCACGCCCTGGC
This sequence comes from Streptomyces sp. NPDC001663, assembly GCF_042893105.1. Taxonomy (NCBI): domain Bacteria; kingdom Bacillati; phylum Actinomycetota; class Actinomycetes; order Kitasatosporales; family Streptomycetaceae; genus Streptomyces; species Streptomyces sp. NPDC001663. Next base: position 81,829 of record NZ_JBIAUR010000012.1, on the reverse strand, counting down.
GGCCCGCGCCGGCCGTCCACGCTCCGGTCTGCGGTCCTTCGGGGACGGTCAGGGTCGCCCGGCGCAGTATGTCCGTGACGGACTCGAGCCAGGTCTCCTCCAGCCCGGCCCGGTCGACGTCCAGACCGTCCACCGGCTGGAACATCTCGCCGGTGAACCGCCACAGGGCCGTGCACGCGCGCTGCATCCGCTCGTGGCCGACCTCCGTACCGTCGCCGAGGCGCAGGGTCCACTGCTCGGCGTGGTCGCGGTGGTAGGCGACTTCCTTGACGGCCTTCGCGGCGAGACCGGCGAACGGGCCGTCCCCGGCGGCCAGTTCGGCGTACAGCAGGTGCTGGTAGGTGGAGAAGTAGAGCTGGCGGGCGATGGTGTGGGCGAAGTCGCCGTTCGGCTGTTCCACCAGCTGGAGGTTGCGGAAGGCACGCTCCTCGCGCAGATACGCGAGCTCGTCCTCGTCGCCGGCCATCGACAGCAGCACCCGGGCCTGGCCCAGCAGGTCCAGCGCGATGTTGGCGAGGGCGACCTCCTCCTCCAGGACGGGCGCGTGGCCCGCCCACTCACCCAGGCGGTGCGAGAGCACCAGGGCGTCGTCGCCGAGGGCGAGGGCGGCGGCGTTCGCGGTCACGTCGACGGTCACAGGTGCTTCACCCCCTCCGGGATCTCGTAGAACGTCGGATGCCGGTACGGCTTGTCGGCGGACGGCTCGAAGAACGGGTCCTTCTCGTCCGGCGAGGACGCCGTGATCGCGGACGAGGGGACGACCCAGATCGAGACGCCCTCGCCGCGCCGGGTGTACAGGTCGCGGGCGTTGCGCAGGGCGAACTCCGCGTCCGGCGCGTGGAGGCTGCCGGCGTGGGTGTGCGAGAGGCCGCGGCGCGAGCGCACGAAGACCTCCCACAGGGGCCAGTCGGTGTTCGTCATGCTCGGGTCGCTCCTGTCTCGCCGGTGTGCTTGGCCGCGTAGGCCGCGGCCGCCTCCCGTACCCAGGCGCCCTCTTCGTGGGCCCGCCTGCGCTGGGTGATCCGCTGTTCGTTGCACGGGCCGTTGCCCTTGAGGACCTCCCGGAACTCCGTCCAGTCGATCGCGCCGAAGTCGTAGTGACCCCGCTCCTCGTTCCACTTCAGGTCCGGGTCGGGCAGGGTCAGGCCCAGTGACTCGGCCTGGGGGACGCAGATGTCGACGAAGCGCTGGCGCAGCTCGTCGTTCGAATGCCGCTTGATCTTCCACGCCATCGACTGCGCCGAGTGTGCGGACTCGTCGTCGGGCGGGCCGAACATCATCAGCGACGGCCACCACCAGCGGTCCACCGCGTCCTGCGCCATCGCCTGCTGCTCGGGGGTGCCGCGGCCGAGGGCCAGCAGCAGCTCGTACCCCTGGCGCTGGTGGAAGGACTCCTCCTTGCAGATGCGGATCATCGCGCGCGCGTACGGGCCGTAGGAGCAGCGGCACAGCGGGACCTGGTTGGTGATCGCGGCGCCGTCCACCAGCCAGCCGATCGCGCCGACGTCCGCCCAGGTCAGCGTGGGGTAGTTGAAGATCGAGGAGTACTTCTGGCGGCCGGAGTGGAGCTTGTCGAGCAGTTCGTCGCGGCCGGTGCCGAGGGTTTCGGCCGCGCTGTAGAGGTAGAGGCCGTGTCCTGCCTCGTCCTGGACCTTGGCCATCAGGATGGCCTTGCGGCGCAGCGAGGGCGCGCGCGTGATCCAGTTGGCCTCCGGCTGCATGCCGATGATCTCGGAGTGGGCGTGCTGGGCGATCTGGCGGACCAGCGTCGCGCGGTAGGCGTCGGGCATCCAGTCGCGCGGCTCGATGCGCTCGTCGGCCGCGACGGCGGCGTCGAAGGCACGCTCGTACGCACCGGTGGCGGCGGTGTCTTCCTCGGTGTCGTACGTCTGGTGCGCGGCTGCTGTCGCCATGAGGCCCCCTCGACCTGGACTCTGTCCGGAGCTGGCTCCCGACCGATCGTTCGGTTCGTGCGATTCCATGGTGAGACGGGCGCCGTAAGGTGTCAACCGCTGTGGATAACCTGCGCACGTGCCCTGTGGACAAGTGGGGAGATCCCGTGCGCTGCGGCGAGGTCTTCCGAGAGGGGCTGTGCGCCGCGGGCGGGCCTGAGTACCGTTCCCGTGCGAGTGGGCCCGGAAGTGGGACCGGGATCGGGAGACGGGGTGGAATGGACGCGTACGGCACAGACTCGGACGCCCGGCAAGGGCCGGACGAGCCGGGCAGTGCGCCCGAGCCGGCCGATGTGGCCGCGCCGAGCGGTGCGCCCGGGCCGTTCCCCGAGCCCCGCACCGGTGTGGCCGCCCTCTCCCTGCGGTACCAGATAGGTGCCGCGCTGGCGCTCGCCGTCGTCGCCGTCGTCGTCTGCGTCCACGTCGGCATGGTCTTCCTGCACGTCGCGCCGTCGAACACGGTCACCAAGGCGCACGGCAAGGCGATCGACGACTGGATCTACCCGGAGTTCGAGCAGAACTGGAAGCTGTTCGCGCCGAACCCGCTGCAGCAGAACATCTCGGTCCAGGTCCGCGCCGACGTGCGGACCGGGGACGGCGGGCTGCGCACCACCGGCTGGTACGACCTGTCCGCCGAGGACGGCCGGGCCATCGACGGCAATCTGCTGCCCAGCCACACCGAGCAGAACGAACTGCGCCGGGCCTGGGACTTCTTCGTTGCCACGCACGACGGCAACAACCGTCCGACCGGCCTGCGCGGCGCACTGTCAGAGGCCTACATACGGCGCATCGTGGTGCTGCGCCTGGACCGTGAGGACGCGGCCGGAAAGGGCGGCGTCATCGACAGGGTCCAGGTCCGTTCCCGTACCACCAATGTGACCCCGCCGAAGTGGAGCCGGGAGAAGATCTCGGACCAGCCGATCTACCGCGTGCTGCCCTGGTGGCCGGTCACGGCCTCGGACACCGTCGGAGGCGCCGAGTGAACCGCTTCACCCTGTCGGTGTCCGCCGGCATCGCCCGCATCACCGAATCGGCGCTCGGCCCGTACCAGACCGCCGTGGTCCGCATCGGCTTCAGCGCGACCTGGCTGCTGTTCCTGCTGCGCGAGTTCCCCCACCGCGAGGAGCTCTACGGCCCCTCCGGCCCGTGGAGCTGGGATCTCGCCCAGCAGTTGATCGCCTCCAACAGCGCCTTCACGGCCCTGATGTGGTCCGACGGCCGGGGCTGGTTCGAGTTCGTCTACGCGCTCGCCGTCCTGTCGAGCGTGCTTCTGCTGCTCGGCTGGCGCACGCGCGCGATGTCCGTGGTGTTCATGGTCGGCGTGCTCTCACTGCAGAACCGCAGCGTCTTCATGGGCGACGGCGGCGACAACGTCCTGCACCTGATGTCCGTCTACCTCGTGTTCACGCGCTGCGGCCAGGTCTGGTCGCTGGACGCGCGGCGGGCACGGCTCGCGCGCGAGGCACGCGAGCGTGGAGAGCGCGTTTCGGACCGGGCCGGGCCCGCGCTGTGGGGCGTGCTCGGGTTCGCGCTGGTCGCGGCGACCGCCGGAGGCCGCTTCGAGGGTGTCGGCCCGACCGTGCCGGTGATCCTGTGGGGCGTGTGGCTCGCACACGCCGTGTGGTGGGTCGTCGACCGCCGCGCGAGGACCGCACAGCCGCGGATCCTGCTGGACGTCGTCGCCAACATCGTGCACAACGGCGCCCTCTTCGTGATCATGGCCGAGGCCTGTCTGATCTACGCGACGGCCGGCTGGTACAAGATCCAGGGCACGCGCTGGCAGGACGGCACCGCGGTCTACTACCCGCTCCACCTGGACTACTTCTCGCCCTGGCCCGGGCTCGCCGACCTGCTGTCGTCCAGCGGCACGATGGTGATGCTCGTGACCTACGGGACCGTCATCGTGCAGGTCGCCTTCCCGTTCACGCTGTTCAACCGGCGGGTCAAGAACGCCCTGCTGGCCGCCATGATGACCGAGCACGCCGTGATCGCCGTGGTGCTGGGGCTGCCGTTCTTCTCGCTGGCGATGATCGCGACGGACGCGGTCTTCCTGCCGACGTCGCTGCTGCGCCGCCTGGGCGAGTGGGCGGCACGCGCGCGTGGGCGCGTCCTCGCCCGCCGTGGCCGTACGGCGCCGTCCGCGCCGCGCGCCCCCGAGAATCCCGAACCCACGCATGCGAGCTCCACGGCGTGAACGCCCTGCACACGCGCACGTAGGCTGCACGCCATGACCGACCCCGTGAGCGCTTGGCACCGCCTCGCAGACACCTGTGTGCTGCTCGACGGCTTCCACGCCCTGAAGCACGCCGTGCGCTTCGGAGCCGAGGTCCCGGTGGCGGTCACCGCCGACCGGCGGGCGGCGCTCGCCCTCGCCGACGAGCTGGCCCCCGACGTACGGGACACGCTGGCCGCACTCCTCAGCGAGGTGCCGGAGCCGACGTACCGGAGCCTGGTCCCGCGCCCGCATCCCACCGCCGTGGCCGCCCTGGCCGTACGACCCCCTCGCGCGGACAACCTCGAGAAGCTCGCGCACACCCCTCGCACCGCGCCCGTCGTGGTCCTCGACAACCCGCGCAACCTCGGCAACGCGGGCGCCGTGATCCGCCTGGCCGCCGGTTTCGGCGCGACCGGCGTGGTCACCACCGGCACGCTCGACCCGTGGCACCCCACGGTCGTGCGCGCCGGCGCGGGGCTGCACTTCGCGACGGCCGTGGAACGACTGGACGTCGACGAGCTGCCGGCCGGCCCGCTGTTCGCGCTCGACCCGGAGGGCGACGACATCCGGGGCGTCAAGCTCCCGGACGACGCCGTCCTCGCCTTCGGCTCCGAGCGCAGCGGGCTGTCCGCCGAACTACGCGCGCGTACCGACCACTTGCTGTCCCTGCCGATGCGCCCCCAGGTCTCCAGCTACAACCTGGCGACGAGCGTGGCCATGACGCTGTACCACTGGAGCGCGACGGCTGCGTTCTAGGCCTCCCGGCGGACTTCCACCACTCGGAAGCGGTTGGCGACGAACGCCCCGTCCGTGAGCGCCGAGTTGGCCGCCGGGTTGCCACCCGAACCGTGGAAGTCGGAGAACGCGGCAGTCTGGTTGACGTACACCCCGCCCGTCAGGTTCAGCGACAGCTGGGCCGACTCCTCCAGGCAGACCTCCTGGACCGCCTGCTCGACCTCCTCGTCGGTCGTGTACGCCCCGACCGTCATCGCGCCCTTCTCACGGATGGTGCGCCGCAGCAGCTCCGCGCCGTCCGCGGCCGAGTCGACCGCGACCGCGAAGGAGACCGGACCGAAGCACTCGCTCATGTAGGCGGCCTCGTCGTCGGGCTTGGCGCCGTCCAGCTTCACGATCACAGGCGTGCGTACGACCGCGTTCGGGAACTCCGGGTTGCTGATCTCCCTTGACGCCAGGGCGACTTCACCGAGACCGGCCGCCGCCTCCAGGCGGGCCTTCACGTCCGGGTTGACGATGGCGCCGAGCAGGGCGTTCGCGCGCGCGTCGTCGCCGAGGAGGCCGTCGACGGAGCGGGCGAGGTCGGCGACGACCTCGTCGAAGGTCCTGGGGCCCTCGTCGGTGCGGATGCCGTCGCGGGGGATCAGCAGGTTCTGCGGGGTCGTGCACATCTGGCCGCTGTACAGGGACAGCGAGAACGCCAGGTTGGACAGCATGCCCTTGTAGTTCGCGGTCGAGTCCACGAGCACCGTGTTGACGCCGGCCTTCTCGGTGTAGACCTGCGCCTGGCGGGCGTTGGACTCCAGCCAGTCGCCGAATGCCGTCGAGCCCGTGTAGTCGATGATCCGGATCTCGGGGCGGGTGGCCAGCGTCTTCGCGATGCCCTCGCCGGGGCGCTCGGCCGCCAGCGCCACCAGGTTCGGGTCGAAACCGGCCTCGGCGAGCACCTGGCGCGCGACCTGCACGGTGAGCGCGAGCGGCAGCACCGCGCGCGGGTGCGGCTTCACCAGGACCGCGTTGCCTGTGGCCAGCGACGCGAACAGGCCCGGGTAGCCGTTCCACGTCGGGAAGGTGTTGCAGCCGATGACCAGCGCGATCCCGCGCGGGACCGGCGTGAACTGCTTGGTCAGCGCGAGCGGTTCCCGCTTGCCCTGGGGCTTGGTCCACTCCGCCGTGTCGGGTGTGCGGACCTGTTCCACGTACGCGTAGGCCACCGCCTCCAGGCCGCGGTCCTGTGCATGCGGGCCGCCCGCCTGGAACGCCATCATGAACGCCTGGCCGGAGGTGTGCATGACCGCGTGCGCGAACTCGTGCGTCCGGTCGCTGATCCGCTTGAGGATCTCCAGACACACCACCGCGCGAGCCTCCGCCCCCGCGTCCCGCCAGGCCTTCTGGCCCGCCTTCATGGCGGGCAGCAGCACGTCGAGGTCCGCGTGTGGGTACTCCACGCCCAGCTCGATGCCGTACGGCGACACCTCGCCGCCCACCCAGTCGTCCGTGCCCGGCTGGCCGAGGTCGAGGCGCGTGCCCACGAGGGCGTCGAAGGCGGCCTTGCCCGCCGCCATGTCCAGGCTGCCGTTCTCGCCGTATGCCTTGGGGTGCTCGGGGTGCGGGGACCAGTACGCACGTGTGCGGATCGCTTCCAGCGCCTGGTCGAGGGTGGGCCGGTGCTTGGCGATCAGCTCGTGCGCGGTCAGTTCGGCGGCCATGCGGGACCAACTCCTCGTCTTGTGAACTCTTCGTTGAGCTCATGACCTGGGCAGAAACATGGGCAGGAACAGCCAGTCAGAGTTAGAGTAACCGAACGATCGGTCGGGACAAGGGGGCCTGCCGCATCTGTGGAAAACCCCGTGCGGGAGGATCGCGCACATGACAGCACTCGACCTCAGCAGCCCCGTGGCCGTCGTCGGCACCGGCACCATGGGCCAGGGCATCGCCCAGGTCGCGCTGGTTGCAGGCCATCGCGTACGGCTGTACGACGCCGTCCCGGGGCGCGCCCCGGAAGCGGCCGAAGCCATCGGCGCGCGCCTCGACCGGCTGGTCGAGAAGGACCGGCTCACGGCCGCCGACCGGGACGCGGCACGCGCGCGTCTGCTGCCCGCCGCGGACCTCGCCGACCTCGCGGACTGCTCCCTGGTCGTCGAGGCCGTCCTGGAGCGGTTGGACGCCAAGCAGGAGCTCTTCAGCAAGCTCGAGGACATCGTGGGCGAGGACTGTCTGCTCGCCACCAACACCTCGTCCCTGTCGGTGACGGCCATCGGCGGCGCCCTGCGCAACCCCGGCCGCTTCGTCGGTCTGCACTTCTTCAACCCGGCGCCGCTGCTGCCTCTCGTCGAGGTCGTCTCCGGGTTCGCCACCGACGTCACCTCGGCCACGCGCGCGTACGAGATGGCGCGCGCCTGGGGCAAGACGCCGGTCGCCTGCGCCGACACCCCCGGCTTCATCGTCAACCGCATTGCCCGGCCCTTCTACGCCGAGGCCTTCGCGGTCTACGAGGCCCAGGGCGCCGACCCCGCCACCATCGACGCGGTGCTGCGCGAGTCCGGCGGCTTCCGGATGGGCGCCTTCGAACTGACCGACCTCATCGGACAGGACGTCAACGAGTCCGTCACGCACTCCGTGTGGCAGTCCTTCTTCCAGGACGTGCGCTTCACGCCCTCACTCGCCCAGCGGCGCCTGGTCGAGTCGGGCCGGCTCGGCCGCAAGAGCGGGCACGGCTGGTACGACTACGGCGACGACGCCGAGCGCCCCGAGCCGCACTCTGCCGAGAAGCAGCAGCGGCCCGCGTACGTGGTCGCCGAGGGCGACCTGGGTCCCGCGTCCGAACTGCTCGCGCTGATCCGCGAGGCGGGCATCCAGGTGCGAGAGGAGGACGAGGACCACGGCACCCGCCTGGTGCTGCCGGGCGGCGGCCAGCTGGCCCTCGCCGACGGCCAGACCTCGGTGGAGTTCCGGGACGTCGTCTACTTCGACCTCGCCCTGGACTACCGCAGGGCCACCCGCATCGCCCTGTCCGCCTCCCAGGACACCTCGCCGCAGACCCTCGCCGAGGCCACCGGCCTCTTCCAGGCGCTCGGCAAGGACGTCAGCGTCATCGGCGACGTCCCGGGCATGATCGTCGCCCGCACGGTCGCCCGGATCGTCGACCTGGCGCACGACGCCGTCGCCAAGGGCGTGGCCACCGAGGAGGACATCGACACCGCGATGCGCCTGGGTGTCAACTACCCGCTCGGGCCCTTCGAGTGGAGCCGCAGGCTCGGCCGCAACTGGGCGTACGCCCTCCTCGACGACCTGCATCTGCGCGACCCCTCGGGGCGCTACGCGCCGTCCCTCGCGCTGTACCGCCACGCGTACGCCACCGACAAGCGGGAGGGCAGCACGTCATGACCACCGCCAAGCGCGACACGTACACCCCGGAGACGCTGCTGTCCGTCGCCGTCCAGGTCTTCAACGAGCGCGGCTACGACGGCACCTCCATGGAGCACCTCTCCAAGGCGGCCGGCATCTCCAAGTCGTCGATCTACCACCACGTGGCCGGCAAGGAGGAACTGCTGCGCCGCGCCGTCAGCCGGGCCCTCGACGGGCTCTTCGGGATCCTCGAGGAGGAGCACGCGCGCGTGGGGCGCGCCGCCGAGCGCCTCGAGTACGTCGTGCGGCGCATGGTCGAGGTGCTGATCGGCGACCTGCCGTACGTGACGCTGCTGCTGCGCGTGCGCGGCAACACGGACACCGAGCGGTGGGCCCTGGAGCGGCGCCGCGACTTCGACCACCAGGTGGCCGAGCTGCTGAAGGCCGCGGCCGCCGACGGGGAGGTGCGCGGCGACGTCGAGGTGCGGCTCGCGACGCGGCTGGTCTTCGGGATGATCAACTCGATCGTCGAGTGGTACCGCCCCGACGGGCGCGGGATGAGCGAGCGCGAAGTGGCCGACGCGGTGGCGCAGTTGGTCTTCGGCGGCCTGCGCAAGGAGGCCTGAGAGAGCCGCAAGAAGGTTCAGCCCTGCGGCTCCAGGTCCTCCTCCTCGAACACCAGCAGCGTGCGTGTGCTGAGTACCTCGGGCATGGCCTGGAGGCGGGTGAGCACCAGTTCGCGCAGCGCCTTGTTGTCGGGTGTGTGGACGAGCAGCAGGACGTCGAAGTCGCCGCCCACCAGGGCGATGTGGGAGGCGCCGGGCAGCTGTCTGAGCTGTTCCCGCACCGTGCGCCAGGAATTCTGGACGATCTTCAGGGTGATGTAGGCGGAAGTGCCCTGACCTGCGCGTTCATGGTTGACGCGGGCGCCGAAGCCGCGGATGACGCCATCCTCGATGAGGCGGTTGATACGCGCGTAGGCGTTCGCGCGCGACACGTGCACCCGTTCTGCGACCGACCGTATCGACGCGCGGCCGTCCGCCTGGAGCATCTGGAGGATGTCCGAATCGATGGCGTCGAGCGGACGCGGCAGCGGCAGGGGGCTTCCGCCTTCCGATCCCTCGGCCATTTGTTCAGGTGCCATGTCCCCCCGCCTCCCTACCATGGACGTACTGCGTTCATTTGAGGTTGTGGAGAACCGATTGTCCACAGCCCGAAGGGGCCTGTAGCCAAAATGTGCCGGCGACCGAACAATCGGTAGGTGAGGCGCGACACACACCCGTGGTGCGCCTGAAGCCGCTCCCACGAGGAGGTGCCGTCATGACGGTCATGGAGCAGCGGGGCGCGTATCGGCCATCGCCGCCGCCCGCCTGGCAGCCCCGCACCGACCCCGCGCCGCTGCTGCCCGACGCGGAGCCCTACCGCGTCCTCGGCACCGAGGCCGCCGGCAAGGCCGACCCGGCCCTGCTGCGCCGTCTGTACGCCGAGCTGGTGCGCGGCCGCAGGTACAACGCGCAGGCGACCGCGCTCACAAAGCAGGGCCGCCTCGCCGTGTACCCCTCCAGCACCGGCCAGGAGGCCTGCGAGGTCGCCGCGGCACTCGCCCTTCAGGAGCGCGACTGGCTCTTCCCCAGCTACCGCGACACCCTCGCCGCCGTCGCCCGTGGCCTGGACCCCGTCCAGGCGCTCACCCTCCTGCGCGGCGACTGGCACACCGGCTACGACCCGCACGAGCACCGCGTGGCCCCTCTGTGCACCCCCCTCGCCACCCAGCTCCCGCACGCCGTGGGCCTCGCGCATGCCGCCCGTCTCAAGGGCGACGACGTGGTCGCGCTCGCCATGGTCGGCGACGGCGGCTCCAGCGAGGGCGACTTCCACGAGGCGCTGAACTTCGCCGCCGTCTGGCAGGCCCCGGTCGTCTTCCTCGTCCAGAACAACGGCTTCGCGATCTCCGTACCGCTCGCCAAGCAGACCGCGGCCCCGTCGCTGGCCCACAAGGCCGTCGGCTACGGCATGCCCGGCCGCCTGGTCGACGGCAACGACGCGGCCGCCGTGCACGAGGTCCTCACCGACGCCGTACGGCACGCGCGCGAGGGCGGCGGCCCGACGCTGATCGAGGCGATCACCTACCGCGTCGACGCCCACACCAACGCCGACGACGCGACCCGCTACCGCGGCGACGCCGAGGTCGAGGCCTGGCGCGCGCACGACCCCATCGCGCTCCTGGAGCACGAGCTGACCGAACGCGGCCTGCTCGACGAGGACGGCATGCGGGCCGCCCGCGACGCGGCCGAGACCATGGCCGCCGACCTGCGCGAACGCATGAACCAGGACCCGGTGCTCGACCCCATGGACCTGTTCGCCCACGTCTACGCCGAGCCCACCCCGCAACTGCGCGAACAGCAGGCCCAGTTGCAGGCCGAACTGCACGCGGAACAGGAAGGCGGCCACTGATGACCACCGTCGCCGTCAAGCCGGCCACCATGGCGCAGGCCCTCACGCGCGCGATGCGCGACGCCATGGCCGCCGACCCCACCGTGCACGTCATGGGCGAGGACGTCGGCACCCTCGGCGGTGTCTTCCGCGTCACCGACGGACTCGCCAAGGAGTTCGGCGAGGACCGCTGCACGGACACACCCCTGGCCGAGGCCGGCATCCTCGGCACCGCGGTGGGCATGGCGATGTACGGCCTGCGCCCGGTCGTGGAGATGCAGTTCGACGCGTTCGCGTACCCCGCCTTCGAGCAGCTGATCTCGCACGTCTCCCGCATGCGCAACCGCACCCGCGGCACCATGCCGCTCCCGATCACCATCCGCGTCCCCTACGGCGGCGGCATCGGCGGCGTCGAGCACCACAGCGACTCCTCCGAGGCCTACTACATGGCGACTCCGGGGCTCCATGTCGTCACGCCCGCCACGGTCGCCGACGCCTACGGCCTGCTGCGCGCCGCCATCGCCTCCGACGACCCCGTCGTCTTCCTCGAGCCCAAGCGCCTGTACTGGTCGAAGGACTCCTGGAACCCCGAGCACCCGACGGACGTTGAACCGATAGGCCGCGCGATGGTGCGGCGCTCGGGCCGGAGCGCCACGCTCATCACGTACGGACCGTCGGTTCCCGTCTGCCTCGAAGCCGCCGAGGCGGCACAGGCCGAGGGGTGGGACCTCGAAGTCGTCGACCTGCGCTCCCTGGTGCCGTTCGACGACGAGACGGTCGGCGCCTCGGTACGGCGGACAGGGCGCGCGGTCGTCGTACACGAGTCGGGCGGGTTCGGCGGCCCGGGCGGGGAGATCGCGGCCCGTGTCACGGAGCGCTGCTTCCACCACCTGGAGGCGCCGGTGCTGCGCGTGGCCGGGTTCGACATCCCCTACCCGCCGCCCATGCTGGAGCGTCACCACCTGCCCGGCGTGGACCGGATCTTGGACGCCGTGGGGCGTCTGCAGTGGGAGGCCGAGAGCTGATGGCACAGGTGCTCGAGTTCAAGCTCCCCGACCTCGGGGAGGGGCTCACCGAGGCGGAGATCGTGCGCTGGCTGGTGGAGGTCGGCGACGTCGTCACGGTCGACCAGCCGGTCGTCGAGGTCGAGACGGCCAAGGCGATGGTCGACGTGCCCTGCCCCTACGGCGGTGTGGTCACCGCCCGCTTCGGTGAGGAGGGCACGGAACTGCCCGTCGGCGCACCGCTGATCACGGTGGCTGTCGGCGCGCCGGTCCCGGCCGGCGAGGCCGAGGCCCCGGAAACCGAGGGCTCGGGCAACGTGCTCGTGGGCTACGGCACTTCCGAGGCGCCCGCCCGGCGGCGCAGGGTCCGGCCGGGGCAGCCGGTGTCCGCAGCGGTGAACGGGCAGTCCACGACTCCTGAGGCGGTCGAGGGACCCGTCCCCGTGATCTCGCCCCTGGTGCGTCGCCTCGCCCGGGAGAACGGTCTCGACCTGAGGGAGCTCGCCGGCTCCGGACCGGACGGGCTGATCCTCCGGGCCGACGTCGAGTACGCACTGCGGGCCGCGGCCGCGCAGGGCCGGGCGACGGCACCCGCCGAGCCGCAGAAGGCACCGGCGCCCGTACGGACCGCACCCGGCGCCACCGGCATCCGCGTCCCCCTCAAGGGCGTCCGCGGAGCCGTCGCCGACAAGCTCTCCCGCAGCCGCCGGGAGATACCGGACGCGACCTGCTGGGTGGACGCCGACGCGACGGAGCTGATGCGCGCGCGGACGGCGATGAACGCAGCCGGCGGCACCAAGATCTCCCTGCTCGCCCTCCTGGCAAGGATCTGCACCGCCGCCCTCGCCCGCTTCCCCGAGCTCAACTCCACGGTCGACATGGAGGCCAGGGAGGTCGTCCAGCTCGAACACGTGCACCTCGGCTTCGCCGCGCAGACCGAGCGGGGCCTGGTCGTACCGGTCGTACGGGACGCACATGCGCGGGACGCCGAACTGCTGACCGCGGAGTTCGCCCGCCTGACCGAGGCGGCCCGGGCGGGAACGCTCACGCCCGGGGAACTCACCGGCGGGACCTTCACGTTGAACAACTACGGAGTGTTCGGCGTCGACGGCTCCACACCGATCATCAACCACCCCGAGGCGGCCATGCTCGGCGTCGGCCGCATCGTCCCCAAGCCATGGGTGCACGAGGGCGAGCTCGCGGTGCGGCAGGTCGTCCAGCTCTCGCTCACCTTCGACCACCGGGTCTGCGACGGCGGCACGGCGGGCGGCTTCCTGCGGTACGTGGCGGACTGCGTGGAACAGCCGGCGGTGCTGCTGCGCACACTCTGATCCCGCGGGATCGGCGGCCTCCCCTGCGTTCCCTGTGATCGCGGCGGCACGCATACTCGGGGGGTGACCTCGTACGAGCCGACGGACGCGCAGGGCGCCGCCGAAGCCGGGTCCGTCGCGTATGACGCCGTCGTCCTCGCCGGCGGCGCCGCCCGGCGGCTGGGCGGTGCGGACAAGCCCGGCCTGCGCGTGGGCGGCCGGGCCCTGCTCGACCGGGTCCTGACCGCCTGCGCCGACGCCCGCACCACCGTCGTCGTCGCCGACTCCCGGCCCACCGCCCGCCCCGTGCGCTGGACCCGCGAGGACCCGCCCGGCGGGGGACCCCTCGCGGCGCTCGGCGCCGGGCTGCGGCACACCACGGCGGAGCAGGTCGTCGTCCTCTCCGCCGACCTGCCCTTCCTCGGCGCTCGGACGGTACGGCGGCTGCTGACCGCCCTGCGCGGGGGCGCCGCCGACGGCGTCCTGCTCACCGACGCCGACGGCCGCGACCAACCGCTCGTGGCCGCGTACCGCACACCCGCGCTGCACCGCGAACTCGCCGCGCTCTCCACCGAGCACGACGGCCTCACCGGCCTGCCGCTGCGCAGGCTCACCGCCGCCCTCGACCTCACCCGCGTCCCCGACCCCGTCGCATCCTTCGACTGCGACACCTGGGACGACATCGCCACCGCCAGGGCACGTATCAGGGAGCATGGGCACGTGTTGGATGAATGGATTTCCGCAGCCAAGGACGAGCTGGGCATCGACCTCGACGTCGACACCGGCGTCCTGCTCGACCTAGCCCGCGACGCCGCCCACGGTGTGGCCAGGCCCGCGGCACCACTGACCACCTTCCTCGTCGGCTACGCGGCCGCCCAGGCCGGCGGGGGCCCCGAGGCCGTCGCCGAGGCCGCCCGCAAGGCCGTGGCCCTCGCCCTGCGCTGGGCGCAGGAGGACAACCCCGACGCCAAGCCCGACACGGACGCAGGATGACCACCCACTCCACCCGGACCGGTCAGGACCCCGAGGACCTCGACGTCGAGGAGGTGCTCGCCCTGGTGAACGACCACGGCGGCCGCACACCGGGCGACCCCGCACCCGCATCCACGCCGCCCGCACCCAGTGCCCAGCCCGCCACCGCCCACCGGCCCGACGTCCACCACAGGGCCACCCACTGGCCCGAGGCCCGAGCGATCGCCGCCCGCGCCGGTCGGTCCGCCACCCGCCGCGCCCCCGTCTCCGTCTCCCTCGACGGCGCTCTCGGACTCACCCTCGCCGCGCCCCTCCCCGCCCTCACCGACCTGCCCTCCTTCGACACCTCGGCGATGGACGGCTGGGCGGTCGCAGGACCCGGCCCCTGGGACGTACGCGACGCGGGCGTCCTCGCCGGACACGCCGACCCGGAGCCCCTCACCGACGGCGAGGCCGTCCGTATCGCCACCGGCGCCCGCATCCCCGCGGACACCACCGCCGTCCTGCGCAGCGAGCACGGCCGTATCGACGACAAGGGCCATCTGCACGCCGGCCGCGAGATGCAGCACGGCCAGGACATCCGCCCCCGCGGCCAGGAATGCCGCTCCGGCGACCAACTCCTGCCCGTCGGCACCCTCGTGACCCCCGCCGTGCTCGGGCTCGCCGCGGCCGCCGGCTACGACACCCTCACCGCCGTCCCCCGCCCCCGCGTCCAAGTCCTCGTCCTGGGCGACGAGTTGCTCACCGAGGGCCGGCCGCACGACGGCCTGATCAGGGACGCCCTCGGCCCGATGCTGCCGCCCTGGCTGCGCGCGCTCGGCGCCGAGGTCACCGCCGTACGCAGGCTCGGCGACGACGCGAAGGCCCTGCGCAAGGCCATCACAGGCTCCGACGCCGACCTGATCGTCACCACCGGTGGTACAGCCTCGGGGCCCGTCGACCACGTTCACCCCACCCTGGAGCGGATCGGCGCGGAACTCCTGGTAGACGGCGTCAAGGTGCGCCCCGGCCACCCCATGCTGCTGGCCCGCACCAAGGAGAACCAGCATCTCGTCGGCCTCCCCGGCAACCCCCTCGCCGCCGTCTCCGGCCTGCTCACCCTCGCCGAACCCCTGCTGCGCAGCCTCGCCGCGCGCCCCGCCCCGGAGCCGTACACGCTGCCGATCCAGGACGCGGCCCACGGGCACCCGCACGACACCCGGCTCATCCCCGTCGTGCTGCGCGGCGACCGTGCCGTGCCGCTGCACTACAACGGCCCCGCCATGCTGCGCGGCATCGCGGTCGCCGACGCGCTCACCGTCGTACCACCGGGTGGCGCCCGTGCGGGTCAGGAGCTGGAACTCCTCGACCTGCCCTGGGCGTCCGCCGGAATCGGGGTGTGTTTCACGTGAAACTTCCGGGCCATGACGCGATCGCCCGCCAGGCGGACGAACATCTCGTGACCCATAGGGTGAAACTCCCGAAGAAGGTGGTCGAGCGACCGATCCGACAGGTCGGCAAACGGCTGCTGCTGGCCCTGCTGGTGCTGGTTGCGACCGCCTTCATTGTCTACGCCGACCACGACGGCTACAACGACAACTCCGACGGCTCCGTCGACCTCCTCGACGCCTTCTACTACGCGACCGTCACCCTCTCCACCACCGGATACGGCGACATCACCCCGGTCAGCGACGCCGCCCGGCTCACCAACATCTTCGTCATCACGCCCCTGCGCGTGCTCTTCCTGATCATCCTGGTCGGCACCACCCTCGAGGTCCTCACCGAACGCACCCGGGAGGAATGGCGCCTGAACCGCTGGAGGTCCGCCTTGCGCGATCACACCGTCGTCGTCGGCTTCGGGACGAAGGGACGCTCGGCGATCCAGACCGTCTGTGCCACGGGCCTGAAGAAGGAGCAGGTCGTGGTGGTCGATCCCAGTTCCAAGGTGATCGACGCCGCGACGGCCGACGGCTACGTCGGTGTCATCGGGGACGCCACGCGCAGCGAGGTGCTCAAGCGGGCCGAGGTGCACAGGGCACGGCAGATCATCATCGCGACCCAGCGCGACGACACCGCC
The DNA here is from genome assembly GCF_042893105.1 of Streptomyces sp. NPDC001663. Taxonomy (NCBI): domain Bacteria; kingdom Bacillati; phylum Actinomycetota; class Actinomycetes; order Kitasatosporales; family Streptomycetaceae; genus Streptomyces; species Streptomyces sp. NPDC001663. The sequence continues at coordinate 65,804 of NZ_JBIAUR010000012.1, read as the reverse complement.
GTGCTCGTCACGCTGACGGCCCGGCAGCTCAACCGCGGGGCGAAGATCGTGGCGGCGGTGCGCGAGGAGGAGAACGCGCAGCTGCTCCAGCAGTCCGGCGCCGACGCGGTCATCACCAGCGCCAGCGCGGCCGGACGCCTGCTCGGCCTGTCCGTGCTCAGCCCCGCCGCCGGCATGGTGATGGAGGACCTCATCCAGCAGGGCAGCGGGCTCGACATCGTCGAACGCCCGGTCATAAAGGCCGAGGTGGGCAAGAGGCCGCGCGAGACGGACGACCTGGTGGTGAGCGTCGTACGAGGGCATCGGGTGCTCGGATACGACGATCCGGCCGTCGGGACACTGGAGTTGACGGACCGGCTGATCACGATCGTCCGGGCGACGCCGGGCGCCCGGGTCGCCCCGGACGTCCGGCCCCTGCGACAGAACTGAGTCCTACTTGCGGTTGTAGAGGCGCATCGTGACCGGCCCGAAGACCAGCACGAACAGTCCGGCCCACCCCAGCGACCAGGCGACCTCGGCCGCCGGCCAGTCACCGGCCATCAACCCGCGTACCGCGGACGACAGATGGGTGATCGGGCTGTTGTTGACGAACGCCTGCAGCCAGCCCGGCATGGTCCTCGGGTCGACGAAGACGTTGGACAGGAAGGTCAGCGGGAAGATCACCATCATGCTGACGCCCATCACCGACTTCTCGGTGCGCAGCAGCAGCCCGAACATGGTCCAGATCCACGAGAACGCGAACGAGAACACGACCAGCAGCGCGATCCCGGCGAGCACCCCGCCGACCCCGCCGTCCGGGCGGTAGCCGAGGATCACGCCGACGGTGAGCATCACCACGGACGCGATCGTGTAGCGCAGGGCGTCGCCCAGCAGATAGCCGACCATCGTCGACGGCCGCCAGATGGGCAGCGAGCGGAAGCGGTCGAAGACGCCCTTCTCGATGTCGGTGTTCACCGAGACTCCGGTGTACATCGTGATCATCACGACCGACATCACCAGGATGCCCGGCAGCAGGAACTGGATGTACTCCTTCGGCGACCCGGCCAGGGCGCCCCCGAACAGGTACGTGTACATCAGCACCATCATGATCGGGAACGCGGTGACGTCGAAGAGCTGCTCAGGCACGTGCTTGATCTTGAGGACGGCCCGCCAGCCGAAGGTCAGCGAGGCCGACCAGGCGCTCGGGCGCGGCGGCCGCTCCCCGGCGACCAGCAGCGCGGCGAGCGACTCGGCGCTGACGGGGGCCAGGTCCTGCGTATCCGTGGTCGTCGCGGTGCTCATGCCGCCACCTCGTCCTCGTCCTTGTCGTCGCCCTTCGGGCTGTGTGTGTCGTGTCCGGTGAGGGCGAGGAACACCTCGTCCAGGCTGGGCTGCCCCAGCGCGAAGTTGTCCACGGTCACGCCGGAGCGGGCCAGTTCGCCGAGCGCCCGGGCGGCCTGCTCGGCGGCGATGCCGCTGGTCGCCGTACCGACACGGGCCGTCAGCGCGACCGGGTCGGGCTCCAGCTGCACCTGTGCGTCCAGGGTCCGCCGCAGCACCTCGGCCGCCTCGGGCCGCTGCTGCGCGTCCCGCAGCCGCAGATGTACGGAACCGGCGCCGACGGATGCCTTCAGCTCGCCCTTTGTGCCCTCGGCGATGACCCTGCCGTGGTCGATGACGGCGATCCGGGATGCCAACTGGTCGGCCTCGTCCAGGTACTGCGTCGTCAGCAGCACCGTCGTGCCCTGGGCGACGACCGCGCGCACGATGTCCCAGACCTGGTTGCGGCTGCGCGGGTCGAGCCCGGTCGTCGGCTCGTCGAGAAACAGCAGGTCGGGGGTGTTGAGGATGGACGCGGCGATGTCGATACGGCGCCGCATGCCGCCCGAGTAGTGCTTGACCTGCTTTCCGGCGGCCTCCGTCAGCCCGAAGGCCTCCAGGAGCTGCCCTGCACGCACCAGCGCGGCCTTCTTGCCGTGGCCCAGGAGGCGGCCCAGCAGGACCAGGTTCTCCGTGCCGGTGAGGTCCTCGTCGACGGAGGCGTACTGGCCGGTGAGGCTGACGCGGCCGCGGACCTCGTCGGCCTCGCGCACGACGTCATGGCCGAAGACGTGCGCCTCGCCGGCGTCCGGCCGCAGCAGGGTGGCGAGCATCTTCACGGTGGTCGTCTTGCCTGCGCCGTTCGGGCCGAGGACGCCGTAGACCGTGCCGGCCGGGACGGCGAGGTCGACGCCGTCGACGGCCCGGGTCTCACCGAACGTCTTCACCAGTCCCGCGGTCTCGATGGCCAGGCCGGACGTGTGCTGGCTCATGGTGGGGTGTCCTTCCGCGCACTTGGGTTACGCATGGGGAGACCTTTACCGTCGCCCGAACTCATCGGTGATCGCACACTTTTTTCCCTCGCCCCCGCCGCCGCAGGGCACGCGGGGGCGAGGAGTAGCGTCCCCCTCATGCATGCGATCACGATTCCCGAACCTGGTGGACCCGAGGCGCTGGTGTGGGACGAGGTCCCGGATCCGGTGGCCGGCGAGGGCGAGGTGCTGGTCGAGGTGGTGGCCGGTGCCGTCAACCGCGCCGACATCCTGCAGCGGCAGGGCTTCTACGACCCGCCGCCCGGCACGTCCCCCTACCCCGGCCTGGAGTGCTCGGGCCGGATCGCCGCGGTCGGACCCGGCGTCTCCGGCTGGGCCGTCGGCGACGAGGTGTGCGCGCTGCTCACGGGCGGCGGCTACGCGGAGAAGGTCGCGGTCCCGGCCGGACAGCTGCTGCCCGTCCCCAAGGGCCTCGACCTCAAGCAGGCGGCCGCACTGCCCGAAGTCGTCTGCACGGTCTGGTCGAACGTGTTCATGATCGCCCAGCTGCGCCCCGGTGAGACGCTGCTCGTGCACGGCGGCTCCAGCGGCATCGGCACCATGGCCATCCAGCTGGCCAAGGCGATCGGCGCCAAGGTCGCCGTCACGGCGGGCACCGAGGCGAAGCTGGAGCGCTGCGCCGAACTGGGCGCCGACATCCTGGTCAACTACCGGGAGCAGGACTTCGTCGCCGAGGTCAAGAAGGCCACGGACGGCGCGGGTGCCGACGTCATCCTCGACAACATGGGCGCCAAGTACCTGGACCGCAACGTCCAGACCCTCGCCGTCAACGGCCGCCTCGCGATCATCGGCATGCAGGGCGGCATCAAGGGCGAGCTGACCATCGCCACGCTTCTGAACAAGCGGGCCGCCATCAGCGCGACCACGCTGCGCGCCCGCCCGCTCGCCGAGAAGGCGGCCATCGTCGCGGCCGTACGCGAACACGTCTGGCCGCTGCTCGACGGCGGCCACGTCCGCCCGATCGTCGACCGCGAGATCCCCATGAGCGACGCGGCAGCAGCCCACCGGGTCGTGGAGGAGAGCGGCCACGTGGGCAAGGTGCTGCTGGTCGTGCCCTGAGGCACCCGGACAGACCCTAGCCGCGCCGCAGCCGCAGGCCGACGAAGGCGAGGCCCAGGCCGAGTCCGATCAGGACCAGTCCGCCGCCCAGCGGGAGGATCCGCAGGACGGGCTCGGTGGGGCCTTCGGCCTGCGTGTCGGCAGGCTGCGCGGTGTGCGCCGAGGGCTTCGGCGGTACCAGGCCGGCTTCCGCGGGCGGTGACGCGGACACGGCCGGGCCCGTATCGGCCTGGCCCTCCGAGTTCGCCGTGTCCCGGCCTCCGTCGCCGTCCCCCTCCTCCGAGGGATCGCCCGTGAAGTCGTCCGCCGTCTCCCGCCGTCCCGGCCGCTCCCGCCCCTCACCGGCCACGCTTCCGGCCCGCGAAGGCTCGGGCGGCTTGTGGGAGGCAGTGGGGGAGGCCGCCGCGGACTCGGCCACCCGGGGGACGAGAGTGGGCGTACGCGTGGCGTCGTCCGTCGGCACGGCTGCGTACGTCGATACGGGGCCGTACGACGACACGGCGCCGTACGACGCAACACTCCCGCCGGGCGGAAACACGATCACGCCGGCCCCCACCCCCACCACCAGTCCCGCCCCTCGCAAAGTCCGCAGCCATGGATTCACGCCCCAAGCCTCACATCGGCCCGCACTTCCGGCATTCCGGGTTCCGCCGAAATGCCGAACCCGCTGCACAATCCGGGTATGTCGATACGTCACGGGCTGCTGGCGCTCCTGGAACAAGGCCCCCGGTACGGCTCACGGCTGCGCACCGAGTTCGAGGCGCGCACCGGTGGCACCTGGTCCCTGAACATCGGGCAGGTCTACACGACGCTCGGCCGGCTGGAGCGGGACGGCATGGTCGCGCAGGACGGCGTGGACGCGGCCGCGCGGGTGCTGTACGCGCTCACGGACGCGGGCCGGGCCGAGCTGCGGGCCTGGTTCGCGCGGCCCGTGGAGCGGGCGAGCCCGCCGCGCGACGAGCTGGCGATCAAGCTGGTGCTCGCCGTCGGCGCACCCGGCGTCGACGTGCGCCAGGTCGTCGAGGCGCAGCGCCGGCACGTCGCGGAGGCCCTGCACGAGTACGTACGGCAGCGGGCGCAGGCGCTGGGCCGGGCGCCCGGGCACCCGGACGAGCTGGCGCGGCTGCTGGTCCTGGAGCAGCTCATCTGCCATGCGGAGGCCGAGATCCGCTGGCTCGACCACTGCGAGGCCCGGCTGCTGCGGCTGACCATCGCGCGCGAGGGCGGCGACTGACGCAAACTCCCGCACCTCAAACGGTGGATCACCCTGCATGGGGGGCACCACGGTGATGAGATGCACGGGTGCGAGAGAATGGCGGCATGGAGATGCCGAGGAACGAACGGTCGCCGGAGACCCCCCAGATCCTGGTCGTGGGCCAGGACGGCATGGCAATCGGCGGTGGAGACGACGACTCCCGCGAGATTCCGGTGACGGAGCAGGTCGAGCAGCCGGCCAAGGTGATGCGGATCGGCAGCATGATCAAGCAGCTCCTGGAGGAGGTGCGCGTCGCTCCCCTGGACGAGGCGAGCCGGGTCCGGCTCAAGGAGATCCACCGCAGTTCGGTGAAGGAGCTGGAGGACGGCCTGGCGCCGGAGCTGGTCGAGGAGCTGGAGCGGCTCTCCCTGCCCTTCACGGACGACGGCACCCCCAGCGACGCGGAACTGCGCATCGCGCAGGCCCAGTTGGTGGGCTGGCTGGAGGGCCTCTTCCACGGGATCCAGACCACGCTGTTCGCCCAGCAGATGGCCGCGCGGGCCCAGCTGGAGCAGATGCGCCGCGCCCTCCCGCCCGGCGTGGGCGGCCACGAGACGGGCGAGGACGGCCACACCGGCGGCCGCGCGGGCGGACCCTACCTGTAAAGAGACGCACGAAGGGCCGGGCAGCTCCGCAGCTGCCCGGCCCTTCGCATGTGCCGGAGGTCAGGACGGCGGGTTGCCCGTCGAGACGCTCAGCTCGATCTCCGGCATGTCCTTCTCGGAGACGTCCGTGTCGGCCGAGGGGAACTGGTCGATGACCGCGCCCTGGCCGTAGGTGTTCTCGTTGACGTCCTTGATCTTCAGCTGCCAGCCGGCGGCCTGGAAGCACTCCTTGACCGACTGGATGTACTTGAACCGGAAGTCCGGCAGCCGGATCTTCTTGGGGTCGTTGTACGACTCCTCCGGTTCCGTGCACTCGGACGTCTCGATCTTCTTCGAGGTGTCCGGACCGCGGTAGCCCGCCGCCTTCGTCGTCGACGCGCTCGCGCTGCTGCCGCCGCCCTTGCTCTCGTCACCGCCGCTGCCGCCGTTGAGCATCAGCGCCGCGATCAGACCGCCGACGGCGACCAGCGAGACGACGATCGAGCCGATGACCACCGGTTTGTTGTTCTTGCCGCCGCCCGCGGGGGTCGTGGCGGGCTGGGGAGTGATGTTGTACGGCGGCGGGGTCTGCGGCTGCGCATACGGGGACGGGGTCTGGTAGCCGCCCTGCTGCGGGTAGCCGTACGCCGGAGAAGGAGTGGGCGACGGCGTGCCGTACGGGTTCGGAGCCGGCTGGTACGGCGTCTGTACGGGGCCCGTCGGCGCCGGAGTGGCCTGGTCGACCGGCGGGAACACCGCGGAGCCGACGCCGGCACCGCTCGAGGTCTGGGCGCCCGGGACGATGCTCGGCGGGGCGGCCTGGAAGGAGGCGGCCACGCGCAGGCATTCGTCGCGCATGGACTCGGAGCTCGGGAAACGCTCGTTCGGGTTCTTCTTCAGCGCGCGGGCGACCAGCGCGTCCACCGCGGGCGGCAGCGACCGGTTGATCGAGGAGGGCGCCACCGGCTCCTCCTGCACATGCGCGTACGCGATCGCCAGCGGGGAGTCGGCCTCGAACGGCAGCCGCCCGGTGACCAGTTGGAACAGCATGATGCCGACCGAGTACAGATCGGAACGGGCGTCCACGCCGCGGCCGAGGGCCTGCTCGGGCGAGAGGTACTGCGGGGTGCCGACGACCATGCCGGTCTGCGTCATGGACGTGACACCGGACTGCATGGCGCGCGCGATGCCGAAGTCCATCACCTTGACGACGCCGCGCTTGGTCATCATCACGTTGCCCGGCTTGATGTCCCGGTGGACCAGCCCCATCTCATGGCTGATCTCCAGCGCCGCCAGCACGTCCGCCGTGATCTTCAGCGCCTTGTCGGCGGGCATCGCGCCGAACTGCCGTACGTCCTCGTCGAGCACGGAGCCCAGCGGGCGGCCCTCGATGTACTCCATGACGATGTACGGCGTCGTCATCCCGTCGAGGGTGTCCTCGCCGGTGTCGAAGACCGAGACGATGTTGGTGTGCGTGAGCTTGGCCACGGCCTGGGCCTCGCGGCGGAAGCGCTCACGGAAGGCCTGTTCCCGGCCGAGATCGGTGTGCAACGTCTTGATCGCGACCTGGCGGTCGAGCACGGAGTCGTACGCGAGGTGCACCGAGGCCATGCCGCCCTCGCCGAGCAAGTCGCGCAGCTGATAGCGCCCGCCGGCAACCGCGCGCCCCGCGTACCGGCCGTGTGCGCCGTCCTGGCTCATGTTTCCGCGTCCCCCATCGGCCTTCAGGCGCCGGCCCGGCTGTAGTTGATCGAATAGCTCATTCCCGGCCAAGTCTGCCCGAGGGCACTGACACGTCAAGCTCGGTGCCCGTTCCGTGACCGTACGCGAAAGAAGCGTCTCGGGAGCGTTACAGAGGTTGTACGGGCGGTACACAGAATTTGCACCAGGACACAAGATGACGGTTTGATGGCCGGTCCGTCCTGTGCCGGTTCCGGCCCCCTTCTCGGACCGGCGGCTTGCGTTGAGGCTGTAGCGTGGCCGACGGAGACCGTAACAACACCGCGCGCACCGCGGGCAGAAACGACGGCGAGGACTGATGGCACAGCAGCAGCGCGCTCAGGGCCCGTCCGACCCCGAGGCGACTGGCGGCGGTATGTCAGATGCGCCGGAAATGTGGGGTAACGGCGGGCTTGTCGGGGACGGCCGGTACCGGCTGACCCGCAGACTCGGCCGGGGCGGCATGGCAGAGGTGTTCGCCGCCGAGGACGTGCGCCTCGGGCGCACCGTCGCGGTCAAGCTGCTGCGTGCCGACCTCGCCGAGGACCCGGTCTCCAAGGCCCGCTTCACGCGCGAGGCCCAGTCCGTGGCCGGCCTCAACCACCACGCGATCGTCGCCGTGTACGACTCCGGCGAGGACTTCGTGGGCGGCCAGAGCGTCCCGTACATCGTCATGGAGATCGTCGAGGGCCGCACGATCCGCGACCTGTTGATCAACGCCGAGGCGCCGGGCCCCGAGCAGGCCCTGATCATCGTCTCCGGTGTCCTGGAGGCGCTCGCCTACTCGCACCAGCACGGCATCGTGCACCGCGACATCAAGCCGGCGAACGTCATCATCACGCACACCGGTGCGGTGAAGGTGATGGACTTCGGCATCGCGCGTGCTCTGCACGGCGCGCAGTCGACGATGACGCAGACCGGCATGGTCATGGGCACGCCGCAGTACCTCTCCCCGGAGCAGGCCCTCGGCAAGGCCGTCGACCACCGCTCCGACCTGTACGCGACGGGCTGCCTGCTCTACGAACTCCTCGCGCTGCGGCCCCCGTTCGTCGGCGAGACCCCGCTGTCGGTGGTCTACCAGCACGTCCAGGACATCCCGGTCCCGCCGTCGCAGATCTCGAGCGGCGAGGCGCCGCCGGAGCTCGACGGTCTCGTCATGCGCTCCCTCGCCAAGGAGCCGGACGACCGCTTCCAGACCGCCGAGGAGATGCGCGGGCTGGTCCAGTACGGGCTGCAGATGCTGTACGACCAGGGCGGCCACACCGGCACCTGGAACACCGGCCCGGTCGACATGCACGAGGGCCGGCACACCCCGGCCGCCGGTTTCGCCGGCACGCAGGTGCTGCCGCACCCCGGGGACTCCTCCGGTACGACGCAGATCCCGCAGCCGATCCTGCCCGCCGGTTACGGGGGCGGCGACGACGGCGGCTTCGAGGGGCACGGCAACCGGGGCAGCGGCCGCGGCAAGCTGTGGATCCTCGCCGTCCTCGCGGTGATCGCCATCGCGGCCGGCGTCGCGCTGGCGCTGCACAACACCGGTGGGGGCGGTGGGGGCAAGGGCACGACGCAGTCGCCGACCTCGACGAAGTCCACGAAGGACGACACGTCCTCGGCGACGCCGAGCGACGAGGCGACCGACGAGACGACGGACACGTCCACGGACGACAGCTCGACGAGCAGCGGGTCCGGGGACTACACCCCGTCGGCCACGCCGTCGTACACGCCGTCTCCGACCGAGACCAGCGAGCCGACGAGCCAGCCGACGACGGCCAAGCCGACGACGGCCGCGCCGACGACCGCCGAGCCGACGGAGCCCACGGACCCGCCGACGGACCCGACGGGCGGAGGCGGAACGGACCCTGCGGACGGTGGCCTGACCGGCTGACCGGCCGGCGAAACAGCCTCCACGCGCGCGTGGCGCCCTTTTTGCGGCCCACGCGCGCGTTGCTGTCTGCGCGTCCACCGCGTCACTCCGCGAACGCCCCGCACACCGCGTCGTACTCCCGCGTCCACCACACCGCCAGCGCCGAGGCCGCCGGGAACTGCGGGTCCGCACGGGTGTCGCCGCGTTCGTAGTGCCAGCGCAGCATCCAGAAGTCGTTGAGGCGCTCCCACCACACACGGTGCACGGCCGCGGCGAGTTGGGCGGGCGAGGCACCGGCCGTGCGCCGGTACGCGCGCGCGTACGCCCGTACCTTCGGCAGGTCGAGCGCGCCGACGGGCCGTACGAAGAAGATCGCGGCGGCGCGGACGGCCTCCTCGGCGCGGGGACGCAGGCCGAGCCGGTCCCAGTCGACGATCGCGGCGGGCGCGTCCCCTTTGTAGAGCAGGTTGAACGGGTGGAAGTCCCCGTGCACCCAGCCCACCGAACTCCCTTGCGCGGGGCGCCTGTCGGCGTGCTGCTCCAGGAGTGCGCGCCGCTCCAGGAGACGGTGGCGGGCCAGTTCGTCGAAGGAGTCGGCGGGGCGGTGGCGGCGTACCCGGCCGAGCAGGTCGTCGATGAGGGTGAAGGTGTCGGCGGGATCGGCGCTGACGGTCGGCGCCGCGGGTGTCGCGCGCGCCCGCGCGTGCGGCGGCATCACACGCTCCAGACTCGCGTGTACGACGCCCAGGAGCGCCCCGAGCCGCTCGCACTGCCCGGTGGTGAGCTGCCCGCCGTGGCGGTGCCGGCCGTCGATCCACGGGTGCAGCGCGTAGGCGTGCCCGCCGACCACGGCGACCGTGCGCCCGTCCCGGCAGGCCAGCGGCGGCGCGACCGGGACGCCGAGGTCGGCCAGGCGCTGGGTGGCGCGGTGCTGGCGGGCGATCGCGGCCGGGTCGGCGGTCTCGGGGTCGAAGTGGTGCTTGAGGAAGTAGCGGCCTCGGGTGGTGCACAGGCGGTAGCCGCGGTTGAGCAGGCCCTGCTCGACGGGCTCGCAGGTGAGCGCACAACCGGCGGTGTACTGGCGCAGCAGGGCGCCCAGCAGGGGAGCGTGAGGCACGAGGGGTGGTACAGAGGAGCGCGGCACGCGCCAGATGCTAGGGCAGAAGCCAGGCCGGTGAGCTGGGCGTTGTCACAGGCAGTCGTCGGCAGTCGCTTTCGGTCACGGCATGTGCTCGAAGTGGCTTCCAGGCCGCCGTCGGCGGTGTGCACCATGCCGAAGCGCTCGATCTGGGCGGCGGTGGGCTCGTGGGCGGCGCACTCGCCGACGACCTGCACGGACCACAGGCCCTCGCCGGGCCGCGCCGAGCTCAGGTTGTCCGAGCCGTAGGCGAGCGGGCTGCCGATGCACGCCCGGTGGTATCCGCAGCTCCGCGGCATGCGCAGCAGGACCCGGCCGTCCTCGACGATGTGGCGGGCGAAGGCGAGGAGGGGCAGGGCGCGCATGCTGGTGGCGACCCGGCCGTAGTCGGTGCGGGCGAGCAGCTCGACGGCGAGGCGTTCGTCGGAGGGCATGCCAACAGTGCGTCTTCTCGGCGAGATGCATCCGTTCGCCGATCGCGCGGCAGGGACTTGCCGGCCGCGACGTCCGGCCGGGTGGCCGGAATACGTACCATCCCGTCGGCTGCCGTACCGGCCTCGCCGACCACCTCGATGTCGTCCTCGACCGACAGCCGCTTGTGCACGCCACGCCGGACGACCTCATGGTCCTCGAGCGGTAAAACTCGGATTTTTCCCTCTTTGCGCGCGTGGGCAGTTTCACACAGGGCGGACGGACCCGCCCGAGGTGGACTCTTCCCGTGACCTGGGTCACCGGGATAACGTGCCGTTGTTCCGGCCCCCTGCAAGGCTGTGACCAGGAGAAGTTCCCGACTTTCGCGATTTACTTGGAAATCCAAGCAAAATCGCAGGTCAGGAGGGGTTTCACAGAAATGTGGAGCACTGGGTAACGTGCCTATTGCAGGGCGCTCGCCGGGGCACCTGTCACGCCTGTTCCCGACCGAGCCGCACCCACCCTGTGCGTCCGTAGGGGTGCAGGTGAGCCGCACTGGCACCCGGCGAACCCGGGATGCCGGACCGACGGAGGAGCACACGTGACCGTGGAGAGCACTGCCGCGCGCAAACCGCGACGCAGCGCCGGAACCAAGAGCACGGCCGGCAAGCGCACGACCGCAAGAAACGAGCCGGGCACCGACCCCGAGCTCGTACAGCTGCTGACGCCCGAGGGCGAGCGCCTGAAGAACGCCGAGTACGACAAGTACGTCGCCGGCATCACCCCTGACGATCTCCGCGGCCTGTACCGCGACATGGTCCTCACCCGCCGCTTCGACGCCGAGGCCACCTCCCTGCAGCGCCAGGGCGAGCTGGGCCTGTGGGCCTCGCTGCTCGGCCAGGAGGCCGCCCAGATCGGCTCCGGCCGGGCCACCCGCGAGGACGACTACGTCTTTCCGACCTACCGCGAGCACGGCGTCGCCTGGTGCCGCGGGGTCGACCCGACCAATCTGCTGGGCATGTTCCGCGGCGTGAACAACGGCGGCTGGGACCCCAACAGCAACAACTTCCACCTCTACACGATCGTCATCGGCTCCCAGACGCTGCACGCCACCGGCTACGCGATGGGCATCGCCAAGGACGGCGCGGACAGCGCGGTGATCGCCTACTTCGGCGACGGCGCGAGCAGCCAGGGCGATGTCGCGGAGTCGTTCACCTTCTCCGCGGTCTACAACGCCCCGGTCGTCTTCTTCTGCCAGAACAACCAGTGGGCGATCTCCGAGCCGACCGAGAAGCAGACCCGCGTCCCGCTCTACCAGCGCGCGCAGGGCTACGGCTTCCCGGGCGTCCGCGTCGACGGCAACGACGTGCTGGCCTGCCTCGCGGTGACGAAGTGGGCGCTGGAGCGCGCCCGCAGCGGCGAGGGACCGACGCTCGTCGAGGCGTACACGTACCGCATGGGCGCCCACACCACCTCCGACGACCCCACCCGTTACCGGGGCGACGACGAGCGGCTGGCCTGGGAGGCGAAGGACCCGATCCTGCGCCTTCGCCGGTACCTGGAGGCCTCAAACCACGCGGACGAGGGATTTTTCGCGGAACTCGAGGCCGAGAGCGAGGCGTTGGGCAAACGAGTGCGCGAGGCGGTCCGCGCCATGCCGGACCCGGACCACTTCGCCATCTTCGAGAACGTGTACGCGGACGGGCATGCGCTCGTCGACGAGGAGCGAGCCCAGTTCGCCGCCTACCAGGCGTCGTTCGCGGATGAGGGGGGTCACTGAGATGGCCGAGAAGATGGCTCTCGCCAAGGCGATCAACGAGTCGCTGCGCCATGCCCTGGAGTCCGACCCCAAGGTCCTCGTCATGGGCGAGGACGTCGGCAAGCTCGGCGGCGTGTTCCGGGTGACGGACGGACTGCAGAAGGACTTCGGCGAGAGCCGGGTCATCGACACCCCGCTCGCCGAGTCCGGCATTGTCGGTACGGCCATCGGTCTGGCGCTGCGCGGCTACCGGCCGGTGGTGGAGATCCAGTTCGACGGTTTCGTCTTCCCGGCCTACGACCAGATCGTCACGCAGCTCGCGAAGATGCACGCGCGCTCGCTGGGCAAGGTCAAGCTCCCGGTCGTCGTCCGCATCCCCTACGGCGGCGGCATCGGCGCAGTGGAGCACCACTCCGAGTCCCCCGAGGCGCTCTTCGCGCACGTGTCGGGCCTGAAGGTGGTCAGCCCCTCCAACGCGTCGGACGCGTACTGGATGATGCAGCAGGCCATCCAGAGCGACGACCCGGTGATCTTCTTCGAGCCGAAGCGGCGCTACTGGGACAAGGCCGAGGTCAACACCGAGGCCATCCCCGGCCCGCTGCACAAGGCGCAGGTGGTCCGCGAGGGCACCGACCTGACGCTGGTCGCGTACGGCCCGATGGTGAAGCTCTGCCAGGAGGTCGCCGCCGCGGCCGCCGAGGAGGGCAAGTCCCTGGAGGTCCTGGACCTGCGTTCGGTGTCCCCGCTCGACTTCGACTCCATCCAGGCGTCCGTGGAGAAGACGCGCCGCCTGGTCGTGGTCCACGAGGCGCCGGTGTTCTTCGGTTCGGGCGGGGAGATCGCCGCCCGGATCACGGAGCGCTGCTTCTACCACCTGGAGGCCCCGGTCCTCAGGGTCGGCGGCTACCACGCCCCGTATCCGCCGGCCCGCCTGGAGGAGGAGTACCTGCCGGGCCTGGACCGGGTGCTCGATGCCGTCGACCGCGCCCTGGCGTACTGAGGAGAGGGTCGTGACGACGATGACGGAAGCGTCCGTACGCGAGTTCAAGATGCCGGACGTCGGTGAGGGGCTCACCGAGGCCGAGATCCTCAAGTGGTACGTCCAGCCCGGCGACACGGTCACCGACGGCCAGGTGGTGTGCGAGGTCGAGACGGCGAAGGCGGCCGTGGAGCTGCCCATCCCCTACGACGGGGTCGTCCGCGACCTGCACTTCCCCGAGGGCACCACGGTCGACGTGGGCACGCCGATCATTGCGGTGGACGTGTCGGGCGGAACCGCGGCTCCCGCCGAGGCACCGGCCGAGGTTCCCGCGGCCGCCGAGGCTCCCGAGGAGAAGAAGCCCGAGGGCTCGGGCCGCCAGCCGGTGCTGGTGGGTTACGGCGTGGCCGCGTCCTCCACCAAGCGGCGCCCGCGCAAGGGCCCGGAGGTCGTGGTCTCCCAGGCGTCCGCGGCGGTCCAGAAGGAGCTGAACGGCCATGGGACGGCCGCCGTGCCGGCCGCGGTCGACAAGCCCCGCCCGCTGGCCAAGCCGCCGGTGCGCAAGCTGGCCAAGGACCTGGGTGTGGATCTGGCGACGGTGGTTCCGTCCGGCCCGGACGGCATCATCACGCGCGAGGACGTCCACGCGGCGGTCGCGCCTCCCGCGCCTGTGACGCCCGAGCCGGCGCACGTGGCCCCGGCAGTGGTTCCGGCCGCCCCGCCGGCCGCGTACGACACGGCGCGCGAGACCCGCATCCCGGTCAAGGGTGTGCGCAAGGCGACGGCGGCCGCGATGATCGGTTCGGCGTTCACGGCGCCGCATGTCACGGAGTTCGTGACGGTGGACGTGACCCGCACGATGAAGCTGGTCGAGGAGCTCAAGCAGGACAAGGAGCTGCAGGGCCTGCGGGTGAACCCGCTGCTGCTGGTCGCCAAGGCGCTGCTGGTCGCGATCAAGCGCAACCCGGACGTCAACGCGTCCTGGGACGAGGCGGCCCAGGAGATCGTGCTCAAGCACTACGTGAACCTGGGCATCGCGGCGGCCACCCCGCGCGGGCTGATCGTGCCGAACATCAAGGACGCGCACACCAAGACGCTGCCGCAACTGGCTGAGTCCCTGGGTGAGTTGGTGTCCACGGCGCGGGAGGGCAAGACGTCTCCCGCCGCCATGCAAGGCGGCACGGTGACGATCACCAACGTCGGCGTCTTCGGGGTCGACACGGGCACGCCGATCCTCAATCCCGGCGAGTCGGCGATCCTTGCGATCGGTGCGATCAAGCTCCAGCCGTGGGTGCACAAGGGCAAGGTGAAGCCCCGCCAGGTGACGACTCTGGCGCTGTCCTTCGACCACCGGCTGGTGGACGGGGAGTTGGGCTCCAAGGTCCTGGCCGACGTGGCGGCGATCCTGGAGCAGCCGAAGCGGTTGATCACCTGGGCGTGAGCGTCCAGTGAACAGCTGATCAACCGGGCGTGATCCGAGAGGCGGCCCCCGTTGCGCGCGGGGGCCGCCGGGTCACTTCCCGCCGACCCCGGACGCGGGCCTCCGCGCCAGCAGCGTGGCGATCGGCCACTTCCTCCCCGCCTCGGGCTCCTGCACCACCCGCGCGGTGACCTCGAGCCCGGCCTCACCGAGCAACTCGGCCAGCCGGTCCGCCGGTTGCAGATACGACTCGTACGACACCGGATGCCCACCGTAGGCCTGCGCCGGCCGCAGCCGCTCGCCGTCTCCCACATGGCCGGCCAGCATCAGGCAGCCGCCGGGTGCAAGCGTCCGGCGGAACTCGGCGTAGATACGCGGCAGTAGCTCCGGTGGGGTGTGGTGGGTGGAGTAGTAGGCGAGGACGCCGCCGAGCGTGCCGTCCTCGATGTCCAGGGCCGTCATCGAGCCCACCCCGAAGGTCAGCCCGGGATGGGCCCGCCGGGCCTGCTCCACCATCCGCGGTGACAGATCGATGCCGAAGACGGACAGCCCGAACCCGGCCAAGTGGGCCGTCACGAAGCCCGGTCCGCAGCCCAGGTCCGCGACCGGGCCATCCCCGCCCTCCTGCACGGCCTCCGCGAACGCGGCCAGCAACGCGCGAGACAGCGGGTCCAGTTGCGTGGGCCGCTTGACCTGCTCGGCATAGTCGGCGGCGACGGTGTCGTACGACTCCCGGACGGCGGTGAGATAGGAGGCTTCCAGCGTCACCCGGGCGACTCTAGTGGTCCAACTCCAGCCGCAGACGCACGTATTCGGCCTCGCACGGGCCCGGGCGGCTGTAGCCGCCCGGTCGCCGGCCGTGGCAGGCATAGAAGGCCTGAGCCCGGCTGTTGCGCTCCCACACCTCGAGGACTCCCTCGGTCAGCCCCAACTGCCCGGCCGGACATGGATCGGTACAGCTGGCCGGCGGTCGTGGGATCGACGTCGTCCTCGTCCTCGTACGGCGGGCCCATCGGTGCTGTGTGCCGTGCGCGAGGGCGAGGTGGCGGGGGTGCTGTCGGGCGGGGGCATCCGCAGCCCGCTGCACGAGGGCTTCGTCCGCTTCCTCCGCGAGAGGTGTCCGGTCGTCGCGCTCGATCGCCCGCAGCCACGCCTGCTGCCGGTCCGCACGCGCCTCGCCGGAAGTCAGCTCCGCGTCCGCGGTGACGCGTGGGGTGCGAAGCACGGTTCCCGCCCGTATGCCTCCCGTCGGCATGATGAAGGGGCCCGCCGCTCGTAAGCGGCAGGCCCCTTCGACCACGTACGTCTACGCGTCAGCCGAGCTTGGCGAACCCGTAGTTCATCAGCTTCTTCGCGTCCGACTCCCGCTGGGCGATGGAAGTGGAGGCGAGGACGGTGCCGATGACCGTCTTGCCGTTGCGGGTGGCGGCGAAGACGAGGCAGTACTTGGCCTCGGGGCCGGAGCCGGTCTTCACGCCGATCGCGCCGCTGTAGCTGCTGAGCAGCCCGTTGGTGTTGGTCCACGGCGACATCGTGCGGGTGGAGCCCGTCTTGGTGATGGTCTTCGCGGTGTACTTCTTCGTCTTCACGACCGTGCGGAACGTGGAGTTCTTCATCGCGCTGCTGGCGATCTTCGTCAGGTCGCGCGGCGTCGAGTAGTTGGCGCCGTTGCCGATGCCGTCGAACGAGTCGAAGTGCGTGTTCGTCAGGCCCAGGTTCTTCGCGGTGGTGTTCATCTTGCCGATGAACGACTTCACGCGCGCGGCCCGCGTCGAACCCGAACCGAACTTGTCGGCCAGTGCGTACGCGGCGTCGCAGCCCGACGGCAGCATCAGCCCGTACAGCAGCTGGCGGACGGTGACCTTGTCGCCGACGATCAGGTGGGCCTGCGAGGCGTTGTTGGCGACGACGTAGTCGCTGTAGGCCTTCTGGATGGTGACCTTGGCGTCGAGGTTGAGGTTCGACTGGGACAGCACGACCTTCGCGGTCATGATCTTCGTGGTGGAGCCCGTGGAACGCTTGGTGTCCGCCGCCTTCGTGTACAGCGTCTTCGCGTTCGCGTTGTTCATCACGTAGCCGCCCTTGGCCACGATCGAGGGCGTGGTGACGGCCTGCGCGGGCGCGGCGGCCAGAGCGCCGGTCGCGAGCACGGCGCCTGCGGTGACGGTGACCGCGGCGGCTCTGCGGAGGCGGCTGCCCTTGATGCCGGTGATGGCAGTAATCAACTGAAATACCCCGATTGCGTTGAATGCCCCTGAGATGCGGCCGGGTTGGAGGCAAAGAGGGGAAAGAAAGTGGGGCCGCACGTGTGTGACACGTAAGTAGCACAGAAGGTTGTGTTGCCGCTGAGGCGGGGGTCCTCTGGACAGCGATCGGACAGCAACCCGTCCGTATCCCGGACCGGCTCCCTCATGCGTACGTGTTGTATCTATGCTGTTCGCATGACCACCCCGGGGACCCTGTCCGTCAAGCAACCACCCGCCGCCGACCGTGTCTACACCCACGTCAAGCAGGGTGTCCTGGAACGCCGTTACGAGGGCGGGACCCTCCTCACCGAGGGCGAACTCGCCGAGGCCGTAGGGGTGTCGCGCACGCCGGTGCGCGAGGCGCTGCTGCGGCTCGAGGTGGAGGGGCTGATCAAGCTCTACCCGAAGAAGGGCGCGCTCGTGCTGCCGGTCTCCGCCCAGGAGATCGCCGACGTCGTGGAGACCCGGCTGCTGGTCGAGGAGCACGCTGCGCGCAAGGCCGTACCCGCTCCGGCCGGGCTCATCGAGCGGCTCGAGGAGCTCCTGGCGAAGCAGAAGCAGCAGGCCGCGGCCGGGGACCTCGCCGGGGCCGCCGTCACCGACCGCTGCTTCCACGCCGAGATCGTCCGCAGCGGCGGCAACGAGATCCTCTCCCGCCTCTACGACCAACTCCGCGACCGGCAGCTGCGCATGGGCGTCGCCGTCCTGCACTCCCACCCCGACCGGATCGCCAAGACCCTCGTGGAGCACGAGGAGATCCTTCAGGCGTTGCGCTCGGGGGACGCAGAGGCCGCGGTCGGGGTCGTCAACCGGCACGTCGGCTGGTTCTCCCACCTCGCCCGGGGTGAGGTCCGATGAGCAGCACCACCCTGCCGGGTGACCCGCCCGGCGGCCGGCGCGCGATGGCCGTATGGGGAATCGGCGTCTCCGTCTACTTCGTCGCCGTCATCTTCCGTACGTCCCTGGGTGTCGCCGGCCTCGACGCCGCGGACCGCTTCCATGTGAACGCCTCGGCGCTGTCGACCTTCTCGATCCTGCAGCTGCTGGTGTACGCCGGGATGCAGATACCCGTGGGCCTGCTGGTGGACAGCCTCGGCACCAAGAAGGTCCTGACCATCGGGGTCGTGCTGTTCACGGCGGGCCAGCTCGGCTTCGCCTTCTCGCCCTCGTACGGCATGGCCCTCGCCTCCCGCGCTCTGCTGGGCTGCGGTGACGCGATGACCTTCATCAGCGTCCTGCGCCTGGGCACCCGCTGGTTCCCGGCGCGCCGCGGGCCGCTGGTCGCACAGCTCGCGGGCCTCGTCGGGATGGCGGGCAACCTGGTCTCCACGCTGGTCCTGGCCCGGCTGCTGCACGGCGTCGGGTGGACGGCGGCGTTCGCGGGCAGCGCGCTCGCCGGTGTCGTGGTCCTCGTACTGATGCTGCTGTTCCTCAAGGACCACCCCGAGGGCCACGAGCCGGAGCCCTTCCCGCACCAGGGCGCCGCCTATGTACGGCGGCAGATCGCGGCCTCATGGCGTGAGCCGGGGACCCGGCTCGGGCTGTGGGTGCACTTCACGACCCAGTTCCCGGCGATGGTGTTCCTGCTGCTGTGGGGCCTGCCGTTCCTGGTCCGGGCCCAGGGCCTGTCCAGGGCCACGGCGGGGGAGCTGTTGACGCTGGTGGTCCTCTCGAACATGGTCGTGGGACTCGTCTACGGCCAGATCGTCGCCCGGCACCACGCGGCCCGGCTGCCACTGGCGCTCGGCACGGTGGGCGCGACCGCGCTGATGTGGGCGGTGACACTGGCCTACCCCGGCGAGCACGCTCCGATGTGGCTGCTGGTCGTGCTGTGCACGGTGCTCGGGGCCTGCGGCCCGGCGTCGATGATCGGCTTCGACTTCGCGCGCCCGGCCAACCCGCCGGAGCGCCAGGGCACGGCGTCCGGCATCACCAACATGGGCGGCTTCGTCGCCTCGATGACCACGCTGTTCCTGATCGGTGTGCTGCTGGACGCGACCGGCGACAACTACCGCGTCGCCTTCTCCGCGGTTTTCGTGCTCCAGGCACTCGGCATCAGCCAGATCCTGCGGCTGCGCGGACGGGTCGCCCGGCGGGAGCGGGAGCGGCTGGTGGCGAGCCGGGTGGAGACGGTGCACGTGCCGGCGTGAGACGGGGGCGGTTCACTCCAACCGGCCTTCACAGCGCAGGTGTTGCTGTGTCATGGGCGTGTGACAGCGGTGTCGTGAAGCGAGGACGGGCGTGACCTGAGGGGTCGTCGGGACCTCATAGTGATCGAACGCAGTACCCGCCTCCGAAGGGACATCCGTGTTGAACCGCCACCTGCGCAAGGCCGTCGTCGTCACCGCTGCGGTCACCGCCGGCCTGCTGATGACGGCGTGTCAGAACGGCTCCTCGAACAGCAGCTCCTCGAGCAGCGGCTCCAAGAGCAGCACCGGCTCCCAGCACGGGTCGACCTCGAAGACGTCCAAGCACTCCGAGTCGTCCGGCTCGTCGGGCAAGCAGGGTTCCGGTACGGCCGCGCAGAACGCGGCGAGCTCCAAGCAGGGCGTCAACGGCACCTTCGCCGGCGGCACGGTCAGCTACCTCGCCCCCGGCAAGTACATCGTGTCCGTGCCCGGTAAGACCGACCAGGCGTTCTTCGTCGCGGACGACACCGCGGTCCACGGCGCCGGCACCATCTGCGGCAGCTCGCGCTGCACTCTCGACCAGCTGGAGACGGCGACCAGGAAGGCCGCCGTCACCGCCGACGTGACGATCAGCAAGGGCGTCGCCACCGTCGTCCGCGAGCGCCACGAGTCCGGGACCGGCACCGGCAGCTCCGGCGCGAAGGGCGTCAACGGGACCTGGCTCGGCAACGTCTCCTACCTCGCGCCGGGCAAGTTCACGGTCTCCGACATGAAGGGCGTCGAGCAGGCCTTCTACGTCGCCGACGACACCGTGGTGAAGGGCGCGGGCACCATCTGCGGCAGCCCGAACTCGGAGTCCACCTGCACGCTCGACCAGTTGGAGGCCGCGGCGAAGAAGGGCGTGTCGGCCAAGGTCGTGATCGCGAACGGGGTCGCGACCTCGGTGACCGAGGACCACTGAGCCGATCGACGCCCTACGACGTCACCGCGAAGTTCCGCAGGATCGCCGCCGTCAGCTCCGGATCCCCCTCCGCCTTCACCCGGTCCGCCGCCGCGTCCGGCGTCACCCGGCCGCAGGCCAGGCGTACGAACGTCTCCCAGTCGAGGGCGAAGGTGGCGGCGGGGCCGAGGGCGGGGGCCGTTTCGAGGGTGCCGCGGCCCTGGATGTCGACGCGGATGGTGCGCAGGAACTCGATCGGGCCGTGCACGTCGAAGACGATCGCCGAACTGCGCGGCGCGTCCGCCTTGCCGGCGACGACCTCCGGGAGCGCGCCGAGCAGCGCGTCACGGGCGATGTGTGCGCCGGGGGAGTCGAGGTTGCCGGGGCGCCCGAGGGCGGCGCGCAGATCCTGCTCGTGCACCCACACGTTGAACGCGTGGCCGCGCATGGCCTCTTCGAGGGTGAGCTCGGTGCTGAGCGGGCCGCGCACCTTGGTGCCCGGGTCCCGCGACTCGTTCCGCAGCTGGCGGTTGCGGCGGATGATCACGTACTCCAGCTCGGAGGTCATCTCCGGCGCCGTGTGGTGGCGGCGGACGTCGACCTGCATCTCCATGTAGCGCTGGTTGTCGTTGGTGACGTGGTACAGGTCGCGCGGCAGGGTGTGGATGGGGCGCGGGTCGCCGAGCATCTCGCAGTCGAGGCCGATGACATGGGAGACGACGTCCCGCACGGACCAGCCGGGGCACGGGGTGCGCCGGTTCCACTCTCCCTCCACCAGCGGCCCCACCAGCTCGGATATCGCTTCGATGGAGTGGGTCCAGGCGTCGGCGTAGGGCTGGAGGGTGGGATGCAGACTCACGGAACGGGACCCCTCGGCGGTCGGTACACGGGCGGTTGGTGGCAGCGTTGCCAGCGGGAGGTGGCTGCACTCGGCGGGTGTCTTGAGACGCTAAGTTACGCTGCTGTGAGGCACCCCGGCAGTGCTTTCGTGTGACGATCGTAGGCCGTATGGACGGCTCGAATGCCAGGACGGTGGTAGCGTGCGCGCCTCTCTCATCCAGAT
Source organism: Streptomyces sp. NPDC001663 (assembly GCF_042893105.1). Classification (NCBI taxonomy): domain Bacteria; kingdom Bacillati; phylum Actinomycetota; class Actinomycetes; order Kitasatosporales; family Streptomycetaceae; genus Streptomyces; species Streptomyces sp. NPDC001663. The sequence goes on along the minus strand of NZ_JBIAUR010000012.1, from coordinate 44,887 downwards.
CGCCGTAGACGAGGGCGAATCGGTCGAATCGCGTCGGCAGCGGGTGGCTTCGCTGGTGCGGGAGCAGGACGGGGTCGATCTCGTCGTGCTGCCGGAGCTGTGGACCACCGGCGCCTTCGCGTACCAGGAGTTCGGGAGTGAGGCCGAGCCGCTCGAGGGGCCGACGTACGAGGTGATGGCGAAGGCCGCCAGCGACGCGGGCGTATGGCTGCACGCGGGCTCGATCCCCGAACGGGACCCTGACGGTCCCCTCTACAACACGTCTCTCGTCTTCTCTCCTTCCGGTGATCTGGCCGCGGCGTACCGCAAGATCCACCGCTTCGGGTTCGACAAGGGCGAGGCCGTGCTGATGGGTGCGGGGCGGGAACTGGTGACGGTCCGGCTGCCCGACACGACCCTTGGCATGGCCACCTGCTACGACCTCCGTTTCCCCGAACTCTTCCGCGGTCTCGTCGACGCCGGTGCCGAGACGCTGGTGATTCCGGCGGGCTGGCCGGAGCGCCGCCGGGCGCACTGGACGCTGCTGGCCCAGGCGCGGGCGGTCGAGAACCAGGCGTTCGTGCTTGCCTGTGGAACGGCCGGGACGCATGCGGGAGTTCCGCAGGCGGGTCACTCGATCGTGGTGGATCCGTGGGGCGAGGTGCTCGCGGAGGCGGGCGCGGACGAGGAGATCCTCACCGTGGAGTTCGACCCGGCGAGGGTCGCGACGACGCGTGAGCTGTTCCCGACGCTGAAGGACAGGATGCTGGGTCTGGAGCCCCCGCGCCGCTGAACCCGGCGGGGCGAATAGAGCGGGTCAGTCCTCCTCCCGCTCCTTCTCCGCCAGGTGGATCACGCACACCGCCACAGCGATCAGCAGTGCCGGATCCGCGTCCTCGCGGACGACGTCGACGCCGTAGGTCTCCCGGACGTGCAGCCAGCGGCGGGAGATCACGGCGAGGAGTTCGCCGTCGTACTCGACGGCGAACTCGCGGTCGAGGATCTTGCCGCTGACGTCGAGTTCGGTGCCGTCGACCAGGGACACCCGGTAGTGGTTGCGCAGCAGGGACAGGCGTTTGCGCTTGATGCGCGCGAGGGTGTCGCCGTCCCGTTCGATCACCATGGTCTCGCGCAGGGCGAACATCTTCTGGTGGATGTCGATCAGGACGCGCCCGTGGGTGTCCTTCAGCTCGAAGGTGTCCCGAAGGCGGATGGCCTTGCCGTCGACGAGGAACGCCTTGTTGCCGTGCTCGTCCTCGATCCAGTAGTCGTCACCGAAGCCGAGGAGCCGGTCGCGTACGAGGAATCTCATGCCGTTACGGCTTCCCCGCGGAGCGGGGCGGGACGCAGCGGGGTACGCCGACGGAGGGAAGAAGTGGTGAGGCCGACCAGGTACGCGCGCGTGCTCGGCGGTGTCACCGCCGTCCTCACGGCCCGAAACGCCGCCGGTACGCCGACGGGCTGAGCCCCGTCTCGCGCCGCACACGCGCGCGTAGGTTGGCCGCGGTCCCGAGGCCGCACCGCGCCGCCACCACGTCCAGCCGTTCCTCTCCCCGCTCGATCAGCCGGCAGGCGAGCGCCACCCGCTCCCCCGTCAGCCAGGCCAGCGGAGTCGTGCCGAGCTGCACCCGGAAGCGCCGGTGGAGCGTGGCGGGGGAGACGGCCGCACGGGCCGCCAGATCGGCCACCGTCAGCGGCTCCCCCAGCCGCTCCTGCGCCCAGGCCAGCAACGGCCCGAGCGACTCGTCCGGCACCTCGGGCAGCGGCCGCTCCACGAACTGCCGCTGCCCGCCGTCCCGGTGGGAGGCGAAGACCAGCCGCCGGGAGACGGCGTTGGCGAGCTCCGCCCCGTGGTCCCGGCGCCAGATGTGCAGCCCGAGGTCGAGCGCGGCCGCGCTGCCGGACGCCGTGAGCAGGTCGCCCTCGTCGACGAAGAGCACGTCCGGCTCCAGCAGGACCTTCGGGTGCAGCCGGCGGAAGAGGTCCGCCCAGCGCCAGTGCGTGGTGGCCCGCCGCCCGTCGAGCAACCCGGCTTCGGCGAGGGCGAAGCTGCCGGTGCAGAAGCTCAGTACGCGGGCGCCACGCGCGTGCGTGCGGCGAATCGCGTCCAGTACGGCGGCACCGCGCGGGACGACGTTGTCGGGCCGTCCCGGTACGACGAGGGTGTCCGCGTCGTCCACGGCGTCCAGCCCCGGCACCCCGGTCAGCGTGAAGAAGCCGTGGTTCATGCGCACTTCGGGCGTCGGCGCGCACAGCGTCACCTCGTACAGCGGGCCGGGCAGCCCGAGTTCGGGCCGCGGCAGCCCGAACAGCTCCGTCGCCACCCCGACCTCGAAGGGGTTCGTGCCGTCGTCGACGATCACCGCGACCCGGTGCGGGCGGCCGTGCTGAGAGGATCCTTGCGACATATGCGATTCCTAGCACTCGTACGGCGTGTCCGGCACCCCGCACGATGAAGCCATGCCGAACGAACCCATCGCCCTCGCCCAGGCCCTCGCCTCCTTCACCGACCGCTGGAGCCCCCGCATCGTCACGAGCGTCAACGACTACGACGTACGCGTGGCGAAGGTCGAGGGCGAGCACCTCTGGCACGTCCACGACCACACCGACGAGTTCTTCCTGGTCCTGGACGGCGAGCTGCACATCGCCCTGCGCGAACCGGACGGCGAGCGCACGGTCGTCCTCCCCAAGGGCTCGGTGTTCACCGTCCCGCGCGGCACCGAACACAAGCCCTACGCGCCCGTGCCCGCCGAGATCCTGCTCCTCGAGCCCACCGGCACCCTCACGGTCGGCGACCGGCACGACGAGGTGCCCGGCCACGTGGACGCGACGACCGGCCACGCCCTTGCCTGACCCGCAACCGGGATCCACCGGTCCAAGTGGTGTACCGCAGTTGAACTTCACGTACGCACAAGGAAGTTGACCAACCAAACGGGCGGGACCCGAGTCGGATCTTGCACAAGGCGCACAGCGCCGCACGTCCGTCTCGGAGGTTTCTCCATGCCCTCTCGTCCCGCCCGCCGCCCGGTGATACGCGCCGTCTCGGCGGCCACGCTGCTCCTCGGTACGGCCCTGGCCGTACCGCTCGCCCTGGCCACCACCGCCGGAGCCGCGACGGCGCCGGCCACCGCCGCCGTCAACCAGTACGACTGGCAGCTCACCTACAAGGCCGCCGCCGGCCAGACCAACAAGGCCACCGTCACCGCGTCGCTCACCGCCGACAAGACGGGCATCACCTACCTGATCGACGACGTCGTCCCGATCACCGCGGGCCACGACTGTGCCTACCCCGTCGGCTCGGACCACACGAAGGTCTCCTGCACGGTCACCTTGGTGGACAGCCAGGACCCGTACCCCGGCCTGATCACGGACCTCGGCGACGGCAACGACACGCTCGCGTACACCAACAGCACCGACCAGGTGTACACCTACGCCCAGATCTCGCTGGGCGCCGGCAACGACAAGTCGACCGACTCCGGCCGTCTCGACGGCGCCTACGTCTCGGGCGGCACGGGCAACGACACCATCACCGTGGGCGCGGAGGGCCTGGCCTGGGGCGAGGACGGCAACGACACGATCACCGCGAGCGGCGGCGACAACATCGTCCAGGGCGGCAAGGGCAACGACACGCTGCACGGCGGCTCCGGAGCCCAGTACCTGTCCGGCGACGACGGCAAGGACACGATCACCGGCGGAACCGGCAACGACAGCCTCTACGGCGGCAAGGGCGACGACGTCCTGTACGGCAACAGCGGCAACGACAGGCTGTACGGCAACAGCGGGAACGACAAGCTGTACGGCGGCGCGGGCAGCGACACCCTTTCCGGCGGCCCCGGCACGGACGTGGTCCGCCAGGGCTGACGGGACCCACGGGATCGGGGGCGGGCGGGCCCGAGGACGGGCGCCGGGGCCGTTGTCGGTGGCGGGTGGCACTCTTGATCCATGACCGCTTCCTCTCCCCGACGCGTCCGCGTCCGCGCCCCCGAACTGGTGGGCAAGGGCGGTTGGCTGAACACGGGCGACCAGCAGTACACCCTCGCCGACCTGCGAGGACGCATCGTCGTGCTCGACTTCTGGACGTTCTGCTGCATCAACTGCCTGCATGTCCTGGACGAACTGCGGGAGCTGGAGAGAAGGCACTCGGACACGGTCGTGGTCATCGGCGTGCACTCGCCCAAGTTCGTGCACGAGGCGGAGCACACGGCCGTGGTCGACGCCGTCGAGCGGTACGGCGTGGAGCACCCGGTCCTCGACGACCCCGAGCTCGCGACCTGGAAGCAGTACGCCGTGCGCGCGTGGCCGACCCTCGTGGTGATCGACCCCGAGGGGTACGTCGTCGCGCAGCACGCCGGCGAGGGCCATGTGCACGCCATCGAGCGGCTGGTGACGGAGCTGGAGGCGGAGCACGGGGCGAAGGGGACGCTGCGGCGCGGCGACGGCCCGTATGTGGCGCCGGAGCCGGAGCCGACCACCCTGCGCTTCCCGGGCAAGGCCCTCGTCCTGCCGTCCGGGAACTTCCTGGTCAGCGACACCACCCGGCACCAGCTGGTGGAGCTGGAACCGGACGGGGAGACGGTCGTGCGGCGGATCGGCTCCGGTGCGCGCGGGTTCGAGGACGGTGCGGCGGACACGGCCACGTTCAGCGAGCCGCAGGGCCTGGCCCTGCTCGACGAGGGCTCGGTGGTCGTGGCCGACACCGTGAACCACGCCCTGCGGCGGCTGGACCTCGCGACCGGCGAGGTCACCACCCTTGCGGGCACGGGCAGACAGTGGTGGCAGGGCTCGCCCACGGCCGGGCCCGCCCGCGAGATCGACCTCTCCTCACCTTGGGACGTCGCGGTCTTCGGCGACAAGGTCTGGATCGCCATGGCCGGCGTCCACCAGCTGTGGGCCTACGACCCGGGCGACAGCACCGTCGCCGTCACCGCCGGCACCACCAACGAGGGCCTGGTCGACGGCCCCGGCGCCGAGGCCTGGTTCGCGCAGCCCTCCGGGCTCGCCGCCACCGCCGACCGGCTCTGGCTCGCCGACTCCGAGACCTCGGCCCTGCGCTGGGTGGACCTCGACGGCGTCGTCCACACTGCCGTCGGGACGGGCCTGTTCGACTTCGGCCACCGTGACGGGGTCGCCGAACAGGCCCTGTTCCAGCACCCGTTGGGCGTCACCGCACTGCCGGACGGTTCGGTGGCCGTCAGCGACACCTACAACCACGCCCTGCGCCGGTACGACCCGGCGACGGGCGAAGTCACCACCCTGGCCACGGACTTGAGAGAGCCGAGCGACGCCGTCCTGGTCGGCGACGACATCGTGGTCGTCGAGTCGGCCAGGCACAGGCTGACCCGCTTGCGCCTGCCGGAAGCGGCCGTACGAGTCGAATCGGTCGCCCACCGCACGCAGCGCGCCGCCACCGAAGTCGCCCCCGGCAAGCTCCAGTTGGACGTGATCTTCCAGGCCCCGGCGGGCCAGAAGCTCGACACCCGCTACCCCTCGACCCGCCTGCTCGTTTCGTCCACCCCGCCCGAGCTGCTGCTCGCCGGAGAGGGAGCGGACACGGACCTGTCCCGCACTCTGGAGCTCAACCCGGAGATCGAGGAAGGCGTCCTGCACGTGTCGGCGATGGCCGCGTCCTGCGACGACGACCCGTCGAACGAATACCCCGCCTGCCACGTCCACCAGCAGGACTGGGGCGTGCCCGTCCGCCTCTCCGTCGAGGGGACGGACCGCCTCCCGTTGGTCCTGGCGGGGATGGACGCTCAGACGCCGTAACCGTCGCTGTAGCCGTCCCGCCGGTGGTGCGGCCGTTCCTCGTCGATGACCGGTGTCGTGGGCGGCACCACCACGCGCCGGCGGCGGGCGATGCTGCTGAAGGTGCTGACGCCGATCAGTCCGACGATCATGAGGATGATGCCTACCAGGTCGAGGTTGACCCCCTTCATGTGCCAGTCGGTCGCGAACGTGAGGATGGCTCCCGTGGCGATGAGGATGATGCATCCACCGAGGCCCATGAGTGTCGCCTCCCTGTGCGGTCCCGGATGTGCCGGTCTTCCGGCCGACTCCGGGTACCCGCACGCCCGTTGCCCATGCGGAGGCCGTCGCTCACGTCGCGTCGACCTGCCTCACGTCACGTCGACGTAGTCCTCGCGGCCGGAGCTCACCAGGTGGGTGCTGTCCGGGTAGAGCAGCACCGCGACCCACGTGCCGTCCTTCGAGGCCGTGCAGCCCTTGCTGAAGGTGCCGTCGGTGCGGGTGGTGGCGTTGCCCATGTCGTACCAGGTGCTGGAGCCCTTGGGCCGGAAGAGGATCTTCACCTTCTGGCCGCCGTAGGCCTTCCAGCCCGACGAAGTGGAGTGCTGCAGCTTGCCCTTGTAGGTGATCGTGCGGCCCTTGCGGACCGGCTCCGGCGAGGCGTTGCCGTCGACGATGCGGGTCGGTGTGCGCTGGGCGTGGGCGATGGAACTGTACGACTCCTGGAAGTCGCGGCTGCCCTTGAAGTGCGCCCGGTAGTAGCCCTTGTAGGGCGCGTCGAACGTGCCCTTGAAGGGCACTCCGGTTTCGGTTTCGCCGCCGCTCGGCGTGACCGTCTTCATGGTCTGCCAGCCGGTCTTCCCATCGGCCGAGTACTGGAGTTCGACCTTGTTGACCGCGTCCGAGGGCATCTGCTTGCCGGTGATCAGCAGGCCCTTGGCGGTGAGTTCGGAGTACTTGTTCAAGGTCGCCGTGAAGGAGGTGAGGGACGTCTTGTTCGCGACGTACACGTTGACCGTCTGATACCCGCTGTACTTCAGGTACGTCCCGGTGCGCACCTGCACATCGACCCGTCCGGTCCGCGGCACGGTCAGGTTTCCGGCGAAGCGGCCGTCGGCGCCCGTGACGGGTCGTGAAGCGACGCCGGGGCCTCCGTCGCCGCCGTCCCACACCTCGTCGACGACGGCTCCGGCCAGCGGCTTCCATGCGTCGCCGACGTACACCTCGGCCGTGCCGGAGACCGTGGCGGGCTGACCGGCCTTCACGTACACGTCGGTGGAGTCCAGGGTCACGCGCGTCTGCGACTGCACGGCCCGGACCTCGACGCTCTCGTTGGCCCTGGACTGGTACCAGGGCTCGGCCGGCCGCAGCCAGGCGTTGACGGTGCCGCTGGACGGGTCGGTCACGGTGTACGCGGTGGTGAAACGGCCGTCGGTGCCGGTCGTGGTCGTCTTGTCGTCCCCGTTGGAGATCTCCAGATCCACCTCCGTGCCCGCCGCCGGCGTCGTCTCGCCGGTGCGCGGGTCGGTGACCGTGAAGCCGCCGGAGACGGTGACGCCCTGGTGCTCGTAGTCCGGGCTCTGCGGGGTGGCCTGCAGATCCGTCAGGTTCGCCTCGAGCTCGTACTGGTAGGTGCTCTCGGCCGTGGTCGTGTCACCGTCGGCGTCGGTCAGGTCGACCACGACGCGGTAGGTGCCGAGGTCTGCCAGGCGCAGCGGGGCGGTGGTGCGCCACGTGTTGGCGAAGCCGGTGCTGGAGTCCGGTGTGAAGTCGCTGACCTCGGTGACCTCCTGGGCGTCGGCGGCGGAGCCCGGCGCGTAGAGGTGCGCGGTGATCGAGGTGATGGCGGTGTCGGACGAGGCGGACACCCACACCAGGCCCTCGCCCGGGTGGTCACCGCTGCCGACCCCGTACAGCACCGGCGCCACCGCCGCGTGCGCCGCCGGCACCGGGCCGAGCAGCAGGCCCGCCGCCACGGAAGCGCAGGCGAGCGCCAACCTTCTTCGCATGTGTAGTCCCCCCACGAGACTGAAGATCGTTCAAGAATGGGCGCATCGTACGCCGCCGGAGCTCACCTTGAACAGGTTCAAAAAGGTTGCCCATGGGGGGACAAAAACTTCCCGGAACTCACCCCTCCAGGAACGCCGTCAGCGCACTCGCCAGCAGATGCGGATCGTCCACGCCGCACAGCTCGCGGGCGCTGTGCATCGACAGGATCGCCACGCCGATGTCGACCGTCTTGATGCCGTGCCGGGCCGCCGTGATCGGGCCGATCGTCGTGCCGCACGGCATGGAGTTGTTGGAGACGAAGGACTGGAAGGGGACGTTCGCCTTCTCGCAGGCGGCGGCGAAGACCGCGCGGCCCGAACCGTCCGTGGCGTAGCGGTTGTTGACGTTGACCTTGAGGATCGGCCCGCCGTTGACCCGGGGGTGGTGCGTCGGGTCGTGGCGCTCCGCGTAGTTGGGATGGACCGCATGGCCCGTGTCCGAGGACAGACAGACCGTGCCCGCGAAGGCTCTCGCCCGGTCCTCGAACGAGCCCCCGCGCGCGAACACGGAACGCTCCAGCACACTGCCGAGCAGCGGCCCGTCCGCGCCGGTGTCCGACTGCGAGCCGTTCTCCTCGTGGTCGAACGCGGCCAGTACGGGGATGTAGGGCGGTCTGCCCCCGGCCGCAGCCGCGAGCGCGGCCACGCCCGCGTGCACGGACAGCAGGTTGTCCATTCGCGGCCCGGCGAGCAGCTCCTTGTCGCGGCCCAGGTACGCCGGCGGCTCCACCGAGTGCGTCATCAGGTCCCAGCCGGTGACCTCGCCCGACGGCAGCCCCGCGGTCTCCTCCAGGAAGGAGATCAGGTCGCCGTCGCGCACCTCGTTGCCCAGACCCCAGATGGGCGTCAGATGGCGCTGCTTGTCGAGCTTGAGGCCCTCCGCAGACACCGAACGGTCCAGGTGGATGGCGAGCTGCGGGACGCGCAGCAGCGGCCGGTCCACGTTCACCAGGCGCGTCGAGCCGTCCCTCAGGGTCAGCCGGCCCGCCAGGCCCAGGTCGCGGTCGAGCCAGGAGTTGAGCAGCGGCCCGCCGTAGATCTCCACCGCCACCTGGCGCCAGCCGTGCGCCCCGGTGTCGGGCAGCGGCTTGACCCGCAGGTTCGGGGAGTCGGTGTGCGCGCCGACGATGCGGAACGGCGTGTGGGGCGCCGCGCCCTCGGGGACGTACCAGGCCACGATCGCGCCACCGCGCAGTACGTACCTGCCGCCGCTCGTCCCGTCCCAGGCGTCCGTCTCCGCGACCTGCCTGAAGCCTGCCTTCTCCAGCCGCTCGGCGGCGCTCGCCACCGCGTGGTACGGCGACGGGCTTGCCGTCAGGAAGGACATGAGGTCGTCGGTGTGGCCGCGGTCGAAGCGGGGGGGTTCGCTCATGGGGTTCACCTTAACGACGTACGAGGGCCCGCTCCTCGTACTGGGAGCGGGCCCTCGTGAGGGCGATGTGGAGTTTTGGCTACCCAGAACCGAGGAGCCTGGAACCCGGAACCGAAGAGCCCGGAACCGGGAACCGGGAAGGCTAGAACGCGGCCTCGTCCAGCTCCATCAGGTCCAGGTCGACGCCCTCGGCGAGCTTGCGGGCGCCGGTGACTCCGGGCAGGACGCTCGCCGCGAAGAACTTCGCCGCAGCGATCTTGCCCTGGTAGAACGCCTTGTCCTTGGCGGAGGCCGTCTCCAGCTTCTCGGCGGCGACCGCGGCACCCTTGAGCAGCAGGTATCCGACGACCACGTCACCGGAGGCCAGCAGCAGACGGGTGGTGTTCAGGCCCACCTTGTAGATGTTCTTGACGTCCTGCTCGGTGGCCGCGAGGTCGGTCAGCATCAGGCCGACGATGGCCTCCAGCTCCACGGCGGCCTTCGCGAGGTGCTCGCGGGCGCCGGCCAGGTCTTCGCCGCCGGTGCCGAGCGCCAGGAACTTCTTGATGTCCTCGGCGAGGGAGTTCAGCGCCGAGCCCTGGTTGCGGACGATCTTCCGGAAGAAGAAGTCCTGGCCCTGGATCGCGGTGGTGCCCTCGTACAGGGTGTCGATCTTGGCGTCGCGGATGTACTGCTCGATCGGGTACTCCTGCAGGAAGCCGGAGCCGCCGAAGGTCTGCAGCGACTGGGCGAGCTGCTCGTAGCCCTTCTCGGAGCCGTAGCCCTTCACGATCGGCAGGAGCAGGTCGTTCAGCGCCTCCAGCGCGGCGACGTCCTCGCCCGCGGCCTCCTTGACCTGGATCTCGTCCTGGATGGAGGCCGTGTACAGCACCAGGGCGCGCATGCCCTCGGCGTACGCCTTCTGCGTCATCAGCGAGCGGCGTACGTCCGGGTGGTGCGTGATGGTGACCTTGGGTGCGGTCTTGTCCATGAAGTTCGCGAGGTCCGGACCCTGGACGCGCTCCTTGGCGTACTCGAGGGCGTTGAGGTAGCCCGTCGAGAGCGTGGAGATCGCCTTCGTGCCGACCATCATGCGGGCGAACTCGATGATGCGGAACATCTGGCGGATGCCGTCGTGCTTGTCGCCGATCAGCCAGCCCTTGGCGGGGTGCTGGTCGCCGAACGTCATCTCGCAGGTGTTGGAGGCCTTCAGGCCCATCTTGTGCTCGACGTTGGTGGCGTAGACGCCGTTGCGCTCGCCCAGCTCGCCGGTCTCGAAGTCGAAGAGGTACTTCGGGACGAGGAAGAGGGACAGGCCCTTGGTGCCGGGGCCGGCGCCCTCGGGGCGGGCGAGGACGTAGTGGAGGATGTTCTCCTCCATGTCGTGCTCACCGGACGTGATGAAGCGCTTCACGCCCTCGATGTGCCAGGAGCCGTCCTCCTGCTGGACCGCCTTGGTGCGGCCGGCGCCCACGTCCGAACCGGCGTCCGGCTCGGTGAGCACCATGGTGGAGCCCCAGGTCTTCTCCACCGCGATCTGGGCGATCTTCTTCTGTACGTCGTTGCCCTCGTCGTAGAGGATGCCGGCGAACGCCGGGCCGGAGGAGTACATCCACACGGCCGGGTTCGAGCCGAGCAGCAGCTCCGCGTACGCCCAGATCAGGGAGCGCGGGGAGGTGGTGCCGCCGATCTCCTCGGGCAGGCCGAGCCGCCAGTACTCCGAGTCCATGAAGGCCTTGTAGCTCTTCTTGAACGACGCCGGGACCGGGGCGGTGTTCGTCTCCGGGTCGAAGACCGGCGGGTTGCGGTCGGCGTCCGCGAAGGACTCCGCCAGCTCGTTCTCGGCGAGACGGGTCAGCTCCTCGAGGATGCTCTTCGCGGTGTCGGTGTCCATCTCCTCGAACGGGCCGGTGCCGTACAGCTTCTCGCGGCCCAGCACTTCGAAGAGGTTGAACTCGATGTCGCGGAGATTCGACTTGTAGTGCCCCATGGCGACTGCTCCGTTTAGAGAGATCGGCGAGGCACTGGATCCTCGCGCTAGTTCACGTACCAACAAGTAGCTACGATGATGCTACCCGCCGGTAATAAGAAGCAACCCCGATTGGGTCATCTGTGACTCAGTACTCTTGCGCTCATGTACGGCTACGACCAGAACGTGGGTGCGGGTGCTCAGCAGCAGTACGCCCAGCCGCAGCAGGGCCCCGGGGGCTACGGGCAGCAGCAACCGCTGTATCCCGAGCCCTCCCCGCCGTCGCTCGCGGACGCGGTACGGGCCTTCACCACCGGCCAGATGTCCGCGGAGGACTTCCAGCAGGTCTTCGCGACCTCGAAGGTCTACTGCCCGCGCGGCGACAACCCCGGTTTCCTCGCCCTGCACAACACCCAGCAGCCGGTGATCCCGATGTTCACCTCGCTCAAGGAGCTGCGCCGGTACGCGGGCAAGGAGTCCAAGTACTTCGTGATCACGGGGGCCGAGGTCATCGATCTCCTGCCGACCGGATACGGCTTCGTCGTCGACATGGAGGGCGAGCATCGGATGGTGTTCGACGCGAAGGCGGTCGAGCAGATGGTCGAGTTCGCGATGCGCAGGATGTACGGCTGACACCTACCTACGAGAGCCCGGAGGGAATGCCCTCCGGGCTTTCTCCGTTACGGGTAGCAGAAAGTTCAATGCTCAACTAAACTGGCCGCACAAGGAGGTACCGACATGCCTGCAGTGACCGTCGAGAACCCGCTGACCCTGCCCCGCGTGGCCGCGCCGGCCGACGCCGTGGCACGTCCCGTGCTCGCCGTCACGACCGCGCCGAGCGGTTTCGAGGGTGAGGGCTTCCCGGTGCGCCGGGCGTTCGCGGGGATCAACTACAAGCACCTCGACCCGTTCATCATGATGGACCAGATGGGTGAGGTGGAGTATGCGCCGGGCGAGCCCAAGGGCACCCCCTGGCACCCGCACCGCGGCTTCGAGACCGTCACGTACATCATCGACGGGATCTTCGACCACCAGGACTCGCAGGGCGGTGGCGGCACCATCACCAACGGCGACACCCAGTGGATGACCGCGGGCTCGGGCCTGCTGCACATCGAGGCCCCGCCGGAGTCCCTCGTCATGTCCGGCGGCCTGTTCCACGGCCTGCAGCTGTGGGTGAACCTCCCGGCCAGGGACAAGATGATGGCCCCGCGCTACCAGGACATCCGCGGCGGCAACGTCCAGCTGCTCACCACCCCCGACGGCGGCGCCCTGCTCCGCGTCATCGCCGGTGAGCTCGACGGCCACCAGGGCCCCGGCATCACGCACACGCCGATCACGATGATCCACGCGACGCTGGCACCCGGCGCGGAGATCACGCTGCCGTGGCGCGAGGACTTCAACGGTCTCGCGTACGTCCTCGCCGGCCGGGGCGCGGTCGGCGCCGAGCGCCGCCCGATCCAGCTGGGCCAGACCGCCGTGTTCGGCGCGGGCTCCGCGCTGACCGTCCGCGCGGACGAGAAGCAGGACTCCCACACGCCGGACCTGGAGGTCGTGCTCCTCGGCGGACAGCCGATCCGTGAGCCCATGGCCCACTACGGCCCGTTCGTCATGAACACCCGCGAGGAGCTCCAGCAGGCCTTCGAGGACTTCCAGAAGGGCCGCCTGGGGACCATCCCGGCGGTGCACGGGATGACCGAGGGCGGCCTCTGAGCTCGGAAGGTAAACAGGGGATAAGAGGGGCAGAATAGAAAAAGAGTCCTGAATCGGGACCCTCGCGGGAGCTCGTCGCGAGGAGGCCGAGATGACGAAGCGACTGTACTGGCCCGGTGCCGCCGGTGTGGGGTCCGGGGTGATCATGCTCACCGCCGTGATCATCCTGGACAACAACACCCCGGACGACACCGGAAAGAGGGGCCTGACCCGCACCCTCAGCTTCTACCTCAAGGACAGCAACCTCGACCTGCTCGAGGCCACGACTCTGCTGCTGCTTGCCTCGTGCGTGCTGTTCCTGTTCTTCCTGGGTGCCCTCACCCGCGTCGCCGGGAAGCGGTCGCAGTTGGTCCTCGCGGGGGGCATCGCCTTCGCCGTGCTCGTGATGGCCGCGGGACTGATCTCCGGCATCTTCGCGATCTCGGCCAAATACGACGACACGTTCCTGGTGATCCCGGGGACGGCCCTGCTGGCCATGCTGCTGATCGACCTGGCCTACGGCGCGCTCATCGGCGCCATGGGTGCGGCCGCGGTGCTGCTGTTCGCGATGTGGCGGGTGTCCCGGACGACCGACGCCCTGCCGCAGTGGCTGGGCTGGCCGGCGCTCATCATCGCGCTGGGGTCCCTGGCGGGCCCGTTCACCGCCTGGATCACCCCACTTCTCATGGCGGTGTGGACGCTGGCGGCGGGGCTGCTGCTGGCGCTGCGCCCACCGGCCGCAGCGGCGGAGAGGCCGATTACGGCGCCCGCCGAGCCGTCCATGGCTCCGACCGAGCCCCCGAGGGTGCCCTCGGGGCCGCGCGCGTGAGCCGAGAGCCTGTGTACAGACCCCCGCCCGGGGGTCCGAACACAGGCTCTGACGTTCCCTCACCCGGGCGGCCCGTCCGCGCAGGACAGGCGTGGCCGCCCGTGATCGCCTTGAGCCGTGCAGCTGCTCCCCGACCCCGTACGACGGCTCGCCGCCTGGTGTGCCGTCGTGCTGCTCGTCGCCGGGGTCGTGTACGTCGGGATCAGGCTGTGCGCGGCGTTCCGGACGGCCGTGACGCCGGTGCTGCTCGCCCTGCTCGGGACCGCGCTGCTGGGGCCCCTGTACCGGCGGCTGGTGAAGGCGAAGGTCAATCGGTCCGTGGCCGCCGGGCTCACCTGTGTCGCGGTGGTGGCAGTGGTCGGCGGGGCCGTGTACATCGTCGTCGCCGCGCTCATCGACACCGGGGACCAGATCGTCGCCTCGCTGAAGGACGCGGCCCAGGGGGTCGCCGACCATTTCGGGGCCGCCGGGACCTCGCTGGACGATCTCGCCTCCAACGCGAAGGACCTGCTGACCAGGTTCGGGGGGACGGCCGCGTCCAACGTCATCAGCGGGGTCAGCATCGTCGGCGAGAGCATCGCCATGGCCGTGCTGGCACTGCTTCTCGTCTTCTTCTTTCTACGGGACTCGCACAAGGCCGCCGGTCTGATCCGGGGCATCGCTCCGGGGCAGAGCGGCGACACCGTCGAGGCCATGGCCCGGCGGGCCTTCGAAGCCGTCGAGGGGTTCATGCGGGGGACCACCGTCATCGCCCTCATCGATGCCCTCTGCATCACCGTCGGGCTGCTCGTCCTCGATGTGCCGGGGGCGCCGGGGCTGGGCGCGCTCGTCTTCGTCGGCGCCTACATCCCCTACCTCGGCGCCTTCATCTCCGGAGCCCTCGCCGTGCTCGTCGCGCTCGCCGACCGGGGGTTCGTGATCGCGCTGTGGGTCCTGGGCGTCGTCCTCGCCGTGCAGGTGCTGGAGGGGCATGTGCTGCAGCCGGCGATCCAGAGCCGCACCGTGCAGATGCACCCGGCGGTCGTGATGGTCGCGATCACCGCCGGGGCGTCCGTGGCCGGTGTCCTCGGCATGCTGCTGGCGGTGCCCCTGACCGCGGCCGCCTCCGGCGTCGTACACGAACTGCGGGCGCGCTACCCGGAGCCGGCGGCCGACTCCTCGGACTCGTAGAGCTCGAACCAGATGGTCTTGCCCTCGCCCTGCGGGGCCACGCCCCAGGAGTCGGCGAGCAGCTCGATGAGGACCAGGCCGCGGCCGGAGGAGGCGAGTTCGCCGGGGCGGCGCTTGTGCGGGAGGTCGTCGCTGGTGTCGGTGACCTCGACGCGCATCCGGCGCTCCCCGGTCTCGCCCCGCACCTCGGCCGCCAGCAGCGCATCGGCGTCCGTGTGCACCAGGACGTTGGTGAGCATCTCCGACAGCAGCAGCACCGCCGAGTCGACCTGGTCCTGTGAATCCCAGTCGTGCAGCAGCTCGCGCAGCTGCTGACGGGCCACCGCCACCCGCTCCGGCTCGGCCTGCGCGACGGACAGCATGGTGCGGCGCACCGGCGGCGGCACGAACAGCGTCTCGCCGCAGCCCTCCCCCGGCCGGCACAGCAGCAGTACGGCTATGTCGTCCTCGCGCCGGTCGGCGAGCGGGCCGGTGGTGTGGTGGGAGGAGGGGCCGTGCACCCCCTGGACCAGGGCGTCGGCGAGCTCCTCCAGGTCGCCCTTGTGCTCCTCGAGGATCGTACGGAGCCGCTGCCAGCCGCTCTCCAGGTCGTGCCCGCCGGTCTCGATCAGACCGTCGGTGCAGATCAGCATGGTCTCGCCGGGCTCGAGGGTGATCCGGGTGGTCGGGTAGTCGGCGTCCGGGTCGATGCCGAGCGGCAGTCCGCCCGCCGTCGGCCGCGCCAGCACCGTGCCGTCGGCCATCCGGATCGCCGGGTCCGGGTGGCCGGCGCGGGCGATGTCGAGGGTGCCGGTGGCCGGGTCGGCCTCGACATACAGACAGGTCGCGAAGCGCAGGTCCGAGATGGCGTCCTCGTCGAGGGCGCCGTCCGTCATGCCGTGCAGGAAGCGTGAGGCGCGGGAGAGCACCGCGTCGGGGCGGTGGCCCTCGGAGGCGTAGGCGCGCAGGGCGATGCGCAGCTGACCCATCAGACCGGCCGCCCGCACGTCATGGCCCTGGACGTCGCCGATGACCAGGGCGATACGGCCGTTGGGCAGCGGGATCATGTCGTACCAGTCGCCGCCGACCTGGAGGCCGCCACCGGTGGGGACATAGCGCGCGGCGACGCTCATGCCCGGTATCTGCGGGCCGAGCGTCGGGAGCATCGAGCGCTGCAGGCCGTCGGTCAGGGCGCGCTCGGTCTCGGCGGCGCCGGCCCGGGACAGGGCCTGGGCGAGCATGCGGGCCACCGTCGTCAGCACGGACCGCTCGTCGGGATTGAAGGTGACCGGGTAGGCGAAGGCGGCCATCCAGGCGCCCATCGTGCGTCCGGCCACCGTCAGCGGCAGGAACGCCCAGGAATGGCGGTTGAAGGACGCGGCCAGCGGCCAGGCCGCCGGATAGCGCGACTTGTACTGCTCGGGCGTGGAGATGTAGACGGCACGGCCGGTGCGGACCACCTCGGCGGCCGGGTAGTCCGTGTCCAGTGACATGTGCGAGAAGGGGCCGTCGTCGCCGGGCTGGTGCCCGTGGTGGCCGATGATCGTCAGCCGGTCGCCCTCCACACCGAACACCGCGAGCCCGTCCGGAGTGAACCCCGGCATCGACAGGGCGCCCGTGACCCGCAGCACCTCCTCCGTCGACCGCGCCTCGGCCAGCGCCCGGCCCGCGTCCAGCAGGAACGCCTCCCGCGAGCGCCGCCAGTCACCCGGTGACGGCGACGCGCCCGGCAGGCGTGCCCGGGGTCGGCTCGGTGACCTCCTGGAGGGTGCCGATCAGCTGGAAGGACTTGTTGCCGGGATCGAACGACGGCTTGGAACGGGACCGGACGACACGGATCACCCTTCCCTGCTCGTCCATGACCCGGATCCGCACCTCGGCCAGCGTGCCCTCGGCGACCGCGAGGCCGACGACGGCGATGATCTCGTTCCAGTCGACCGGATGGAGACGGGCCCGTGCCTTGGCCTCCGTGAGGGTCGTCTGTACGGGCGGCAGGCCGAGGAGCCGAGCCGCCTCGGCATCGACCGTGACCAGTTCGGTGGCGGTGTCCCAGTGCCACAGGCCGGTCGCGAGGGCGGCGAGAACCTCCCCCACGGCGGGCAGAGGCTCACCAGTGCGCATTGCCCCACTTTATGGAGAGGTGATCGAGGAGTGCCACCGATTGCCACGTCTTAATGGTGGGGAGCCGATCTTGGGGTGCCCGGTACCCTGGGGTTGTTTCACGTGAAACGTGCCCCCCGATCCGCGAAGACTGGATGAACGACGATGCATCGGTACAGGTCCCACACCTGCGGCGAGCTCCGCTCCTCTGACGTCGGCACCGACGTCCGGCTGAGTGGCTGGCTGCACAATCGGCGCGACCTGGGCGGCATCCTCTTCATCGATCTGCGCGACCACTACGGCATCACGCAGCTCGTCGCCCGCCCCGGCACGCCCGCCTACGAGGCCCTCGACAAGGTCACCAAGGAGTCGACCGTCCGCGTCGACGGCAAGGTCGTCTCCCGAGGCACCGAGAACATCAACCCGGAGCTGCCGACCGGTGAGATCGAGGTCGAGGTCGGCGAGGTCGAGCTGCTCGGCGCCGCCGCCCCGCTCCCCTTCACCATCAACACCGAGGACGGGGTCAACGAGGAGCGGCGCCTGGAGTACCGCTTCCTGGACCTGCGCCGCGAGCGCATGCACCGCAACATCATGCTGCGTACGGCGGTCATCTCCGCGATCCGTCACAAGATGACGGCGCTGGGCTTCAACGAGATGGCGACGCCGATCCTGTCCGCCACCTCCCCCGAGGGCGCGCGTGACTTCGTCGTGCCGTCCCGTCTGAACCCGGGCAAGTTCTACGCCCTCCCGCAGGCTCCGCAGCAGTTCAAGCAGCTGCTGATGATCTCCGGCTTCGACCGCTACTTCCAGATCGCGCCCTGCTTCCGCGACGAGGACGCGCGCGCGGACCGCTCGCCGGGCGAGTTCTACCAGCTCGACGTCGAGATGAGCTTCGTCGAGCAGGAGGACGTGTTCCGCCCGATCGAGCAGCTCATGACGGAGCTCTTCGAGGAGTTCGGCGGCGGCCGCCACGTCACCTCCCCCTTCCCGCGGATCCCGTTCCGCGAGGCGATGCTGAAGTACGGCTCCGACAAGCCGGACCTGCGCGCCCAGCTGGAGCTCGTCGACATCACCGACGTCTTCGAGGGCTCGGAGTTCAAGGCCTTCGCCGGCAAGCACGTGCGTGCGCTGCCTGTGCCGGACGTCTCCGGCCAGCCCCGCAAGTTCTTCGACCAGCTCGGTGACTTCGCGGTCTCGCAGGGCGCCAAGGGCCTGGCCTGGGTGCGTGTGGCCGAGGACGGCTCGCTGACCGGCCCGATCGCGAAGTTCCTCACCGAGGAGAACGTCGCCGAGCTGACCAAGCGTCTGTCGCTGGCCGCCGGGCACGCCGTGTTCTTCGGCGCGGGCGAGTTCGACGAGGTCTCGAAGATCATGGGCGCGGTCCGGGTCGAGGCCGCCAAGCGCGCCGGGCACTTCGAGGAGGGCGTCTTCCGGTTCTGCTGGATCGTCGACTTCCCGATGTACGAGAAGGACGAGGACACCGGCGCGATCGACTTCTCGCACAACCCGTTCTCCATGCCGCAGGGTGGCCTCGAGGCCCTGGAGACCCAGGACCCGCTGGACATCCTGGGCTGGCAGTACGACATCGTCTGCAACGGCGTCGAGCTGTCCTCCGGCGCGATCCGGAACCACGAGCCGGAGATCATGCTGAAGGCCTTCGAGATCGCGGGCTACGACCGCGAGACCGTCGAGGAGAAGTTCGCCGGCATGCTGCGCGCCTTCCGCTTCGGCGCCCCGCCGCACGGCGGCATCGCCCCCGGTGTCGACCGCATCGTCATGCTCCTCGCGGACGAGCCGAACATCCGCGAGACCATCGCCTTCCCGCTCAACGGCAACGCCCAGGACCTGATGATGGGCGCGCCGACGGAGCTGGAGGAGGCGCGGCTGAAGGAGCTGCACCTGACGGTGCGCAAGCCGCAGCCGAAGTAGGCACACGCAGGCAGAAGGGCTCGAAACCGGCGTCGGTTTCGAGCCCTTTCGCCTGCACACCTGGATTCACAGCTCTTTCCGATGTTCCTGCCAGGTGCCTCACGCCTAGCGTCCAACGCCATGACAGACACTCAGGCACCTGAAGAAAGACGGGAGTTGGCCCGCCGTACCGTTCTGGCGGCCGGCGGTGTGGCCGTGACCGCGGTGGGGGTCGGCGGCGCCTTCGCGGCGAGCGCGGCCGCGGACGACGGCGCCGCGAGCGGGGCCGCGGAGGACGCCTGCTACACGCTGACCTCGGAGCTGGTCGAGGGGCCGTACTACATCGACGCCGACAAGATCCGCCAGGACGTCACCGAGGACCAGGACGGCATCCCGCTCCATCTCCGCCTGAAGGTGATCGACGCGGAGACGTGCAGGCCACTGAGGAACGCGGCGGTGGACATCTGGCACTGCAACGCCTCGGGCATCTACTCGGGGTACGAGGCGATGGGCAGCGGCGGCGGAGGCCCAGCCCCCACTGGCCCGCCGCCGTCGGGCACCCCGACCGGGCCTCCCCCGGGCGGTGGCGGCGGGCACCAGGAGCCGACCGACGACGAGCGCTACCTGCGCGGCACCTGGCGCACGGACCGGCACGGCCAGGTCACCTTCCGGACCGTCTTCCCCGGCTGGTACCAGGGCCGCTGCGTCCACATCCACGTGAAGGTCCATGTGGACGGCACCTGGACGGACGCCGGTTACGAGGGCGGCCACGCCTGCCACACGGGCCAGTTGTTCTTCGACGAGAAGTCGGTGCTGAAGTCGGCCGAGGTGGAGCCGTACGCGAGCAACACCACGACCCGCACCACCCTCGACGAGGACACCATCTACCCGGACAACGGCCATGAGGGCGGCCTGCTGTACCTCAAGTACGACCGCAGGCACATCGCCCGGGGCATCCACGGCCATCTGACGCTGGGCGTCGCACCGGACGAGACGCACGACGGCTGACATCACCGCCTCCACTGCTGGTTCACATACGCGGCGGACGCCTCCTCGGACACCGACTTGGAAACCTCACCGGAGGCACACAGCAATCCCGAGGGAGGAGCACAGAAGCCTGTCGTGTCATAGGTGATGACATCGCAGGTGCGGCCCCAGGGGGCCTGTCGGCCAAGGAGGAAGCCATGGGGTACGCGATCGCGTTCTCGGCGCTGTTGATCGCCGGAGCGGTGGGCGCGGTCGTCGCACTGCGGCGGTCGCCGGCCGAGCGGGGCGCCACCGAGCTGGACGCGGAGGCCGAGGCCAACCGCTGGCTGATCCGGCTCGGCGGCAGTCTGATGCCGCCGGGTGCGAGTGCCTGGGCGAGCAACGGCAGGGCGGCGGGGCACGCGCTGACGGAGGCCGCCGAGTGCCACCACACCGCCCGGGTCCTGCTCGCGGACGCCCGTACGGCGGCGGAGTACGAGCGCGTGACGCGGATGGCGCAGGAGGGGCTGCGGCACGTCGGGGCGGCGCGGGAGGCGCTGGGACTGGCGACGGAGTCGGCGCCCCTCGCCACCGCCGCCGAGCCGCTGCCGCAAGCCGAAGCGGCTGCGCGGGTAAGGCAAGCCTTTCAAGAGCCTTTGCTGAAGAAAGGCGCAGAACCGGTGGCCATTTCGGCCAGGCTTTAAGGATTCATGGGTTCCACAGTGCTTTCCCACGCTCCTGACAGGCGGCCCTCCTAGCTTCGCCGACCATGACGGGAAAGCAGACGGCCCAAGAGCCGAAACACAAGAAGGACCTGACGCGCCGCAAGGTCGTCGCCGTGGGCGCGGGCGCCGTGGCAGCGGTGGGCGTGGGCGGCGGCCTCGCCCTGACCGCCTCCGCCGACGAGTCGGCCACGGGCGCCTCGGCGAGCGCGTCGAGCATCGCGGAGACCTGCTACACGCTCACGTCGGAGACCACCGAGGGCCCGTACTACATCGACGCCGACAAGATCCGCCAGGACATCACCGAGGACCAGGAGGGCATCCCCCTCGCCCTCACCCTCAAGGTGATCGACGCCGAGACCTGCAAGCCGGTCAAGAACGCGGCCGTCGACATCTGGCACTGCACCGCGCTCGGCGTCTACTCCGGTTACGAGGCCATGGGCAGCGGCGGCGGGGGCGGCGCCCCGTCCGGCACCCCGACCGACACGCCCTCCGGCACCCCGACGGGCGAGCCCCCGTCCGGCGCCCCCTCCGGCGGCACCGGCGGCGGCCACTCCGAGCCGACCGACGACGAGCGCTACCTGCGCGGCACCTGGAAGACCGACAAGCGGGGTTACGTCACCTTCAAGACCGTCTTCCCGGGCTGGTACCAGGGCCGCTGCGTGCACATCCACGTCAAGGTGCACGTGGACGGCGAGTGGACGGACGCCGGTTACGAGGGCGGCCACACCTGCCACACGGGTCAGCTGTTCTTCGACGAGAAGTCGGTGCTGCTGTCGGCGGAGGTGGAGCCGTACTCCACGAACACCACGACCCGCACCACCCTCGACGAGGACACGATCTACCCGGACAACGGTCACGAGGGCGGCCTGCTCTATCTGAAGTTCAACAAGAAGAACATCGCCAAGGGGGTGCGTGCCCACCTGACCATGGGCGTCGCGCCGGACGAGACGCACGACAGCACGGACACCCAGCCGAGCGCGTCGGCATCGTCGTAGTCCTCGGTCAGTAGCAGTCCTCGGGCGGTGCGGGGCGGCCGGAGAAATCTCCGGCCGCCCCGCGGCAACTCCTTTGATTCCAGCGGCCACTTAGGGACGCAAGCTCCTTCACCGGGGCTTCACGCACAGCACGTCCCCGCAACCGCGTAAGGAATCCCCGTGGCCTCTGCCTCCCACCGCCGGTCCCTCCGAGGGCGCCGTACCCTGGTCGTCTCCGCCGCCGTCGTCGCCGCCGGTGTCGGTGCCGGTGTGCTCGTGATGAACGCGAACGCCGGCACGACGAGCGTCGACCTGTACCACCGGACGCTCGCCGCCAAGGACGGCTGGGCGTCGTCCGGTTCCGGTACGACCGGAGGCGCGAAGGCCGACTCCGCGCACACCTTCACCGTCTCCACCCGCGCGCAGCTGGTGAAGGCGCTGGGGTCCGCGAGCGACACCACGCCGCGGATCATCAAGATCAAGGGCACCATCGACGCCAACACCGACGACAACGGCAAGAAGCTGAGCTGCGCCGACTACGCGTCGGGGACGGGCTACTCGCTCTCGGCGTACCTCAAGGCCTACGACCCCTCCACCTACGGCCGCTCGAAGCTGCCGTCGGGCACGCAGGAGAAGGCCCGTGCCGCCGCCCAGAAGAAGCAGGCGGCGAACATCGTCTTCAAGGTGCCGGCCAACACCAGCATCGTCGGTGTACCGGGGACGAAGGCCGGGATCACCGGCGGCATGCTCCAGATACAGAACGTCGGCAACGTCATCGTCCGCAACCTCGCCTTCTCCGCCACCCAGGACTGCTTCCCGCAGTGGGACCCGACGGACGGCGACGAGGGGAACTGGAACTCGCAGTACGACTCGGTCACCCTGCGCGGCGCGACCCACGTCTGGGCGGACCACAACAGCTTCACCGACGCGGCGCACTTCGACAGCGCCAACCCGAAGTACTACGGCCGCGAGTACCAGATCCACGACGGTGCGCTGGACATCACCAAGGGGTCCGACCTGGTGACCGTCGAGCGGAACCAGTTCACCAACCACGACAAGACGATGCTGATCGGCAGCAGCGACACCGACAGCACCGGGAAGCTGCGGGTCTCCATCCACCACAACGTGTGGAAGGGCATCGTCCAGCGCGCCCCGCTGGCCCGCATCGGCCAGATCCACATCTACAACAACGTCTACGACACGACGACGCTGAACGGCTACGCGCTGCAGTACAGCATCAACTCCCGCGCCAAGGCGCAGGTCGTGGCGGAGGACAACTACTGGAAGACCTCCGCCTCCCAGAAGATCTCCAAGCTGCTGAGCGGCGACGGCACGGGATCGGTGGCCGGCAGCGGCAACCTGGTCAACGGGACGGCGACCGACCTGGTGGCCGCGTACAACGCCGCGAACTCGAAGAAGCTGAAGACGACGGTGAACTGGACACCGGCTCTCACGGCGGGCCTGGAGACGTCGGCGAAGAACCTGCCGACCGAGCTGGCGACCACCACCGGCGCCGGGGTTCTTTCCTAGTCACGGCGAAGGGCCCGGGAAGCGTTCGGCTTCCCGGGCCCTTTCCTGTGTCCTCAGACCGCTTCGCCGCCGAAGCGCTCCTTGTAGTTCTCCAGGTCCTCGTCCGTCAGCTTGGCGAAGAGGACCGGGGGGACCGTGAAGGGGGTGCCGGCGGGGACGGAGGTCAGGGACTTCGCCTCGTCGGGCGTGACCCAGGTCGCCGTGTCCTCGGCCAGCGTGAACGCCTCGCGCATCGTCTTCGCCGTGGTCGGGATGAACGGCTCCGAGACCACCGCGTAGAGGTGGATCAGGTTCATCGCCGTGCGCAGGGTGAGGGCCGCGCCGTCCTTGTCCGTCTTGATCTCCAGCCAAGGGGCCTTCTCCTCGAGGTAGGAGTTGCCCGCGGACCACAGGGCGCGCAGGGCTGCCGCCGCCTTGCGGAACTGGAGGGACTCCAGGTGCCCCTCGTACTCGGCGAGCAGCTCGGCGATCTGCTCGCCCAGCTTCGCCTCCGCCTCACCGGGCTCGCCGCCCGCCGGGACGTCGTCGCCGAAGCGCTTACGGGAGAAGGACAGGACGCGGTTGACGAAGTTGCCGAGGGTGTCGGCCAGGTCCTTGTTGACCGTGGCCGTGAAGTGCTCCCAGGTGAAGGACGAGTCGTCCGACTCGGGCGCGTTCGCGATGAGGAAGTAGCGCCAGTAGTCGGCGGGGAGGATCTCCAGGGCCTGGTCGGTGAAGACGCCCCGCTTCTGGCTCGTGGAGAACTTTCCGCCGTAGTACGTCAGCCAGTTGAAGGCCTTGACGAAGTCGACCTTCTTCCACGGCTCGCGGACGCCGAGCTCGGTGGCCGGGAACATCACGGTGTGGAAGGGGACGTTGTCCTTCGCCATGAACTCCGTGTAGCGGACGGTGGTGTCCACGTCGTACCACCAGGACTTCCAGTCCCGGTTCTCCGGGTCCAGGTCCGACCATTCCTTCGTCGCACCGATGTACTCGATCGGCGCGTCGAACCAGACGTAGAAGACCTTGCCCTCCGCGGCCAGCTCCGGCCAGGTGTCGGCCGGGACCGGGACGCCCCAGTCCAGGTCGCGGGTGATCGCGCGGTCGTGCAGGCCCTCGGTCAGCCACTTGTGGGCGATGGAGGAGGCCAGCTGCGGCCAGTCCTTGTCGTGGCGGGCGACCCACTCGCGGACCTCGTTCTCCAGCTTCGACTGGAGGAGGAAGAGGTGCTTGGTCTCACGGACCTCCAGGTCCGTGGAGCCCGAGATGGCCGAGCGCGGGTTGATCAGGTCGGTCGGGTCCAGTACGCGCGTGCAGTTCTCGCACTGGTCGCCGCGGGCCTTGTCGTAGCCGCAGTGCGGGCAGGTGCCCTCGACGTAGCGGTCCGGGAGGAAGCGGCCGTCGGCGGGGCTGTAGACCTGGCGGATCGCGCGCTCTTCGATGAAGCCGTTCTCGTTGAGGCGGCGGGCGAAGTGCTGCGTGATCTCGACGTTCTGCGGGCTGGAGCTGCGGCCGAAGTAGTCGAAGGCCAGCGCGAAGCCGTCGTAGACCGCCTTCTGGGCGTCGTGCGCCTGCGCGCAGAACTCGTCTACGGGCAGGCCCTGCTCCTTCGCCGCCAGTTCGGCCGGGGTGCCGTGCTCGTCCGTCGCGCAGATGTACAGGACGTCGTGGCCGCGCTGGCGGAGGTACCGGGAGTACACGTCCGCCGGGAGCATGGACCCCACCATGTTGCCCAGGTGCTTGATTCCGTTGATGTACGGAAGGGCGCTGGTGATGAGGTGTCGAGCCATCGGGGGCTGCTCCCAGGTCGGATTTCGGGGTTCTTGGTTCTTTGCGAACCTTGAAATCGTAGCCGACATGGGTGGGCCGCCCGCTTCCCGTTTTGAGGGGTGGGAAGGGGCGGCCCGGGTTCGGGGGCGGTCAGGGGCGCCAGTCGATCAGTACGCCGTCGTAGAGCTCCGCGTCCGTGAGTTCCAGGGGGGTCGGGCCCGCGTGGAAGAAGGCCGTGTTGTCGGTCTTCAGTTTGCGGAGGTAGTCGAAGGCCTTGTTGTCGTGGTCACCGAACGCGACGAAGGAGAAGAACACCGAGGGGTGGGACTTCGCGGCGTCGGTGAGGGACTGGGTGGCCGGGGTCTTGGCGTCGGGGGCGCCGTCGGTCTGGAAGACGACGAGGGCGGGGGTGCCGGGGGTGACGTTCTTGTCGTAGTGGGCGAGGACGGCTTCCACGGCGGCGTGATAGCTGGTACGGCCCATGCGGCCGAGGCCGGCGTGTGCGTCGTCGACGGCGGTTTCGGCGGAGGCCGGGGTGAGGTCGGTGGTGCCGTCGACCTCGGTGGAGAAGAAGACGACGTGCACGGACGTGTCCGGGGCGGCGGGGTCCAGGCGCTCGGCGAGGGCGAGGGTCTGGTCGGCGAGGGCCTGGGCGGAGCCGTCCTTGTAGTACGGGCGCATGCTCGCGGAGCGGTCGAGGACGAGGTAGACCTTGGCGCGGGCGGTCGTGAGGCCGGCCTTTGCCAGGGCGGCGGCCGGGGCGTCGGCCTGTGTCACGGCCTCGGCTTCGCCTTCGGCCTCGGTGCTCCCACCCGCACCACCCGTGTCACTTTCGTCGTCGACTGCAGGTGGCCCCTGTGGGGCTTCCTCGCCGTCGGCGGCCGCGGGTTCGCTCGTCGCGGCAGCCTCCGGCTCGGTCTCGGCCGCCACGACGGGCTCCGGTTCCTCGACCTTCGCCTCCGGCTCAGGCTCGACCACCTCTGCCACGGCAGGCTCCGGCTCGGCGACCACTTCCGGCTCGGATTCCGTCTCCACAACGGGCTCCGGCTCGGCTTCCGCCACCGGCTCCGGCTCGGGGGCGACAACCTCGGGCTCCGTCTCGACCTTCGCCTCCGGCTCGGTCTCGGCCGCCACGACCGGCTCCGGTTCTGCCGCGGGCGTCGGCTCCTCCGCAGCCTCCGGCTCGACCTCCGCCACCGGCTCGGGCTCCTCGGCCACCACCGCCGGCTCCGCAGCCTCCGGCTCCGGTGCGACCTCGTCGACCGGCTCGGGCTCCGGTGCGACCTCGGCCGCGGGCTCCTCGGCGACCGGCTCCGGCTCGACCTCCGCCACCGGCTCCGGCTCTGCCGCCGGCGTCGGCTCCTCCGCAGCCTCCGGCTCCGGTGCAACCTCGGCGACCGGCTCGGGCTCTGGCGCGACCTCCGCCGTCGGCTCCGCAGTCGTCGGCTCGTCCACCGGCTCCGACGGCTTGGGGACCGTCACGTTGTCGAACGCCGCCGACACCAGGTCATGCTCGTCGTTGTCCTCCGTCGAGGACTGCCGCGGCTCCGGGACCTGCACCGACGGGGTCGGCTGCGGTTCCGGAGACGGGGAGGGGACCGTCGGTTCCGGTGACTGCGAAGGGGTGAGGTCCGCACCCTCTGCTTCGGTGGCACGCCCCTTGCGTGACCTGCCGAATGCGTTCCGCAGGAGAGTGAGAATGCCCATGTGCGCAACCCTTCGCGTGAGTTGATCCCGTCAATCCCTGGCCAGGACGGACACGTAAGGTTAGCGGCCCCAGATGGCGATCTTGGGGAGGGGCAGGGAGCGGAACCGGGCTTCGTGTCAACACCCCCACGGATTCCTCGGGTTCACCCTTCGTTCACCCGGCGGCAGCGTCCTCGCACAGGCGTGCCCCTAACGTCACGTCCACACCAAGGGCACGTAAGGGGAGAGTAAAGTGCGCAAGCTGCTGCCGATCATCGGGACGCCGTCCACCTCGCATCCCGGCGGGCGATCCGCCCTCACCTGTCGCTACCGCTGTGGTGACGCCTGTTTTCACGAGGTGCCCAACACCAGCGACAACGAGTACGTGGGCGATGTCATCGCCGGTGCCCTCGGGCGCCGTTCGATGATGCGGGCCGCCGCCGTCGTCACCGTGGCCGCCGCGGCAGGCTCGGCCGGCGTGGCAGGGGCCCGCCCCGCGGCCGCCGCGACCGCGCAGTCGTACGGGAAACCGAAACCGAGCGGCAAGGGTGCCCGTGGCCTGCGGTACGGCTCCGTCGCGCCCAACACCACCGACGCGGTCGTCACTCCCGACGGCTACGCGCAGAACGTCGTCATCCGCTGGGGCGAGCCCATCCTGCGCGGTGCCCCGGCCTTCGACCCGGAGAACCAGACCGCAGCCGCCCAGGCCGGGCAGTTCGGGTACAACAACGACTTCCTCGCCCTTCTCCCGCTGCCCGGCGAGCGGGACCGGCAGCTTCTCGTCGCCAATCACGAGTACACCGACGAAGTGCTCATGTTCCGCGGGTACGACCCTGCCAACCCGACCCGGCAGCAGGTCGAGGTCGCCTGGGCCGCGCACGGTCTTGCCGCCGTCGTCGTGGAGGGGAACCGGAAGACCGGAAAGCTGGTCGCCGTGCCCCGGCATCCGCTCAACCGGCGCGTCACCGCCACCACCGAGTTCCGGCTGACCGGGCCCGCCGCCGGGTCCGACCTCCTGAAGACCTCCACCGACCCGACCGGCACCAAGGTCCTGGGCACCCTCAACAACTGTTCCGGCGGCACCACCCCGTGGGGCACCACCCTCCACGGCGAGGAGAACTTCAACCAGTACTTCGCCAACAGCAGCCGGGCGACCGACAAGCGGTACGGGATTGGGACCACGGCCACCGAGCGCAAGTGGGAGCGGTTCGACAAGCGCTTCGACGTCGCTCAGGAGCCCAATGAGGTGCATCGGTTCGGGTATGTCGTGGAGTTCGATCCGTACGACCCCACCTCGACTCCTCGTAAGCACACCGCCCTCGGGCGGTTCAAGCACGAGGCCGCGACCGTGCGGCTGACCGCCGACGGGCGGCCCGTCGTGTACTCCGGTGACGACGAGCGGTTCGACTACTTCTACAAGTTCGTCAGCAGCAAGCGGATGAAGAAGGGCTCGAGCAGGGCCGTTCGCGAGCACAACCTCTCCCTCCTCGACGAGGGGACCCTGTACGTCGCCAGGCTCACCGGTGACTCTCCCGCCATCGAGATCGACGGCACCGGCAAGCTGCCCGCCGACGGCGAGTTCGACGGCAGCGGTGAGTGGATTCCGCTCGCCACCGCCACCGCCGACGGTGCCGTCTCACACGTCGAGGGGATGTCGGCCGAGGAGGTGTTCGTCTTCACGCGCCTCGCCGGCGACAAGGCCGGCGCCACCAAGATGGACCGGCCCGAGGACATCCAGCCCTCCCCGCTCACCGGCAAGGTGTACGTCGCCCTCACCAACAACACCAACCGCGGTGTCGGTACGAACGCCAAGGCCGACGAGGCCAACCCGCGCAATGCCAACAAGCACGGGCACGTCCTGGAGCTGACCGAGCGCCGAAACCGGCCCGAGAGCAAGACCTTCGCCTGGTCGCTCTTCCTCGTCGCCGGTGACCCCGACGATCCCGCCACCTACTTCGCCGGGTTCCCCAAGGACGACGTCAGCCCGATCTCCTGCCCGGACAACGTCGCCTTCGACCCGTACGGCAACCTGTGGATCTCCACCGACGGCAACCAACTCGGCTCCCACGACGGGCTGTTCGGGGTGGCCACGCGAGGGGACCGGCGAGGTGAGCTCAAGCAGTTCCTGACCGTGCCCACCGGTGCCGAGACCTGCGGGCCCGTGATCCAGGAGCGGCGCGTGCTCGTCGCCGTACAGCATCCGGGCGAGATCGACGGGGCCTCCGTCGAGAAGCCCGCCAGCACCTGGCCCGACGGGCCCGGAAAGATCACTCGCCCGGCCGTCGTCGCCGTATGGAAGAAGGACGGCGGCGACATCGGGGTCTGAGGCGTCCGAAAATCGCCTACGGAAGGGCTGGAACCGGGGCCCGAGTGCCCGGTGCGCCCCGCGCGCCCTCGCGTTCCAGCCACTCCCGGTACGCCGGTGACTGCCGCGCCGATTCCCAGTACGCCTCCTCCAGCGCGGGCAGCGCGCCGTCGAGGTCCGTCTCCGTGCGGGCCGCGAGGAGCAGGCGTACGCCGAGGGGGTCGCCGTGCAGGCGGCGTACCGCCATGTCGGGGCGGGAGAGGGCGGTCGGCTGGCAGACGGTGACGACCTCGCCCGTCGCGACGAGGGCCGCGGCCGTGTGGTAATCGCCGTGCAGGACATGGGGGTTGATGCCCGCCGCGCGGAACATGCGCTGGACGGCGTCCCATTCGCCGTCCACCGTGGGGTCGATCATCCAGCGGTCGTCGGCCAGCTCGGAGACCTGCACCACGGGGTGCGCCGTCGCGGGGTGGTCGGCCGCCACGTACACGAACTGCGGCTCGCGCTCGACCAGGGTGCGCAGCCGCAGGCCCTCGGGGATGCGCAGAGGGCAGCCCTCGACCTCGTGCACGAAGGCGACGTCGAGCTGGCCGTCGGCGACCATGCGCAGCAGCGCGTTCGGGGAGACGTTCATGTGCAGGGTGGGGTCCTGGCCGCGGGCGCGCAGCTTGCGCAGCCAGCCCGCCAGGGCCTTGCTCGCGGTGGAGCCGACGCGCAGCTCCTGGCCGCCGGTGGCCGCGGCTCTCGCCTCGCTGACCAGGGAGCGCATCTCGGCCACCAGGGGGCGGGCGCGGCTCAGCACCAGGCTGCCCAGCGGGGTGGGGCGGCAGCCGGTGCGGGCGCGGACGAACAGCGCGCCGCCCAGCTCCTGTTCGATACGGCGCAGCTGTGTGCTCAACGACGGCTGGGCGACGCCCAGTTGGCGCGCCGCGCGGTGCAGACTGCCGGTGTCGGCTATGGCGCACAGCGCGCGGAGGTGTCTCACCTCGAGGTCCATGCCCTCGGAGCGTAAAGCGGAATCAAAGGTTTCACCAGACGCACAAACCCCGCCCAGCACACGCGAATTGGGCCGTCCCGCACATGCTCACCGGGCGGTGCGGCAGATCGGCGATAGGGCCGTGCTATCGCCGGTTGCCATCATCACAGCCGTCCCACAGGCGCCGACACTCACCGATGACGACTGACTCACCCCCCACCTAGGAGTCATCGATGCGCAAGCGCACATCCATGTCCACATCCACCCTCACGGCGGCAGCGGTCGGCCTGAGCCTCGCGGCCTTCGGTCTCGGCACGGCGGTGCCCGCCGCCGCGGCGCCGGCTCCCTCCTCGTACTCCGGCTACACCGGGTCTCCCGCGGAGGCCAAGGCAAACCAGGCGTTCTTCCAGGCGGTCCTGAAGTCCGTCGCCGAGAAGCGCGCCGCCCACCCCGGCAGCACGGCCGCCGTCACGGTCACCTACGACGCCTCCGGTGCGCCCACGTTCAGCGCGCAGATAGCCCGCAGCGCCGAGATATGGAACAGCTCGGTGTCGAACGTGAAGCTCCAGTCGGGGTCGTCGGGCGCCGACTTCTCCTACCGCGAGGGCAACGACTCCCGCGGCTCGTACGCCTCGACCGACGGTCACGGCGGCGGGTACGTCTTCCTCGACTACGCGCAGAACAAGGAGTACGACTCCACGCGCGTGACCGCCCACGAGACCGGGCACGTCCTAGGGCTGCCCGACCACTACGAGGGCCCGTGCAGCGAGCTGATGTCGGGCGGCGGGCCCGGTACGTCCTGCACCAACTCCCAGCCCGACGCCAACGAGCGGGCCCGCGTGGACCAGTTGTGGGCGAACGGGTTCGCCGCGGCCCTCGACAAGGCCCTGAGCGACAAGGCGCTCCACAAGAGCTGACCCACCCCCCACCGGTGCGGGCCGCCTTCCTGCACAAGGCGGCCCGCACCCACCTGTGTCCGGGGCAGGACCTACGGGACCTGGTGCGGTGACGCGATCGCCCGCGCCGCCGCCACCTCCTGCCGCAGCGGCTCGAGCACACTCCCCGCCGGTCCGGTGAGGTCCGTGCGGACCGGGTACAGGACCTCCGTGTCCCGCAGGCCCTGCGCCAACTCGCTCAGCTGCAGGGCGGCTTGGCGGATCTCGGCGGCGGACGGCGCGGCCGCCCCGTGCCGTACCCGCACCCGGGCCGCCGTCGTCGCGTCGACGATGCGTTCCACGGCGACGACCAGCGGCAGCCAGGCGGCGGCCCGGCGTCCGGTCGGTGGCGGCTCGGTCAGGGCGCGCTGGAACTCCGTACGGATGACGGACAGATCGCGGTAGAGCCGGCGCCGCATCCGGGCGCGGGCGGCCGGTTCGGTGCCGTCGCCGAAGGCGGACTCGACGTAGCGCGCGGTGTCGGCGACCGCGTCCGCGAGCCGGTCGCCGACGCGGGTGTGCCAGCTCTCCGGCCACAGCAGGTAGCCGGCGACCAGGGCGATCGCGCAGCCCAGCAGGGAGTCGACCAGGCGGGGCAGGAGCAGGGCGGTGCCCTGGTGGTTCAGGACGTCGGACAGGAGCAGGATCACCGGGGTGATGGCGGCCGTCTGATAGCCGTAGCCGCGCGGGGTGAGGGCCGGGATCAGCGGGGCCAGGACCAGCATCGCCACCACGTCCCACCAGCCACGTGGCACTTCGGCGAGCACCGCCGCCGCGACCACCAGCCCGGCCACCGTGCCCAGCGCCCGCAGCAGCGCCCGGGAGAAGACGGAACCGAAGTCGGGCTTCATCACGAAGGTGACGGTCAGCGCGACCCAGTACGAGCGCGGCACCGGGACGATCGACACCAGCACCTGGGCCAGCCCGATGCACAGGGCCAGGCGCAGGCCGTAGCGCCAGGAGCCCGCGGAGAGGACGACGTCGCGGGCGGCCCGGGCCGTGCGGATCGACAGGGCCGCCGGACGGCCGAGGCGGTCGTCGATGCCGCGCGGGTCGACGTCCGGGGCGGTGACGACGTCGGCGGCGTGGCGCAGGGCGTGGTCGACGGCGCGGGCGGTCTCCGATATCGGCACCGGCAGGTCGAGCCCGATGGGTCCCGTGTAGCCGGTCTCCACCGCCTGGGCGAGGTGGCGCACGGCCTCGGGGATCTCCGGCGGCATGGGCCGGCCGCTGAAGTGGGCGGCGGGCGCGGCCTCCACGACCGGGGTGATGGCGTTCAACTGGGCGAGCAGCCGGGTGAGTTCGGGGCTTTGGCCGTGGTGGCGGGCGCGCCGGGCGAGGACGAGGTCGTACGACTGGTTCAGGGACTGGGTGACGGCATGGCGCCCGGCGTCGTACTCGTCCCGCGCGCACGCGGCGAGCAGCTCGGCCACCTTCCGGTACGTGTCCGCGACCGCCGTCCGCTCCGGCACCCCGGCCCTGAGCGGCCAGGCGAGCAGCGCGAGGAGGAGCACGAGCAGTCCGCCGCCGGACATCAGCGCGGGCGCCAGCCACCACTCGCCGGGCATCGGCAGGCCCGCGCCCACCACGGAGTTGAGGAGCAGCAGCAGTCCGGAGACGGAGGCCACGGCGCCGATCGTCGAGATCATCCCGGAGACGAGCGCGACGCCGGTGACCGTGGCGACGGCGAGCCACCCGTGGCCGTAGACGAGCGAACCCAGGGTCACCCCGATGGCGCCGAAGAGCTGGGGGATCGCGATGTTGAGGATGCGCATGCGGTACGCGTCGGCGGTGTCGCCGATGACACCGGAGAGGGCGCCCATGGAGGCCAGCGCACCGTACGCGGGCTGGTCGACGGCGAGGCCGATCGCCAGGGGGAGGGTCATGGCGATCGCGGCGCGGGCGACGGCGGACCGGTTGACCGGGGCCTGCTGGGGCCGGAGGTTCCTGACCAGCCAGTCGGGAGGGGCGAGGCCGGCGGGGAACTCTCGGGACATGCGCCCATTATGGGCACCCGTGTTCACCCGGGTTCCTGTCATCCGCGCTGGTGAAGCGTGATGTCCACGAGGAGCGCGCGGTGGTCGCTGTCGGTCACGTCCAGGAAGCGGGCGTTGCTCGCGGAGAAGTCCCGGGAGACGAGCACATGGTCGATCTGGGCGCCGATCGTCGGCGCGGTGCGGGCCGGCCAGCTCGGGGTGCGGTCGTGGCCCGCGAGACGGGCGGCGTCGCTCATGCCGGTGTCGAGGATGCGGCGGAAGGCGGCGTGGTCCTGGGAGGCGTTGAAGTCACCGGCCAGGATCATCGGCGTGCGCGCGGCGGCGGCAGCGTCCCGCAGCCGGCCGAGCTCCCGGCGCCACACGCCCACCTGACCCGGCAGCGGAGGCATGGGGTGCGCGAGCTGGAGCCGTACGGCATGACCCTGCACCTCGGCGACGGCGCCGGGCATGCCCATGGTGCCGGACACCCCGTCCGTGCCCTTGAGCGGGAAGCGACTGAGGATGATCGACCCCTCGGAACCACCGGCCTCCACGGCCTGCCGGTACGGGTACTCGGCGGAGAACTCCTGCTTCAGCCGCGCCTGGCAGCTGTACTCGCACTCCTCCACGAACACGATGTCGGGCTTGTCGGCGCGGATGACGGGGACCAGGGCGGGGGTGCCGCGCCCGAACTCGACGTTCGAGGTCAGCACCTTGAACTCGGCGAGCGGGGTGCCGCCGGGCTCGTCGGTCTTCCCGTACGGCTCGATGAACCACGCCAGCAGGCCGAGCACGACGAGCGACCACACCATCCCGACCCGCCACCGGCCGAGCAGCGCGAGCAGCAGGGCCAGCCCGGCGGGCGCGAGCAGCCAGGGCAGGAACGCGAGGACCTGGGGGATCGGGGTGACGCCATCGCTGTCGGCGACCCGGCACCCGACGACCGCACTCACTCCGGCCAGCAGCAGCCCCGCACACCAGGAGGCGAAGCGCCGTCCGGTCCGTCGTACGGGCTCGTCCTCGCCGGCAACCGTCCACTCGGCGGCAGCAGTGTCCAAGTCCCGGCCTTCCACTCGCGGGTGGGATGCCCGAATCATCCCCCGGAGCGGTCGATTCCCGCCAGGAACTTCCCCAGAGCCTCGTTGAACTCCTCCGGCCTCTCCAGGTTCGGCATGTGGGCGGCGCCCCGGACGACGTGCAGGGTCGAGTCCGGGAGGGCCGTGTGCATCGCCTCGGCGTCGGAGACCGGGGTGTACTCGTCGTCGGCGCCCACGACCACCAGGGCCGGGACCGTCACCCGGGTCAGCAGTTCGCGGTAGTCGGGGCGGGCGGCCCGGGCGCGGAGGGCGGCCGCGGCGGACTCGGGGCGGGTGGCCGTCATCATGCGGTGGACGTGGGCCTTGACCCGAGGGGCCGCGGTCGGGGCGACCATCTTCTCCAGCACCTCGTCGGCGTATCCGTGCATGCCCTCCTCGAGCAGGCGGTCCGCCATGGCGTGGCGGGTGCGGACGCCCTCGGGGGTCTCGGCCGCCGGGAAGGTGTCGGCGAGGACCAGTCCGCGGACGCGGTCCGGGAACTGCCGGTAGCAGTCCATCGCGATCTGGCCGCCCATGGAGAGCCCGGCGAGGACGAAGGTCTCCACGCCCAGGTCGTCCAGCAGCGTCACGACGTCCTGCGCGAACTGCTCGAAGACCGTGACGGGCGGGGCCTCGGGGGAGGCGCCGTAGCCGCGCAGGTCGGGGGCGATGACACGGCGGGCGGGGGAGAAGGCCTCGATCTGCGGGTTCCACATGGTGTGGTCGAAGGGGTGGCCGTGGACGAGGACGAGGGGGGCTGCCATGGATTCGACCCTAGGTCGGCCCAACTCGTCGGTGCAATAAGATCTTTGCCCTCGGTGCAATGGCAGGAGCAGGGACAACAGGGGGGACCGGTCCATGGACGCGTATCGGCGTATCGCCGACCGCATAGCCGCCGACATCACCAGCGGGCGGCTCCGGCCCGGCGAACGGCTGCCGCCGCAACGGAAGTTCGCGCGGCGGCACGGGATCGCCGCCTCGACGGCGGAACGGGCGTACGGGGAACTCGTGCGGCGGGGGCTGGTGGTGGGGGAGGTCGGCCGCGGGACCTTCGTGCGGGCCGCGGCCGCGGCTCCCGCCGGGCGCTCGCTCATCGAGGCGGCCACCGCCGCGCCGGTGAACATGGAGCTCAACTACCCTTCCGCGCCCGGTCAGTCGGAGCTGCTCGCCCCCACTCTCGCCCCGCTGCTGCGGCCCGACGTCCTCGCCGAGGCCCTGCGCCCCGCTCCGGCGGGCGGCACCGCCGCGGCCCGCGAGGCGATGGCCGGCCTCCTCGCCACCCCGGGCCGGCGGCCCTCCCCCGACCAGCTCCTCTTCACCGGCAACGCCCGCCAGGCCATCGCCGCCGCCCTCGCCTCCCTCGTCCGTCCGGGCGGCCGGGTCGGGGTGGAGGCGCTGACGTATCCGCTGGTCAAGGAGATCGCCGCCCGGCTCGGGATCACGCTCGTGCCGTTGGACACCGATGCGGAGGGGGTCCGACCGGAGGCCGTCGCCGGCGCCCGGCTGTCCGCGCTCTACCTTCAGCCGACCCTGCACAACCCGACCTCCGCGACCATGAGCGGCGCACGGCGCGCACAACTGGCCGAAGCCGTGAGCGACTTGGAGCTGCCGGTCGTGGAGGACCGCATCTGGTCCTTCCTGGCGGACGACTCCGAGCCCCCGCTCGCCGCCTACGCGCCCCACCTCACCCACGTCGTCGACGGCCTCTCCAAGCGGGTCGCGCCCGGGCTCACCGTCGGCCTCCTCGTCGTACCGCCGCACCGGGTCGAGGCCGTGGCGGGTGCGGTGCGTTCCGGAGGGTGGAGTGCGGGGCGGTTTGCGCTGGAGGCCGGGGTGCGGTGGATCGGCGACGGGACCGTGGCACGGCTGGTGGCGGCCAAGCGGGAGGACGCGGCGCGGAGGCAGGAGTTGGTCGCGGAGTACCTCGGGGGCCGCGGATTCGACGTGAGGTCGGATCCGCGGGCCTACTTCGCCTGGTGGAGGCTGCCGGCGCCGTGGCGGGCGGACACCTTCACGGCCGCCGCCGCGGCGCACGGGATCGCCGTCACGCCCGGTCCCGCCTTCGCCGTCGACCCGAGCCGCACCCCGGACGCCGTCAGGCTCGGACTCGCGTCGGCTCCTGTGCCGGATCTGGAGCGGGCGTTGCGGACGCTCGCCGGCGTCGCCGCGGCGGGAGCAGGTGGCCGTAGCGGCCGGTGAGCCAGGAGCCCAGGGCGACCGCCAGGCCGAGGGCGACCAGCAGCCAGGAGACCTGGCGCAGGGTCGCGGTGAGCGCGTCGTAGACCGCGCCCGCGGCCGGCTGATGGACCTCCTCGGGCAGGTCGGCCAGGGTCAGGCGGCGGCCGATCGCGACCGCGAGGCCGAGGAACGCACCGCCGAGCGCCGTGCCGAGCGCGGTCGCGGTGAGCGCGCGGCGGCGGCAGGCGGCGACCGAGATCCCGGAGACGGCGAAGACCACGGAGGCGACGGGGAGCCAGAAACCGGCGAATTCCAGCACGCGGAACCCTTTCCGGAGCCGGTCCAGATCCTGGGCCGGGAGGACGGACACCTCGGTGTGCTCGACCGGGATGCGGCTCGCGAACGGCACGTGGTCGTAGGCGAGCCGCCGCTTGACCTGGGCGGTTACCGGCGCGAGATCGACCGTCACCTCGTGCTCCCGCTCGTCGCGCAGGGCGTGCAGGACGGCGTCGTGCAGCGCCCGGTTCCCGGCGTCCCAGCCCAGGCGGAAGGCCACGGTCCCGGTGAAGGAGTGCACCGCGTCGTGCACGAAGGGGCCCACCGCGGGGCCCATCGGGCGGACGCCGGCCCGGTGGCCGACCTCGTCCATGATCCCGGCGCCGACGGTGTCCGCGATCGCGTTCCGCACGGCCGGATCCGCGGCCAGCGGCGCCATCGTCGTGACGTAGCGGCCCGTGTCGGCGAGCCCGTACGCCGCCCAGGCGGCCAGCGCGCCGATGGGCGCCAGGATGCAGGCCAGGGCGATCAGTGCCGTCGACAGGGTTGTCCGCAGGTGCGAGGGACGAGGGGCCACCCTTTCAGGCAAGGGCCGAAGGGCGGGGTGCGCGAGCGGTGCGCCTGCATACGGGTGCTCTCCGGTGGAGGCTTCACCCGAACGGGTGTTTCCTGGTGCTGGGGAGAAGGAGGCCGATCATGCGCACCACTCCGGCCCTGCGGACCCTGGCCGCGCTCCTGCTCACCGGCGGCGCGATCGCCGCCACGGCGGGCACGGGAGCGGCGGCGACGCCGACGTTCGCCGACGGTCACGGCGGCGATCACGGCAGTCCGGTCCAGGGCACAGTCGTCTCCCGCACCGCGCTCAACGTCCGGGCGGGACCGACCCTGAACTCGCCCGTCGTCGATCAACTCGCGCCGGGCAGTCAGGTCCGCGTCGAGTGCATGGTCCAGGGGCAGAGCGTGGGCGGCAACCCGAACTGGTACTGGCTCGTCGACGCCCAGGGCTGGGCGAGCGCCGCGTTCGTGGACACCGCCGGCCGGTCCGTGCCGAACTGCGCGGACCCCTGTCCGCAGTGGAAGGACGGTCACTGGACCAACGCGAACTGGAACGACCCGGACTGGAACAGCGGCACCTGGGCCGCCTCGGGTTGAGCGGAAGGGAACACAGGGAGCGAGCGGCCCCGGCGGTTCTGCCGGGGCCGCACGCTGTGTGCTCTCCTTGGGCGCCCGCGTCAGCGGACGCGGTTGCCCGCCGCGTCCTCGCGCGTGTAGTAGCGGTAGAAGAACACGAGGAAGATCCCGGCCGCGACCACCGCCCCCAGGGCCACGGACCGGTAGACGGACTCCCCGGTCTGGCTGTAGAGGAAGCCGACCGCCGCGCCCGCGAAGCCGGACTTCACCAGCGAGTGCAGCTCGCGCTTGAGCAGCGGCGCGAACGTCGCGACGGCGATGCACAGCACGATGAACGCGGCCGCGGTCACGAAGCCGAACAGGATGTTCCAGCCGGTGATCTCGCCGCCGCCGCGCCGGTTGGCGGCCGCCCAGAAGCCGTAGACGAGACCGAGTACGACGGGGATCCCGTAGCGCGCGACCGTGTGGACGCGGTCGTCGAAGAGGTCGGGTGTGCGGGTGGGACGGGCCGCCCGGTTCGCCCTGACCTTTCCCATCATCCCGCCGCCGTGCGCGGGTGTCGCTTGTGCCATGAGAGCGCTCCTCTCTCTCCTCGCCCCCCGCCTACCAGAGCACACCTGGGACAGGGCCATGGCAAGTCGGCGGAAGGCACGATTCACGCCCGGATGCGGGGCGCGCGGCCGAGTGCTTCGCTGGGGCCATGCTGCTGGACCGGTTGCCTCGTGCCGGGGCCGTCGACGCGGTGCAGCGGCAGCACCCGCTGCGGTTCCGCGGGCGCAGCCTGGCCTGGGTGCCGCCCCTCGTACTGCTCGCCGGCATCGTGCTGGTCGACGTCAACACCACCGGCGAATTCCGGGTCATCTCCTGGATCGTGCTGGTGCCGGGCATCGCCGCCGCCATCTGCAGCGTGTGGGGCACGGCCGTCTTCGCCCTGCTCGCGCTCGTCGCGTACGTCCTCGCCGACAATGCCTGGCCGCACCAGTACCAGTCCGGCCTGCCCGACTTCATCCTCGTCGCCGTCGGCGGCATCCTCGCCACCATGGCCTGCGCGGTCCGGGTGCGCGGCGAGCGCCGCATGCTGCACATGCGGGACGTCGCCGACACCACCCGCCGCACCGTGCTGCGCCCCCTCCCGCCCGACTGGGGCGGTCTCGACCATGCCGCGGTGTATCTCGCCTCCGACGTCGAGGCCCGAGTCGGCGGCGACTTCTACGACATCCAGCCCGGCCTGCACGGCACCCGCGTCCTGGTCGGCGACGTCCAGGGCAAGGGCCTCGGCGCGGTCGAGGCGGCGGCCGCGCTGCTCGGCACCTTCCGCGAGGCCGGCTACCACGAGGCCGACCTGGCCACCGTCGCCGAGCGCCTGGAGGTCCGCATGATCCGCCACCGCGGCCACACCGTCGCCCTCGGCCGCGACGACGGCGACCGCTTCGCCACCGCCGCGCTGCTCGGCTTCCCCGAGGACGACCCCGGTGCCGTGGACGTCGTCCTCTTCGGCCACGACCCGCCACTCGTCGTCGGTCCCGAAGGCGTACGGCCCCTGCCGCCCGGGGACGGCCTCCCGCTCGGCCTCGGCGAACTCGTCGCCGACGGGCCGCCGCCGGTACACCGCGTGCCCCTCGCGCCCGGCGAGACCCTGCTGCTCACCACCGACGGCGTCACCGAGGCCCGGGACGCGGACGGGGAGTTCTACCCCCTCGCCGAGGAGGTCGCCCGCGCCGTCGCCGCCGACCCGCGCACCGTCGAACCCCGGCGCCTGGTCGCCTTCGTACGGGAGAGCACGCTGCGGCACTGCGGCGGGCGGCTGGCCGACGACACGACCGTCTTCGCCGTGCGCAGGCCCCCGCCGGCCGTCGAAGCGAACGTACGTTTGCAGTCCTGAGACCCACCTTTGCAGCCGCAGCGGTTACGGTGCTGCCGTAAGTGATCGACGGGGGATGGGGAGGGAACGATGCCCGGAACCGTGCTGCTGCTCGCCGCCGCCCCGGCGGGCAAGGGGTGCCTGGTGGACGCGGCGTCCGTGCTCCCGGTCCTCGCGGCCGTGCCGCCCGCCGTGCTGTCCGGCACCGAGACGGCCAACGTCGTCGAGCTCGCCGACCCGCTGGAGCCGCAGGCCGTCCTGACGCGGCTGCGTGCGGCCGCGGCGGCACCGGGGCCGCTCACCGTCTTCGTCACCGGGCAGCTGCAGCTCGACCGGCGGCAGCGGCTGCCGCATCTGGCGCTGGCCCGGACGACGCCCTCGACCGTCCGCTACACCGGGTTCCCCTGGCACTGGGTGCGCGAGGAGCTGCGGCTTCGGACGCCCGGGACGACGACCCTCGTACTCGATCTGCACGCGGATCCCGGGACGTGGGAGTGGCTGCGGGCGAATCCGCTCGACTCCGGGCGCAATGTCGCCGTTTACGGTCGCATCGCGCCGCCTCCGTCTTCGCGGCGGGCGGTGGCCGTGCCTGCGTACATGAAGGCGGTGGCGACGATTCTGCGCAGCGGCCACCGGCCTGAGCCGTCGGTGCTTCATCAGCAGGCGCTGGGTCGGGTGGGTGTCGAGGGGTACGCGGACCTTGTGCTGGCGGCGCCCGGCGTTGGGGTGGGCGTCGGACCTGGGGGCTTCGCCCCCAGACCCCCGTATCGGCCTGAAGGGCCTCGTCCTCGAACTTCCCCAGAGGGGATACTCCCGGACGGGCTGGAAGCCCCCGCGGTCGTCGATCCCCACACCGCCATCTCCGTCGCCGTCCAGTCCGGCCGGCACCCCGATGCCGACGCGCTCGCCGCGCAGTACGAGCAGGGGGCCGCGGTCGCGCACGGGGCCGGGTCCGAGGAGGCCTTGCACTGGGCGGAGGTGCGGGCCGATCTGGCGATGTTCGCGGGGGATCCGGTGCGCAGTTGCCGGACCTGGCTGGGGGTGGCCGCCGCTCGGCTGTCGGCCGGGCAGGCCGTGGACGCGCCGGCCGTCGAGGCCGCCGTGGACCGGGCGCACCACCAGTGGGGTCAGATCCGGGACGCCGAGGCGGCGCGTGAACTCGGGGCGGCGCTCGCCGAGTTGCGCTCGCGGGTGCCCGGGCGCCGGGAAGGTGCGCTGGACCATGTCCGGCGCCAGCTGCGGCAGTTGCAGACACAAGGCTGACACGGACCGACAACGGCCCCTCCCCTACCGCCAACACCGGTGCAATGATGGTGAGTTATGGCTGAGGGGGATGGAGTGGCCGACCGGGAAATACGTGTACGTCTGGACCGGAGCGCGAGCGACAGCGATGTCGCCGCGCTCAGACAGTGGCTGGCCAGGGAGGAACCGCTCGACGAGTGGGTGCGTGCGGGTGAGCTGAGCATCGACACCCGCCCTCGTACCGACGAGGAGCCCGGCACCCCGATGGGCTTCGGCGACGAGATCGTCGTGGCGCTGATCGGCGCGGGCGCGTCCGCCGCCTTCAAGGAGCTGCTGCAGGCGGTCAGGCTCGCGGTGGAGGCCTGGAGGGCCAATCGCCGCGACGTCGAGGACGGCGAGTCTCCCGACGCCGACGTCGACGGTGTGGGCCCCGACGACAGGTAGCCCCGTGAGCCCCTTCGACCCGCGTGGCAAGGCGAACCGGGCGCTGCTGGTCGGCGTGAGCGAGTACGACGTCAGACGGCCGACGCCGCACGGCGTGCCCGGTGACCTGCCGGCCGTCCGGCACAACCTGGACCGGCTCAAGGAAGTGCTGCCGCGCGGACGGGTGTTCGGCGCGAGCGAGATCACCGTCCTGCGCTCGCCGTACCAGCACGACTTCCAGCGGGCGCTGCGCGCGGCCGCCGAGGAGGCCGAGGGCCTGCTGCTGGTGTACTTCGCGGGACACGGGGCGATTCCCAGTGCGGCCGACGAACTCTTCCTGCAGATGCGGGGCGCCGAGATCTACCGGGGCCAGGATTCGGTGTTCCCCGGCGCCGAGATGTTCACCACCGTGCTGACGATGCTCGCCGCCAGCGACGCCGAGCGGATCGTGGTCGTCCTCGACTGCTGCTTCGCGGGCAACGCGGCCTACATCTGGGAGCTCTTCCAGGACCGGCGGCGGGTGCTGCTGCTGATGAGCGTGCAGGCCAACCACCGCATCGACGCGGGCGACGACGACACACCCACGCCGTTCACCGCCCGGCTCGTGGAACTCCTCGACCAGGAAGGCGGGTTGGAGTTCAGCACCCTCGCGGAAGGCCTGCGCACCCGGATGCGGGAGACGGGCCTGCTGACCGAGCGCAAGCAGCCGTGGGAGCCGCTCAGCAGGACCGAGCCCGGCGAGGACGTGCTGCTGTCGGCCCACCCGGTGCCGCCGCCACCGCCACCCCCGCCTCCCCGGGAGGCGACTCTGCCCCTCGGCGCCAATTCCCGGCCCCCGGGCGGCAATTCGGAGCCGTCCACCGGTACCCCGCCGCCGTCCGACGAGGCGTCGAGCACGCCCCCCGGCGGTGCGCGGACACCACCCGGTGGCGGCAAGCACCCCCGGCCCTCCCCCGTCCGCCGTATCTGGCTCGTCCTCGTCCTGGTCGTCGCCACGCTCGGCCTGGGCTCCTACGGCCTGACCACCCTCCTCGCCTCGGACAGCTCCTGCGCCCCGCCCCTGGAACTGCGCGTCCTGACCGACCCCGACCTGGAGCCGACCGTCACCGCGGCCGCCGACGCCTATCTGACCTCCGACGAGAACACCGACGGCGACGGCTGCCGGCGCAGCGGCATCACCGTCTACAGCGCGGGCGCCGCCGACGTGGTCACCGCACTGCGGCGGCAGAGCGAGGCCTGGCAGGAGCCGCACGACGAGGACACCAACCCGCAGCGCGACATCGGGCCGCAGCCGGACATCTGGATCCCGGCCTCCGGCGCCGACGTCGGCCGGGTCACGGCGGGCCAGGACACGGACAACGTCGCCCGTCTGCAGGCGGACGAGGACCCCCTCGCGTACTCGCCGATCGTGCTCGCCGTGCCGGACGACCTGGCCCCCGAGTCGCTGAACGCGCGGGTCGTGCCCAGGCTGACGACGCTCCTCACCGCCCTTCGCGGCCGGGACGAGAAGGCCCAGGTGCGGCGTCCCGACCCGGAGTTCGCGGATGCCGCGCTGCTCGCCACGATGGGCCTGTACGGCACCGGCGGCACCGACCCGGCCCGCGCCGAGCGTCAGGTCGCCCAGGCCGGGCCGCCCTCCCGCACCGCCGCCGACCTGCTGTGCGCGCTGCCCGACGACACCGCCGCGGACGCCCGCACCGCGGCTCTCGTCCCGGAGTTCCTGCTCAGGACCGGCGTCGGCTGCGACCGTACGACGCGCAGTCCGCGCACGGCCGAGTACCCGGGCGACGTGCCCGGCATCGAGCCCACCTTCGTCCGGGTCCGCTGGGAGGACGCCGACCGTGACGAGTCGGCGCGCGACAAGGCGGCGGACCGATTCCGCTCCTGGCTGGCGGGCGACGGCGGACGTGCCGTGTTCGCGCGGGACGGCTTCCGTGAGCCCACCGGCAGCAACCGGCCGCTGCTGGACACCGAGCACGTCGCCCCCGGGGTGCTGCGCGCCCCCTCGCCGCTCAGGGAGGCCACCGGACGGCACGCGATGGACATGGCGCTCGAGCGGTACCGGGGTGCGAACGGTCCCGGCCGTGTGCTCTTCCTGCTGGACAACTCCGGTTCCATGGGCAGCCTTTGGGACGGGCCGAGCGGCGGTCCCGGTCTGTTGAAACAGTCGCTCGGCGGGCTCGGCGACGGGGACGAGTACGGCGTGTGGACGGTGTCCGGCACCACCGGGGACCGCCGCCACGAGACCCTGCTGCCGTTCGGCCGCCGGCAGCGCAGGGACGCCGAACGCGCCGTCGACGGGGCGAAGGTCAAGGACGCCCAGGCCGACCCGCACGCCGCGCTGCTCGCCGCGCTCGACGACATGCGGCGGCGCGGCACCGACGACGACCGCCCCCAGCTGATCGTGTACGTCACCGACGACGAGGACGACGACCGGCTGACCGGCGGCGACCTCGACGACGTACTGGACAGGGCCCGTTCGGCGAAGGTGCCGGTGACCATGGTGTCCCTGGTGAGCGGCGGCTGCGACCGGGGCGAGCCGGACGCCCGGATCTCCGGGACGAGCGGCGGCCGCTGCCTGGACGCCGACGACGACCTCGGCGCGGGCCTGACCGACGAGGTCGCGCGCACCGGGACCGGGGAGGACTGATGGCCATTCCCGTACGACGCCTCGCGGCACTGCTGTCCCTGCTCCTGCTGGCCGCCTGCACCTCGGGCGGT
Source organism: Streptomyces sp. NPDC001663 (assembly GCF_042893105.1). NCBI lineage: Bacteria > Bacillati > Actinomycetota > Actinomycetes > Kitasatosporales > Streptomycetaceae > Streptomyces > Streptomyces sp. NPDC001663. The sequence goes on along the minus strand of NZ_JBIAUR010000012.1, from coordinate 1,390 downwards.
GGGACCTCGCCGAAGTCCTCCGGCGACGAGGTGCCCGGCGAGATCGTGATCGCCAGCGGCCGGGACGTCACCGGCAAGAACGGCGTCCGCGAGCAGCTCATCGACGCCTGGAACCGGCAGCAGGACAAGGCCCGCACCGGCTACCGCGCCCGTCTGGTCGAGCTCTCCGGCAGCGCCGACGAACAGCGCAGCCAGCTGCTCGGCGCCCTGCAGTCCGGCAGCGCGACGTACGACGTGGTCAACCTCGACGTGACCTGGGTGCCGGAGTTCGCCGCCGCGCACCTGGTGCGCCCGCTGGCCGACTCGACGATCGACGGAGACGTCGTCAAGTCCGTGGCCAGCACGGCCCGTTGGGACGGCAAGGTGTACGCGGTGCCGTTCAACAGCGACGTCGGGCTGCTCTACTACCGGCGCGACTGGCTGCGGCAGGCGGGCGTGCAGCAGACCGACCTGAGCCCGGGCATCGACTGGTCCCGGCTCGACGCCCTGATCAGCGACGTCGACGACCACCGGCCGGGGGGCTACGAGAAGGGCTGGACCACTCAACTGGCGGGCTACGAGGGCCGTACCGTCAACGCCGTCGAGGCGTTCGCCTCCGCAGTGGACGACTTCCGGCTGACCGACGACAGCGGCCACTACGACGGCACCGTTGACGAACTGACGCAGGGCATCGCGGAGTTGCGCCGCCGCACCGACGCGCCGTACCTCCTGCCGAACGCCGTCCACTCCGACGAGGCCGCCTCGCTCGGCGACTTCGCGGACGGCCGCACCGCGTTCCTGCGCTTCTGGCCGTACGCCTACCGCACCCTCTTCCAGACCTTCACCGACAAGCAGCTCGGCGTCGCCCCGCTGCCCGGGCGCGCGGTGCTCGGCGGGCAGAACCTGGCGGTGACCGAGTCGTCCGAGCGGGCGCACAAGGCGGCCGAGCTGATCGCCTTCCTCACCGGCAAGGAGAGCGAACGCTGCCTGCTGGACGCCGGGTTCGCGGCGACGCGCACCTCGGCGTACGAGGACGACGGCCTGCGCTGCACCAGTGGCACCACCTCGCCGTCGGCGTCCCCCACCGGCGAGCGCGCCGACCGCATGCCCCGTGACGCCGCCGGCCGCCCCGCGTACGCCCGCAAGATCCTGCTCCCGGCCCTGGAGAACGCCGTCCAGCGCCCGCGCACACCCCTGTACGGCGCCTTCACCCAGACCTTCACCGCCCAGCTCGGCGCCCTGTTCGGCGACAGCCCGCCGGACGACGAGGAGCTGGCGAGGAGCCTGGACGCGGCGCTGCGGAAGGCGCTGCCGGACTAGTGTCCTGCGCCAGTAGTTGATCGTTAGTAGTCGTGTGACTTCTGCTGCTGGTGCGTCAGTTCCTCGTCGGGGCCCGAAACTGGAGCCGTTG
>NZ_JBIAUR010000011.1:392708-404122 GCF_042893105.1 Streptomyces sp. NPDC001663 | reverse complement strand
ACGGGGTATCAACTAATCTGGCGTTGATTTTTGGCACGCTGTTGAGTTCTCAAGGAACGGACGCTTCCTTCGTACTCACCCTCACGGGCTTTCCTCCGGGCGCTTCCCTTCGGTCTTGCGTTTCCGACTCTATCAGACCGTTTCCGGTCCCGATTTCCTCGGTGCTTTCCAGGTTCCCGCTTTCGCGTTTCCCTTTCCGGCGGATCCGACTTTATCAGAGATTCTGAGTCGGAATTTCCACCCGCTCCGGGGACTGGTTCCGGCGCACGAGGCGGCCGGGTTCCCGTTCTGGCGGAGCCGTAAACGTACTGGAGCGAGGCGCCTCGATGCAAATCGAGGCGCCTCGCTCCGGGTTCACGCGTACGAGGGGTCGTACGCCGGTCAGACCTCGACCACGACGGGGAGGATCATCGGCCTCCGCCGATACGTGTCGGAGACCCACTTGCCGAGGGTTCGACGGATGAGTTGCTGCAGCTGGTGCGGCTCCACCACGCCGTCCTGGGCCGAGCGTTCAAGAACCTCCGCGATCTTCGGCACCACGTCGCCGAAGACGGAGTCGTCGATGCCCGATCCGCGGGCCTGGATGTGCGGCCCGCCCGTGATCTTGCCCGTGGACGAGTCCACCACCACGAAGACCGAGATGATGCCCTCGTCGCCAAGGATCTTGCGGTCCTTGAGCGCAGGCTCGCCCACGTCGCCGACGGAAAGACCATCGACGTAGACGTAACCCGCCTGGACTTTGCCCGAGATCTTCGCCTTGCCCTCGACGAGGTCGACGACCACGCCGTCCTCGGCGATGACGATGCGGTCGTGCGGGACGCCGGTCATGGCGCCCAGCTCGGCGTTGGCGCGCAGGTGGCGCCATTCGCCGTGGACCGGCATCAGGTTCTTCGGGCGGCAGATGTTGTAGAAGTACAGGAGCTCGCCGGCCGAAGCGTGGCCCGAGACGTGCACCTTGGCGTTGCCCTTGTGGATGACGTTGGCACCCCAGCGGGTCAGGCCGTTGATGACGCGGTACACCGCGTTCTCGTTGCCGGGGATCAGCGACGACGCCAGGATCACCGTGTCGCCGTCGACGATGCGGATCTGGTGGTCGCGGTTGGCCATGCGGGACAGGGCCGCCATCGGTTCGCCCTGGGAGCCCGTGCAGACCAGGACCACCTCATGGTCGGGGAGGTCGTCGAGCGTCTTGACGTCGACCACCAGGCCCGGCGGGACCTTGAGGTAGCCGAGGTCGCGGGCGATGCCCATGTTGCGGACCATCGAGCGGCCGACGAAGGCGACCCGGCGGCCGTACTCGTGCGCCGCGTCCAGGATCTGCTGGATGCGGTGGACGTGGCTGGCGAAGCTCGCCACGATGATCCGCTTGCGGGCGGTCGCGAAGACCTGGCGCAGGACGTTCGAGATGTCGCGCTCGGGCGGGACGAAGCCCGGAACCTCGGCGTTCGTCGAGTCGGCGAGGAGCAGGTCGATGCCTTCCTCGCTCAGTCGTGCGAACGCGTGAAGATCCGTGAGACGACCGTCCAGCGGCAGCTGGTCCATCTTGAAGTCGCCTGTGTGGACGGCCATGCCTGCAGGGGTGCGGATGGCCACGGCCAGAGCGTCCGGGATGGAGTGGTTGACCGCGATGAACTCGCAGTCGAAGGGTCCGACGCGTTCGCGGTTCCCCTCTGCCACCTCGAGGGTGTACGGGCGGATGCGGTGCTCCTGGAGCTTGGCCTCGATGAGTGCGAGGGTCAGCTTGGAGCCGATCAGCGGGATGTCCGGCTTCTCGCGCAGGAGGTAGGGGACACCGCCGATGTGGTCCTCGTGGCCGTGCGTGAGCACGATGCCCTCGATGTCGTCGAGGCGGTCCCGGACGGACGTGAAGTCCGGCAGGATCAGGTCGATTCCGGGTTGCTCCTCCTCGGGGAAGAGCACTCCGCAGTCGACGATCAGAAGGCGGCCGCCGTACTCGAAGACCGTCATGTTTCGGCCGATCTCGCCGAGACCGCCGAGCGGGGTGACCCGTAGGCCGCCTTCGGGGAGCGGCGGGGGCGGGCCGAGTTCAGGATGCGGATGACTCAAAAGACTCTCCTCACCACGCACGCCACGTACCGGTTGGGCACGTGGCGTGCGTGACGTTCGTGCATGAGCAGTTGTCGTTGTGGGGCGCAGGCACCGGTGGCCTGCTTATTCAGTTGTGAAGTCTGGTATCAGAGCTGTACCCCGCCGGCGGCAAGATCGATCTTGAGCTGGGTGATCTCCTCGGGCGTGCATTCGACCATGGGCGCGCGCAGCGGTCCGGCGGGCAGGCCCTGGAGGGCGAGGGCGGCCTTCGTCGTCATGACGCCCTGGGTGCGGAACATGCCCGTGTAGACCGGGAGCAGCTTCTGGTGAATCTCGGTGGCCTTCTGGACGTCTCCGGAAACGAAGGCCTCGACGAGGGCGCGCAGGTCGGGGGTGACCACGTGGCCGACGACCGAGACGAAGCCGACGGCTCCGACGGAGAGCAGCGGAAGGTTCAGCATGTCGTCGCCGGAGTACCAGGCGAGGCCGGAGCGGGCGATGGCCCAGCTGGCGCGGCCGAGGTCGCCCTTGGCGTCCTTGTTGGCGACGATCCGCGGGTGCTCGGCGAGCCGGACCAGCGTCTCGGTGTTGATCGGGACGCCGCTGCGGCCCGGGATGTCGTAGAGCATGACCGGCAGTTCGGCGGCGTCGGCGACGGCCTTGAAGTGGCGGTACAGGCCTTCCTGCGGGGGCTTGTTGTAGTACGGCGTGACGATCAGGAGGCCGTGTGCGCCCACCTTCTCGGCGGCCCGCGCCAGCTCGATGCTGTGGTGGGTGTCGTTGGTGCCGACGCCGGCGACCACGTGCGCCCGGTCGCCTACGGCCTCCAGGACCGCCCGTACGAGATCCGATTTCTCCGCGTCGCTGGTGGTGGGGGACTCGCCGGTGGTGCCGTTGATGATCAGGCCGTCGTTGCCTGCGTCCACCAGGTGGGCGGCGAGCCGCTGCGCGCCGTCGAGGTCGAGTGCGCCGTCCGCCGTGAAGGGCGTGACCATGGCGGTGAGGACCCGCCCGAAGGGGGTCTGCGGAGTGGAGGTCGGAGCCATGGGTAACACGCTACTCGCTGCTCAATACGTGGTCTGCCCTTGGGGTGCGGGATAAGTCCGGACAAATGCGGAGCCCGGTACTGCCTGCTCGGGGGTTCAAGCAGTACCGGGTCCGTTTGATCAGGCTAGATGAACTTCTCCAAATGCCGCAATACGGACACTTCGCGAGGCTGACCCGTACATCTGTGCCCGGTTGGGGGACGGGGGTGCGTTACGGCGCCACGCGTCCGTTCGCATTGAAGGCGGCGTAGGTGAGGGGCATGAGCTTGGCCCACTCGGCCTCCATCTTCTCGCCGACCATCTCGATCTCCCGCTGCGGGAAGGACGGGACCTTCGCCATCTCGTGCTGGGTGCGCAGGCCGAGGAAGTGCATCAGCGAGCGGGCGTTGCAGGTGGCGTACATCGAGGAGAACAGGCCGACCGGGAGGACCGCGCGGGCGACCTCGCGGGCGACACCGGCGGCGAGCATCTCCTGGTAGGTCTCGTAGGACCGGCGGTAGGAGTCCTCCATGGCGCGGCCGACCAGCTCCTGCTGGGCCTGCGTGCCCTCCACGAAGACGTACTTGCCGGGTCGGCCCTCCTGGACGAGCTTGCGGGACTCGCCGGGGACGTAGAAGACGGGCTGGAGCTCCCTGTACCGGCCCGATTCCTCGTTGTACGACCAGCCGACGCGATGCCGCATGAACTCGCGGAAGACGAAGATGGGGGCGCTGATGAAGAACGTCATCGAGTTGTGCTCGAACGGGCTGCCGTGCCGGTCGCGCATCAGGTAGTTGATCAGGCCCTTGGAGCGCTCGGGGTCCTTGCCCAGCTCGTCCAGGGACTGCTCTCCGACGGTCGAGACGCGGGCGGCGAAGAGCACGTCGGCGTCGGACGCGGTGTGCTTGACCAGCTCGACGGTGACGTCGCTGCGGAAGCTGGGCTTGAGGTCGTCGGCGGTGTCGGTCACGACTCGGAGGGTCCTTCCATCACTTCTGGCGGGCGGCGCCCACTCTACGGCCCGGCACTGACAACGGGGCGTTCGGTGCCGGGACGCGACATACGTCAGCGAAATTCTGTGAATTCGGCGAAACCGGGCACCTTTTGAGGCGATCGCGCGTCTGTGTAGACGACAGTCATTCGTTCGACGCCAAGCTCGATCCCGAAGGAGAAACACCCCCATGTTCCGTCGGCGCGAACCCGTCCCGTTCGCCTTCCTTGCCGAAGCCGACAGGTTCCGCAGCAATGTCGCTCCCCCGCCTCGTGAGCGGGCGTCCGCCGGTCAGATGGCCGGGCGCTGGCTGCTCGGGCTCACCATCGTCGCGGGCTTGGTGGGCTCCCTGGTCCTCGGCATGCCGGCGCTCTCCACCGACACCGGCACACCGGCTCAGCAGTCACAGGCGTCCCAGGGGCGCTGACTCCATCGGACCCCCACGGGTGGTGAGCAGGCACACGGGCGGATAACCTCACCGGGCACAGCCCACGCATGGATTGAGTGAGGACCAGCCGTGCCCCTGCCCTTCCTGACGGCCGACCGCGCTTTCGAGACAGCCGACGATCTCGCGCTGCCCTTCGACGACCGCGACCGCTGGCGGCGTCCCTACCGTCCCGGGCCGTGGCGTGTGGGCGTGGCCGCGCTGTGCCTGCTGCTCGCCTCGTTCGTGCTGTTCGCGGCGGTCATCATCGCGTTCACCGCGTCGCCCCCCGAGGCCGGCGTGGTCTTCGGCATCGCGCTTGCCGTCATCGCGTCCTCCCTGCGGCTGCTGCGCATGGGTGTGTGGGTGAGTGCGCGCGGGCTGCGCCAGGTGCGCTTCCTCAGCACCGGTACGACGCCCTGGGACCGGATCATCGCCGTGCGGACGGCGCAGCAGCCGGTGCGCTGGCTCGGGCTGCCGCGCACGGTTCAGGGGCAGGCGCTGATCCTCGTACGCAGGGACCGTTCCCCGCAGGACGCGCCGGTGCTGCTGACCACGCACAACGCCGACTTCCTGGCCCGGGCGGGGTCGTTCGACCGCGCGGCGGACACGATCGAGGCGTGGGCGGCGGAGAACCGGCGCGGCTGATCTCGAAGTTCGTACGCGTATGCCTCATGCGAAGGGGCCGGTCCGCAGTGGTGCGGGCCGGCCCCTTCGCCGCACGTCTCAGGCCTCGGCCGTCCTGCCGTCGTGCAGCGCGATCGCCCGCTGCATCGCCTTGCGGGCGCGCGGGGTGTCGCGGGCGTCGTGGTAGGCGACCGCGAGGCGGAACCAGCTGCGCCAGTCGTCGGGGGCCGCTTCCGTCTCGGCCTTGCGCTTGGCGAAGATCTCGTCGGCCGAGTCGCGGTCGATACGGCCGCCGGGTGTGCGCTTCAACTCGTCGACGGGCAGGCCGCCTTCGGCGTCGAGTTGGGCGGCGAGGGCGTTGGCCCTGCGGACGAACTGGGTGTTCTTCCACAGGAACCACAGACCGATGACCGGCAGGATCAGCACGGCCACGCCGAAGGTGACGGTGATGACCGTGCCGGACTGGATGAGCATGACGCCGCGGCTGCCGACCAGGACGAAGTAGAAGACCAGGACGGCGGCCGTTATGGCGTAGGAGATCTTCGCGCGCATGACGTCAGGTGCTCAGTTCAGGTCCAGGAAGTGTTCCAGGCCGAAGGTCAGACCCGGAGTGGTCACCACGCGGCGGGCGCCGAGCAGGATGCCCGGCATGAAGCTGCTGTGGTGGAGGGAGTCGTGGCGGATGGTCAGCGTCTCGCCCTCGCCGCCCAGCAGGACCTCCTGGTGGGCCAGCAGGCCACGGAGGCGGACGGAGTGGACCGGGACCCCGTCGACGTCCGCGCCCCGCGCGCCGTCGAGCGCGGTTTCCGTGGCGTCCGGTGCCTGGGCCGTGCCGGCCTCGCGCCGGGCCTCGGCGATGAGCTGGGCGGTGCGCGTGGCGGTGCCGGAGGGGGCGTCGACCTTCTTCGGGTGGTGGAGCTCGACGACCTCCACCGACTCGAAGTAGGGCGCGGCGATCTGCGCGAACTTCATGTTCAGGACAGCCCCGATGGAGAAGTTGGGCGCGATGAGGACGCCCGTCTCCGGGGAGGCGGCCAGCCAGTCGTTCAGCTGCGCGAGGCGCTCGTCGGTCCAGCCCGTCGTACCGACGACGGCGTGGATGCCGTGGCCGACGCAGTACTCGAGGTTGGCCATCACCGAGTCCGGTGTGGTCAGTTCGACGGCGACCTGGGCGCCGGTCTCGGCCAGGGTCTCCAGCTTGTCGCCCCGGCTCAGGGCGGCGACCAGCTCCAGGTCCTCGGCGGCCTCCACGGCCCGTACCGCCTCGGAACCGATCCGGCCCTTGGCACCGAGGACCGCCACGCGCAGCTTGCTCATCTTCTTGCTTCCTTAACCGGGGGTTGTTACCGGAGGGGTGTCAGGCGACGGCCTCGTGCAGACGGGACGCCTGCTTGTCCTTCAGCGGGCCGATGACCGACAGCGAGGGCCGCCGTCCCAGGATGTCGCGGGCGACCGAGCGGACGTCGTCCGGGGTGACCGAGGCTATCCGGGCCAGCATGTCGTCGACGGACATCTGCTCACCCCAGCACAGTTCGCTCTTGCCGATACGGTTCATCAGCGCGCCGGTGTCCTCGAGGCCCAGAACCGTCGAACCGCGGAGCTGGCCGATGGCGCGGCCGATCTCGTCGTCCGACAGGCCGTGCTCGGCGACGTGGTCGAGCTCGTCGCGGCAGATCTTCAGCACGTCGTGCACCTGCGAGGGCCTGCAGCCGGCGTAGACGCCGAACAGGCCGCAGTCGGCGAAGCCGGAGGTGTACGAGTACACGCTGTAGGCCAGGCCGCGCTTCTCGCGGACCTCCTGGAAGAGGCGGGAGGACATGCCGCCGCCGAGGGCCGTGTTGAGCACGCCGAGTGCCCAGCGGCGGTCGTCGGTGCGGGCCAGGCCCGGCATGCCGAGGACGACGTGCGCCTGCTCGGTCTTGCGGCCGAGGAGCTCGACGCGGCCCGCGGTGCGCAGGGCGCGTCTGCCGTCGCGCGGGGCGATGGGCGAGGCGTCCAGGTTCTTGAGGGCGCCCGCCTTCTCGAAGGCCGCGCGGACCTGTCGTACGACCTTGTTGTGGTCGATGTTGCCCGCGGCCGCCACGACGAGGTGCGTCGGGTCGTAGTGCTTCCTGTAGAAGCGGCGGATGCGGTCGGCGGTGAGGGCGTTGACCGTGTCGACCGTGCCGAGGACGGGGCGGCCGAGGGGGTTGTCGCCGAACATCGTGTGCGCGAACAGGTCGTGCACGCAGTCGCCCGGGTCGTCCTCGGTCATGGCGATCTCTTCGAGGATGGCGCCGCGCTCGACATTGACGTCCTCTTCGAGGATGAGCGAGCCCGTCAGCATGTCGCAGACGACGTCGATGGCGAGGGGCAGGTCGGCGTCGAGCACGCGCGCGTAGTAGCACGTGTACTCCTTCGCCGTGAACGCGTTCATCTCGCCGCCGACCGCGTCGAGGGCGGAGGAGATGTCCAGCGCACTACGCCGGGTCGTGCCCTTGAAGAGCAGGTGCTCCAGGTAGTGCGTGGCGCCGTTCAGGGCCGGCGTCTCGTCGCGGGAGCCGACGTGGGCCCAGATGCCGAAGGTCGCGGAGCGGACCGAGGGCAGGGTCTCGGTGACGATGCGCAGGCCACCGGGGAGGGTGGTCTTGCGGACCGTGCCGATGCCGTTCTCGCCCTTGATGAGCGTTTGGGTACGGGCGACGGCCCGCGCCTCCGAAGAGGTGCGGGCCGTCGCCGTGGAGCTGCTCGACGTCACTTGTCGGTGTCGTCCTTCTTGTCTTCGTCGCCTTCGCCCTCGATCACGGGGACGAGCGAGAGCTTGCCGCGGGAGTCGATCTCGGCGATCTCGACCTGGACCTTCTGGCCCACACCGAGGACGTCCTCGACGTTCTCCACGCGCTTGCCGCCGGCGAGCTTGCGGATCTGCGAGATGTGCAGCAGACCGTCCTTGCCGGGGAGGAGGGAGACGAAGGCGCCGAACGTCGTCGTCTTCACGACCGTGCCCAGGTACCGCTCGCCGACCTCGGGCATCGTCGGGTTGGCGATGCCGTTGATCGTGGCGCGGGCGGCCTCGGCGGCCGGGCCGTCGGCGGCACCGATGTAGATGGTGCCGTCGTCCTCGATGGTGATCTCGGCGCCGGTGTCCTCCTGGATCTGGTTGATCATCTTGCCCTTGGGGCCGATGACCTCACCGATCTTGTCCACGGGGATCTTGACCGTGATGATCCGCGGGGCGTTCGGGGACATCTCGTCCGGCGTGTCGATCGCTTCCATCATCACGTCGAGGATGTGGAGGCGGGCGTCACGGGCCTGCTTCAGGGCGGCGGCCAGGACCGAGGCCGGGATGCCGTCCAGCTTGGTGTCCAGCTGGAGCGCGGTCACGAACTCCTTGGTACCCGCGACCTTGAAGTCCATGTCACCGAAGGCGTCCTCCGCACCGAGGATGTCGGTGAGGGTGACGTAGTGCGTCTCGCCGTCGATGTCCTGGGAGATCAGGCCCATGGCGATACCGGCGACGGGGGCCTTCAGCGGCACACCGGCGTTCAGCAGCGACATGGTGGAGGCGCAGACCGAGCCCATGGACGTCGAGCCGTTGGAGCTCAGCGCCTCGGAGACCTGGCGGATCGCGTAGGGGAACTCCTCGCGCGTCGGCAGGACCGGGACCAGGGCGCGCTCGGCGAGAGCGCCGTGGCCGATCTCGCGGCGCTTCGGGGAGCCGACGCGGCCGGTCTCACCGGTGGAGTACGGCGGGAAGTTGTAGTTGTGCATGTAGCGCTTGCGCGTCACCGGCGACAGCGTGTCCAGCTGCTGCTCCATGCGGAGCATGTTCAGCGTGGTGACGCCCAGGATCTGGGTCTCGCCACGCTCGAACACCGCGGAGCCGTGCACGCGCGGGATGGCCTCGACCTCGGCGGCGAGCGTACGGATGTCCGTGACGCCACGGCCGTCGATGCGCTTCTTCTCCTTGATCACGCGCTCGCGGACGAGCTGCTTGGTCAGGGAGCGGTACGCGGCGGAGATCTCCTTCTCGCGGCCCTCGAACTCCGGCAGGAGCTTCTCGGCGGCGAGCGCCTTGACGCGGTCCAGCTCGGACTCGCGCTCCTGCTTGCCCGCGATCGTCAGCGCGGAGGCGAGCTCCGGGCGGACGGCGGCGGAGAGCGCCTCCAGGACGTCGTCCTGGTAGTCGAGGAAGATCGGGAACTCGCCGGTCGGCTTGGCGGCCTTGGAGGCGAGGTCGGCCTGGGCCTTGCAGAGCACCTTGATGAAGGGCTTCGCGGCTTCCAGACCGGCGGCGACGACCTCCTCGGTCGGGGCCTCGGCGCCGCCCTTGACCAGCTGGATGGTCTTGTCGGTGGCCTCGGCCTCGACCATCATGATCGCGACGTCGCCGTCCTCCAGGGTGCGGCCCGCGACGACCATGTCGAAGACGGCGTCCTCGAGCTCGGAGTGCGTCGGGAAGGCCACCCACTGGTTGTTGATCAGCGCGACGCGGACGCCGCCGATCGGACCGGAGAAGGGCAGACCGGCCAGCTGCGTGGACGCGGAGGCGGCATTGATCGCCACGACGTCGTACAGGTGGTCGGGGTTGAGCGCCATGATCGTGGCGACGACCTGGATCTCGTTGCGAAGGCCCTTCTTGAAGGACGGACGCAGCGGGCGGTCGATGAGGCGACAGGTGAGGATCGCGTCCTCGGAGGGACGGCCCTCACGGCGGAAGAAGCTGCCGGGGATCTTGCCGGCGGCGTACATCCGCTCCTCGACGTCCACCGTCAGCGGGAAGAAGTCGAGCTGGTCCTTGGGGTTCTTGGAGGCGGTGGTGGCCGACAGCACCATGGTGTCGTCGTCCAGGTACGCCACGGCGGAGCCGGCGGCCTGCTTGGCCAGGCGGCCCGTCTCGAAACGGATGGTGCGGGTGCCGAAGGAGCCGTTGTCGATGACGGCCTCGGCGTAGTGGGTCTCGTTCTCCACTAGCGTTTTCTCCTCGTCTTCGTCCCTCCTGCCCGTGTGGCAGGGGGACGGTTGCGGAGAAGCGCTCCATTCAGTGCGGGCCGGTCTTCGATCGAAGCACCCGGGGCTCGCTTTCCCCCGGGGGCCACTACCGAGGACCGGCGGCGGCGAGGTAGCGCTTCTCCTCGTTCGTCTTGTGATGTCGGCCTACCCCTACGGGTGCGGCTCATCACTCTGTGTCGTACGTATTGCGTTGTGCTACCACAGTACAAAGCGCCAGTGACACTCCGCACGTTTCCGTACGTACGGCAAAGGGAGCGGTCCCCCACTCTCGGGAACCGCTCCCTTCACGGCGTCTTACTTGGCGCCCGCCGCACCACGGCGGATGCCGAGGCGGTCGACCAGCGTACGGAAGCGCTGGATGTCCTTCTTCGCCAGGTACTGGAGAAGGCGGCGGCGCTGACCGACCAGGATCAGCAGGCCGCGGCGGGAGTGGTGGTCGTGCTTGTGGGTCTTGAGGTGCTCGGTCAGGTCGGAGATCCGACGGGACAGCAGAGCGACCTGGACCTCGGGGGAGCCGGTGTCACCCTCCTGGGTACCGAACTCGGCGATGATGGACTTCTTCGTAGCGGCGTCGAGCGACACGCGTACTCCTCATGATCTGTGGTTGCCGCCGAGTGCCCCTGGTCTGCTACTCAGGGGAGCTTCCGTGACTCGGGAGGCGGGGATCCGCTGGGCGCGGCCTCCAGGGCCGGCAGGGTGAACCTGCGGGGGGCTCCGGGGGTGCGTACACAAACGGCCGTCACACAGGGTACCAGGCAATGGTGGGCGCCCTGGCACAGGTCTCCAAAGGCCGGGGACGGTGCGGAAGCGGCCACTAGGGTGAGCGCACAGATCGTTTTCGTAGGTCGGGAAGGGGTCGCTGCGGCATGGCGGAGACGGAAGCGGAGATCAAGGCGCGCAAGGAGCGGGAGCGGGACGAGCTGTACGCCCTCGACATCTCCGGCGTCGAGTGGCAGAGCGCACCCGGTACGGAGGAGCACGAGGAGCGGGTGGAGATCGCCTACCTTCCCGACGGTGCCGTGGCCATGCGCTCCTCGCTCGATCCGGACACCGTGCTGCGCTACACCGAGGCGGAGTGGCGAGCCTTCGTGCTGGGCGCGCGGGACGGGGAGTTCGATCTGGAGGCGGCGCCGCAGGACGGGGGGCTCGCGGCGGACGCGTGAGCCTTCGCGGATACGACGAGGGGGGGTGGGGGGCCGGGGGGGGCCCCCCCCCCCCCCCCCCACCAAAAAAAAAAGCCCAGAAAAAACACACACACAACCAAACAACGCCACGCTAAGAACCCCACGGGCGGGCCCCAGGGAGG
>NZ_JBIAUR010000011.1:0-392699 GCF_042893105.1 Streptomyces sp. NPDC001663 | reverse complement strand
CGGGGGGGGGGGGGGGGGGGGGGGGGGGGGGGGGGGGGGGGGGGGGGGGGGGGGTGTGGGGGGGGTGGGGGGGGGGGGGGGGGGGGGGGCCGGGGCGCCCCCCACCCCCCCTCGTCGTACTTCACATCGGCTACTTCACAGCCATGCTCTCGATACCCAGGACGAGATAGACCCACTTGGGCTGCCCCTTGGCAGGGCCGTCGACCTTCTTGACGCCGAAGAAGATGCGACCGTCCTGGACGACGATGTCGTTGTAGTCCGTCATCGTCATCAGGTCGGCCTCCTCCGGCAGGTCGAAGTAGAGGTACGGGGTCTCGGTGCCCGCCTTCGGGTCCAGGCTGACGAGCCCCGAGGGCATGACGTGCTGGTCGGTCACGCGCACGGCGAGAAGCCTGTCGCCGCTCATCCGTACCGGGTAAAGGAGCGAGCCGGGGCCGGAGTCGAACTTCTTGGTGGTGTGCCCGGTAGCCAGGTCGAAGCCGATGACCCAGTTCGAGTTGATCAGCTCGCCCGACTCCTTGCTGCGCAGGAAGACCTGGTCGTCGCCGACGGCGATGGTCGGGCAGTCGTCGGTGGTGAGGAAGTCGTCGAACGAGCACTCTCCGACGTAGGTGCCGTTCTGGAGGCGGATCACCGTGCGGGTCTTGCCGTCGGCGTCGAGGGACAGCATCTCGGAGATGCCGATCTCACCGGCCTGGACGGCCAGGACGGGCGGTTCGGCGGACGGGATGTTGAGGTCCCGGATGCCCTTCGCGGCCGAGTAGGTCCACAGGACCTTGCCCGTCTTCGGGTCCACCTTGCGTGCCTTGTAGGTGGTGGCGTCGGTCGAGCCGAGGGCGGCGTCGTCGTGCCAGCACTGCTGACGGACGAGCAGCGCGCCTCCGCCCGCGGCGCCCATGTCCTGGCAGGAGCCGGTCGACGTCGTCTCCCAGATGCGCTCGCCTGTCTTCATGCTGTACGCGTCGGTGCCGCCGCCCCAGGTCACGACGACCGTGCCGTGGACCAGGGTCACGCTCGGGGTGTCCTGGTCCTCGCCGCCCGTCGCCAGCCCCTTGGCGTCTCCGAACTTGGAGTAGGGGAAGTCGGTCGTCCAGACCTCACGGCCGTCGTCGAGGTCGAAGAAGGCCACGTGGTTGCAGTAGGCGCCGCCTCGGTCGTTGGCCCGATACAGGACGGCCGTGCGGTTGTCGTTGGTGACATGGCGCGTGTAGCCGCAGATCGGGCCGTCGAGGGGGAGCTTCCACTTCTCGTCGCCCGGGACGGCGTCGGTGCCGATGCGCAGGCCGATGACGGTCTTGTTGATGCCCTTGGCGAGGATCCTGTCCGTGGCCCACATGCCGGGCATCTGGTATTCCTCGCCCGGGCTCAGGTCGTCCACGGAGAAGCGGAAGGCCATCTTTCCGGTGGCGCTCGCGGGCTTCTTCTCGACGGTCTCCCGCACGTCGAGCGGCCCCTGGCCGTTGGCGAGCGGCTTGCCCGATGTCGTCGAACCTGCGCCGCCACCGCCCCACAGCAGCCAACCGCCCGTGCCGAGCGCCGCGACGAGTACGACCACGAGCACACCCAGCAGCCATTTCCGGCGGCGGTTCTTCTCGTCGGTCTCCGCGGCGAGGGCGGACTGGGTGTACATGGAAGGGGGTGGGCCGAAGCTCACGCTGGGGTCCTTTTCCTGTGAAGTGGTCACGGATTCCTGTGGGGTGATCACGAAAGCGCCCCTACTATGCCCGGCGTTGCGCTCACACGTGCGGGTGGGTGAAGTCGCGGGCCGTCAAGGCCCTTGCGGGGTGCGGCGGTTCGGGCGACGACTGCGACCGCTTTTGTTCGGGTTCGGCGTGAGATTCTGCGCGGCGGCTGCATGAGTATCGCCCGTTTTGTTCACCAATACGCGGACTCTGTACGCCACTTCTGAGCCGGTTGTGACGCAGTGGTCAGGCGCTCAGGGGTGGGCGGGCCTGCCGAGGTGGGGCCCGTGGTGATTAGGCTGGGAGGGGGCGCGTCGCCAGACCCGTGGACCAGGCGGCGGTGTCCCAGGGGGGAAGCCCGTGGATCGGACGACCTCGGAACGACTCAGGACGACAAGCAATGGTCGCCCCGGCACGGCATGAGGGTGCTCGACCACACCAGGAGGAACTGTGAGCAGCGATCGGGACGGGATCCGCGGGGGCTGGGCCACACCCGGCGATGACCAGCCCGATGCGGAGTCCGCCATCGAGACGACGGGCGAGTTCACCATCGACTACGCACCGCCCGCTTGGTACACGCAGAACGCGTCCGAGGGCGCAGGCGCGGGCGGCGGCGGAGCCGGTGGTTCCGGTGCGGCCGGACCCGGTTCCACGGCCTCCGGGCCGGCCGGTGGGCCGGGTGCGGGCGGGGGCAACGGTCCCGGTGCGGCCGGGGCCGGAGCGGTGCCGGGGGTGCCGTCTGCTGCCGGGTCCCCTTCGGACTTCTCGATCTCCTCGCTGCCCGGGCTGACTCCGCCGGCTCATTCGGTTCCGCGGCCTCCTTCGTCCGCCGGTCCGGCTGCTGTTCCGACTGCGCCGACTCCTCCGGCTCCGGGGGCTCCTTTCACGCCGCCCGCGCCGGCGCCCGGTGCTCCCTTCACGCCCCCTGCGGCAACGCCCGCGCCCGGGGCTCCTTTTGCACCACCCCCGCCTGCGCCCGGTACGCCGTTCACGCCGCCCGCGCCGCCCAGCGGCGGGCCGGGCGCGGTGCCGAGGCTTCCCGTGGGGAGCGGGTTCGAGCCGCAGCCGGGTCAGCCCGCGCCGCCCGCTCAGCCGCAGGGGCCGGGCGAGGCGCCGGCCGGAGGTGCCCCCTCGCCGACGGCCGTGCCGAACATTCCGGTCGGCGGGTTCCAGTCGCAGTGGGGGGCTCCGGCCACCCCGCCGGCACCCGTTGCCGCCGACTCGTCGGAACCCTCCGAGCCCTCCCCGGCTTCTCCGGCCGCCTCGGCTGCCGAGGACGAGTCCGGGAACGGGGACCTGGAGAGCGGTGCCACCATGCGGTTCTCCGCCGTGGCGCTGAAGCGTGAGATCGCCGAGCGCGCCGCCGCGGCCGAGGAGGACGCGACCGACGTGGCTTCCGGCGAGGCCGACGATCCTGCCGACGAGGTTGCCCCGGGCGAGAGCGCGGACGTCGACACCGCCGTCGAGGACGGTGACGGTGACACCGACGCCGAGGTGACGGACACGTCCACGGACGCGGAGACCGGAGCCGAGGACGAGGCCGCCGACGGCGACACGGCCGATGAGGCCGAGGACTCCGACTCGGCCGACGTGGTCGAACTCAGGGGCTTCTCCGGCTACTCCAAGGACACGGAGTCCTCGGCGATCGAGCCCGAGGATGCCGATTCGGGTGAGACGGAGGCCGAGGGCTCCACCGATGCCGTGGCCGAGGCGGACGCTGAGGCGGAGTCGGAAGCAGAGGCGGAGGCCGAGCCCGAGGCCACCGTGCTTCAGGACCCGACATCCGTGGACGCAGAGCCCTCGGACGCCGCGGTCGTAGACGCCGTACCGGAGGACTCGGTACGTGAGGACGCCGAGCCCTCTGACGCCGTGCCCGCGGATGCTGCGCCTGCCGACGAGCCCCAGGACAGCGAGCCCCAGGACGCCGTTCCGAGCGCGGCCGACGCCCCTCAGGACGCGCCGCCCGCATGGACTCCCCCGCCGGCGCCGCAGGGCGGGCTGCCGCCGTTGCCGCCGTCGTACCAGCCCGCCGCGCCTGCACCGGCCGCCCAGTGGCCCGTGCAGGCGGACCCGGCGGCGCCCGTGCAGCCGCAGCCGGCGGCCGCACAGGGCCAGCCGCCCCTGCCTCCGCAGCAGCCGGCCTTCCAGCCGCAGGCCCCGCAGCCCGCACCCGCGGCCTGGAACCAGCCGACCCAGGCGCCCGCCCCGGCCGCACAGCAGCCGCCCGTCGGCGCACCGCACCCGGGCACCCCGGCTCCGCCGCCCCAGCAACCGCCAGCCCAGCAGCAGCCCGGCGCTCCGGCACCCGGCGGCTACGGCTTCCCGCACCCCGGCGCCCCGGCCGCACACCAGCCCCCGGCCGCCACACCTGCAGCACCGCCCGCCCAGCCCGGCCCCAACCCCCCTGCCCAGCCCGGCAGTTACGGCTTCCCGCACCCCGGCGCCCAGCAGCAGCCTCCGGCCGCCGCACCCGCGCCCACCCCGCAGAGCGGCTACGGCTTCCCGCAGCCCGGCGCCCCGGCCGCACACCAGCCCCCGGCCGCCACACCTGCGGCGCCGCCCGCCCAGCCCGGCCCCAACCCCCCTGCCCAGCCCGGCGGTTACGGCTTCCCGCAGCCGCCCGCGGCCCCCAACACCCCCGGCGGCTACGGCTTCCCGCACCCCGGTGCCCCCGCCCCGAACGCCCAGCCGCAAGCCGCCCCCGCGGCACCCCCCGCCCAGCCCGTCCCCAACCCCCCTGCGCAGCCCGGCGGTTACGGCTTCCCGCAGCCGCCCGGGGCACAGGGGCAGCCTCAGCCCGGTGTGCCCCAGCCGGGCGCGCAGGCACCGCAGGGGTACCCCGAGCAGGCGCCGCCCGCCCCCCAGGCCCCGGCGCCGCAGCAGCCCGTAGACCCGCGCGCGGGCGCCGCCTGGCCGCAGCCGATCCAGCACGATCAGCGGCAGGTGACCAACCCCGGTGCCGCGCCGCTGGGTTACACCGCTGCTGTGGAGCTGTCCTCCGACCGGCTGCTCAACAACAAGAAGCAGAAGGCGAAGAGCGGGCGGCCCGCGGCGGCGCAGAGTCGGTTCAAGATCGGCGGGAAGAAGGAGGAGGCCGAGCGGAACCGCAAGCTCGAGCTGATCCGGACGCCCGTGCTGTCCTGCTACCGCATCGCGGTCATCAGCCTCAAGGGCGGTGTCGGCAAGACCACGACCACCACCGCGCTCGGCTCCACGCTGGCCACCGAGCGGCAGGACAAGATCCTCGCGATCGACGCCAACCCGGACGCCGGTACGCTCGGCCGCCGTGTGCGCCGGGAGACCGGGGCCACCATCCGTGACCTCGTGCAGGCGATCCCGTACCTCAACTCGTACATGGACATCCGCCGGTTCACCTCCCAGGCGCCGTCCGGGCTCGAGATCATCGCCAACGACGTGGACCCGGCCGTGTCCACGACCTTCAACGACGAGGACTACCGGCGCGCGATCGACGTGCTCGGCAACCAGTACCCGATCATCCTCACCGACTCCGGTACCGGTCTGCTCTACAGCGCCATGCGCGGTGTGCTGGACCTCGCCGACCAGCTCATCATCATCTCGACGCCGTCCGTCGACGGTGCGAGCAGTGCCAGTACGACGCTGGACTGGCTGTCCGCGCACGGGTACGCCGACCTGGTGTCGAGGTCCATCACCGTCATCTCGGGTGTGCGTGAGACCGGCAAGATGATCAAGGTGGAGGACATCGTCAGCCACTTCGAGACGCGCTGCCGCGGTGTCGTGGTCGTGCCCTTCGACGAGCATCTCGCCGCCGGTGCCGAGGTCGACCTCGACATGATGCGGCCGAAGGTGCGGGAGTCGTACTTCAACCTCGCGGCGATGGTCGCCGAGGACTTCGTACGGCACCAGCAGATGCACGGCCTGTGGACCAGCGACGGCAACCCGCCGCCGGTGGCCGCCCCGCCGATGCCGGGCCAGCAGTACGCCCCCGGACAGCCGTACGCCCCTGGCCAGCCGGTTCCCGGACAGCCCGTGCCGGGACAGCCGATGCCGGGTCAGCCGATGCCCGGGCAGCAGTTCCCCGGTCAGCCGCCGGTTCCCGGGCAGCCGGGCCCGTACCCGCAGGCACCTCAGGCAGCCCAGCCGCCACAGCCCGGCACTCCGTACGCCATGAGCGAGCTCTACGGCCAGCCGGGCCAGCCGCCCGCCCAGCCCGGGCAGCCGTACCCGCCGCAGGCCCAGGCCCCGGCCCAGCCCGGCCCGCCCTACCCGCCGCAGCAGCCGGGCCAGCCGTACCCGCAGCCCGGTCAGCCGCCCGCGCAGCCCGGTTACGGCTACCCGCAGCCCCCGCAGCAGCCGGACGGGCAGACCCCTCCCCCGCCGCCGCAGCAGTAGGCCGGGAACGACGAGGGGCGGCCGGTGCCCGAAGGCACCGGCCGCCCCTCGTCGTGGGAGAGCCGTCTACTCGGCCGCGGCCACCAGTTCCCGGCAGCGCTTCACGTCCTCGGAGATCTGCTCCAGCAGGGCCTCCAGGGACTCGAACTTCGCCTGGCCGCGGACGAAGGCGAGGAAGTCGACGGCCACGTGCAGGCCGTACAGGTCGAGGCCCACGCGGTCGATGGCGTACGCCTCCACCGTGCGCTCGGTGCCGTCGAACTGCGGGTTCGTGCCGACGGAGATCGCGGCCGGCATCGCCTCGCCCTGGGCGTGCAGCCAGCCGGCGTAGACGCCGTCGGCAGGGATGGCGGTGTGGGGCAGCGTCTCGACGTTGGCGGTCGGGAAGCCCATCTCACGACCGCGCTGGGCGCCGCGCACCACCACGCCCTCCACCCGGTGCGGGCGGCCCAGGATCTCCCCCGCGCCCTCGACGTCGCCCTCGGCGACCAGGCGCCGGGTGAGGGTCGAGGAGAAGGGTTCGCCGCCGCCCGCCTCGCCGGTCACGTACAGGTCGACGATCTCCACCTCGAAGTCGTAGACCCTGCCCTGCTCGACGAGGAACTCGACGTTGCCCGCGGCCTTGTGGCCGAAGCGGAAGTTCGGGCCCTCGACGACCGCCTTGGCGTGCAGCTTGTCGACCAGGACCTTGACGACGAAGTCGGCCGGCGAGAGCTTCGAGAACTCCGTGGTGAAGGGGAGGATCAGGAGCGCGTCCACACCCAGGTCCGCCATCAGCTCGGCGCGGCGGTGGTGCGGGGCCAGCAGCGGCGGGTGGCTGCCGGGGCGGACGACCTCGCTGGGGTGTGGGTCGAAGGTGACCACGACGGAGGGAACGCCCAGTTCACGGGCGCGGTCCACGGCATGCCGGATGATCAGCTGGTGCCCGCGGTGGACCCCGTCGTAGGAACCGATGGTGACGACGCTGCGCCCCCAGTCTTCGGGGATGTCCTCCAAGCCACGCCAGCGCTGCACTGTGACCGCTCCTCGAACCCGTGTCCGTGTCTACCGACCTCTTACGCAGGTCTAAGGGTGCCATGCCGGGCGCGCCCCGCCCGCATCGGCATGGGGGCTGTGACTCGACGCACGTGACGGCCCGGCCTCAGGCCGGTACTCGTACGCCCGACAGGTTCTCGAGCATCCGGCGGGTGCTGGGGCCCACCACCGCCGCCCAGGCCTTCGGGGCGTCGGTCAGCCAGCCCGTCATCCGCTCTGCGAAGCCGGGGACGTGCCGGCCGAGGTCGACCAGGCCGCGGTCGAAGCGGGCCGCGCCGTCCGGGGTGCGCACGAGGAGAAGGCCGGTGCGGTGGACGAGATCACAGGTGTCGTCGCCGGAGCGGTGGGCCGTGGCGTGCAGGAAGGCGTCCAGGACGGCGGGGTCGTGTTCGTGGGCCAGCAAGAACTCCAGGAGTTCACGGCGCAGGGGGCCGGAGGCGGGGGCGCCGGGAGCAGCGAGCAGGGCGGCGAGGGCGGCCCGCACCTCCACCGGGCCGCCGTCGAGGAGGCCGGTGACCAGAGGCAGGAGCACGGCCCGGGCCGCCGGTCCCTGGTCCAGGCGGCGATCGACGTACGCGGCCACGTCGGCGGCGATCTCCGGGCGCTGCTGCACGGCCTCCCGGACGAGGGCGGCGACCCTTCGGGCGAGCGGGGGCGTGGTGACGTCTGCGAGTGTCCGCAGCGCCGCCCCGGCGTCCGGCCCGCGCAGCCGGTCGCGGAAGGCGTCGAGGACCGGCTCCGGGTGGGTCGTCAGCGCGGGCACCAGTGCGCTCGGCGGGAACTGCGGGTCGCCGTCCGCGAAGTGCCGCAGCGCCTGCGGAAGATGACGGGCACGCGTGCGTGGATCCCGTACCAGGAGGGCGAGCGCACCGCCGTGCAGGGCGCGGTCGGCGGGGCGGGCTAGCAGGGCGAGCGCCGCGTACCGCAGCAGCTCGCGGTCGGCCTCCGTACCGACATGGGGTGCCGCGCGCAGACCGTACGCCAGCGCCGCCACCCGCCGGGCCGCCCGCTCGTCGTGCGCCCACCGGTCGACGGCCCGGCAGACCGCGGACGGCTCGTCCTGCGCCAGTACGGCGAGCAGCTCGTCGGCCCGCCGGTGCGCACTCTCGACGAGCACTTCGGTCAGCTCGTCCAGGGCGAGATGCCGATGGGTGTGCAGCAGGGCCTGCGCGGCCTTCGCCACGGTCGCGTGGGGGGTCGCGGGCAGCGGGCGGTCGTCCTCGAACCATTGGGTGAGGAGGGCTTGTACGGCGGTGGGGTCGGCGGCGAGGAGACGGGAGACGGCGTCGAGGAAGCGGGGACCGGTGTCCTGCGGGGGGCCGTCGGCGAGGAGGAGGTCGCGCAGGAGGTCGAAGCGCTCGGCCTGCGGGAGCGCCAGGGCGGTCCAGAAGTCGGGGGTGAAGGCGGTGGGTGTGTCCGGAATGTCCTGGCGGCGTGCCGCCACGAGCCGGTCGGCGAGCAGGCGCAGCACGGGCAGGTACGGCGTCGCGTCCGGTACCCGCAGCAGGGTCTCGGCGAGGAGGCGGGCGGCCCACCAGGAGTGCGGGTCCGCGTCCAGGGCGTGCGCCAACTCTTCTAGCCGGAGGGCGAGTTGGGGCGCACCCTGCTGACGGGCGAGCAGCAGCAGGGCCTGTACGACGGGGCCGATGCGGTGGTGCGGTACCGGGAGGAGGCGGTCGTCGTCCGGGGCGGGGCGGCGGTGGACCAGGGCGCGCAGGGCCTCGTCGAGGTCGAGGTGCATGCCCTGGATCCAGTCGGCGAGTTCCTCGTGGGCGAAGCGGTAGCCGCTGCCGGCGGGGACGAGGAGGCCCTCGGCGAGGACGGCGGACGCCCAGCCGGTGCCGCCGCCGAGCCTCTCGGGGGCCGGTCCCCACGGGAACACCGCCTCGAACGCCTCCCGGTCCAGCTCGCCCTGCCCGGGGCCGAGGCTGCGGCGCGCGGCCTCGTGGACCTGGCCGGAGACCTTGGCGGCGAGCCGGCGCACGGCGGTGCCGCGCAGGCCGTTCTCGGCGGCCAGTCTGACGGCGATGCGCAGGCACATGAGGTCGAGGTGGGCCGAGAAGACCTCGTTGCGGTCCACACGCGCGTGGGGGGCGTCGGGGAGCGCGGCGCGGACCTCCGAGAGCAGGTGCACGGTGAGGGGGTGCCGGGCGTCGGTGGTCTCCAGTGCGTCTTCGGGGATGCGGTAGCGGGCGCGTGCTCTGCGGGCCTCCTCGTCCTGCAGGTCGCCGAGGCGCAGACAGGGCGGCAGCCCTCCATACGTAGACCCTCCGTATGCAGCCCCCTCGTACAACAGCTCCCCCGGAAACCCCGCCCCCTCCCAGTACTCCTCCCGGCACGCAACCACCAACCGCGCCCCGGCCTCCCGCAGCCAACTCGCCGTCCCCTCGGTCCAGTCGGGCAGGCGGTGGGCCAGGAGCGGCGGCATTTCCTCGGGGCCGTCCAGGAGCAGCAGCAGAGGGCGGTCCGCCGCACCTGCCACGGCGGCCAGGCGACCCGGTGTGATGTCGCCGAGGTCCGTCCCGCCCGCGGACTGCGACGCCTCGACGATGCGGGCCGCGCGGGTCAGCGACCGGCCGGCCGCGTCCGCGACCGATGTGTC
Source organism: Streptomyces sp. NPDC001663 (assembly GCF_042893105.1). Lineage (NCBI taxonomy): Bacteria > Bacillati > Actinomycetota > Actinomycetes > Kitasatosporales > Streptomycetaceae > Streptomyces > Streptomyces sp. NPDC001663. The sequence continues at coordinate 383,009 of NZ_JBIAUR010000011.1, read as the reverse complement.
GTCGTCCCTCAGGTCGGCGCCGCGCAGCCACAGCGTGGGGGCCGGTTCGGGGCCGCGGTTGCGGCGGGCGGCCAGGGAGGCCAGTTCCGTCGTACGGCCGCTGCCCGGGGCTCCGACGAGGCCGAGGACGGCGGCCGGGCTCCGCGTGAATGCGGCGAACTCCCTTGCCGTAGCCGCCCGTTGGACCGGCTCGACGGAATCGCCCGGCGGGCCGTCCTGCCCCACCGACGTGGCCGTCAGTTCCAGGACACCCGCCAGGTTGAGGTCCACTCCGTACGCGGGCACCGTCGCCGCGTTCTCGGCGAGCAGGTCGGCGAGCGGGCCGCTCGGTGCGGGGAGCAGGGGGACGGCGAAGCCGACGTCGCGGTGGCCGGACTGCAGTGCGGTGCCGAGGACGGCGACGACGGCACCCGTTTCGGAGTCCAGCACCGGTCCCCCGGCCGCGCCACCACCCAGCCGCAGCGCGTCCCGGCCGGCCGTGCCGATCGCCAACTCCAGTGCGTCGTCGAGGAGATGGAAGCGGTCCGTCGCCGCGTACGTCACAGAGGTCGCGCCGAGCACGCGCGCCTCGCGCCAGCATCCGGCGGGGATCCGCACATACGTGCCCGTCTCGACCCGGTCCCGCACGGTGATCGGCAGCGGGTCCACGTCCAGGCCTTCGGTGCGTACGAGGGCCAGGTCCAGGGCGGGCAGCGGAGTCACCGCGTCCGCGGTCACGAGGCAGGTGCGGTCGCCGGCGGCGTGCAGGACGAGCCTGGGCAGGCCGTCGACGGCTTCGTGGCTGGTGATCACGGTGCCGTGGTGGTCGGCCACGAAGCCGGTGCCGCGGGGGCGCCCGGCGAGATCGTGGATACGGACCAGGGCGTCGTCACGGGCGGGTGGCGGTGCCGTGTCAGGGGCGAGCGGCGGGTCCGTGTCACGGGCACGTCCGGCCCGCACACCGTCCGCCGACCGGTGTCCGCCCCCGGTCCGCGGGCCCCGTCCCGCCATGGCCGAACCTCCCCGCCGTACATCTGTGCCCTTGTCTTCGACGTTAGGCGCGGGTTGATCAGCGGGACAGATCGCGCGGTGAACGCGCCCCCTTCCGCTCCCTCGGTTCACTCCGAGCGCCTGCCCGGACGGGTGAACAGACGGGGGTCGGTGGATACACCCTAGGGGTGGGGGAACCGAGGGGGACCGTGGAGCGGCGGCACAACCCCGTGATCGCCGCTCCACGGGCAGGCAGCCCCGGTGCCTCGGTCAGCCGAAGACCGCCAGGCTCTTCGCCTTGCCCTTGTGCTCCTCGACGAGCGCGAGGAAGCAGCCTTCGGGATCGAAGACGGCCACCGGGCCACGACCCGCGTACGTCTCGGGCATCTCCAGCCGTACACCGTTCGTGAGCAGCCGGGCGCGCTTGGCATCCACGTCCCAGCGCGGGAACGCGGCCGCAGCGGCCTCGGCGATCGGCATGACGGTGAGCTCCTGCTGCAACTGGTCCAGCGTCTTGGCGGAGTCCAGCTTGTACGGGCCCACGCGGGTGCGGCGCAGGGCGGTCAAGTGGCCGCCGACGCCGAGATCCGCGCCCAGGTCGCGGGCCAGTGCCCGGATGTAGGTGCCGGAGGAGCAGACGACGGAGACCACCAGGTCCAGCACCGGGGTGCCGTCCTCGGCGACCGCGTCCCGGACGTCGTACACCGCGAAGGAAGAGACGGTGACCGGACGGGCCGGGATCTCGAACTCCTCGCCCTCCCGGGCCCGTTTGTACGAGCGCACACCGTCGATCTTGATGGCGCTGACCTTCGACGGCACCTGCATGATGTCGCCGGTCAGCTTGGCGATCCCGGCGTCGACGGCCTCCCGGGTGACCTTCGAGGCGTCGACCGACCCCGTGATCTCGCCCTCGGCGTCGTCCGTCAGCGTCGTCTGCCCGAGGCGGATCGTCCCCAGGTACTCCTTCTCGGTCAGCGCCAGATGACCGAGCAGCTTGGTGGCCCGCTCGACACCGAGGACGAGCACGCCCGTCGCCATGGGGTCGAGGGTGCCTGCGTGCCCGACGCGGCGGGTGCGGGCGATGCCGCGCATCTTGGCCACCACGTCGTGCGAGGTGAAGCCCGACGGCTTGTCGACCACGACAAGCCCGTCGGGCGTCCGGTTCTTCTGGGTCATTCGGTGCTGTCGTCCTCGTCTTCACCCGGCTTCTTGTACGGGTCCGCGTCACCGGCGTACGTGGCGCCCGCGGAGACCTCGCGCACCTTCTGGTCGGACTGGCGCGCCTTGTCGAGGAGGTCCTCGATGGTGCGCGCGGTGTCCGGCAGGGCGTCCGCGACGAAGGCCAGGGTCGGCGTGAACTTCACGCCCGCCGCGGCGCCGACCGCGGAGCGGAGCACGCCCTTGGCGCTCTCCAGACCGGCGGCCGCGGCCGCCCGCTCCTCGTCGCCCCCGTACACGGTGTAGAAGACGGTCGCCTCCCGCAGGTCACCCGTGACCCGGGTGTCCGTGATGGTGACGTGCGAGCCGAGCCGCGGGTCCTTGATCCCGCGCTGCAGCTTCTGGGCCACCACCTCTCGGATGAGGTCCGCCAGCCTCTTGGCACGCGCGTTGTCGGCCACTGGTCCGTCTCCTTTAAGTGCTTACTTCTTGCTTCAGTCTTCGTCGCTGTGGAGCCTGCGTCGAACCGAGAGCAGTTCAACCTCGGGCCGCCCGGCGACCAGCCGCTCGCAGCGGTCCAGTACGTCGATGAGGTGTCCCGTGTCCCCGGAAACCACCGCGAGACCGATCTCGGCCCTGCGGTGGAGATTCTGACTGCCCGTCTCCGCCACGCTCACCGCGTACTTGCGCTGGAGCTCGGCCACTATCGGACGGACGAGAGAGCGTTTCTCCTTCAGCGAGTGGACGTCGCCGAGGAGCAGATCGAAGGACAGAGTCCCCACATACATGTATGTCCGGATGTCCCGCCGGTTCGGGGTACGGGCGCCGCGCCGACGCCGATACCGGAACCGTACACGCAACGGCCGGGGCCGATCGACGGAATAAGTCCCGCCGACCGGCCCCGATCGCGTGCTGGGATCAGACGCGCGGCTTCTCGCGCATCTCGTACGTCGCGATGACGTCGTCGACCTTGATGTCGTTGAAGTTGCCGAGGTTGATACCGCCCTCGAACCCTTCGCGGATCTCGGTGACGTCGTCCTTGAAGCGACGCAGACCCTCGATGTTGAGGTTCTCCGCGATGACCTTGCCGTCGCGGACCAGGCGCGCCTTGGTGTTGCGCTTGACCTCGCCGGAGCGGATGAGAACACCCGCGATGTTGCCCAGCTTGGACGACTTGAAGACCTCGCGGATCTCCGCCGTACCGAGCTCGACCTCCTCGAACTCCGGCTTGAGCATGCCCTTGAGGGCCGCCTCGATCTCCTCGATCGCCTGGTAGATGACCGAGTAGTAGCGGACGTCCACGCCCTCGCGCTCGGCCATCTGCGCCGCGCGGCCTGCCGCACGGACGTTGAAGCCGATCACGATGGCGTCCGAGCCCATCGCCAGGTCGATGTCCGACTCCGTGACCGCACCGACGCCGCGGTGCAGGACGCGGATGTCGACCTCTTCGCCGACGTCCAGCTGGAGCAGAGAGGACTCGAGCGCCTCGACGGAACCAGAAGCGTCACCCTTGATGATGAGGTTGAGCTGCTGGACCTCGCCGGCCTTGAGCACCTTGTCCAGGTCCTCGAGGGAGACACGGCGCGTGCGCTTGGCGAACGCGGCGTTGCGCTCACGGGCGGCGCGCTTCTCGGCGATCTGACGGGCCGTACGGTCCTCGTCGACCACCAGGAAGTTGTCGCCCGCACCCGGGACGTTGGTCAGGCCCAGGACCTGGACCGGCGTCGAGGGGCCGGCCTCGGCGACGTTGTTGCCGTTGTCGTCGAGCATGGCGCGCACACGGCCGTAGGCGTCGCCCACGACCATCGTGTCGCCGACCCGCAGCGTGCCTCGCTGGACGAGGACCGTCGACACGGCACCGCGGCCGCGGTCGAGACGGGACTCGATCGAGATGCCCTGCGCGTCCTGGTTCGGGTTGGCCCGCAGGTCGAGCGAGGCGTCCGCGGTGAGGACCACGGCCTCCAGCAGGGAGTCGATGTGCAGACCCTGCTTGGCGGAGATGTCGACGAACATCGTGTCGCCGCCGTACTCCTCGGCCACCAGCCCGTACTCGGTGAGCTGACCGCGCACCTTGGTCGGGTCGGCGCCCTCGACGTCGATCTTGTTGACCGCGACGACGATCGGGACGTCGGCCGCCTTGGCGTGGTTGAGCGCCTCGACCGTCTGCGGCATGACGCCGTCGTTGGCCGCGACGACCAGGATCGCGATGTCGGTCGACTTCGCACCACGGGCACGCATGGCGGTGAACGCCTCGTGACCCGGGGTGTCGATGAAGGTGATCTTGCGCTCTTCGTCGTTGACCTCGGTCGCGACCTGGTAGGCACCGATGTGCTGGGTGATGCCGCCGGCCTCGCCCGCGATGACGTTCGTCTTGCGGATGGCGTCGAGCAGTCGGGTCTTTCCGTGGTCGACGTGACCCATGACGGTGACGACCGGCGGACGGACCACGAGGTCCTCCTCGCCGCCCTCGTCCTCGCCGAACTCGATGTCGAAGGACTCGAGCAGCTCGCGGTCCTCCTCCTCGGGGCTGACGATCTGAACCGTGTAGTTCATCTCGTCGGCGAGGAGCTGCAGCGTCTCGTCGGAGACGGACTGCGTGGCCGTGACCATCTCGCCCAGGTTCATCATGACCGCGACGAGCGACGCCGGGTTGGCGTTGATCTTCTCCGCGAAGTCGGTGAGGGAGGCACCGCGCGACAGGCGAATGGACTCGCCGTTGCCGCGAGGCAGCATCACGCCGCCGACCGACGGGGCCTGCATGGCCTCGTACTCCTGGCGCCTCTGCCGCTTCGACTTGCGGCCGCGACGCGCGGGACCGCCGGGACGACCGAAGGCGCCCTGCGTGCCACCACGGCCACCGGGACCGCCGGGACGACCACCGAAGCCGGGACGACCGCCGCCACCGGCGCCGGGACCACCCGGACGACCGGCGAAGCCGCCACCGCCGCCGCCACCGGGACCGCCGGGACGACCGGCGAAGCCGCCGCCACCGCCGCCGCCACCGGGACGACCGGCGAAGCCGCCGCCGCCCGGACGACCGCCGCCACCGCCACCGGGACGACCGCCGCCGCCGGGACCGCGGCCGCCGGGGCCACCGCCGCCGGGACGCGGGCCGGCAGCAGGACGCTGCGGCATCATGCCGGGGTTCGGACGCGGGCCGCCGGGGCCGCCGCCGGGACGGGGACCGCCCTGCGGACGGGGCATGCCGCCCGGAGTCGGACGCTGACCGCCCGGAGCCTGCGGACGGGGACCGCCCGCTGCGCCCTGGGGACGGGGACCACCCTGGCCCTGGCCCTGCGGACGCGGAGCGCCGCCGGGGCCACCCGGGCCGCCGGGACGCGGGGCGCCGCCCGGACGGGGCGCCTGCGGGCGCGCCATGCCGGTGGAGCCACCAGAGGTGAACGGGTTGTTGCCCGGACGGGGACCGGCCGGACGGGCACCGGGACGCGGAGCGCCGCCACCCTGACGCGGACCAGCGGGACGGTCGCCGCGGTCACCACGGCCCTGGCCGCCCTGACCGGGGCCGCCCGGACGGGCGCCCGGACGCGGAGCCTGGCCGGCCGGACGCGGGGCGCCCGGACGCGGGCCGGAGCCCTGGGAGGCCGCCGGTGCGGCGGGAGCCGCCGGCGGTGCCGTGAACTCGGGCGTGGTCGGAGCCGGGGACGCCGGGGCAGGCCGCGGCGCGGGCTTCGGGCCCGGGGTGGGACGGGGGCCGGGAGCGGCCGGTGCGGCGGGAGCCGCGGGCTTCTCGGCGGCGGCCGGCTTGGGGGCCGGCGGGCGCGGGGCGGCCGGACGGGCTGCCTGCGCGGGAGAGGGGGCTGCCGGCCTTGCCGGGGCAGCCTTGCGGGCGGGGGCGGACTTGCCGCCTCCGTTGCCCTGCTGGAGGGCGTCCGTCAACTTACGGACTACGGGCGCTTCGATGGTCGAAGACGCCGAACGGACGAATTCACCGAGTTCTTGGAGCTTGGCCATGACGACCTTGCTCTCAACCCCGAACTCCTTGGCGAGTTCGTATACCCGGACCTTAGCCACTTCGCTCCTTTTAGGTCCGGGTGCGTCCGGACCGTCGCTACTTCATGGGCGTACTCATCGCGTGCTCATCGAGTGCTCATCGCAATCTCGACCTACTTCCAACTCGCGGGGTACCAGGGCCGCACGGAGGTTCCGTACGACGCGTCTTACGGTGTTGCCTGCTCAGCAACTCTCGGACTGCTCGACGTGGTGGCGCAACGCCTTTGTGTCGAGCGGCCCCGGGGCGCGCAACGCCCGCGGGAACGCCCGGCGGCGTACCGCCTGGTCGAGACAGACCAGGGCGGGGTGTACATACGCACCCCGGCCGGGCAGCGTACCGCGATGATCGGGGACGCATTCGTCCTCGATCGCCACGATCCGCAGCAGATCCTTCTTGGCCGCTCGCTGCCTGCACCCCACACAGGTGCGCTCAGGGCATGCGCGGGCTCGCGTCCGGCCAGACACTCTTAAGTCTACCTCCCCGCGGCGACCTCACCCCTTTGGGGCAAGATTCGAACAGCTCCGCGCATACAACTGTCGTGATCCGAACCATGGGCGGCTTGGATCTATTCCCCGCCCTGGTCGCCCGTCTGCTCGGTGTCCGGGCGGATGTCGATCCGCCAGCCCGTGAGCCGGGCCGCGAGCCGGGCATTCTGCCCTTCCTTGCCGATCGCCAGCGACAGCTGGTAGTCCGGCACCGTCACGCGCGCGGAACGGGCCGCGAGGTCCACGACCTCCACCTTGGAGACGCGGGCCGGCGAGAGGGCGTTGGCGACCATCTCGGCCGGGTCGTCCGACCAGTCGACGATGTCGATCTTCTCGCCGTTCAGCTCGCCCATCACGTTGCGCACGCGCCCGCCCATGGGGCCGATGCACGCGCCCTTGGCGTTCAGGCCCGAACGGGTGGACCGTACGGCGATCTTGGTGCGGTGACCGGCCTCGCGGGCGATGGCCGCGATCTCCACCGAACCGTCGGCGATCTCCGGCACCTCCAGGGCGAAGAGCTTCTTCACCAGATTGGGGTGCGTGCGCGACAGGGTGACCGACGGGCCGCGGACGCCCTTCGCCACTCGTACGACGTACGACCGGATCCGCATGCCGTGCGGGTACGTCTCGCCCGGCACCTGCTCCTGCACCGGCAGGATGGCCTCGAGCTTGCCGATGTCCACGAGCACGTTCTTCGGGTCGCGGCCCTGCTGGACCACTCCGGTGACGATGTCGCCCTCGCGCCCGGCGTACTCGCCGAGCGTCGCGTCGTCCTCGGCGTCGCGCAGCCGCTGCAGGATGACCTGCTTGGCGGTGGTGGCGGCGATACGGCCGAAGCCGGACGGGGTGTCGTCGAACTCTCGGGCCTCCTGGCCCTCCTCGAGGTCCTCGGGGTCCTCCTTCGCCCACACCGTCACGTGGCCGGTCTCCCGGTTGAGCTCCACGCGCGCGTGGCGGCGGCTTCCCTCGGTTCGGTGGTAGGCGATGAGGAGGGCCGACTCGATCGCCTCGACCAGCAGGGGGAAGGAGATCTCCTTCTCCCGTACCAAGCCCCGCAGGGCACTCATGTCGATGTCCACGGCTACGCCTCCTCTTCCTTCTTGTCCTTGCGGCTGAACTCGACCTGCACACGCGCCTTCTCGACGTCATCGAAGGCGAGTCTGCGGCTGGTGGCCTTGCGGCCCTTGACTCCGGGCACTTCGAGGTCGAGGCCTTCGTCGTCGACCTTCAGGATCCTGGCGACCAGTTCCCCGCCCTCGGCCAGCTGGAACTTCACCAGCCGGTCGACAGCGCGCACGTAGTGCCGGTGTTCCTTGAGGAGGCGCTCCGCGCCCGGGGTTCCGACCTCGAGGGTGTACTCGCCCTCGCCCATCGCGTCCGACTCGTCGAGCTTCGCCGAGAGCGCGCGGCTCACATCGGCGATCTGGTCCAGGTCGGCACCGGTGTCCGAGTCGACGACCACGCGCAGCACCCGCTTCCGTCCGACGGAGTCCACTGCGATCTCTTCGAGATCCAGGCCCTGGGAGCTGACGAGCGGTTCCAGGAGCTCTCGCAGCCTCTCGCTCTGGGTGGTGCTCATCCGGGTGACTCCTCGGCCGCGTGTGCTGTTGTGGGATGGGTCGCGTGTCTGGTCAAAGGGTATCGGGTCCAGGGGTGTGTTGCCGTCCACGTGTGCCACGGCGACGGCGAGCCCCTGGGGTGGGTCCACGAGCCGGTGACATGAGTCGAGGGTGTTCGCGGGTACCGTGATCAGCGGTGGGCCATCCCCCGCCCGTTTGTTCGTACGACCCCCCGAGGACGTCAGTCGTGCCGTACCCCCCGCCCTTGCGCGCCCTCTCGGGGCCGCGTAGAAGATCTCTGCTTGCCTCGGTCGCCGGCGCTGCCGTGCTGGTGGGCTGTTCGGACGGTTCCGGCGAGTCCGGGGAGAGCACCGGTGGCAGTCCGTCGGTCGCCGAGAAGGCACGTGCGCGTGCGGCGCGGGACAGTGTGGGGCTGGTGGGGCGGTACGACGCCGTGATCGCCGCGCATCCGGCGGTGGCGGAGCGGCTGGGACCGCTGCGGGCGGAGGTCGTGCGGCATGCAGAGGCGTTCGGAGGAACGGCCGCGAAGGCGTCCCCGACGGCGTCCGAGGCCTCTCCCTCCGCACCGGCCGCCGTGCCGGTGAGCGAGAAGGACGCCCTGGCCGGGCTCGCCGCCGCCGAGCGGGCGCTGGCCGACCGCCGTACGACGGCGCTCCTCGACGTGCCGGGCGAGCTGGCGCGGCTGCTGGCCTCGGTGGCGGCGGCCGGGGCGGCGCACGCGTATCTGCTGACGGAGGGCGCGAAGTGAGCGAGAAGCAGGAGCTGAAGGCCCTGCAGGCGGCGCTGGCCGCCGAGCACGCGGCCGTCTACGGCTACGGCGTCGTCGGCGGGCGGATCCGCGAGGGCCGTCGCAGCGAGGCCCGGTCGGCCTACGACGCCCACCGCGCCCGGCGGGACGCGCTGGTGCGCGAGGTGCGGGATCTGGGCGGCAAGCCGGTGGCCGCGGCGGCCGCCTACGCGCTGCCGTTCCCGGTGCCGGACTCGGCCGCGGCGGTGCGGCTCGCCGCCGAGCTGGAGGACCGGGTGGCCGGGGTGTACTCCGACGTCGTACGGGCAACCGGGGGCGAGCGGCGGCGCTCGGCCGCCGAGGCGCTGCGGGAGGCGGCGGTGCGGGCGGTGCGGTGGCGCGGCGAGAGCGTAGCCTTCCCTGGGCTCGCCGAGCGGGCGGCCACCGCCTCGGCCTCGCCGGCACCCACCTCGTAACGCGTACTGGAAGGAACGACTCGCGCATGGCTTTCGAACCGCCGCAGCGTCTGGTCAGGGCGCTCGGTGAGACGGCACCGGGCGGTGACGACTGGCTGGAGAAGCTGCCCGAAGTGACCCAACAGGCCGTTGCGCTACGCGAGTTGACCGTGGAGCGGGTGCAGGTTCCTGGCGGGCGCAGCAGTCTGGTGGTGCTGGTCCGGCGTTCCGACGGCACCCCCGCTGTACTGAAGCTGGCCCCGCCGCGGTGTCGGCCGGAGGCCGAGCGGGCCGCGCTCGCGCACTGGGGCGGGAAGGGTGCCGTACAGCTCCTCGACGGGCCGGTTGTCGAGGGTGTGTTGTTGCTGGAGCGGTTGCATCCGGATGTTTCCGTGCGGTCGTTGCCGGAGGCGAAGGCGTTGTTGGAGGCGGCGGGCACGCTGCGGCGGCTGTGGGTGGAGCCGCCGGGCGAGTACCCCTTCGAGACCGTCGCCGAGCGGACGGGGCGGCAGGCCGAGGCGATGAGGGCGAGCGCCGATGCGGAGATCGCTCCGCTGGTGGACGCCGCGTTGGCTGCGCGTGAGGAGTTGCTGGCGGCGCCACCTGAGCGGCGGTTGCTGCACGGGACGTTCCGGCAGAGCAAGGTGCTGGCCGGGGAGCGGATGCCGTGGCTCGCTGTGGGGCCCGATCCGGTGGTGGGTGAGTGTGCGTTCGATCTGGCGCGGCTGGTGCGGGACCGGGTGGAGGACCTGATCGCCTCGCCCAGCGGGGCGGCCACAACTCGGCGGCGGATCAAGAGACTTGCCGAGTCGCTGGACGTGGATCAGGAGCGGTTGCGGGGGTGGACGTTGTTCCGTGCTGCGGAGTCCGGGGTGCGGGCACTGCGCGTGGGGCGGCCGAAGGACGCGGAGTTGTTGTTGGAGTTTGCCGGGTGGCTGTAGGTCGTGAGTCGCTGATACCGGCGGTCTTACTCCCCCTTCTCGCGTAGTACCGCCCTGGCTCCGTCCTTCCACACCTCCGTCACGTTCGAAGGCAGCGCCTTGAGGTCGTATGCGTCGCCCTGTACGACGACCAGGTCGGCTCGACGGCCCGGCTCCAGGACGCCCAGGTCGTCGTAGCCCAAGAGGCGGGCGGACGAGGAAGTGGTCGCGGCCAGCACCTCGCCCGGGCTCATGCCGCACCCCTCCATCAGCGCGAGTTCGTCCAGGTTGGTGCCGTGCGGGCCGATGCCGCTGTCCGTGCCCATGGCTGTGCGGACGCCCGCCTCGGCTGCGCGGCGGACCGAGTCGGCGTGGACCTCGGCGACCTCCTTCGCCTTGCGGACCATGGCGTCGGGGATCTGGACGCCCGACTCGGCGGCCCGGATCACCGCCATCGGGGCGATCAGCGTGGGGACCAGCCACGTCCCGCGCTCCAGCATCAGGTCGATCGCCTCGTCGTCCAGGTAGATGCCGTGTTCGATGGAGCGGACTCCCGCTCGGACCGCGTTCTTGATGCCCTCTGCGCCCTGCGCGTGAGCCATGACGTAGCGGCCCTGGGCGGTGGCCTCGGCGACCAGGACGTCCAGTTCGGGTGGGGTGAACTGGCTGTGTCCGGGGTCGTCGCGCGGGGAGAGGACACCGCCCGTCGTGCAGACCTTCAACACCTCCGCCCCGGCCCGCAGCAGGGTGCGGGCCGTGCGGCGCATCTCGTCCGGGCCGTCCGCGATTGCGGGCGGGCGGCCCGGGTGGGGTACGGCCAGGCCCGCGCAGTTGCCCGAGGGCATCCAGTTGTCGCCGTGGCCGCCGGTCTGGCTGATCAGGCCGATGGAGATCTGGACGCGGGGGCCGGGGACGAGGCCGTCCTCCACCGCCTGCTTGACGCCCAGATCGGCGCCCGCGGCGTCGCGGACCGTGGTGATGCCTGCTTCGAGGGTGCGGCGCAGGTTCACCGCCGCTTCGAAGAACTGGTACGAGAAGGGCTTCTGCAGGGCTCCGAGGAGGCCGATGCCGTTCAGGGTCAGGTGGACGTGGCAGTCGAACAGGCCCGGGAGGAGGGTGCGGCCCGTGCAGTCCACGTGGGTGTCGCCGTCGAGGTCCGTTCCGACGTCGACTATGCGGCCGTCGGCCACCACCACGTCCGCGGGGGCCGGGTCGGCGCCGGTGCCGTCGAAGACCAGGCCGCCGGCGAAGACCGTACGGAGTCCTTCCTCGCTCACACGGTCACCGCCACCGGCTCGTCCGATTCAGGGGTTGCACTGCGGGTCAGCAGCCGCTCGGCGAGCGCCGCCGCGGCCAGCACGACCAGGTTGGCGGCCAGGCCCACCAGGCCGACGTTGACGTTCCCCGTCAGGCCCTTCTGCCAGAACGTCAGCCAGATAACGGCCAGTTCGCCGACGAACAGGCCGGCCAGGACGGGCACCTTGCCCACCGGGCGGCGGGCCAGGAAGCCGAGGGCGATGGCGGGGGCCAGCTGGACCGTGCCGCTGTAGGTGAGCAGGAGGAGGTTGGCCAGCAGGTCCGGGCGGAAGATGGCCAGCAACAGGGACAGGCCGCAGGCCGCCACCACTGTGCCGTGGTTGATCCAGAACTGCTTCCGCTCGCTCCTCACCCGTGCGATGTTGCGGGCCACCAGCGACGAGATGCCGATCAGGATGCCCGCCGCCGGGACCATCGCCGTCGCGATCGCCGCGACCACCACCAGGCCTGTGGCCCAGGACGGCAGCACCTGCTTGCTCAGGGTCAGGAGGATGCCGTTCGCCGGGGTACCCGGCTTGAGGACCAGTACGGCGGCGAAGCCGACGATGATCGGCATCAGCAGGCAGAGTTCGTACAGCGGCATCCAGGTGTAGTTGCGGCGCAGGACCTTGGGGTCGCGGGCCGACATCACGGCGGGCCAGGCGTGCGGGAGGCACATCAGGCCCACGCCGATCGCGCTGACCAGCATGCTCGTGGTGAACCAGACGTGGTCGGCGGGGCCGGAGTGGATGGTCAGCAGCTGGGGGTGGAGTTCGTCGATGCGGTGGAACATCGCCGTCACGCCGCCGGTGAAGTGGGCGGGGACGGCGACCAGCAGCACGGCGAGGACGGCCAGCATCACCACGTCCTTGAAGTACGACGTCATCGCTACGCCGTGCAGGCCCGCCCACAGGACGAAGGCCACGACCAGTGCACAGCCGATGATCATGCTGAGCGTGCCGGAGGTGGAGTCGCCGGTGACCAGCTGCACGATCAGCCCCAGGCCGGTGATCTGGAGTTGGAGGTACGGCAGCACGAAGACGACGCCGAGGACGGCCGCGACCGTGCCGAGCAGTTTGCTGTCGTAGCGGTCCTCCAGGTAGTCGCCCTGGGTGAGGTAGCCGCGTTCCTTGCCGAGCGACCACAGGCGCTTGGCGAGGAAGAACAGCACCATGTAGCCGATGGGGACGTACGGGAGGGCGTAGAGGGCGGCGACTCCGCCGCTGAAGGCGAGGCCCGCCATGCCGAGGAAGGTGAAGGTGGTGAACACCTCGCCGGCCTGCAGGAACCACATGCTGATCGCGCCGAAGTTCCTTCCCCCCACGGCCCATTCGGACAGGTCGGCGGCGGGCTTGCGGCGGCCGACGAAGCCGAGGACGCCGATCAGCACGATGCCGGTGAAGGTCATGACCAGGATCGTGCTCACTTCTCCGCCTCCTCACGGGTCATCAGACGCTCCGTCAGGAGGAGGGCGGGCGTACACATCACGCACCAGACCGCGCCCCACACGAGCATCCGGGGGAGGCCGAACCACAGTCCGTCGGTGTTGACGAACGGCAGGAAGGGCATGAGGACCAGTCCCAGCGCGGGTATGGCGGGAATCAGGTGGTAGGGGCGCACTACGCCTCCTTGGAAGGACGGTCGAGGCGGCGGACCGCGAGTTCGGCGAGCAACGCGGCGCCGTCGGCGAGCACGCTGTCGTCGAAGGCGGCGAGCGGGGAGTGGTTGGTGGGTGCGGTCTCCGGGTCGCCGGTGGCGTCGGCGCCGAGGAAGACGAAGGCGCCCGGGACCCGGTCGAGGACCCGGGAGAAGTCCTCCGAGCCGGTGATCGGGTCGGCCATCGGCTCGAAGCGCTCCTCGCCGAAGGCCTCGCGGACGGTGTCGGCGAGGAAGTCGTACTCGGCGGCGTGGTTGACGGTGACCGGGTATTCGGGGACGAAGTCGACCTCGGCGGTCAGGCCGTGGGCGGTGGCAATGTCCTGGCAGAGGCGTACGGCGACCTCGGCGGCGCGCTCCGCGGCGGCGGCGCTGAACGTCCGTACCGTCGCCTCGAAGACCGCGTCGTCCGGGATGATGTTGCGCCGGGTCCCGGCGTGGAAGGTGCCGACGGTGACCACGACCGGGTCGAAGACGTCGAAGCGCCGGGTGACCATCGTCTGCAGCGCGGTGACCATCTCGCAGGCCGCCTGGATCGGGTCGAGGGCGTCTTGCGGCCGGGAGCCGTGCCCGCCCGCGCCGACCACGCGCACGTGCAGACCCGCCGAGGCCGCCATGACCGTGCCGGGGCGGCAGGTGAAGACGCCGGTGGGGTACGACGACGAGCTGACGTGCAGCCCGTACGCGGCGTCGACCGGACGGCCCGCCGCATCCAGCACGCCCTCCTCGACCATGTGACCGGCGCCGTCCCAGCCCTCCTCCCCCGGCTGGAACATGAACACCACGTCCCCGGCGAGGCTTTCGCGCCGGTCGGCGAGGAGCCGGGCGGCGCCGACCAGACCGGCGGTGTGCAGGTCGTGGCCGCAGGCGTGCATGGCGCCGTCGATCAGGGAGGCGTAGTCGGCGCCGGTACGTTCGGTGACCGGCAGGGCGTCCATGTCGCCGCGCAGCAGTACGACGGGACCCGACCGGGCGCCGGGTGCGCCGCCGCGCAGGACCGCGGTGACCGAGGACAGCGAGCTGCCGGTGCTGGTCTCCAGCGGCAGTCCGTCCAGTGCGGCCAGCACCTTCTCCTGGGTGCGCGGCAGGTGCAGGCCGATCTCCGGTTCCCGGTGCAACGCCCGGCGCAGGACGGCCAGTTCGCCCTGGAGCTCATGCGCATCGTCTCGCAGACTCATCCCTCTCCCCTCACCTGTGCACCACGTGTTGCGTGTACTGCCCACGTGACCGGCAATCATGAGAGAGCAGCGCAGTGTCGCGCGGAAATTGGCGGAATACGCCGCCCAGAGGCTCCGAATCCGAAGGATCCGCCATGCTGTCCGAAACCGACCTCGCTCTGGTCAACGCGCTGCAGGTGCAACCCCGCGCTTCCTGGTCCCTGATCGGCAGGGCGCTGGGGGTCGGCCCGGTGACGGTGGCGCGGCACTGGGAGCGGCTGGTCGAGCGGCGGGAGGCGTGGCTGACCGCGTATCCGGGCTCGGCCGTCGGGGAGCGGCTCGTCTTCGCCTTCGTGCAGGTGGACTGCGCGCCCGGCGAGGCGATGCGGGTGGCCCGTACGGTGGCGGCGGATCCGTGTCTCACCGCCGTCGACCATGTGGCGGGGCCCTGCGACCTGGTGCTGCATCTGGTGGCGTCGAGTCTGGAGGCGGCGTCGCGGTATGTCGTGGACCGGCTGGCCGGGCTGCCGGGAGTGGCGGCGACCCGGACGCTGGTCGCGCCCCGCATGTACGCCGAGGGCAGTCGCTGGCAGGTGCGGGCGATCTCCCGTGAGCAGCGCGGGACGCTTGCTGTTGCGCGGCCCTCGCCGGGGATGGCGCCCCGGTTCGGCTCACTGGACCGGGCCCTGCTCCTGGCGCTCGGGGAGAACGCGCGGGCCACGCATGCGGAGCTGGCTTCGCGGCTCGGGGTCGGTGCGAGTACCGTGCGGCGGCATTTGAGCGCGGCTCTGGCGGGTGGGGTGATCCGGTTGCGGTGTGAGATCGCGCGGTCGTTGTCGCCTGCGCCGGTGACGATGTTGTTGTGGTTGCGGGTGCCGCCGGATCAACTGGAGCGGGCTGCACGGACGTTGGGGCGGTTTCCTGAGGTGCGGATGTGTGCGGCGGTCAGTGGGGCGGCGAATCTGTTGGTGGGGGTGTGGTTGCGGTCGCCTGCGGATGCGGTGTCTCTGGAGAGCGAGATGGTCGGCAAGCTGTCTCGGCTGGAGATTGTGGATCGGGCGGTTACGTTGCGGCCGGTCAAGCTGGGTGGGTGTCTGCTGGATGAGTGGGGGCGGATTTCGGGGCGGGTGCCTATGGATTTCTGGGCGGATGTCTAGGACGGGACAGCTCGGGGGTGTGGGTTGTTTTCGGGCTGCGTGTGTGTGGGGGGGTGATCGCGCAGTTCCCCGCGCCCCCGGGTATGTCACCCAGCCGTCAGTTTCAGGGCCAGGACCGGGCAGTCTGCTGCTGCTCTGCGGGCTCGTTTCAGTGTGCGGGACGGGATGGGAGTGTCGTCGACCAGGGGGTAGCCCCACTCGTCCAGGGTGATGTGTTCCGGCAGGAGCTCCGCGCAGAGGCCGTGGCCCTGGCAGGACGTCCAGTCGATGTCGATTCGCTGGTCCATGTCAGTGCTCCTGAGGTACGGGCAGCAGGGGCGTGCGGTCGGTCGCCGTGCACAACCCCCGTGAGTGGGCGTCGAGTTCGGGGGCGAAGGTGGTCAGGGCGCTGCGCACCAGGCGGATCGTGCCGTCCGGGTGGTGGCACGCGCCTCGGCCCTCGACCAGGCCCGCCCAGCGGCCGACGTCGGTGCGGTTGGTGCCCTGGGGGCCGGGGGTGGCCAGGGTGTGGAAGGCGGCCGCCATGCGGGGCAGGCCGTTGAGGCAGGGGCCGCACTGGCCCGCCGACTGGAGGGCCAAGTAGCGCAGGACTCGCGCGGTTTCGGCGAGGCCGCAGCGGGTGGTGGGGAGCGCGGCCACGACTCCGGCGCCCATTGTCGTGGCGTCCAGCGGGAGTTGGGCCGCCTCCGCGGCCGGGAGCCAGGTGCCGTGGTAGCCGCCGAGCAGGACGGCCGACATGCCGTCGAGGGGGACGATCCGGTGCAGCGGCACGCCGAACGGGGCCTCCACGACCCGCGGTTCATGTCCCGGCACATGCACCGTGCACAGGGCGCTGCCCGGCTGCGCCGGCGTCCCGGCGGTGCGGAACCAGTCGGCACCGTAGCGGGCGACGAGTGCCAGGTGCGCCAGGGTCTCCACGTTCTGGACGAGGGTGGGGGCCTTGCGCACCCCGCGTTCGCGCACCGGCGGGTTCTGGTACGCGGGCAGCGCGGCGCCTCCGCCGACGTACTGGGCGAGGGCCGAGGCCTGCCCGGACAGGAACCGCTTCGGCAGTCGTACGACCTGGACGGCGACCGGATCGTTGCGGCGGGCGAGAGCGGATTCGAGGTAGGAGGCACCGTCCTCGACGGCGAGATGCGCCTGCGCCGCGCCGACCGCCCGGGCGGCCACCTGGATTCCGTCGAGGACGAGGTGGGGCGAGAGGCCCAGCAGCGTCCTGTCCTTGCGGCTCGCGGGCTCGCCCTCGGCGCCGTTGGCGACGACGACCGGGGCGCGGCCGGTGCGGCGGCCGGCCCCGGCGACCGCGGCCAGCTTGCGGTGCACGGGGAACGCCGCTCCCCCGCGCCCGGAGAGTCCGGACTCGGCGACGGATCTCAGGAGGGTGTCCGGATCGCCGTACGACAGTGGGCCGTAACGCTGTTCATGGGTGGGGAGGTCGGCCGGGGTGCCGCCGGGGGCGAGCAGGCGCGGGGACATGTACAGGTCGGGGAAGGTCGCGGTCATGAGCGGACTCCTTCGGCCGTGCGGAGAAGGGCGGCGGGGGTGCGGCGGGATGCGCGGGCGGAGTGCGCCACGCGGATGCCTCCGCCGGTGAGGACGGCGGCCACGCAGGCGATGGTCAGCCAGGTCATCCAGTCGGCGCCGGTGTCCGTGCCGATGCCGATGCCGTGGATCAGGGCGACGGGCCAGGAGGCGTACGCCAGCCAGTGGATCGCGCGCCAGGTGCGGTGGCCCATCCGGGCGCGAAGCAGGCTGGTGATCAGTACCGCCAGCATCAGGTCGAGGGCGACGGTCCCCAGGCCGAGCCAGAGGGGCTGGTAGTCGGAGACGAACGGGACCAGGGCGTCCAGGACGGTGATGTCGACATAGCTGTCGATCACCGCCACCGCGATGTGCAGGGCCAGGAAGGCCGTGGCGGAGAGGGACAGGGTGCGGTGGAGGCTGACCGTGCCGAAGCGAGGCAGGCCTGGGATCCTGCCGCGGAGCTTCACGGCGAAGCCGAGCAGGACGACGACGGTGAAGAGGACGAGGCAGACGGCGCCGGTGGCCCGGTTCGCGTACCAGAGGGTTTCGGAGGTCATGCGGCTGACTCCCGGTGGGGGCCGGTCACGCCCCTTGGGTTCGTGGGCCAGCCCGGAGTCCTCATGACCAGGCCCTCTTGGCTCACCAGGCGTGCAGGCAGCCCCATCCGCGTCAGCCACCGCTCCGCCCCCGCGCCCTTCACCAGGGCCGCCGTGGTCGCCGCGTTGGCGTCGGCGCAGGTGGTGGCGGCGACCGAGACCGTGCGCCACGGGGAGCGGACGGGGAGGCCGGTGCGGGGGTCGACGATGTGGTGGAGGTCGTGGCCGCTGCGGCGCCAGTTACGGGCGGCCGTGCCCGAGGTGGCGAGGCCTCCGCTGTGCAGGCCGACCATGGCGTACGGGCCCTGCGCGGGCGTCTCGCCCACCGAGCCGGTGACGTCCTGGACGCGGATCTGCCAGCCGTCGGCCGGGGGCTCGCCCGCGACGGCCGTGTCGCCGCCGAGGCTCACGAGGACTCCGCAGCCGGACGCCTCCGCGAGCATCGCGGCGGCCTTGTCGGCGGCCCAGGCCTTGGCCGTGGCGCCCAGGTCGAGGCGGACACCGGCCGGGACGGTGACCGTGCCCGTCGCGCGGTCGAGCGTGACGGTGCGCCAGCCCGGGGCCCGCTTCACGGTGAGCCGTACCGGGCGGTCGTCCTCCTGGACGAGGGTGAAGTCGCGGTCGTAGCCGATCGCGTCCATCGCCGAGCCGACCGTGGGGTCCACGGCTCCGTCGGTCGCCTCGGCCGCGCCCAGGGCGACCGCGAGGGCCTCCGCGAGCAGCGGGCTGACCCGGACCGGGCGGCCCGCCGTCTCGTCGAGCGCGGCCAGTTCCGAGTCCGCGCGGAAACGGCTGCAGGCCGCGTCGACCTCGGCGAGATGCCGGGCGAGGAGCAGGTTGCAGGAGTCCAGCAGGGCGGGGTCGGTGACCACCAGGCGGACCGTGGTGCCGAGAGCACGCCACTCGGTGGCGGCCGTGGTGCGGGTCTTCAGCAGCGCGCTCATCACGACGCCCCCGAGGTGGAGTCGGCGGAGCCACCGGAGGAGGAGGTGAGGCCACTGGAGCTGCTGGAACTCGACGAGTTGTCCGAGGAGGACGAGGTGCTGGAGCTGTCAGTGCTGCTGCTGGAGCCGCTGGAGCTGTCAGTGCTGCTACTGGAGCTCGTGCCGCTGCTCGCCGACGTGTCGGCGCCCGCCTGCAACGTGCCGACCAGGGCGAACACCCCGGCAGCGGCGGCGAGCGTCACGGCTGCGGCGAGGGACGCCGTCCGCCGGGTGCCTCTGCGGACCGCAGCGGCGGCACCTCGTTCCCTGGTTGTCATGACCGTTCCCCTCCCATAGTGACGCTCTGTCACGCACTACGGTCGGGGAACGGCCTGAGAGAAGTCTGTGAGACTCCTTTAGGAGCCCAGAGACCTTTCTGAGGAGTTTCTTTACGCGGTCAGACGGGCGATTGCCTCGTCCACCGTCAGCTCCTCGCGCTCACCGCTCTTGCGGTCCTTCAGCTCCAGGACGCCCTCGGCGGAGCGGCGGCCCGCGACCAGGATCTGCGGGACACCGATGAGTTCGGCGTCCGTGAACTTCACGCCCGGGGAGACACCGGCGCGGTCGTCGACGAGGACGCGCAGGCCTGCGGCGCGCAGCTTCTCGGAGACCTCGAGGGCGAGTTCGATCTGCAGCGCCTTGCCCGCGGCGACCACGTGCACGTCGGCCGGTGCGACCTCCTTGGGCCACACCAGGCCCTGCTCGTCGGCGGTCTGCTCGGCGAGCGCCGCGACCGCGCGGGAGACGCCGATGCCGTAGGAGCCCATGGTGACGCGGACCGGCTTGCCGTTCTGGCCGAGGACGTCGAGCTTCAGCGCGTCCGCGTACTTGCGGCCGAGCTGGAAGATGTGGCCGATCTCGATGGCACGGTCCAGCTTGAGGCCGGTGCCGCACTTGGGGCACGGGTCGCCCTCCTGGACGACCACGACGTCGACGTACTGGTCGACCTCGAAGTCACGGCCCGCCACGACGTTCTTGGCGTGCGTGCTCTCCTTGTTGGCGCCGGTGATCCAGGCCGTGCCGGGGGCCACACGCGGGTCGGCGATGTACTTGACCTTCTCGCCCAGGCCCTGCGGACCGACGTAACCGCGGACCAGGTCCGGGCGGCCGGCGAAGTCCGCCTCGGTGACCATCTCGACGACGGCCGGGGCGAAGTGCGCCTCGACCTTGCCCATGTCGACCTCACGGTGGCCGGGGACGCCGACGGCGACGATCTCGCCGTCGACCTTCACGAGGAGGTTCTTGAGAGTGGCGGAGGCCTCGACGCCGAGGTGGGCGGCGAGGGTCTCGATGGTCGGGGTGTCCGGGGTCGGGATCTCCTCCAGCGCGGGCACGCCTTCGGCGTCGACCGGCTTCAGCTCGTACGTGATCGCCTCGGTGTTGGCCGCGAAGTCGCAGTTCGGGCAGTCGGCGAAGGTGTCCTCGCCGGCCTCGGCCGGGGCGAGGAACTCCTCCGACTTGGAGCCGCCCATCGCGCCCGCGGTCGCGGCGCAGATGCGGTAGTCGAGGCCCAGGCGCTCGAAGACGCGCTGGTAGGCCTGGCGGTGGAGCGCGTAGGACTGGGCCAGGCCCTCGTCCTCGGTGTCGAAGGAGTACGAGTCCTTCATCAGGAACTCGCGGCCGCGCAGGATGCCGGCCCGCGGGCGGGCCTCGTCACGGTACTTGTGCTGGATCTGGTAGAGGATGACCGGCAGGTCCTTGTAGGAGGACGCCTGGTCCTTCACCAGCAGGGTGAAGATCTCCTCGTGGGTCGGGCCGAGGAGGTAGTCGCCGCCCTTGCGGTCCTTGAGGCGGAACAGCTCGGCGCCGTACTCGTCCCAACGGCCCGTGGCGTCGTACGGCTCCCGCGGCAGCAGGGCGGGGAGCAGCACCTCCTGGGCGCCGATCGCGTCCATCTCCTCACGGACGATCCGCTCGACGTTGGCGAGGACCTTCTTGCCGAGGGGCAGCCACGACCAGATGCCGGCCGCCGTGCGGCGGACGTAGCCGGCGCGCACGAGCAGCTTGTGGCTGAGGACCTCGGCGTCCGCCGGGTCGTCGCGCAGCGTCTTCGCCATCAACTGGGACATGCGCTGGACCGGTGCGTTCGCCATGGTTCTCGTACTCCTGCCGGGAAAGGGTGATGGCAAGGAGGTTAGCCGCGCTTGCTGCGCCGGTGGAAATCCGTTACCGGCGCCGCAGCGGCAGCGGGGCGCCCATCACGGCGTACGGCTTCGGGGCGCTCGGGAAGAGGACCTGGCGGGCCAGGTCCTGGTAGCCGAGGGAGTGGTAGAGGCCGCGGGCCGGGCTGTCGACGTCGATCGCGGAGAGGATCGAGCGGGGCTCGGCGGCGCTGTCGGTGATGGTGGTGATCAGGGAGCGGCCGATGCCGTGGTTCTGGTGACCGGGGTGGACGTGCAGCTCGGTGATCACGAAGGAGTCGTCGAGCCACCCGTCGTGGCCCTGGGCGCGGAGGTAGGGCTCCACGACGGTCGACCACCAGTGGGTGCGGTCGTTGGGCATGCCGTAGACGAACCCGACCAGACGGCCCTCGATGGTGGCGCCGAGTGCACGGGCTCCCGGGTACGTCATGTGGCGCAGCACGATCTGTCGGCGTACGGCGACCTCGTCCGAGCCCAGTCCGAACGCGACGGCCTGCACGGCAAGGGCCTCGTCGACCCGGGCGGACAGATCGAGCGGACCGATCACGACGTCGTCGGGCCGGCGTCGATGACCATGACCGGGAAAGTGCAGCATGCCGGGGAGACTACAGGTCTCGTACGAGGGTCAGAACAGCACTGTGAACAGCGGCTAGAAGAGAACGCTCATGAATGCGCCGACCTCCTGGAAGCCCACCCTCTGGTACGTCCTGCGGGCCGGCGTATTGAAGTCGTTGACGTACAGGCTGACGATCGGCGCCACGTCCGCCAGGGCGTAGCGCAGGACCGCCGCCATACCGGGTGCCGCGAGGCCCTTCCCCCGGTATTCGGGGGCCACCCACACGCCCTGGATCTGACAGGCCTGCGCGGTCGCCGCGCCGATCTCCGCCTTGAAGGCGACCTTGCCGTGCTCGTCGAGGCGGGCGAAGGAGCGGCCGGAGCCGACCAGTTCGGCCACCCGCGCCTGGTAGAGCAGCCCGCCGTCCCCTGCCATCGGCGAGACGCCCACCTCCTCGGTGAACATCGCCACGCAGGCCGGCATGATCGTCTCCATCTCGTCCTTGCGGATGCGGCGGACATAGGGATCCGGAGCGATGTCGGCGGGCATGCGGTCGGTGACCATGAGCGGCTGGTGGGAGCGGACCTCGCGGGCCGGGCCCCAGCTGGGTTCGAGCAGACGCCAGAGCTGGGTGGTGGGCTCGGCGGGGCCGACGATGGACGAACAGCGGCGGCCGGCCCGGCGCGCGCGGTCGGCGAAGGCGCGCACGGCGCGCGGGGTGGCGCAGATCGGGACCAGGTTGGCGCCCGCGTAACAGAGGGAGGTCAGCATGCCCTCCTCGTAGAAACCCCACATCTCGCCGCCGAGCCGCCACGGGTCGAGGCCGGCCACCTGGACCCGCGACGTCACGAAGGCGTTCGCGACCGGCTCGCGGTCGAGGACGGCGAGCGCGGCGTCCAGGTCGCTCGGCTCGAGCACCCGGGAGGTGGTCTGGGTCAACACGTGCGGGGCCTCACCCTGAGGGTTCTGCTGATCTCCGCACTGTACCTGCCGAATTTGTGCCGCGCCGCCCGATGGGACGGCGCGACGGGACACCGGCGTCAGCCGTGGCCCACGGGGTGACCGTGGCCGACCTCCACCTCGTCGATCCGCAGTTGGCGGTAGAAAGCGGGGACGGTTGCGGCGGCCCAGGTGGTCTGTACGTCCAGCCGGATGTAGCGGGTGCGCAGGCCGTCGCCGAGGTCCACGAGCCGCACCCCGCGGGCGCTTTCGAGCACACCGGCCTTGACGTCACGCCAAGTCGCACTGTCGTCACTCACGGACACCGTGCAGTCCTTGATCCGCGCGGAGTCCTCCTTCCTGCCGAAGGTCTCCCTGTTGTACGTAGGCGACCACTCG
The DNA here is from genome assembly GCF_042893105.1 of Streptomyces sp. NPDC001663. Lineage (NCBI taxonomy): Bacteria > Bacillati > Actinomycetota > Actinomycetes > Kitasatosporales > Streptomycetaceae > Streptomyces > Streptomyces sp. NPDC001663. Next base: position 360,299 of record NZ_JBIAUR010000011.1, on the reverse strand, counting down.
CGCTGGTTGATCCCGAGGAAGCCGACCTTGCGGACGTGCCCCAGGTCGAGGGTGTAACTCACCGGCAGCACACCGCTGTTGTCGGTGTACGTCGTGAAGTCGCCGTCGGCCAGGGCGGGTTCGCTCGCACGGACCGTGCGGGTGGGGTAGACGCCCTCGCGGTGCGCGGCCGTGCGCACCTTGAAGACGGTGTCGTACGGGTCCCAGTCGCCGATCCCCTTGATCGTGAGGGTGCCGTCGCGCTGGTCGAAGTGGAGGCGCTTGCCGGTGCGCAGGTCGGTGATCCGCTCGACGCGGTAGCCGTTGTCACGGATGCGCACCTGGTCGCCGGTGGCCGGCTTGGTGGTGACGTGGACGTACTGTGTCCGGCGGTCGGCGCGGCTGACGGTGACATAGCCGTACGAGCCGTCGTTCCAACTGCCCGGCTGCATGCCGCCGTACATGAAGCCGCCGCCGTCGACGCCGTGCAGGGACTCCCAGATGGGCGGGAGGTAGTCCTTCATGAGGTCGATGAACTTCTCCTGCTGCGGCGGGAACCGGCCGTTCACCATGGCGGTGAAGTCCATGAGGGACTTGATGGAGTTGCCCGCGTTGGCGATGTAGCGGTCGACGTTGAGGCCGGTGGAGACCGGGCGGTCCTGGCCGTCGTACCACCAACTGCCCGTGTCCGGGACCTTGTAGCAGGACTCGGTCAGGCGCGGCATGGGCGTCCAGATCGCCGACGGCTGGTCGTACGGCGGGGTCATGCCGGTCTTCTGCTCGTGGGACACCATGTCCATGATCGGGGTGTCCTCGTTGTTGTTGCTCAGCGTCATGGCGGGGCGCAGCTGCCGTATCTGCTCGTAGAGCTGGTGCTGCTCCCAGTACTCGTTGTCGTTGTCGATCCAGAAGCCGGACAGCTTCGGGTAGTTGCGCATCACTTCGAAGAAGTTGTCGTAGCTGAACTCGCCGAAGCCCTCGCGGGTGGTGAGGTCGACGTCGTGGCCCTTGTAGGCGGAGTAGGCGGCCGAGTCGAGGGTCTCGATGCCCTGCTCGTCGTGCCACTTCGGGTCGTCGGTCATGTAGAGGACGACCTTGAGGCCCTTGGCGTCGGCCGCCTTGATCAGTTCGCCGAGGATGTCGCGCTTCGTCGAGCAGGAGCCGGGGATCTGCGAGGGCCAGGGGCGGGCGTAGCCGAGGCGGGAGTGGAAGGTGGCGAGCACGATGTAGCTCGCGCGGATCTTGCGGGCCTCGTCCACCCAGTACTCGGGACTCCAGCCGCCGTCGGTGACGGCCTGCTCCCAGGACGCGCAGTCGTAGTGCTTGGGGGCGGTGAACATGCCCCAGTGCAGGAAGAGTCCGGCGGTGGCGTTGCGCAGCATGGTCTGGCGGGGCGGGGGCGGTTCGGCGGCCTTGGCCTCGGCGCCCGCGTTGGCCGCGGGGGCCGTGCACAGCAGGGCGAGAAGGGCGATCCAGAGGACGAGCAGCTTGCGGCGTCTCATACGGTCACCTTGGTCATCCGACGTATAGGCGGGCATGTGCGCATCACGGAGGCAGTTGAGCCGGTACGGCCCACAACTTCCCGCCATACATCGGAGCTGTCAAGGGAACTGGTAGCAGAACTGGAAACAACACTTACGCCCCGCCACAAGGGATGTGACGGGGCGTAGCGGAAGGGTCGGGGAGCGCGCGGGCGTCAGCCGGCGACGGACACCTCGGGCTCGCCGGAGGCGACACCGTCCGCCTCCATCTGCTCGGCCAGCTTCATGGCCTCCTCGATGAGGGTCTCCACGATCTTGGACTCGGGGACGGTCTTGATGACCTCGCCCTTGACGAAGATCTGGCCCTTGCCGTTGCCGGAGGCGACGCCGAGGTCGGCCTCGCGGGCCTCGCCCGGGCCGTTGACGACACAGCCCATGACGGCCACGCGCAGCGGGACCTCCATGCCGGTCAGACCCGCGGTGACCTCCTCGGCCAGCTTGTAGACGTCGACCTGGGCACGGCCGCAGGACGGGCAGGAGACGATCTCCAGACCGCGCTGCTTGAGGTTCAGGGACTCCAGGATCTGGTTGCCGACCTTGACCTCCTCGACCGGCGGGGCCGAGAGGGAGACGCGGATCGTGTCGCCGATGCCCTGGGAGAGGAGGGCACCGAAGGCAACCGCCGACTTGATGGTGCCCTGGAACGCCGGGCCCGCCTCCGTGACACCGAGGTGCAGCGGGTAGTCGCACTGGGCGGCGAGCTGCTTGTAGGCCTCGATCATGACGACCGGGTCGTTGTGCTTGACGGAGATCTTGATGTCCCGGAAGTCGTGCTCCTCGAAGAGGGACGCCTCCCACAGGGCGCTCTCGACGAGGGCCTCCGGGGTCGCCTTGCCGTACTTCTGCAGCAGGCGCCGGTCCAGGGAACCGGCGTTGACGCCGATGCGGATCGGGGTGCCGTGGTCCTTGGCGGCCCGCGCGATCTCCTTGACCTTGTCGTCGAACTGCTTGATGTTGCCGGGGTTGACGCGGACCGCGGCGCAGCCGGCCTCGATGGCCGCGAAGACGTACTTGGGCTGGAAGTGGATGTCGGCGATGACCGGGATCTGCGACTTCTTCGCGATGGTGGCGAGCGCGTCCGCGTCGTCCTGCGTGGGGCAGGCCACCCGCACGATCTGGCAACCGGAGGCCGTCAGTTCGGCGATCTGCTGGAGCGTCGCGCCGATGTCCGACGTACGGGTCGTGGTCATAGACTGCACCGACACGGGGGCGTCCCCGCCGACGGCCACGGTCCCGACCTGGATCTGCCGGCTGTGCCGACGCTCGGCAACCCTGGTCGGAACGGACGGCATGCCGAGAGAAATCGCAGTCATCTGCTGTGCAACCCCAAGTCGTGGATCAAGGTCCGGTCCCGTAATCAGCGGGCTCCGAGCTTCGAGATTACGGCACGGACATGAACGGAGGCACATGGCGTGGTGGACGTCCACCCGATGGCGGGGCACGACCGCCGACCAGGCATGGACCTCGATCGGCGGGTCATGCTCTCGTGTTGTGATGACCATCACGGGTGACCGTCACGGAGATCTGGCGTTGGCGCATCGCCTGGCGGACACGGCCGACGCCATCGCGCTACGGCATCTCGCGCACACCGGCGGGCTCGCAGTGCGGGCCAAGGGCGACGGTAGCCCCGTCACCGAGGCCGACCGGGAAATCGAGGGCGTACTGCGCGAGTTGATCCGGCAGCGGCACCCGTACGACGCATTTCTCGGGGGAGGAGTACGGCGAGGAGCCCGGCGGGCCGCCCAAGTACGCGAGCCGCCGATGGATCGTCGACGGCATCGACGGAACCGCCGCTTTCGTCGCCGGGGAACCGGAGTGGAGCACGCTGATCGCCCTCGAAGAAGGCGGCGAGGTCACGCTGGGCATGGTCTCGGCGCCCGCGCTCGGCCGGCGTTGGTGGGCGGTGCCGGGATCCGGCGCCTGGTCGGGGGCCTGCCCTTCCGCTCCGCCTCCGTGGTCACCGCCGAGCCGGCTGACGATCCCCGACGGCGGCGACGTACGCGAGACAGTCATCGGCATCTGGCCGCCTCCGGCCAGGCTGAGCGAACCGGAGCGGGCCGTGGCCGCCGCGCTGGCGGCTCACACCGCTGGGACCCGGCCGGTGCTCGACTGGTCGAGCCCCGCGGAGCAGCCCGTCCGCAAGCCGTCCTCGGGCTCCGGCACCTGCCACGGTGCTCTCCTCGTCGCGACCGGGCAGCTGGACGCCTTCCTGCTGCTGGGCGCCGGTGCCTGGGACGTCGCCGCGCTGGTGCCGATCGTCCAGGAGGCGGGCGGCACGTTCGGCGACCTCACGGGCGGGCAACGGACCGACACAGGAGCCGCACTGTTCGCCAGACGCGGCCTCCAGCAGCGGCTCCTGCAGATCGTCACCCGAAAGTGAAGTACTCGGCCCTAGCTGATCTTCACCGGGTTGACGACGTCCGCCACGAGCACGAGCAGCGTGAAGCAGACGAAGATGCCCGCCACCACATAGGCCACCGGCATCAGCTTCGCCACGTCGAACGGACCCGGGTCCGGCCTGCGCAGCACGCGTGCCACGTTCCGGCGCAGGGACTCCCACAGCGCGCCCGCGATATGGCCGCCGTCCAGCGGCAGCAGCGGGAGCATGTTGAACAGGAACAGGGAGAGGTTGAAGCCCGCGAGCAGCATGACGAACATGGCGAGCTGCTGTGAGGCCGGGATGTCGAGGGTGGCGATCTCGCCGCCGACCCGGGCCGCGCCGACGATGCCCATCGGGGAGTCCGGCTCGCGCGGGCCGTCGCCGAAGGCCGCGTCCCACAGGGCGGGGATCTTGGAGGGCAGGTCGGCGATGGAGTCGACGGCGTCGCCCACCCGGTCGGTCATCCAGGTGACGGAGTCCCCGAAGTCCTGTTTGACGACGCCGGTGGCCGCGCTGAAGCCGAGGAAGCCGGCCTTGACGTACTGGCCCTGGACGTAGGTCCCGCTGGAGTCCTTCTTCGCGACCTGGTTGGTGGCGATCTTCGCGTGCAGGGTCAGCTCCTGGCCCTTGCGGTCGACGATGATCGCGACCTCCTTGCCGGCGCTGACGCGGATCAGGTCGGAGAGGGTGTTCCAGTCGTCCGTCTTGACGCCGTTGAAGGAGACGATCTTGTCGCCCTGCTTCAGACCCGCGGCCGCGGCCGGGGAGGCGGGGTCGGACTTCTTGCAGGTGTCGCGGTTCTCGCTCTGTGCGATGACGCACGGGGAGACGGAGGCGACGGTGTTGGTCTGCTGCTGGATGCCGAAGCCCATCAGGACGGTCAGGAACAGCCCGATCGCGAGGATCAGGTTCATGAACGGGCCCGCGAACATCACGATGACCCGCTTCCACGGCTTGCGCGTGTAGAAGAGGCGGGTCTCGTCACCGGGCCTGAGCTCCTCGAAGGCCGCCGAGCGGGCGTCCTCGATCATGCCGCGCCAGGGCGAGGTGGACCGGGCTTCGAGGCGGCCGTCCGGGCCCGGCGGGAACATGCCGATCATGCGGATGTAACCGCCGAACGGGACGGCCTTGAGCCCGTACTCGGTGTCACCCTTCTTGCGCGACCAGATGGTCGGGCCGAAGCCGACCATGTACTGCGGTACGCGGATGCCGAAGAGCTTGGCCGTCGACAGGTGCCCCAGCTCGTGCCACGCGATCGAGACGAGCAGGCCGAACGCGAAGACCACTATGCCGAGGATGAACATCAGGGTCGTCATGCACGGGCCTCCGCCGTCTGTGCCGCCAGTTCCCGGGCACGCCTGCGCGCCCAGCTCTCCGCTTCGAGGACGTCCGACACGGTGAGTGAAGTTCCCGTGACCGGCGTGCCGTGCTCCTGCACCACCCTGGTCACCGTCTCCATGATCCCGTTGAACGGCAGTGCGCCGCCGCGGAACGCCTCCACGCACTCCTCGTTGGCCGCATTGAACACCGCCGGGGCGGTGCCCGCGAGCTCGCCCACGTGCCGGGCCAGGTTGACCGACGGGAACGCGTCATTGTCGAGCGGGAAGAACTCCCAGGTCGACGCCTTGCTCCAGTCGAAGGCCGGTGCCGCGTCGGGGATGCGCTCCGGCCAGCCGAGGCCGATGGCGATCGGCCCGCGCATGTCGGGGGGCGTCGCCTGGGCGATGGTCGATCCGTCCGTGAACTCAATCATCGAGTGGACATACGACTGGGGATGCACGACCACCTCAATGCGACTGAAGGGAATGTCGTAGAGAAGGTGTGCCTCGATGACCTCCAGGCCCTTGTTGACTAGGGTCGCGGAGTTGATCGTGATCACCGGGCCCATGGCCCAGGTGGGGTGCGCGAGAGCGTCCTCGACCGTCACATTCGCCAGCTGTTCCTTCGTACGGCCGCGGAAGGGGCCGCCGGAGGCCGTCACGACCAGCTTGCGTACGTCGGCGCGCGTGCCGGCCGCGAGCGCCTGGAAGAGCGCCGCGTGCTCCGAGTCGACCGGAATGATCTGCCCCGGCTTGGCGAGCGCCTTGACCAGCGGGCCGCCGACGATGAGCGACTCCTTGTTGGCGAGCGCGAGGGTGCGGCCCGCCTCCAGGGCGGCGAGGGTCGGGGCGAGGCCGATGGAGCCGGTGATGCCGTTCAGGACGGTGTGGCAGTCGGAGGCGGCGAGCTGCGTGGCCGCCTCGGGCCCGGCGAGGATCTCGGGGAGCGGCTCGCCCGTGCCGTACTGGGCCTGCAGGGCCTCCCGCAGCGCCGGCACGACGTCCTCGCGGGCCACCGCGACGGTCCGCACCCGCAGCCGGAACGCCTGCTCGGCGAGGAGTGCGACCCGGCCGCCGTTGGCGGAGAGCCCGGTGACCCGGAACCGGTCGGGATTGCGCAGTACGAGGTCGATGGCCTGGGTGCCGATCGACCCGGTGGAGCCGAGGATCACCACGTCCTTCGGGCCGCTGCCCGCCACTGGGTCGTAGACCAGGTGGGGGTCGGCGAGTGGGGCTGGACTGTCGCTCATTCCTCCATTGTGGCCGTAAGGACGGTGTGTGAGGACAGCGCGTCCCCCTCATCCCCCACACGGGGGCCGAGCGGGACGCGCTGTCCTTCGTCGGTCAGCGGATCGGCCGGTGCATGTTCTTCTTCTCCGAGGCTCCGGGAGTCGCGTCCGCGATCCACGGCCCCTCGCCCGACGGGTCGACGATGCCCTCCTCCAGCCATTCGTACGTGCCGGACATGACGCCCTTGACCAGCTTGCGGTCGAGGTCGTCGGTGTTGGTCCACAGGCGGTTGAAGAGTTCCTCGACGCGGATGCGGGACTGGCGGCAGAAGACGCCTGCCAGCTGGTAGGCCTCGCGGCCGTGGTTGCCCTGGCTGCGCAGGAGTTCGGCGCGTACACAGGCCGCGCTCATCGCGAAGAGCTCCGCGCCGATGTCGACGATGCGGCCGAGGAAGCCCTGCTTGGTCTCCATCTTTCCCTGCCAGCGGGACATGGCGTAGAAGGTGGAGCGGGCCAGCTTGCGGGCGTGCCGTTCGACGTAGCGCAGGTGCGGCGAGAGGTCGACCTCGTGCTTGAACTCGCCGTAGGAGACCGGGAGTTGTCCCGGTCCGGCGACGAGCTTCGGGAGCCACTTGGCGTAGAAGACGCCGGCGTTCGCGCCCGCCTTCGCCTTGTCCTGCAGGGACTTCTCGGGGTCGATGAGGTCGCCGGCCACGGTCAGGTGGGCGTCGACCGCCTCGCGGGCGATGAGGAGGTGCATGATCTCCGTCGAGCCCTCGAAGATGCGGTTGATGCGCAGGTCGCGCAGGACCTGTTCGGCGGGGACGGCGCGCTCTCCGCGGGCGGCCAGCGAGGCCGCCGTCTCGAAGCCGCGGCCGCCGCGGATCTGGACGAGTTCGTCGGCGATCAGCCAGCCCATCTCGGAGGCGTAGAGCTTGGCCAGGGCGCCCTCGATGCGGATGTCGTTGCGGTTCTCGTCCGCCATCTGCGAGGACAGGTCGAGTACGGCCTCCAGGGCGAAGGTCGTCGCCGCGATGAAGGAGATCTTCTGGCCGACCGCCTCGTGGTGGGCGATCGGCTTGCCCCACTGCTCGCGCGCGGCCGACCACTCGCGGGCGATCTTCAGGCACCACTTGCCGGCGGCCACGCAGGAGGCGGGGAGGGACAGCCGGCCGGTGTTCAACGTGGTGAGCGCGATCTTCAGGCCCGCGCCCTCCGGACCGATGCGGTTCGCCGCCGGGACCCGGACCTGGTGGAAGCGGGTGACGCCGTTCTCGATGCCGCGCAGGCCCATGAAGGCGTTGCGGTTCTCGACGGTGATGCCGGGCGAGTTGGTCTCGACGACGAAGGCGGTGATGCCCCCCTTGTGGCCCTCGCTCTTGGGCACGCGGGCCATCACGACGAGCAGGTCGGCGACGACGCCGTTGGTGGTCCACAGCTTGACCCCGTCGAGGACGTAGTCGTCCCCGTCGGGCACTGCGCTGGTCGCCAGCCGGGCCGGGTCGGAGCCGACGTCCGGCTCGGTGAGCAGGAAGGCGCTGATGTCGGTGCGGGCGCACCGGGGCAGGAACTGCTCCTTCTGCTCCTGTGTGCCGAACAGCTTCAGCGGCTGCGGTACGCCGATCGACTGGTGCGCCGACAGCAGCACGCCGATCGCCGGGCAGGCCGAGCCCGCCAGCGCGAGCGCCTTGTTGTAGTACACCTGGGTCAGGCCGAGGCCGCCGTACTTGGTGTCGATCTTCATGCCGAGGGCGCCGATCTCCTTGAGGCCGTTGATGACCTCGTCGGGGATGCGGGCCTCGCGCTCGATGAGGGCGCCGTCGACCTTGGTCTCGCAGAAGTCGCGGAGCTTGGCGAGGAACTCCTCGCCGCGCTCGACGTCCTCGGTGGGCGGGGTGGGGTGCGGGTGGACCAGGTCGAGGCGGAAGCGGCCGAGGAACAGTTCCTTGGCGAAGCTGGGCTTGCGCCATTCCTGTTCCCGGGCCGCCTCGGCCACCTGGCGGGCCTCACGTTCGGAGACGGTAGGGCGTCCAGCAGAGTCGGTGGGGCTGGCGGACATGAGGCTCACCTCGCCGCGAATCGGGATCTTGGACCGTAATTGGTTACCGACGGGTGCTACCCGATCGTATGTACCCGATCCCGGGCGCCCCCACCACCCTTCGCGCAGCCGTTCAGCCGATGTTGACGGAGTACGACCTGGTGTCCAGACGCCCTGTGCCCTTGAAGACCTCGGTGCCGGACTCGATGCCGGAGACGTATTTGTCGTTTCCGAGGAGCTTGCGCCGTACGAGTGCCTGGGTGAAGTCGTCCAGGTCGAGCGTGGCCCTGGTGGTGTTGGTGCGGCGGACGAAGGAGTAGACGTTCCAGCCGATGTCGCCCTGGTAGATGTCCCACATCGAGCCGCCGAGGCTGACGCTGCCGTACTTGGTGCCGAGGGGGCCCGCGCCGCCCTGGCGGTTGAGCCAGATCATGATCTCGTCGGTGGGCTGGTCCTGCCAGTCCGCGTTGTTCTTGGCGTGCAGCCACAGGTCGTACGAGACGTTCATGGTGCCGGGGTTGGACGGCAGCGAGAAGTCCCAGGTAGTCGTGACCTTCTTGCGGTCGCCGACCTTGATCGGCAGTCCGGTCGTCGCCTTGTCGACCTTCCAGCCCCAGTGCCAGCCGAGGACCGTGCTCGCGTACGACTTCACGTCCGCGTCGGTGCCCTTGCTGTTGTTGGCCCAGGAGTAGTTCGTGCCCCAGGAGACCGTCGAGCCGGACAGGGAGTTGTCCCAGGCGCACTGGCTGCCGATGGCCTTGTCCTGACCCCAGAGGTTGTTGTTGACGTAGTACTTGCCGAGCGTGATCGTGTCGAAGGCCGTGCACTTCTTGTCCGTCTCGCCGGCCTGCGCGACGGTGACACCGGCGGCGGCCGCGAGGGCGACCGCGGAGGCGAGGAGGGTCTTCCTCTTCTTGGACAGGCGCGGTCTGCGGTGTTGCATCGGGGGTCCTTCCGGGGGACGGTTCGGGTACGCCCGGTCAGTGGCCGCCGAGGGCCGGGCAGGTTGCCGCGCTCCCAGAAACGACACGTCGGAAAAGAAAGCTGTCGAAGCGCTTCGACAACCTATGGACACCCAAGCCCGCCAGAGCTAGTGTCGAACCACCCTCACACCCGCCCCTGTACGCAATGCGCACTGTCGAAGCGCTTCACACCGCTTGGAGAGCTGGATGGTCACCCTCGCCGAGGTCGCCCAGCACGCCGGAGTCTCGGCGAGCACGGTGAGCTATGTCCTCAGCGGCAAGCGGTCCATCTCCACGACCACCCGGCTGCGGGTCGAGCAGAGCATCCGCGAGCTGGGCTATCACCCGAACGCGGGCGCCCGGGCCCTGGCCAGCAGCAAGTCGAACATCATCGCGCTGATGGTCCCGCTGCGCACCGACATGTATGTGCCGGTGATGATGGAGATCGCCATCGCGGTCGCCACGACGGCCCGGACGCACGGGTACGACGTGCTGCTGCTGACCGGCGAGGAGGGCCCCGACGCCGTGCGGCGGGTCACCGGCAGCGGGCTCGCCGACGCGATGATCCTGATGGACGTCGAACTCGACGACGAGCGGCTGCCGTTGCTGCGCGGCACCGACCAGCCGTCGGTGCTGATCGGACTGCCCGCCGACACCTCCGGACTGACCTGTGTCGACCTCGACTTCAAGGCGACGGGCGCGCTGTGCGTGGAGCATCTGGCGATGCTCGGCCACCGCGACATCGCTGTCATCGGCGAGGCCCCCGCGGTCTACGAGCGGCACACCGGCTTCGCCGAGCGCACCCTCGACGGACTCCGTTCCCGGGCCCGGGAGTTGGGCATCCGGGTACTGCACCGGCCGTGCGAGGGCGGCTACGACGCGATGGCCGTCACCCTCGCCCGCATCCTCGACGAGCGGCCGGGCACCACCGGGTTCGTCGTGCAGAACGAGTCGGCGGTCGAGCCGCTGCTCGCCCTGCTGCGCCAGCAGGGCCGTGCCGTGCCCGAGGACGTGTCCGTGGTGGGGATCTGCCCGGACCAGGTGGCCGTCCAGGCCTCGGTGCGGCTGACGTCCGTCGCCATCCCCGCGCAGGAGATGGGCCGGCACGCCGTGGAGCGTCTGGTCGCCAAGCTCGACGGTCGCGGCGAGGAGGAAGTCGTGCTGATCGCACCGGAGTTGACGGTACGGGCGAGCACGGGACCGGCGCCCTCCAGCACCTCCTGACCCACCGCCCGAAACACCTGCCGACGCACCTCCTGACCCCACTTCCGGTGCCCCTGTGGGCACCCTCATGTCCTTTCGGGAGCACCCCTCGTGAACCAGCCTGCCGAAAACCAGCCCAGTCACGGCACGGTCAGCCTCGCGCAGTCGTCGCCCACCGTCGGCACCTTCCGCGAGCGCGACGGCGCGCTGGAGTGGAGCGGCCGCCAGGAGACCCTGCGCATCGAGCCGTGGGGTCCGGACGCGGTCCGGGTCCGCGCCCGGCTCGGCGGCCCGATCCTGGAGGGCCTGCCGGGTGCCCTGCTCGACGAGGCGCCGGCCACCGAGAGCAGTGTCAAGATCGTTGACGGGGAAGGGCAGTTGACCGTCGGCGCGCTGACCGTCGAGGTCGACGCCGAGGGCCTGATCCGCTTTCTGCGCACCGACGACTCCACGGAGCTCCTGGCCGAGGACCGCGCCCACTTCTGGTGGCCGGGGTCACGGTTGTACACGGCCGTCGGGAACGGCCACCACCGTCTCGAGCAGCGTTTCGCCGCCTACGACGACGAGAAGCTGTACGGCCTCGGTCAGCACCAGCACGGCCGCTTCGACCAGAAGGGCCTGGTCCTGGACCTGGTGCAGCGCAACGCCGAGGTCGGCATCCCGGTGCTCTCCTCCAGCCGCGGCTACACGCTGCTGTGGAACAACCCGGCGATCGGCCGTGTGGAGCTGGCCGGCAACGGCACGCGCTGGGTCGCCGACTCGGCCCGGCAGATCGACTACTGGATCACCGCGGGCACCCCGGCCGACGGGCAGCGCCGCTACAGCGCGGTGACGGGCCGCACGCCGATGCTGCCGGAGTGGGCGGCCGGCTTCTGGCAGTGCAAGCTGCGCTACCGCACGCAGGACGAACTCATGGCCGTGGCAAGGGAGTACAAGCGCCGGGGCCTGCCGATCTCGGCGATCGTGTGCGACTTCTTCCACTGGACGCATCTCGGCGAGTGGAAGTTCGACCCGGCCGAGTGGCCGGACCCGGCGGCGATGGTCCGTGAACTGGACGAGCTGGGCATCAAGTTGGTGGTCAGCGTCTGGCCGTCGGTGTCGCCGCTGAGCGAGAACCACCCGGTGATGGAGCAGCGCGGCTACTTCATCGGGACGCAGTACGGCCCCATGGCGCACGCGGACTGGCCGGACAAGGAGGTCGCGTCGACGGTCCAGGTGGCCTTCTACGACGCGACGAACCCGGACGCCCGTGACTTCGTGTGGTCGAAGGTGCGCGACAACTACCTTGTCCCGTACGGCATCACGGCCTTCTGGCTGGACGCCTGCGAGCCGGAGCTGAAGCCCGGCTTCCAGGAGAACCTGCGCTACTGGACGGGCCCGGGCCTGGAGGTCGGCAACATCTACCCGGCCGAGAACTCCCGCACCTTCTACGAGGGCCTGCACGCCTCCGGCGAGACCGAGGTGGTGACGCTCAACCGCTCGGCCTGGGCGGGCAGTCAGCGTTACGGCGCCGCCCTGTGGTCCGGCGACATCGGCACCGACTTCCCGACCCTGCGCCGCCAGATCGCGGCAGGCCTCAACACCGCGCTGTCGGGCATCCCTTGGTGGAACACGGACATCGGCGGCTTCCACGGCGGCGACCCGGACTCCCCTGCGTACCAGGAGGTGATGGTCCGCTGGTTCCAGTTCGGCGCGCTGTCCCCGCTGATGCGCCTGCACGGCTTCCGCGACCCGGGCATGCCGCTGGGCCCGGAGATGACCGGCGGCCCGAACGAGGTGTGGTCGTACGGCGAGGAGGCCGGCGCGATCCTGGAGCGGTACCTGCGGCTGCGCGAGCGCCTGAAGCCGTACGTCCTGGACGTCATGCGGGAGGCGCACGAGGAGGGCCTGCCGCCCATGCGGCCGCTGTTCCTGGAGTTCCCGGAGGACCCGGCGACGTGGTCGGTCGACGACGCCTACCTCTTCGGCCGGGACCTGCTGGTCGCGCCGGTTCTCGAGGCGGGTGCGACGACCTGGACGACGTATCTCCCGGCGGGCGCGACCTGGACGGACGCGTGGACCGGGGAGGAGTACGAGGGCGGTGCGACCGTGACGGTCGACGCCCCGCTGGACCGCATCCCGCTGTTCCTGCGGGACGGGGCGCGGTTGCCTGTAGGGGAGTGACCGGGCCGGAGAGTGCGGCCGGTCCCGCCACGAGACGGACCGGCCGCACTCTCGTAACTCCCTTATGAAATAGGTCAGTTACGGCAGACCGAGATCAGGGAGCGGACCAGCGCGCCGGTGTGGAGCAGGTCCGGGTGTTTCTCGTGGTGGACCTCCACGACGGCAAGGGCGAGTTCTGGGCGGCAAGCCGGGGTCGTGCGCTGCGGGGTGGTGTCGGCCAGGGACTGGACCAGGTCCGTGTTGATGCGGTTGATGGTCTGGCGGACGACGTTCAGGTCGGGCCTGGTGGTCGGGGCCTGGTCCGGGTGGGCGGTCCACTCGGCGTAGAGGCCGCGCTGGACGACCTTGTTGGCCTCGATCTGGTCGCGGAAGATCCGGCGGACCTCGTCGGGGTCGGCGCCGATCTGCCGGGCCTGTGCGGCGACGTTGTCGAGGACCTGCTGTTCGCGAGCCGGGTCGTCGATGGGGCTGTCGGTGCCCCACTTGGCGGCGGCCACGAGATCGGCGGTGGCGAGGCGCTCGGCGGCGAGCGAGGCGACCGGCCGCAGCGGGGATACGGGAGTCGGCGAGGCGGGGGCCGCCGCCGCGGTGCCCGGTATGGCGAGCACCGCGGCGGCGGCGAGCACGGTGGTGCGGAGGGGGGTGAGGTTATGCATGGGTCCATGAAACCCCACCCCGACTGCTCAACTGCTGCTGACGCTCTCGCTGTTGACGGCGAAGTCCAGGCCGCCGGACGAGGACGTGATCTCGAAGCCGAACTGCAGGTCCCCGATGGTCACGTTGCCGAACCAGCCCTTGGTGTCCTTGATCCACTTCAGGATCGGCAGGACGTTGACCGTGCCGGACGTCGAGTTGGAGGTGCGGACGAACGAGAACACGTCGTTGGAGCCGTTGTTGCCCTTGTAGACGGTCCAGGTGTGACCGCCCAGCGTGACGTTGCCCTGCGAGGTGCCGAGCGGGCCGACGGCTCCGGTCTTGTTGACCCAGAGCATGATCTCGTACTTGTAGCCGGTGTCCCAGATGTCGTACGACGTGTTGTACGCGCCGGACGACGGGACCGTGACGTTGTAGCTGCTGGAGAGCGAACCGAGCGAGGTGATCGACTTGTTGATCACCTTCTTGGCGTTGGGGTAGGACTTGATGCCGCCGGTGTTGGGGTGGTTGGCCCAGACACCCCAGTTGGTGCCGGAGTTGGCCCAGATGCACTGGCTGCCGGCGCCGGAGCCCCAGATGTTGTTGTAGAGCGTGTAGCCGTTCAGGGTCGTGTTGCCGTACTGCTCGCAGGAGTTCCAGACGGCGGCCGACGCGGGGGCGGAGGCGAGGCCGACGGTGGCGCCTATCGCCATCGCCGGGGCCAGCACGGCCATGGTGACCTTGCGCAGAGTGCTCTTTGCCATGGTGTCCCTTCCATGGGTGGGGGGAGTTGCGGGGGTGGTTACCACGCCCCCAGGGCGAGGACGTGGTCTTCTCCGGCGACCAGGTCGAGCGGTCGGGTGCCGGAGGAAGTCCTGAGTTCGACGCGGTGGCTGCGGGTGGGGCGCAGCACCGCGGTCGCTGCTTGCGGGCTCCAGGCCAGGTCGAGCTCCGCCCCGAACCGGGTGCGGATGCCGAGGAGTCGGCCCTTCGGGTACGCCGTCGGGAGCGCGGGCAGCAGGACCAGGCGGTCCGGGGTCGACTGCACGAGCATCTCGATCAGCACGGCGGGGAGGGTGTGCGCGGCGTCGGCGTTGTAGACGTCGCGGTTCGGGTAGTGCGCGCTCATCAGGGAGTTGTGGAAGAAGTCGCCCTTGAGGACCTGCCCGAGGGCGTGCGCGACCCGTTCGCCGTCGCGCAGCCGGGCGGCGACCAGGGCGTGGTGCAGATGGCCGTGGGCCGAGTCGTTCTCGGCGCCGCGGAGTTCGAGGGCGCGGTGGGCGGCCGCCGCGAGGTCCGGGGTGTCGTACGGATTGATCTCGTCGAGCGGCCAGACGCCGTAGAGGTGGCTGAGGTGACGGTGGTCGTAGGTGTCGTCGAGTCCGGGCCGGGCCCATTCGGCGAGCGCGCCGTCGGCGTTGATCCGGTGCGGGGGCAGCCGGTCGGCGAGGGCGCGCCAGCGGTCCGCGTCGGGTCCCGGGTGGTAGTCGGCGGCGGTCAGCAGGGCGTGTCGGGCGGCCGAGAGGTCCATGGCCGCGTTGATCGCTCCCCAACTGGCATTGGCGGGGCGGTTCTCGGGCGAGTAGGACGGGACGACGACCAGTCGGCCGTCCTCGTCGGTCCGGGTGAGGAAGTCCTCGTAGAACAGGGCGACTTGGGCGAGCGCGTGGGCGGTGCGCGGGTCGCGGTTGCCGTCGGTCTCGTCGTGGTCGACGAGGGGCTTGAGCAGCCAGTCGGCGCCCGCTGTCCACAGGTGTAGCGGGTATTCGCGGCTGAAGTGGTACGTCAGCCCGGAGTCGCCGTCGGTGTGGGCGGGGGCGACGACGCCGCGGGCGCCGAAGACCGCGTGGGCGTTCTCGGCCCAGTCCGAAAGCTGACGCTGGATCAGGGCGGCGTGGGCTGCCGTGACTTCGGGGAGGGCGGCGGCCGCCGCGGAGGCGGTCTGGAGGTTGAGGTTGGCGTCGTTGGTGAACGCCCCCGACCATGCCGTGTTCCAGTCGCCGGTCCACAGGCCGACGAGGCGGGGCGGAAAGAGGCCGCTCGCGGACAGCAAGTGGTAGCGGCCGGCGGCGAAGAGGCGTTCCAGGAGGGCGGGGCTGCCGCGGCGCGCGAGCAACTCCGAGCCGGACAGGGCGCGTTCGGCGGGGTCGGCGGCCAGATCGAGGGTGACGCGCTCGTAGGCGGTGCGGTGAAGGGCGGTGTGGCGGTCCAGGAGGCGGTCGTACGACTCCTCGCTGCCGGTGGCCAGTTCGCGCAGGGCCTGGGTGTGGGGGGTCGTGTCCAGCTCGCCGGTGTGGCGTACGACGCGGGTCAGGAGGAGGACGGATTCGGCGCCGGTGACATGTGCGCCCGGTGGGACGAGCGCGGTACGGCCGCCCGTCGGCACGACCAGGGTGATGCCGGTGTAGCGGCGGTCGCTGTCGGGGTGGCGGACGCGGAGGGTGAGAAGGGCTCCGTCGCCGGCGCGGACGATGCTCTGGCCGACGACCAGCGTGTCGGGCGCGCCCGGGAGCCGGTGGTCCAGGCCGATGACGAGATCCGCCGCCTCGACCCGCTGGACGACGACGTCGTCCGCGCGCGAGACGAAGACCCGGCTGCTCCACCCTTCGCACTGCGCCTGCGTGACGCCGGTGGTGAAGTCGACGGACCGGCGGTAGCCGCGGCTGTCGGCGCGCGGACGGCGCAGCCGCACCTGAAAGGCGGGATGGAAGGGCTGCACCCATTGCAGGTCACGCCCGTCGGTGAAGCTCTCGGCCGCGTGCAGGTCGCCCGCGAGCAACCGGTCCTGGAGCGCGGGGAGTTCGGTGGCGAGCTGGGGCGGGCGGGCCTTCTCGCCGCCGTTGGGGCGGACGAGAGTGTGGTGCGTGACGACGACCCGTTCGTCGTTCGGATCGCCGAACACAAGGGCGCCGTGGTGGCCGTTGCCACTCAGGAAGCCGTCCTCCCAGCGGGCGGCGGGGAGGGGTTCCCAGGTTCCGTGGACGATGTTCATGGCGTGCATGGCGTTCATGGGCGCAACACCATCACGCCGTACCGGCCGAGCGTGAACTCGCCCTCGTACGTCACCCCCGTCAGCAGGTCGTGGTGAGTTCCCGGTACCTCGACGGTCACCGACTCGCGCCCGTGGTTGAGGACGAAGAGCAGGTCGCCGCGGCGCACCGCCTCGACCCGGTCGGGCAGTCCGGCGAGGACGGGGCGGACGCCGGCGTCGTCCGCGACCCGGGCCAGGAGCGTGCGCAGCGCATGCTGCTCGGGGAGCGTGGAGACGTACCAGGCACGGCCCTTGCGCAGGACGGCGGGCAGTTCGTCGAGTTCGCCGCCCTTGTACGCGGCCTCGACCGACGCGTCCCCGTCCGTCTCGATCTCCTCCGACCACAGCGTCCCGTGGAAGCCGTCGGTCTCGACCCGCTCGTCCGCATCCAGCGGCCACCACTCGTGCAGCGTGCGGATGCCGAGCAGTTCGCGCAGCCGGGGGTCCATGCCGCCGGGGCGCACCCGATCGGCCTCGTCGGCGATGCCGGTCAGGAAGCCGCAGACCAGAGTGCCGCCGCCGTGGACGTACGCGAGGAGGTTGTCGATCGCCGGGTCCGTGAGGGCGTACAGCTGGGGGACGACGACCAGCTTGTAGGCGGTCAGGTCGTGTTCGGGGTGGGCGAAGTCCGTGGTGAGGTTGGCCTGCCAGAGGGCGCGGTGCCAGGCGGTCAGGACCTGCGGGTAGTCGACCCGGGTGGAGAGCCGCCCCTCGTGGGCGCCGGCCCACCAGGAGTGCCAGTCGTGGAGGATCGCGATGTCGTTGTCGGTGTGACTGCCCGTCACCGCGCCGCCGATCCGGGCGAGTTCGGCGCCGAGCTGCTTGACCTCCTGGTACGTGCGCCCCTCCTCCCCCGCATGGCTGACCATCCCGGAGTGGAACTTCTCCGCGCCCTGCCGGGACTGCCGCCACTGGAAGTAGCAGACGGCGTCGGCGCCTCGCGCGACGGCCTGGAGGGACCAGAGGCGGTTGAGGCCGCGGGGCTTGGGGTGGTTGACCCCGCGCCAGTTGACGGGTCCCGCCGCCTGCTCCATCAGCATCCAGGGGCCGCGGGCCTGCGAACGGGTCATGTCCTGGACGAGGGCGCCGCCCTGGGCGCCGAGCGGATCCCGCGGATCGGGATACAGGTCGACGGAGACGACGTCCTCCTCCTCCACCCACCGCCAGGCGTCCTGGCCGGCCCACAGAGGCATGAAGTTGGTGGTCACCGGGAGATGCGGGGTGTGCCTGCGGACGATGTCACGCTCGGCGACGTAGCACTCCAGGAGCATGTCGGAGGTGAACCGCTTGAAGTCCAGCACCTGCCCCGGGTTCTTCAGATAGTGGGCGTGGCGCGGCGGCAGCACCTCCTCCCATTCGCCGTAACCCTGGCTCCAGAAGGCCGTTCCCCAGGCGGAGTTGAGGGCGTCGAGGGTGCCGTACTTCGACTGCAGCCAGCGGCGGAAGCGAGTGGCGGCCTCGTCGCCCCAGTCGTAGGTGCAGTACTCGTTGTTGATGTGCCACATGGTGAGGGCGGGGTGGCCGCCGTAACGGGCGGCGAGGTCCTCGGTGATGGCGGCCGCGTAGTGCCGGTAGACGGCGCTGGAGTGCGAGAAGTGCTGCCGGCCGCCCCACCACTCGATGCGGCCGTCCTCGTCGCGGGGCAGGGTCTCGGGGTGCAGCCGGCCCAGCCACGGCGGGGGCGAGGAGGTCGGGGTGGCGAGGACGACGCCGATGCCGTTGTCGTGCATCAGGTCCATCAGCGCGTCGAGCCAGCCGAACTCCCGCTCTCCCGGCCGGGGTTCGAGCTTGGCCCAGGAGAAGACGCCGAGGGTGACGGAGTTGACGCCGGCGTCCTTCATCAACCGGACGTCCTCGTGCCAGGTCTCCTCGGGCCACTGCTCCGGGTTGTAGTCGCCGCCGAAGAGGATGCGGCCGCGGGTGGCGCCGGCGAGCCCCGGCCGTTTGCCCATGCTCATCGGACGAGCTCCCCGTACTGGATGCCGCGCCCGTTGGTGGCGAGGACCCGGCCCGGGTCCCGGTCGTCCCGCCGGTAGGCGCCGCCGATGTCGGTACGGGCGTAGGCGAGCCCGCGCACGGAGGGGTGGAAGAGCACACCGGTTCGGGACGCGTGCATGACTCATACCTCGTTCTACGAAAGGGGGAGTTCTACGAGAGAGGGGACCGGCAAGGCTTTTTAGGGGCGCAGGCGAACCGGTCAGCCCTTGATCGCGCCGGTGAGCATGCCCTTCCTGAAATGCCGCTGCACGAATGGCGACAACACAGCCACCGGCAGCAAAGCCATCACCATCACAGCCATCTGCACCGCAAGTCCCGACAACTGACCGGTCCGGATCGCCTGCCCCAACCCCACCGGCGCCTGCTGCTTCTGCACCAGTTGGATCATGACGTTCTGCAACGGCATCATGTCCTGGTCGTTCAAATACAGCGAGGCGTTGAACCAGGCGCTCCAGTACCCGACGGCGTAGAACAGCGTGATGACCGCCAGCACCGCCCGCGACAACGGCATCACGATCTGCCACAGAATCCGGAAGTCCCCGGCCCCGTCGATCCGCGCGCTGTCGATGAGTTCCTGCGAGATCCCCATGAAGAAGCCGCGCAGCACAAGGATGTTGAACACGCTGATCGCACTCGGCAGGATCAGCGCCAGATAGGTGTCCGTCAGCCCAAGGGACTGCACGAGCAGATACGTCGGAATCAGACCGGCGCTGAAGAACATGGTGGCCAGCAGGATCATCAGGATCCACCGATGCCCCAGCGAGCCGGTCCGCGAGAGCCCGTACGCGCACAGGACGGACACCGTCATCGAGAACAACGTGCCGACCAGCGTGATCAGCACGCTGATGACCGCGGCCCGGGTGACCTGGCCTCCGCTGAGCAGTTCCTTGTACGCGACGAGGGTGATCCCCTTGGGCACCATCACCAGCCCGCCGGCCTCGTCGATGGTCTTGCGGGAGGAGAGGCTGGTGACCACGACGATCCACAGCGGGAAGAGGACCCCCAGGCAGGCGAGGGTGAGGACGAGCCCCTTGCTCGCCAGGCCGACCTTGCTGGGCTCCTCCTCCCACACCGGGCGGGGCGGGGAGGCCCACCGGCCCCGCTCGGCCGCGGGCTCACGCACGGGCTTGTCGATGACGGCGGTCACTTCTTGTACACCCCCTGCTCGCCCATGAGATGGGCCACCTTGTTCGCGGCGAGCACCAGTCCGATGCTGACGACGCCCTTGACGAGGCCTGCGGCGGCCGCGTAGCCGAAGTCCTGGTTGCGGACGCCGTTCCACCACACGAAGGTGTCGAGGATCTCCCCCGCTCCCGGCCCGACGGCGTCGCGCTGGAGCAGGATCTGCTCGAAGCCGACGGTCAGCGCATCGCCCACGCGCAGCACCAGCAGCAGCGCGATCACCGGTCGCAGGGCCGGCAGGGTGACGTGCCACATCCGCCGCCAGCGCCCCGCGCCGTCCATCGCGGCGGCCTCGTACAGGTCCGGCGGGACGGAGGCCAGCGCGGCGAGGAAGACGATGATCCCCCAGCCGGCGTCCTTCCACACGCTCTGCGCGGTGACGAGGAACTTGAAGGTCGACGGGTCGGTCATGATGTCCAGCCCGTCGAAGCCGTGTTGCCTCAGCAGCTGCGACAACAGCCCGGCGCCGCCGAAGAGTTGCTGGAAGACGGCGATGACCAGCACCCAGGAGAAGAAGTGCGGCAGGTAGAGGATCGCCTGGGAGAACGCCCGGACCCGGGGCCTGACCACGCTGTTGATGAGCAGCGCGAGCAGGATCGGGATCGGGAAGTACAGGACCAGCTGGAGGAAGAACAGCACCAGCGTGTTCTGGACGGCGTTCCAGAAGGCCGAGTCGGCGAAGATCTGCTGGAAGTTCTCCAGACCCACCCAGGGGCTGTGCAGGATCGAGACGACGCCGTTGTCACTGATGTAGGGGTCGTAGTCCTGGAAGGCGACGACGTTGCCGAGGATGGGCAGGTAGTTGAAGACCAGGACCAGCACGATGGCCGGCACCGTCATCAGGATCAGGACGCGGTCGCGTCTGAACCTGAGCCGGAAGCCCAGCTTGCCCGACGCCTTCTTCTCCCGGGAAGCGGTGGCGTCGCCGGACGCCACCGGGGTCTTCACCGGCGTACTGGCCTCGGCACTGCTCCGAGGCACCGTGCTGTGGGACACGGCGGATCTCCTTGCCTCGGTGCCGGGTCAGCTCGCCGCCGAGCCGTTGTCGTCGAGGAGCTTCTTGTACCAGTCGCGCAGCTTGTCGCCGCCCTTGCTCTTCCAGTCGGAGATGAACTGCTGCATGTCGCTGATCTTCTTGTGGCCGCGGACGATGTCGTCCTCCAACTGCTCCATGTCATTGGTGAGGTTGGTGTAGCGGTTGGGCTCGACGACCTGCAGGCCCCAGAAGGACGACTTCTTGGTGAAGGCGCCCATCCGCTGCTGCCACCCGACCATGCCCTTGGTGTAGTCGGGGAAGTCGGGGTGGGCGATGGTCGAGGCGGGGCTCGCGACCATGACGAAGGCGTTGGCGACCTCGAGGTTGCCCTTGTCGGTCTTGACGGGCACACCGTTCTTGACGGTGTAGTGGGTGCCCTCGACCCCGTAGTTGGTCATCATCCACTCCTTGGTGCCGTACGGCGCCGCGGTGACGTTGGCGACGGCCAGCACGTCGCGGATGACGGACTCGGAGGCCTTCTTGTTGACGAAGGCGAAGATGCCGGCCGGGTTCGCGGCCCACAGGACGGGGCTGCCGCCGTCGTGGCCCCACAGGTCCATGCCCCAGACCTTGAAGTCGGGGTTCTGGGCGGCCTGGATGGCCTGCTGTCCGTACCAGTTGGAGATGTCGTTGTTCCAGATCAGGAACTCGCCGGCGGCGAACTTGGAACTCGGGTCGGTGGCCTGGCTCTTGCCCAGCTTGAAGTCGGGGTGGACGTACCCGGCGGCGAACAGCTTGCGCGTCCACTCCAGTGCCTCGAGGTACTCCGGGGTCTCCATGCGGTGGGTCATCTTGCCGTCGACCACGGTCCAGCTGAGCGCCTTCTCCCCACCGCTGATCACGCCGAAGGTGTTGAACGCGGTCCACTTCATGTCGCCGCAGGCCCACCGCTTGGCCTTGGCGTTGGTGATCTCCTTGGCCAGGGCCATGAACTCGTCGGCGGACTTCGGGACTTCGTAGCCCTGCTTGTCGAAGACGTCCTGGCGGTAGAGGGGCACGATGTTCTGGACGTACGAGGCGGGCATCGGCAGGCCCATCAGCTTGCCGCCGAAGATGGAGCGCTGCCAGGCGTCACTGGGGATCGCCGCCAGGTTCGGGTACTCCTTGACCTTGTCGCCGGACAGATACGGGCCGAGGTCGGCGAACTTGCCGATGATGGCGCTGGGTATCTTGGCGGTCATGTTCCAGCCCGGGATGACCACCGCGTCCGGGATCTCGCTGGAGGCCAGGACTGCGCCCAGCTTCTGGTCGTAGGTGTTGCCGTCCTGGTTCTGCCACTTGACGTCGACGCCGATCATGGCGTTCGCCGCCGTGTAGTAGGCGCAGTTCCCCTTCGGCGGCGAGCCCCAGAACGGCGACATGATGGTGACCTCGCCGCCCTTGCCGAGCTTCTTGGGCACCGAGGTCTTGAGGCTGTCGACGTCGAGCTTGCTGGTGAAGCCCATGGACGAGCCGTTCTTGGACGGGATGTCCGGCGTTACCACGTTGCTGGCCACGTAGGCCGGGAGGATCTTCTTCGCGTTCTTGCCCGACGTGGTGCCCCCGCCCGACCCGCTGTCCGATCCCCCGCAGGCGGCGAGCAGTGGCATCCCCCCGGCCACCGCTGCGGTGGCGACCGCAGTCGAGGCGAGGAAGCTTCTCCGGCTCGGTCCGGAGGAGGCGGAAGCGGCGTTCGGCGTCATTGCGTCAACCCTTCATGGCGCACCAGGACACCCGGCGGTGGCCGTCGGCTGCGGTGTCTCGAGTGGAACTGGCTGAGCTGAAGCGGTTCTGCGACCACGGGAGGCGGATTCGCTAGTCGAAGCGCTTCGATGTTGCTGTGAGGTTAAGTGAACCCCTGGGGGTGCACAAGGGTCGATTCCAAGATTCCTGTGGGCTCTCACATACGACCTGTCCTTATGTGTCGCATGAAGTAACGGTGTCCGTCTCTTGACACCCACCCATCCGTCGAATGAGCATCGAAGCGCTTCGAAAGTGCTTCGCCGCTCCATCGCAAGGGGACCCCCACGTGACCGCACAGACGCCGCCCACGCCGCCGTTCCGCGATCCGCAACTGCCGTTCGCGAAGCGCATCGACGACCTGCTTCAGCGGCTGACGCTCGACGAGAAGATCTCCTTCCTGCACCAGTTCGCACCCGCCGTCGAGCGCCTCGGCATCGACGCCTTCCGCACCGGGCAGGAGGCGCTGCACGGTGTGGCATGGATGGGCCCGGCGACGGTGTTCCCGCAGGCGGTGGGCCTCGGCGCGACCTGGAACACCGATCTCGTACGACGGGTGGGCGAGGCGGTGTCCAAGGAGACCCGCGCGATGCGGTCCGGCGACGACCGCGTCGGCCTCAACGTCTGGTCCCCCACGGTGAACCTGCTGCGCCACCCCCTGTGGGGCCGTAACGAGGAGGGCTACTCGGAGGACCCGAAGCTGACCTCGGCCATCGCCACCGCTTACACCCGCGGCCTGCGCGGCGACCACCCGACGTACTGGCGCACGGCACCCGTCCTGAAGCACTGGCTCGCCCACAACAACGAGACGGACAGGGCGACTTCGTCGAGCTCGGTCCGTCCGCGGGTCCTGCACGAGTACGACCTGCGTGCCTTCCGCGAGACGGTCGAGGCGGGCGCGGTGGCGGGGGTGATGCCGGCGTACAACCTGGTCAACGGCCGCCCCAACCACGTCTCGCCGTATCTGCGCGACCATCTGCGTGCCTGGACCGTGGAGGACCTGCTGGTCTGCTCGGACGCGGGCGCGCCCTCCAACCTGGTCGACTTCGAGCACTACTTCGACACCCACGAGGAGGCGACGGCGGCCGCGCTCGTCGCCGGCGTCGACAGCTTCACCGATCATGGGTCGGACAGTTCGCAGATCGTCGGGCGCGTCAAGAAGGCGTACCAACAAGGGCTGTTGAGCGAGTCGGACGTCGACGCGGCGGTCCGCCGCCAGCTCTCCGTCCGCTTCCGGCTCGGCGAGTTCGACCCGGAGTACGACCCGCACGCCGGCACCAAGGACTTCGACACCCCGGCCCACCGCGCCCTCGCCCAGGAGGCGGCGGAGCAGGCGGTCGTGCTCCTGAAGAACGAAGGCCTGCTGCCACTGGCCCCCGACACCCGTGTCGCCGTGGTCGGTCTGCTCGCCGACGAGTCCAAACTCGACTGGTACAGCGGCACCCTCATCCACCGCTCGACCCCGCTGGAGGGCCTGTACGAGCGGTTCGGCGCCGAGCGCGTGGAGTTCGCGGAGGGGGTGGACCGGGTGCTCCTCAAGACCCGCGCAGGCACGTTCCTCCAGGTGCCGGCCGCCGAGGATGCCGACGACGAGGTGCGCGGCGCCGAGGGTGCCCTGGACCCCGCCCTGCTCGCGGGCCGCACGGACCTGCCCCCGCTCACCGCGGGCGACACCGGCACCGAGCTTGCGCTGATCGACTGGGGCGAGGGCGTGCTGACCCTGCGCGCCCCCGACGGCCGCTATCTGTCGGTGGCCGACGACGGCTACGTACGCGCCTCCGCCGACCAGCCGGGAGGCTGGGTCGTCCAGGAGACGTTCCGCCTGGAACCCCATGAAAACGGCCACCTCCTCAGGCACATCGGTACGGGTCGCCACGTCTCTGTCGCCGCCGACGGAGTAAAGGTTGCCGACGGAAATCCGGAAATCTTCGAGCTCATCGTGACCGAACGTGGCGAGGACGCAGTAACGCAGGTCACCGCGCGGGCGGAGGTGGTGCTGGTGGTCGCGGGCAACGACCCGCACATCAACGGCCGCGAGACCGAGGACCGCACGACCCTGCGGCTGCCCGCCCACCAGGAGCGCATCCTGCGCGCCGCCCGCGCCACGAACCCGAACACGGTGCTGGCGCTGGTCTCCGCCTACCCCTACGCCGTCCGGACGGGCGCCCTCCCGACGGTCCTGTGGACCGCGCACGGCGGCCAGGCCGCGGGCACCGCCCTCGCCCGCGTCCTCGCCGGCGACGTCTCCCCCGCGGGCCGCCTCCCGCAGACCTGGTACGAGGACGACTCCGACCTGCCCGATCTCTTCGACTACGACGTGATCGGCGGCCGCCAGACGTACCTGTACTTCGAGGGGACGCCGCTGTTCCCCTTCGGGCACGGCCTGTCGTACGCGTCGTTCACGTACGGCGACCTGTCGGTGCGGGTCGACGACACGGCGGCGCACGTGTCCTTCACGGTCACGAACACCGGCGACGTCACCGCCGACGAGGTCGCCCAGCTCTACACCCGCGCCGTGGAGCCGACGGTGACCCGCCCGCGCCGCGAGCTGCTCGCCCACCGCCGGATCACCCTGGCGCCGGGCGCGAAGGCGGACCTGTCCTTCGAAGTCCCGCTCTCCGCCTTCGAGTTCTGGGACGTGGCAGGAGGCGGTTGGCGCCTGGAGCCCGGTCCCTACGACATCATGGCCGGCGCCTCCAGCGAGGACATCCGTCTGCGTACGACGGTGATCCTGGACGGCGAGCACGGCGCCCCGCGCCCTGTCCTCCGACTCGGCCTGAACGCGGCCGACTTCGACGACCAGAGCGGCGTCGCGATCGTCGACCGTACGAAGGTGTCGGGCGACGCGGTGACGCCGTTGGCGGGCCGCACGGCCGAACTGATCTACCGCGACTGCGACTTCGCGGACGGCGTCACGGAGGTGACCGTCTCCGTGGCGGGCAAGGGGGTCGTGGAGCTGTCCCTGGACGGCGGCGCACTGCTCGCCGTACTGACGCCGGACACGGAGACCTCGGACGACCCGTACACCTACACCACGCTCGGCGCCGGCATCGTCGCCGAGGGCGTGCACGACGTCCACCTCAGACTGCGCGGCCCGCTGCGGCTCGCGCATGTCGGCTTCTCCGGTTGAGGGTCCGGACGAGGCCGACACAAGGAAGGGGCCCGGCACCGGAAGGCATCGGTGCCGGGCCCTTTCTCGGAGCCTATATGAAAATGGTTCCCATTAGCTAGAGGCGCGGGCCTTTTACAGCGCGAGGCCGGTGAGGACGAGCACGCGCTCGTACGTGTAGTCGTCCATCGCGAACTTCACGCCCTCGCGGCCCACACCGGACTGCTTGGCGCCGCCGTACGGCATCTGGTCGGCGCGGTAGGAGGGGACGTCGCCGATGACGACGCCGCCGACCTCGAGGGCGCGGTGGGCGCGGAAGGCGACCTGGAGGTCGTGCGTGAACACACCCGCCTGGAGGCCGTACTTGGAGGAGTTGACGGCGGCGAAGGCCTCCGCCTCCCCATCCACCTTCTGCACGGTGAGGACCGGCCCGAAGACCTCCTCGCAGGAGATGGTGGTGTCGGCCGGTACGTCGGTGAGGACGGTCGGCGCGTAGGAGGCACCGTCGCGGTCACCGCCGGTGAGCAGGTTGGCGCCGGCCTCGACGGCCTCCTTCACCCAGGACTCGACACGCCTCGCGGCGTCCTCGCTGACCAGCGGGCCGACGTCGGTCTTGTCGTCGTTCGGGTCGCCGGTGACCTGGGCCTCGACGGCGGCGACGATGCGCGGCAGCAGCCGGTCGTACACCGACGCGTCCGCGATGACCCGCTGCACGGAGATGCAGGACTGGCCGCCCTGGTAGTTGGAGAAGGTGGCGATGCGGGTGGCGGCCCAGTCGAGGTCGGCGTCGGAGGCGAAGTCGCCGAGGACGACCGCGGCGCCGTTGCCGCCCAGCTCCAGGGTGCAGTGCTTGCGCGGCACCGAGTCCATGATCGCGTAGCCGACCTTCTCGGAACCCGTGAAGGAGATGACCGGCAGACGCTCGTCCTGGACGAGGGCGGGCATCTTGTCGTTGGCGACCGGGAGGATGCTCCAGGAACCGGCCGGGAGGTCGGTCTCGGCGAGCAGGTCGCCGATGATCAGGCCGGAGAGCGGGGTGGCCGGGGCCGGCTTGAGGATGATCGGCGCACCGGCGGCGATCGCGGGCGCGATCTTGTGGGCGCACAGGTTGAGCGGGAAGTTGAAGGGCGCGATGCCGAGGACGACGCCCTTGGGGAAGCGCCGGGTGAGGGCGAGGCGACCCTGACCGCCGAGGTCGGTGTCGAGCCGCTGGGCCTCGCCGCCGTTGAACCGCCGGGCCTCTTCGGCGGCGAACCGGAAGACGGACACGGCACGGCCGACCTCGCCCCGGGCCCACTTGATGGGCTTGCCGTTCTCGGCGGAGATCAGCTGGGCGATCTCCTCGGTGCGCTCGACGAGCTTCTTGCTGACGTGGTCGAGGGCGGCGGCGCGGACGTGGGCGGGGGTGGCGGCGAACTCGTCACGTACGGCGTACGCGGCGGCCACGGCCTCCTCGACCTGGGCGTCCGTCGGCACGCTCACCCTGCCGACGAGCCGGCCGTCCCACGGGGAGGTGACGTCGAAGGTGTCCTCGCCGGTGACCTGGCGGCCGGCGAGCCAGAAGGCGTGAGTGGAAGTCATCGTGGAGTTCCGGCCCTTCCGCGTTGGGGGTGTACTTGGCTTTCGTGGTCCACGGTAGGGCGGGCGCGCACGATGGACGTTTGTCCGGCTCGTCGCAGTGGACGTCGGCGGTACGCCTCTTTGTCCTACGAGCTACTCCGCCGACGTCGCCTTCAAGGCGAGCCACAGCTCCATCCGTACATCCGGGTCGTCCAGCGACCGCCCCAGAATCTCCTCCACCCGCCGCATCCGGTACCGCAGCGTGTGCCGGTGAACCCCCAGATCCGCAGCCGCCGCATCCCACTGCCCGTGCCGCGACAGCCACGCCCGCAGCGAGGCCACCAGATCCCCCCGCCCGGTCGCGTCGTGCTCGTACAAGGGCCGCAACAACCCGTCGGCAAAAGCCTTCACCGCGTCGTCGGCCAGCAACGGCACCACGGACCCCGCCGCCAACTGCTCGTGCTCCACGCACACCCGCCCCCGCCGCCGAGCCACCGACAACGACTGCTCGGCCTGCTTGTACGCGGCGGCCGCGGCGACGGGCCCCACCGGCGCCGACACCCCGACCACCAGCTCGTCCTCGTCCCCGCCCTCGGCCCGCTCCCGCACCGCGGCCCCCGCCCGCGCCGCCTCCACCGCCGCCGCGTACTCCCCACACGAGCCGACCGCCGCACCCCCGTCCGCGGCCAGCACCACCAGCCGCTGCCCCTCGCCCTCTCCCTCGGGCACGACGAGCACGGCCTCCCCCGCCCGCGCCGCCGCCGACTCCACGATCTCGGCGAGCGCGGCCAGCGGTTCGCCCTGCACATCGGCCGCGGCCAGCGTCGCGGCAGTGGTCCTGGGCACCGTCACGGACGCCTGGGTGTCGACGGCGGCCCGCGCGGCGGAGGCGGAGGCCGACTCGGCGACGATCATCCGGAAGGGGGCGTCCAGCAGACCGCCGTACAGATCGCCGGCGACGGCACGCGCATGGTCCGGCTCCCCCGCGAGCAGCATGCGCAGCACCGCCGCGCCGATCCGCTGCTCGGCCGCCTGGAGGGACCGCGACCGCTCCGTGGTGAGCGTCAGCAGCGCGATGGCCGAATGGACGGCGTACCGCTCCGCCGTACCGAGCGCCGAGGCGGTCCCCACGGCCAGCGCCGCCCGCGGCCGCCGCCCGGTGCCCAACGAGTGCAGCTCGACCCGGTCCTCGTTCTCCGGACCGCCCACCACCGAGGACGCCGGCGCCGGCCGCTCCCGCAGCCGCTCCACGTCCGCCGTGAGCCGCGCGGCCCGCCGGCCCGCCCACTCCGGTGCCGTGGCGACGACGGCGCCCGAGGCGTCGTAGAGCGCCGCCCAGCCGTCGACCTGCGAGGCGAGCGCGGCGAGCAGCCCCTCCGGGCCCTCGGCCAGCGCCTGCTTGGTGAGCTCCCGCTGGGCCGCGAACCCCGCCGTCACCGCCCGGTACTGGTCGGCCGCGATGGCCGCGGACACGGCCTTGCTGATGGCGAGGAAGGGTGTGCGGCGCGGCACCTCCAGCAGCGGCAGGCCCTCGTCCCGCGCGGCGTCGACGAGCGCCTCGGGGATCTCCTCGTAGTTGACGCCGACGGCGAACCCGAGCCCGACCACCCCCGCCCCGACCAGCCGCTTCACATACCGCCGCATCGCATCCGGATCCTCCGCGTCCAGCTTCAGCGCGGTGATCAGCAGCAGCTCCCCGCCCTCCATGTAGGGCACGGGATCGGCGAGCTCGCTGACGTGCGCCCAGCGGACGGGCACGTCCAGGCGGTCCTCGCCCGCCCGCACGGTCAGCTTGAGCGCGGAGTGGTGGACGAGCGAGGCGAGCGTCGGGGGCATGAGGCCTTCAGGTCTTCAGGTCTGCGGGGATCAGGCGAACCTTGTGATCATTTGGCCGCCGCGTATGAACGACCTATGCCGATTCTGCCTCACCGTACGGTCGCCCCGCCCTGTGAAGTACGGACCTAACCCCTCAGATCCACCAGCAGCGGTGGCGCATGTTCACCCTTCACGTTGGTCAGCGACAGCACCGCGTGCCCCGGCGGCACCCCGTGTGCCAGCTCGGACGCCGACCAGCGCTCCCGTTCGACCTGACGGACGGTCACGGCGCGCTGGGTCGGTGCCTTGCCGGTGATCACGCGGCGCAGCACGTGCAGGGCCTTGCCGGCCGGGGTCTCGGCGATGATCTGCCGGTCGGTGACGTCTCGGGCCTCGGTCCACTCCTTGCCCCACACCTCGGCGAAGTCCTGCCCGTCCCAGGGGGTGAGCCCGGACAGTGCCATACGGCATCCGGTGGCACCGAGCAGCGGACCGCGCAAGGGTCGCGGTACGTCGTCGAGGGTCCGCAGGGTCACCACGACCCCGGCGTTCCCCGACCGCAGCCGCTGGATACCGCGCACCGCCTCCGGAGTCACGACGCCCGTCGCGTCGTCCAGCACCAGGCAGGCGAACAGCGACCGGTCCTCCCGTACCGCCACGCTCGCCGTGAACTGCGCGAGCACCAGCCGCGCCAGCATCCGCGACGCGTCCGCGTGTCCGCGCTCGGGCAGGTCGATCCGCACCCGGACCGGGTGGTCGAGGGCCTTGAGCGAGAAGGGTTTCGACTGCCCGGAGGTGTCGAAGAAGCCCGCAAAGGCCGGCCGGTCCAGCAGCGCCACCCGATCCGCGAGCACCGGGGCCACGTCCCCCGGGTGCCCCAACTGCCGCTCCCGCGCGTCCAGTTCACGCAGCAGCGACTCCTGCCCGGAGCCCTGCAACGCCGTACGCAGCGCGTCCAGCGGCCCGGGCGCCCCGTCGAGCAGCTGCCGCAGCTCCGGCACGGAGGGGAAGCGACCGTGAACTGCCCTGAAGGGACCGAGGAGTTGGGCGAGCACCGTCGTCGACCGGCGGCTGTCGCTCCCCGGGTGCGGATCGGCGAGATCCCCGACCAGCGCCTCGGCGAGCACCGCCGCGGCCTCGTCGGGATCGCCCGTCCCGCCGTACAGGTCCAGGTCGTACACCGATTCCGGATTCCCGATCCGTACGACGACGTCGTATGCGTCGACCGGTCCGAGCCCCGCGCCCGCCGCACCGACCACGACCACGGCCGCCCGCCCGGCGAGCGCCTGCAGGCACAGCGACTCGGCGAGCGGCTGCACCACGGTGCCGGTCTTGCCGGAGCCGGCCGGTCCGACGGCGAGCAGCGAGGTGCCGAGCAGATCGGTGCCGAGGCCGAGGCCGGCGCCGCGGTAGGCGTACGGGTTGCGGGGGTCGTCGGCGGTGGTGCCGAGCCGTACCTGACCGGTCAGCAGGTCGTGCCGGGCGATCCGGGCCGGCAGGTCGCGCTCCCCGGAGGGGTGCAGACAGGCGGCGGCACCGTCGCTGAGGACCGCGCCGGTGAACGCGGCGAGGCTGTGCCGGCCGCTGCGCACGCCCTGCCAGGCGCGGACGATCCGGGCGTGGTCCACGTCCCGCATCAGCCCCGCCCGGGCCTCGGTGGCAAGCCGCTCGGCGGCGTCCACGGCTCCGGCGGCCCGCAGTTGGGGCCACTCGGCGGGGTCCTGCTCGGGAACGGGCGGGCGCTCGGCCCGGGGTGCGGTCGCCCGGCGCCAGGCGGGCGGTCCGTAACGGCGCCAGATCTCGCTCCAGCGGCCGAGCCGGCCCACGCCGATCATGATGACCAGGGCGATCAGCACGTAGTAGGCGTAGACGACCACGACCGAGGCGAAGCTGTGCGGCTGGGCCCAGGAGTCGGGGATCATCGCGTAGAGCGGCAGCAGCCACCAGCCGCCGAGGTAGCCGTTCCACAGCAGCGACCAGATCAGCCAGCCGACCAGGAAGGCGATCACCGCGCCGCTGACCAGCTGGCGGGCGGGGATGAGTTCGGGTTCCTCCTCCGGCCGCGGCCGGTGCCCGAACCGCCACACACCGGGCAGCGCGTCCGGGCGTGGCGCCCGAAGCCACGTCAGGAACGCCGACCCGTCCGGCCGCTGCGGCACACCCGGCGCGGTCGTGGGCCTCGGCGGTACCTCCGGCGGACCTGCCGGACGCGGCACAGGGTTCGCATGTGTACCCCGCGCGTCCTGCGTCCCGTCGCTGTCCATCGCCCTCGCTCCCTGACCAGCCGTTCCGTCCACCGTCAGCGGCCAATCTAACGCCCTTGCCAAGGGAGTTCACCGATTGCGGGGCCGAGCGGATCGAACAGCTCCGGACAGGGTCGCGCGTTCGTGCCGAAGACGAAGCGGAAGAGGAACCTTCAGTTGACCGATCACCCTCGCTATGTCCACGACGGACAACCGAAACCCCTGACAACGCCCACATGGAGCATGCCCACCCCCCGCTCCCGGTCCTAGCCTGCGAGAAAAGAAGGCAAGAGTCCGAGAAACACCGTCCGTGAAGCCCGCAACACCCCAGGAGCCCCTCATGAGCGCACTTCCGCAGGAGCGCCGCGTCGTCACCGCCATCCCCGGCCCGAAGTCGCAGGAGCTGCAGGCCCGCCGTACCGCCGCGGTCGCGCAGGGCGTGGGCTCCGTGCTGCCCGTGTTCACCGCACGCGCGGGCGGCGGGATCATCGAGGACGTCGACGGGAACCGGCTCATCGACTTCGGTTCCGGCATCGCCGTGACCTCGGTCGGCGCGTCCGCCGAGGCCGTCGTACGCCGGGCCTCCGCGCAGCTCGCCGACTTCACCCACACCTGTTTCATGGTCACCCCGTACGAGGGCTACGTGGAGGTCGCCGAAGCCCTCGCCGAGCTCACCCCGGGTGACCACGCCAAGAAGTCCGCGCTGTTCAACTCCGGCGCCGAGGCCGTCGAGAACGCCGTCAAGATCGCCCGTGCGTACACCAAGCGCCAGGCCGTCGTCGTCTTCGACCACGGCTACCACGGCCGGACCAACCTCACGATGGCGCTGACGTCGAAGAACATGCCGTACAAGCACGGCTTCGGTCCCTTCGCGCCCGAGGTCTACCGTGTCCCGGTCGCCTACGGCTACCGCTGGCCGACCGGCCCGGAGAACGCCGGTCCCGAGGCCGCCGCGCAGGCCATCGACCAGATCAGCAAGCAGGTCGGCCCGGACAACGTCGCCGCGATCATCATCGAGCCGGTGCTCGGCGAGGGCGGCTTCATCGAGCCCGCCAAGGGCTTCCTGCCGGCGATCCGGAAGTTCGCCGCCGACAACGGCATCGTCTTCGTCGCCGACGAGATCCAGTCCGGCTTCTGCCGCACCGGCCAGTGGTTCGCCTGCGAGGACGAGGGCATCGTCCCCGACCTGATCACCACCGCGAAGGGCATCGCCGGCGGTCTGCCGCTCGCCGCCGTCACCGGGCGCGCCGAGATCATGGACGCCGCGCACGCGGGCGGCCTCGGCGGCACCTACGGCGGCAACCCGGTTGCCTGTGCCGGTGCGCTCGGCTCCATCGAGACCATGAAGGAGCTGGACCTCAACGCCAGGGCGAAGGCGATCGAGGCGGTCATGAAGGCCCGTCTGGGTGCGATGGCCGAGAAGTTCGACATCATCGGCGACGTCCGCGGCCGTGGCGCGATGATCGCCATCGAGCTGGTGAAGGACCGTACGACCAAGGAGCCGAACCCGGAGGCGACCGCCGCGCTGGCCAAGGCCTGCCACCAGGAGGGCCTGCTGGTCCTGACCTGTGGCACCTACGGCAACGTCCTGCGCTTCCTGCCCCCGCTGGTCATCGGCGAGGACCTCCTGAACGAGGGCCTGGACATCATCGAGCAGGCCTTCGCGCGCATCTGAGCCAAACGGAATCCGCAGCTCACCCACGGGATGCGCACCTCACACGTCACACTCGTCCCAGCCCTTGCAGGCACCGCGATTCCGGTGCCGGGGCGGCGGGCGTCAGGCCGTGTGAAGAACGTGTGCGAGGTGGATGGCGGGACGCGATTCCGTCTGTCTTCGGACCATCCCCTGCCGTAGGTTCTACCCAGATGAGAGATACACCCCGCCCACAGGGGACTGTGGGTGATTTCAGGCCGTGGCCTCCCCAGCTACGACCTGGTCGTGCCCTCGCGCACACACCCGGAGCTTCCGGCTCCGGATCTCCTCACCGATCGGACAGTCGCCCGCCCCAAACCCCCCGGGGTGGGCGTCCATCCGATCTGATCGGCCGCCTCGGAACCACCCCCCCTGTTCCGGGGCGGCCGGCCTCCTTCTTCCTTCTTCTCGGGCTCCCCGCCCTTCTCTTCGCGCTCATCACCTGGCAGGTCGTCTCCGGCGGCCTGCTTCTGCGCGTGGACGCACGGGTCAGCCGTGCCCTGGTCCACCCGGACCGCTTCTCCGAACTCCTCGCCGACCTGGGCAGTGTGACGGTCGCGGTGCCGGTGCTCGTCCTCGTCCTGGCATACGTCGCCCGTCGGCGCCGCGCGGCAGGGACGTACCGCTGGTGGCTGCCGCCGCTCGCGGCCGCCGGGCTGATGGCGATGGTTCCGGCCCTGATCGTTCCCCTCAAGGAACTCACCGCCCGCCCCGGCACCCCCGTCATGCCCCCGGGCACCGGCTACTACCCCTCGGGCCACACCGCGACGGCCGCCGTCGCCTACGGCTCGGCGGCCCTGCTCCTGTTCCCCTGGCTCCGCACGGCGTACGCCCGTCGCGCACTGCTCGCCGCCTGCGCTTCGGTGAACCTGGCCGTCGGCTTCGGCCTGGTTCGGCGCGGTTTTCACTGGCCTCTGGACGTCGTGGCCAGTTGGTGTCTGTGCACGCTGCTGATCATGTCTTTGTGGCTGCTCCTGCTCCGCGCCGACCTCACGGGTGGCCGACGCGGGCACGGCGGGGATTCTGCCTAGACCTTTGGCCATCACCGGCCCGTCATGTGTCCTCCTCCCTCGCCAGGCCCGCCGCCGCCTCGTGCATCGCCAGTTCGAGGAGTGCGGGGTCCGTGAGGGTGCCCGAGCCGTCCGGCGGGACCAGCCAGCGCACACCGCCGGTCGAGCGCCCCGGGTACGGCACCACGATCCAGGTGCCGGCTCCTGCCGTACGGATGCCCGTGCCGAGCCAGCGGGCCGCGGTGCCGGGCGGCACGAGGAAGCCCATGCGGGCGTCCCCGAAGTCGACCAGCACCGGGCCGGGGCGGTCGAGGATGCGGGTGAGGACGTCGAGGGTGGGGTAGCCGAGTTCGCCCGGCAGGATGAGTACGTCCCAGGCCTTGCCGGCGGGCAGCAGCGCCACCCCGAGGGGATTGCGCTCCCACTCCCGGCGACAGGCCTCGGGGTCCGGAGCAACGGACGCCAGCCACTCGACCGCCGTTTTCGCCCCAGTCATGAGGAGACCTCCCTGTTTCTCCTGGACGCTGGTCGCGTCACGGGTGAGAGGGAGGTCTCCCGGCAGGCATTACGCGGGTTTCGTTCACTCTTCCGGGTGAATCGGGTCACGCCATGGTGCTAGCTGTCGAAGCCGAGGCCCAGCTTGTCCATCGTCCGCAGCCAGAGGTTGCGGCGGCCGCCGTGCGCGTCCGCCCGGGCCAGCGACCACTTGGTGAGGGCGATGCCCGTCCATGCGAACGGCTCCGGCGGGAAGGGCAGCGGCTTCTTGCGGACCATTTCGAGCGACGTGCGCTCGGTCCGCTCTCCCGCCAGCAGGTCGAGCATCACCTCCGCGCCGAAGCGGGTGGCACCGACGCCCAGGCCCGTGTACCCGGCCGCGTACGACACCTTCCCCTGGTGCGCGGTGCCGAAGAACGCCGAGAAGCGTGAACAGGTGTCGATCGCGCCGCCCCAGGTGTGCGTGAAGCGGACGCCCTCCAGCTGCGGGAAGCAGGTGAAGAAGTGCCCGGCGAGCTTGGCGTACGTCTCCGGCCGGTCGTCGTACTCGGAGCGCACCCGGCCGCCGTACGGATAGATCGCGTCGTAGCCGCCCCACAGGATGCGGTTGTCGGCGGAGAGGCGGAAATAGTGGAACTGGTTGGCCGAGTCGCCCAGGCCCTGGCGGTTCTTCCAGCCGATCGACGCCAGTTGCCCGGCGCTGAGCGGCTCGGTCATCAGCGCGTAGTCGTAGACCGGGACGGTGTACGCACGGACGCGCTTGACCAGGTTCGGGAAGATGTTGGTGCCGAGCGCGACCTTGCGGGCGCGAACGGATCCGTAGGGAGTGCGTACGGCCATGCCGGCGCCGTACGGCTTCAGGGTCAGGGCCGGGGTGTGCTCGTAGACGCGGACGCCGAGCCCGAGGCAGGCGCGCTTGAGGCCCCAGGCGAGCTTGGCGGGGTGGAGCATGGCGACGCCGCGGCGGTCGTGGAGGCCGGCCTGGAATGTCGGTGAGTCGACTTGTTCCCGCACGGCTTCGGCGTCCAGGAACTCGACGCCGTCGGCGAGGCCCTCGCGCTCCATCTGCTCGTACCAGTCGCGCAGTTCCCGGGCCTGGTACGTCTCGGTCGCCACGTCGATCTCGCCGGTGCGCTCGAAGTCGCAGTCGAGGGAGTGGCGGGCGACCGCCTTCTCGATCTCGTCGAGGTTGCGGGCGCCCAGCTCCTCGAGCTTGTGGATCTCGTCCGGCCAGCGGGCCAGGCCGTTGGGCAGGCCGTGGGTGAGCGAGGCGGCGCAGAAGCCGCCGTTGCGGCCCGAGGCGGCCCAGCCCACCTCGCGGCCTTCCAGCAGGACGACATCCCGTCCCGGGTCGCGCTCCTTGGCGATCAGCGCGGTCCACAGTCCGCTGTAGCCGCCGCCGACGACCAGCAGGTCGCAGGTCTCGGCGCCGGTGAGCGCGGGCTCCGGGTGGGGCTTGCCGGGGTCTTCCAGCCAGTACGGGACCGGCTGTGCGTCGGAAAGTGACTTTGTCCAACGGTTCATGGCGCTTGGGGCCATGATTTCAACTCCCTACGGCGGGTTTGTGCTTATGCCTTTTGCTTGTTCCGGCGATTGCCGATGAGCATCGAAGAAAGGACCAACAGTACGGCGACCAGGAACATGGCCGTACCGATGACATTGATCTGAACGGGCGTTCCGCGCTGTGCCGAACCCCAGACGAACATGGGGAAGGTGACGGTCGAGCCCGCGTTGAAGTTGGTGATGATGAAATCGTCGAAGGAGAGCGCGAAGGACAGCAGCGCACCCGCGGCGATTCCGGGCGCCGCGATGGGCAGGGTGACACGCAGGAAGGTCTGCGCCGGGCCGGCGTAGAGGTCCTGGGCCGCCTGTTCCAGACGCGGGTCCATCGACATCACGCGCGCCTTGACGGCGACGACGACGAAGCTGAGGCAGAACATGATGTGGGCGATCAGGATCGTCCAGAAGCCCAGCTGGGCGCCCATGTTGAGGAACAGGGTCAGCAGCGAGGCCGCCATGACGACCTCGGGCATCGCCATCGGCAGGAAGATCAGCGAGTTGACGGTGCCCCGCGCGCGGAACCGGTAGCGGACCAGGGCGAAGGCGATCATCGTGCCGAGGACGGTGGCGCCGACGGTCGCCCAGAAGGCGATCTGGAGGCTGATCGACAGCGAGCCGCACATGTCGGCGACACCGCACGGCTCTTTCCAGGCATCCAGCGAGAACTGCTGCCACGCGTAGTTGAAACGGCCCTTCGGTTTGTTGAAGGAGAACACCGTGACGACGATGTTCGGCAGCAGGAGATAGCCGAGGGTCAGCAGTCCCGCGATGACGACGAGATGGCGCTTGAGCCAGTTGACGAAGGGCATTTAGACCAGATCCTCCGTCCCGGACTTGCGAATGTAGATGGTGACCATGAGCAGAATCGCTGCCATGAGGATGAAGGAGAGGGCCGCGGCCGTCGGATAGTCCAGAATCCGCAGGAACTGGGTCTGGATGACGTTTCCGATCATGCGGGTGTCGGTCGAACCGAGGAGTTCCGCGTTGACGTAGTCGCCGGCCGCCGGGATGAAGGTCAGCAGCGTGCCGGAGACGACACCCGGCATCGACAGCGGGAAGGTGACCTTGCGGAAGGTGGTCCAGGGCTTGGCGTACAGATCACCGGCCGCCTCGTGCAGCCGACCGTCGATGCGCTCCAGCGAGGTGTACAGCGGCAGGATCATGAACGGCAGGAAGTTGTACGTCAGTCCGCAGACCACGGCGAGCGGTGTGGCCAGGACGCGGTCGCCGGAGGTCCAGCCGAGCCAGTTGGTGACGTCCAGGACGTGCAGCGTGTTCAGGGCGCCGACGACCGGGCCGCCGTCCGCGAGGATCGTCTTCCAGGCGAGCGTACGGATCAGGAAGCTGGTGAAGAACGGCGCGATCACCAGGATCATGATCAGGTTCCGCCAGCGGCCCGCACGGAAGGCGATCAGGTACGCGAGCGGGTAGCCGAGGACCAGGCACAGGATCGTCGCGGCACCGGCGTACAGGATCGAGCGCAGGAACTGCGGCCAGTACTCGGACAGCGCGTCCCAGTAGGTGCCCAGGTGCCAGGTGACCTTGTAGCCCTCCTCCAGGGAGCCCGTCTGCACGGACGTGGAGGCCTGGTAGATCATCGGCAGCGCGAAGAAGATCAGCAGCCAGAGGATGCCGGGCAGCAGCAGCCAGTACGGGACGAGACGGCCGCGCTTGCGCGGGGGCTTCTTCTCCGGAGCCGTCGGGGAGAGAGGCGGGGGCGCCTCGGTCAGCGTCGACATCAGGCCGCCGCCTCTTCCTCGATGCCGGCGTCGATGTCCTGGGCCGCATCAAGGCCGAAGGTGTGCGCCGGGTTCCAGTGCAGGACGACGTCGGCGCCGGGCACCAGCCGGGCGTCGCGGTCGATGTTCTGGGCGTAGACCTCGAACTCCGGGCAGACCGGGCTGTCGATGACGTACTGAGTGGAGACGCCGATGAAGCTGGAGTCGGCGATCTTGCCGGTGATGCGGTTGCGGCCCTCGGGGATCTCGCCCGCGTCGTCGGCGTGGGTGAGGGAGATCTTCTCGGGGCGCACACCGACCAGCACCTTGCCGCCGGTCTTCGTCGGCGCCGAACAGCGCGCCTCGGGCAGGACCAGCTTGCCGCCGCCCGCCCCGAGGACGATGTCGTCGCCGCTCTTGGAGTCGACCTCGGCCTCGATGAGGTTGGAGGTGCCGAGGAAGTTGGCGACGAAGGTGGTGTTGGGGTTCTCGTACAGGTCGGTGGGCGAGCCGAGCTGCTCGACGCGGCCCGCGTTCATCACGGCGACCGTGTCGGCCATGGTCATGGCCTCCTCCTGGTCGTGCGTGACGTGGATGAAGGTGATGCCGACCTCGGTCTGGATGCGCTTGAGCTCCAGCTGCATCTGGCGGCGCAGCTTCAGGTCCAGGGCGCCGAGGGGCTCGTCGAGGAGAAGCACCTTGGGGGTGTTGATCAGCGCGCGGGCCACCGCGACGCGCTGCTGCTGGCCGCCGGAGAGCTGGTGCGGTTTCTTGCGGGCCTGCTCGCCGAGCTGTACGAGCTCCAGCATGTCCTCGACCTGCTTCTTCACCGACTTGATGCCGCGCCGGCGCAGGCCGAAGGCGACGTTCTCGAAGATGTCGAGGTGCGGGAAGAGGGCGTAGGACTGGAAGACCGTGTTCACCGGCCGCTTGTACGGCGGCAGATGGGTGACCTCCTGGTCGCCGAGGTGGACGGTGCCGCTGCTGGGCTCCTCCAGACCGGCGATCATGCGCAGGGTGGTGGTCTTGCCGCAGCCGGAGGCGCCGAGCAGGGCGAAGAAGGAGCCCTGCGGGACGGTCAGGTCGAGCGGGTGCACGGCGGTGAAGGAGCCGTAGGTCTTGCTGATGCCGGAGAGGCGGACGGCGCCGGTGGTGTCTGTCTTGTTCGTCACGGTGATCACGCCCCAGTCAGCTTCGCGAACTTCTGTTCAAACTCGGTCTCTTCCTTCGAGCTCAGCGAGCGGAAGGGGTGGGACTTCGCGGCCATCGCCTTGTCGGGGATGATCAGCGGGTTGTTCGCCGCATCCTTGTCGATCTTCTCCAGCTCCGGCTTCACACCGTCGACGGGACACACGTAGTTGATGTACGCGGCGAGCTCGGCGGCCGGCTTCGGCTCGTAGTAGTAGTCGATGAGCCGCTCGGCGTTCGTCTTGTGACGCGCCTTGTTGGGGATCAGCATGTTGTCGGTCGACGTCATGTACCCGCTGTCCGGGATCAGGAAGTCGATGTCCGGGCTGTCCGCCTTGAGCTGTACGACGTCACCGGCCCAGGCGATACAGGCGGCGAAGTCGCCGCTGGTCAGGTCCGAGGTGTAGTCGTTGCCGGTGAAGCGGCGGATCTGGCCCTTGTCGACCGCCTTCTGCATCCGGGCGATCGCCGCGTCGAAGTCGTCGGCGGTGAAGGTCGCCGGGTCCTTGCCCATGTCGAGCAGCGTCATGCCCACGCTGTCGCGCATCTCCGACAGGAAGCCGACGCGCCCCTTGAGCTTGGGGTTGTCGAGCAGGTCGGAGAGCGACTTCACCTCGATGCCGTCGAGCGCCTTCTTGTTGTAGGCGATGACGGTCGAGATGCCCTGCCAGACGTACGAGTAGGCGCGGCCCGGGTCCCAGTCGGGGTCGCGGAACTGCGACGACAGGTTCGCGTAGGCGTGCGGCAGGTTGGACGCGTCCAGTTTCTGCACCCAGCCAAGACGGATCAGCCGGGCCGCCAGCCAGTCGGTGAGCACGATGATGTCGCGCCCGGTGTCCTGGCCGGCCGCGAGCTGCGGCTTGATCTTGCCGAAGAACTCGACGTTGTCGTTGATGTCCTCGGTGTACTTGACCTTGATGCCGGTGCGTTTGGTGAACTGATCGAGCGTGGGGTGGTGCTTCTCGCTGTCGTCCACGTCCATGTACTCGGTCCAGTTGGAGAAGTTGACGGTCTTCTCCTTGGCCGAGTGGTCCTCTGCGGAGACTCCGCCCTTGGTGTTGCCGGCGGCGGGGATCCCGCAGCCGCTCAGCGCCGCGAGGCCGCCGGCCGCGAGCGCGCCGCCCGCGGAGGCGCGCAGCATCGAACGGCGGGTGAGAGCGGCCCTGCCGTTGCGGAAACTGCGCCGCATGGCGGCCACCTGGGCCGGTGACAGGCGGTCGGGCTCGTACTGCTCCATGCGCTTGATGCCCTTTCGGGAGTGTGCGGCCGCAGGTCGGGCGGCCTGTTCTGCTAGCGGTCCCCGAAGATCGTGCGGTGCCAGTCCTTCCTGGCCACCGCCGTGTTGTCGAACATGACGTGTTTGATCTGGGTGTACTCCTCGAAGGAGTACGCGGACATGTCCTTGCCGAAGCCGGACGCCTTGTAGCCGCCGTGGGGCATCTCGCTGATGATCGGGATGTGGTCGTTGACCCACACGCAACCCGCCTTGATCTCGCGGGTGGCCCGGTTCGCCCGGTAGACGTCGCGGCTCCAGGCGGAGGCGGCGAGGCCGTACGGGGTGTCGTTGGCGAGCCCGATCCCATCGTCGTCACTGTCGAACGGGAGTACCACCAGGACCGGCCCGAAGATCTCGGACTGCACGATCTCGCTGTCCTGGGCGGCGTCCGCGACCAGGGTGGGCCGGTAGTAGGCGCCGTTCGCGAGCTCTCCCTGGGGAGCCTCGCCGCCGGCCACCACGCGCGCGTAGGAGCGCGCCCGGTCGACGAAACCGGCGACGCGGTCGCGCTGTACGTGCGAGATGAGCGGGCCGAGGTCGGTGCCGGGGGCGAAGGGGTCGCCGAGCCGGACGGTCTCCATGAGGGCGGCGGTCTGCTCGACGAACGCATCGTAGAGAGGCCGTTGCACGTACGCGCGCGTGGCGGCCGTGCAGTCCTGGCCGGTGTTGATGAGCGCGCCGGCGACCGCGCCGTGCACGGCGGCCTCGAGATCGGCGTCGTCGAAGACGACGAAGGGGGCCTTGCCGCCGAGTTCCAGGTGGATCCGCTTGACGGTGGCGGTGGCGATCTCGGCGACGCGCTTGCCGACGGCGGTGGACCCGGTGAAGGAGGTCATGGCGACATCGGGATGGCCGACGAGATGCTCACCGGCTTCCCTCCCGGTCCCGGTGACGATGTTGATGACACCGTCCGGGATGCCGGCGTCGGTGGCGGCCTGCGCGAACAGCAGCGAGGTCAGGGGCGTGAGCTCGGCGGGCTTCAGCACGATGGTGTTGCCCGCGGCGATCGCCGGGAGGATCTTCCAGGCGGCCATCTGGAGCGGGTAGTTCCAGGGGGCGATGGACCCGACGACACCGATGGGTTCACGCCGTACGTAGGAGGTGTGGTCCCCGGAGTACTCACCGGCGGACTGTCCCTGCAGGTGCCGGGCGGCGCCCGCGAAGAAAGCGGTGTTGTCGATGGTCCCCGGCACGTCGAACTCACGCGTCAGCTTCAGCGGCTTGCCGCACTGCAGCGACTCGGCGCGGGCGAAGTCCTCGGCACGGTCGGCGAGCACGGCGGCGAAGCGGTGCAGCGCGTCGGAGCGCTCGCCCGGGGTGGCGCCGGCCCAGCCCGGGAAGGCCTCGCGGGCGGCGGCGACGGCGGCGTCCACGTCGTCGGGGCCGGCCAGTTCGTACGTGTACACCTCCTCGCCGGTCGACGGGTCGACGACCGCGTGCGTACGACCGGAGGTGCCCTTGGTCAGGCGGCCCGCGATGAACTGCGCACCGTCCGCGAAGCGGTCCTGCGCCGGGAATCGTTCCGGGGTGGCGTTGCCCGGGTTGTGCATGTCGCTCTCCTCCGCCGTCGCCCCGCGGCTCAAGGGGGCGGGTGGGCGTAGCTCCAGCTCGATTTGACTGCCGATCCTGACAGAGCCAAGGGACTCCTACAAGTGATTCCGTTGTTGCCTTTCGGTTACGCAACGGAATCTGTCGACCAGGTGTCGAGTGAGCATGGAAAACGGGGGACGGAGTGTCAGTGGTGCCTGCCAGACTCGCGTGCATGGAAAAGATCACGGGGAACGCCGAGGGGACCATCGACTCGCGGGAAGCGCTGGTCAAGGCGGTGCGGGCGGGGGCGAAGGTCAAGTACCTGCACTTCTGGGGGCACCGCGCGCGGCCTGACGGACAGGTGAGTGCGAGCTGTCTGAGCCAGTGGTGGCCGTCGCCGTTCACTGTGGACGGGGTGACCTATGCGACCGCCGAGCACTGGATGATGGCGGGCAAGGCGCGGCTGTTCGACGACGCGGAGGCGGAGCGGCGCGTGCTGGCCGCGGACCATCCGTCGCTCGCCAAGAAGGCGGGACGGCTCGTGCGCGGCTTCGACGAGGAGACGTGGGAGCGCGAGCGCTTCGGCATCGTGGTCGAGGGCAGCGTCCACAAGTTCACCGCGCACGCGGATCTACGGGACTTTCTGCTGGGCACGGGTGAGCGGGTGCTGGTGGAGGCAAGCCCCGTGGACCGGGTGTGGGGCATCGGTCTGGCGGCGGACGACGAGGCGGCGATGGATCCGGAGCGGTGGCGGGGTCCGAATCTGCTGGGGTTCGCGTTGATGGAGGCTCGGGGGCGGCTGGCCGCTGAGCAGGGGGCCTGAGCGGGGCCGGAGGCCCCCTGTCGGGGCGGCGGTCGGTCAGGGGTTGGCGATCAGGAACGCGACGAAGCCCAGGCCGAGGACGATGCCGACTGCGCCGCAGATGATGCCGGCGAGGGCCTGGCCCGCGTTCGTCGCCTCGCCCCGGGTGACCTTGGCCCGGCTGACGAAGCCGAAGATCAGGGCCAGTACGCCCAGCAGGATGGAGATCGGCCACAGGCAGAAGAAGACGTCCGAGATGATGCCGAGCACTAGCGCCGCCGTACCCATGCCGTTGCTGGACGCGGGCGCCATCCCGGGCCAGCCGTAGTAGCCGGGGGCGCCGTGCGACACCGGTCCGGCTCCGGGGTAACCGGGGGCGGCCGGGTAGCCAGGGCCGGCCGGGTAGCCATAACCGCCGGGATAGCCATACGGCACCTGACCAGGTCCCTCGGGGCCGATGGGCGGCGGGGGGACGGGCTCGCCGTGGGCGTGCGGCGTGGCCGGGGGCGCGAAGGGGTTGCCCGCGTTGCCCATCGGCGCCGCGGCACCCGGCGGAGCGTAGGGATTGGCGGGAGCACCGGTCGGGCCCGCGGCTCCGGGCGGGGCGAAGGGGTTCCCCCACGGCTGGGAAGCAGGCGGAGTCGTTGCACCACCAGGTACGGAAATGACCGTCTGCTGGTCATGCACGGA
Source organism: Streptomyces sp. NPDC001663 (assembly GCF_042893105.1). NCBI lineage: Bacteria > Bacillati > Actinomycetota > Actinomycetes > Kitasatosporales > Streptomycetaceae > Streptomyces > Streptomyces sp. NPDC001663. The sequence goes on along the minus strand of NZ_JBIAUR010000011.1, from coordinate 317,197 downwards.
CTGACCCGCCGGGTCAGCAGGACCGTTCCCCACCACCGTGTACCCGGGCCCCGCGGCACCGTCATTCGTCGGAGGTGCCCATGGATTCCGCTCCCCCGGCTTCGTCAAGGGAACCCTGGAAGACTCCTCCTGCGAGGACGCCCCCGCCGTACCGTTCTCCGGCGCTGTCGGCGTATGCGCGTCGTCGGACATGCGCTGGCCCCCCCCTTTTCCGAACGTTCCGTCATGCTACGGCCCGGCCCACCCACCCGCGGTCCGGCCTACGATGATCCCCGAGTCACCGATCAGCCGATCACCCGCGTCCCGTCCGGCCCACCCGCCGGGGACGCCGCCCTGGGGAGGAACCCTTGACCGACCACGTCGACGCGTCCGCCGCCGCCCTGCGCGACCTGCACGCCTTCATCACCGGACTGCCCAAGGCCGAACTGCACGTCCACCACGTCGGTTCCGCCTCCCCCCGTATCGTGTCCGAGCTCGCCGCGCGCCACCCCGACTCCAAGGTGCCCACCGACCCCGAGGCCCTGGTCGACTACTTCACCTTCACGGACTTCGCCCACTTCATCGACGTGTACCTGTCCGTCGTGGACCTCATCCGCACACCGGAGGACGTACGGCTGCTGACGTACGAGGTCGCCCGCGACCTGGCCCGGCAGCAGGTCCGCTACGCCGAGCTGACCATCACGCCGTTCTCCTCGACCCGCCGCGGCATCGACGAGCGCGCTTTCATGGACGCGATCGAGGACGCGCGCAAGGCGGCCGAGGCCGAGTTCGGGACCGTGCTGCGCTGGTGCTTCGACATTCCCGGCGAGGCCGGACTGGTGTCGGCCGAGGAGACCGTCCGGCTCGCGACCGACGACCGGCTGCGCCCCGAGGGGCTGGTCTCGTTCGGGCTCGGCGGGCCCGAGATCGGCGTACCGCGGCCGCAGTTCAAGCCGTACTTCGACCGGGCGATCGCCGCCGGTCTGCACTCCGTGCCGCACGCCGGCGAGACCACCGGCCCGGAGACGGTGTGGGACGCGCTCACCGACCTGCGCGCCGAACGTATCGGGCACGGCACCAGCTCCTTCCAGGACCCGAAGCTCCTCGCGCACCTCGCCGAGCACCGCATCCCGCTGGAGGTCTGCCCGACCTCGAACATCGCCACGCGCGCGGTCCGCACCCTCGACGAGCACCCGATCAAGGAGTTCGTGAAGGCCGGGATCATCGTCACCGTCAACTCCGACGACCCGCCCATGTTCGGCACCGATCTGAACAACGAGTTCGCGGTTGCCGCACGGCTGCTCGAGCTCGATGAACGCGGGCTCGCCGACCTCGCCAAGAACGCCGTCGACGTCTCCTTCCTCGACGAGGCGGGCAAGGCCCGGATCCGGGACGAGATCGACGCGTACACGGCGGCGTGGCTCGCCCCCTGACGCCCTCCACCGCCAACGCCCCACAATGGGGGCCATGCAGAACGTGACTGCCGTCGCCCACCGCGGCGACCCCTACCGCGTCCGCGAGAACACGATCGACTCGCTGCGTTCCGCGCTCGACCGGGGCGCGGACGCCGTCGAGATCGACGTACGGCTCACCAAGGACGGCGTCCCCGTGCTGCTGCACGACGCGACGCTGAAGCGGCTGTGGGAGCGGGACCGGCCGCTGCTGTCGCTGTCCGCCGCCGAGGTGCGCGGACTGACGGAGGGCGGCGTCCCGACCCTCGCGGAGGCGCTGGCGGCGGCCGACGGCAGCCGCCTGATGCTCGACCTGCCGGGCACACGGGACGTACGGACGGCCCGGCGCATCGTGGACGTCGTGCGGGAGTCCGGGGCGGCCGACCGCGTGTACTACTGCGCCGGCGCCACCGCCATGCTGGCCGTACGCGCCGCGGACCCCTCCGCCGAGATCGCCCTGACCTGCACGAGTCTGGCGCCGCCGCGGCCCGCGCTGCTCGCCGCGGTGAAGCCGCGCTGGCTCAACTACCGCTTCTCGCTCGTCGACCGCGACCTCGCGGGCCGCGTCCACCACGACGGATATCTCCTCTCCGTCTGGACTCCCGACACCCGCCGCTCCATGCGCCGCCTGCTCGACCTCGGCGTCGACTCGATCACGACGAACCGCGTGGACCTGCTGTGCGCGCTGCGCGGACCGGGTCGGGACTACACCTCGGAGCGCTGAGGCACCGTCGCCGGGTCGGAGGGGGTCCTGCGGGTGACGTACTGCGGGACCGGGGTGTCGTCCTTGCCGGTGTCGCGGACCAGGCCATAGCGCTTGGCTCCGTCGGGAGGGCCGCTGGTCACGTCCTCCTCCACCTTGTCCCAGGTGGTCGGGAAGACGCTCAGGCCGTAGTCGGCGCCCCGCTCGTTCACGGTGAGGGTGACGCTCCCGTCCAGGTAGAAGTACTCGTTCTGCCACATCTGCTGGGTGCCGGACGGCAGGACGTCGTAGCCGGTGGCTTTGCTGCCCATGCCGGTCGCCGTGGTGTCGGTGCTGCTGACCCGGTCGTCCATACGGCGGCCGCCGCCCGAGGCCACGTGGAACAGCTTGCCCTTCAGGCCGGTCCAGCTCGGCATGACGAGGCTGCCGAACCGGTACTGCGGCGAGATCTGCCAGCGGACCAGGACATAGCCCTGGCCGCTGAGGCTCACGCTGTCCCCGCGGTGGTTCATCGTGGCGTGCGCTCCGCCGCTGCTGGTGATGCCGGAGGCGGGGCGCCGCGGCAGGGCCTTGGGAGGCGTGTCCGGGTCCGGGGCCCGGTCCACGGCGTCGACGACGCTGCCGTAGAGCTCGGTCTTCTCCTTCGTCACCGACGGGGACGGAGAGGGTGTGGGCGAGGCGGGCCGTGCGGGCGGCGGGCGGTGGGTGCTCGCCGCGGTGGGGGTGACCGCGGCGCGCGGGGGCGGGGTGTCGGGGGGCTGCGTGACGACGTACGCGCCGCCCGCGACGATCGTCGCGCTCGCCGTCACTGCGACGGCGGGCTTGGTCAGGAGGCCGAGGACCTTGGCGGACCAGCCGACGGAGGTGGCGGCCGCGGCCGTCTTGCCGCCGAAGGCCAGGGAGAGCGTGAAGCCGACGGGGAGCGGGACGAGGGCGATGCCCACGAGCAGGCGCTCCGCCGGTACGACGGGCTCGCGCGCGTCACCGCAGTAGGCGCAGCTCCTGATGTGCCGGGCCAGTCGCTTGCGCCAGACCGAGTCGGGCCGCCCGTCCCAGCGGCCGGTCAGCTCCCGCAGCTCGGGGCAGGCGCCGTCCAGCGCGCGCACGATCCCGCGGGAGGTCTCCAGGCGCTCCTTCATCCGCTGAACGCGTACGGCCGCGTGCTGCCTGCTGATGCCGACGGCCGCGGCCAGTTCGCGCCGGGTCAGCTCGCCCGCGACCTCCAGCCACCACAGTGACAGCAACTGCCGGTCCTCGTCGTCCAGCCAGCGCACCGCCTCCGCGACCTCGCGCCGCTGACCCTCCAACTGCAGCCGCAGCACGGTGAGTTCGGCGAAGTCGGTGGCCTCCCGGGCGGCGCTCTCGTCCAGTTGCTGCGGGGACTTCCGGCGCGCCCGGTCCCGTATCTGCCGCATGGCGATCGCCATCAGCCAGGACCGGAAGCTGTCCGGGTCGCGCAGCGAACCGAGGTTGTCGACGGCGCGCAGCATGGTCTCCTGCACGACGTCGTCCACGTCGGCGTGTCCGTTGAGGGCGCGGCCGACAACGTTGTAGACCAGCGGCAGCCAGCCCGCGACCAGATCGTCCAGCGCCTGCCGGTCACCGGCCTGCGCGGCCGCGATGGTGGAACGCCACTGCCGCCCGTCCATGCCGATCTCGCCCGTCCTCTGTGCGCTCACTCGCTGTCCGATCGCACCTTCTCAGCCTCGGCCCGACCTGTGCCGTCGGCTATGTCGGAGATCACAGTTCGTTCCCGGTGCGGGCGGTCCATGGGGGGGCTCCCGGGTGTGAGGGGAATGGGGGACGCGAGGGGAGACGGGGTGGAGGCGGCTGCGATAACAGTTTTTCCGGCGGTCGTACGGCTACAGGAGCGCCCGTAGGGGTAATCCCCCCACAACCCCCTTGTTCTGCACGGGAGTTGCTCGGGGGTCAGTCAGGGGCCGCCCCTCCTCGCCGACGATCCGGGCCGCCTCGCCCGGCACGAGGATGATCAACGACATCCAGCCGCCGGAGCCTCCAGAAGCCCCTTCATGCGTGCCCGCACCCCGATCCTCGCCGCCGGCCCACTGGCCGCACCCGCCTTCGCCGCACCTCCGACAGGCTCCGTCCGAACCACTTCCGCCCCGGACACCAAGGCACTGAGCGCCGCGATCGCCGGGCTCCCGGACGCGGACGCGACCGCCGCGCTCGTGCGGGTCGGCGGCAGCGACGGCAGCTGGCGCGGCAGTTCGGGCGTGCACGATCTGGCGAGGGGCAGTTCGGGCGTGCACGATCTGGCGAGCGGCAGGGCGGCCGACCCCGACGCCCGCTTCCGGGCCGGTTCGACGACGAAGGTGGTGACGGCGGCGGTCGTACTGAAGCTGGCGGCGCAGGGGAAGGTGGACCTGAGCACGCCGGTCCAGCGCTATCTCCCCGGTCTGCTCACCCCCGCCTTCGAGCCGATCACCTTACGGCAGCTGCTGAACCACACCAGCGGCATCCGGGCGGGCGACGGCTTCGACGACCCGTACGCCCACCGGTTCGAGACCCTGCCCCCGGCACGGGTCGTCGATGTCACCGAGTGGAACCAGGTCCGGGGACGCGTCGTGCCGGGACCGCAGCTCGGGGAGATGTTCACGGTCCCGGCGGGCATCGAGGGTGCGACATACAGCGCTGGGAGTACGAGGGGAAGGTCTACTGGTTCAAGTCCGGGGCGCGTTACGGCTACAGCACCGCGATCGCCGCGACCCGCGACCTGAGGCGCACCCTCGTCTACTCGGTCAACTCCACGGACGCCAAGGACGAGGTGCCGAACCCGGTCACCACGGGGATCCTGACGGCCGCCCTCAAGTAGCCGGAACCGGAAGGGGATTCGGGGTGAGCGCCTCCAGCCGCTTGATCTTCCTGCGGACGACGTACAGCGGGATCACCCCGAAGACCCCGAACGACATGTCGATCACCGACCACCAGAAGGGGATCCCACGGATCGGCCCGCAGACGAGCGCGAGCGGGATGATCCCCGCGCAGGCGATCATCGCGAACTCGACTACCCAGATGTTGCGCACGGGGTCGCGGTAGGGGCCGTAGAAGGCGACCGCGATGACGAGGTGGGCGAAGGCCAGCCAGTCCGTGCCGTAGAGGAGGAAGGGGTAGTCGGCGTCGGCGGTGTCGAGTCCGTGGCGGACGCGCTCGATCCAGTCGTAGAGCGCGGGCAGGTGCTCCGGCACGGACAGGGACCTCAGCAGGTCCTCGGTCCAGCGCAGTTCGTGGACCAGGGGGAAGGCCGTGGTGCCGCTGAGCACCAGGCAGACGACGAAGAGGACCAACCAGGCGCGGATGCCCTTCAGAAGGGCGACTCTGTCGCTCATGGCGGCAGCGTACGCCCCTAATTGAACGTGTTCAAAACTCCCTCCTCCGAAGCCGCCTACCTGCTCGAGGGAGTTGCCTCGGTCGCGGCGTCGGCCGCCGACGGTGCGGTCGAGGGCACGGACGTCTCCGCCCTCGAGTCGGTCGGCGACTGGGACAGCGCGGCCGACGGTGCGCGGGTCGAGCTGGAGCTCTGCGTCGGCACGGCCGTGGGGGTGGGCCGGGGCTCCGACGGTTCGGGTGTCGCCGGCCGGTGCGGCGAGGCGGTGGGGCTGCTCGCCGGCGGCGGGGCCATGGGGACCGCCGGGGTGCCGGGGGCGTCGGAGGCCGTCAGGCGCAGGGGCAGCACCACGAGGGCGGCGACACCACAGGTCACGGCCGCTCCGACGGCTGCGCGCAGGAGACGGCGGCGGGCCGCGCCGCGACGGATCGCCTCGTAGTGGCCGGGGGGTGCGCCGAGGTACTCGGCGGGCGGTCGCAGGATGACGGTGAGCGGGTCGTCGGGGTCGAAGTCCGGGCCCTCGTCAGAGTGTGTGATCAAGGCTTCTCCTCAGGTGGGCGCGGAGCAGTTCGCGGGCCGCGTGGAGGTCGGCCTTGACGGTTCCCTCCTTGCGTCCGGTGAGCACGGAGACCTCCCGGATCGACATGTCAGCGTAGTAGTGGAGGAGGATCGGCACGCGCAGTCGTTCCGGCAGGGACTGCACCAGCAACCGCACCGAGGGGTCCGCCTGTTCGGGCGGCGGGCTCACCGCGGCTTCGACGGTCGCCCGGCGCACGGCTCTGCGTTCGCGCTCCAGCTTGCGCCAGTGGTCCCGCACGAGGTTGGCCGCGGTGACGTAGAGGAAGCCGCGGGGCTCCGCCACGGACGTCCAGCGGGCCCAGAGCCGGGTGAACGCCTCCGAGGCGATCTCATGGGCCGTCTCGTCGTCGTCGACGAGCCGGCGGCACCAGCCGGCGAGGCGCGGATAGAGGGCGGCGAACAGTTCGGACGCGGCCTTCTCGCGGGACCGTTTCAACGTTCTCCAGGGTCGTGGGGGGGTGCGTAGGGAAGAGCCCGGACCGATGGCTTTCGGTTCCGTCGGCCCGGGATCCGGGTGGCCCGGGCCATCGCTCAAGGGCTCGCCGAGGCCAGTGCCGCGAAGACGATCACGTTGTCCCGGTAGCCCTCGCCCGTACGGGCTCCCCCGCACGTGATGAGCCGCAGCTCGGGCCGGTCCACGTTGCCGTAGACCTCCTCCGTCGGGAAGCGGGACTTGGCGACCACCCGCACCTCAGTGACGGCGAAGACCGCAGCCGTGCCGTTCTCCAGGCGCACCTCGACCGTCTCGCCCCGGTGCAGGTCCTTCAGGTGCCGGAAGACTCCGTCCCCGTAGGCGCCGACCGTGACATGACCGAGGATCACCGACGGGCCCCTCTGGCCCGGAGTCGGTGAGTGCCGGTACCAGCCCGCCCGGTCGTGCGCCGTGATCGGCGGCACCTGCACGCTGCCGTCCCCGGCCAGCCCCAGCTTCATGACCGGGGTGTCGACCCCGATGGCCGGTATCCGGAGCCGGACCGGGGTCGATCGCCCCACCGCCGACACCGACCTGGACTTGGCCGGGGGCGGCGCGGCGGACGACGGCGAGTTCGCCGGCGTGCTCGCGGGGCCGCCGGTCGTGGTGCCGGGGCCGCCGCAGGCGACGAGCAGCGAGGCCAGCGCCGCGGTGGCGAAGGCGCGCCTGGAGACGCTCATGCCCCGTTCGCCTGCCGGCGGCGTACGAGGAAGACGGCGCCGCCGCCCAGGACGACGGCCGCGGCAGCGCCCCCGCCGATCAGCGCGCCGGCGTTCGAGGAGTCCGAACCCGTCGGCGCCACACCCGTGTTGGGCGCACCGCTCGGCACGACGGAGACCTGGTCCGAGGGCGCCCGGGTCGGCTCGGCGCTCGGCACGGCGCTCGCCTCGTCGGTCGGGGTGGCGCTCTCGGCGGGGCTGGGGACGGTGGTGGCGGACTGGGCCGGGCTCGGGGACGCGCTCGTCCCGTCGGCGAACGCGGGCATCGCGCCCGCCAGCACGGCGGTGCAGGCAAGTGCCATGGCGCTGAGGCCTGTTCGGCGCATGAATCGCTCTCTTTCGTCGGTCCGCCCGCCCGGTGGGCCCGGGCGGCTGCGTCACGGATCGAGCGGAGAGACGAGACAGGGAGAGGGCGGGTTGTAAAGAGATGGCAAAGTCCTGCGGTCCGGGAGACCGGGAGACGGCAGGAGCGCGCGGTCCGCCGGGCTGAGGGCAAATCGTGCCGACCCTGTGCGCGGGTGTTGAAGGAGCCTTGCGGCGGTTCTGGTCATGACGTAAGTACGTGAATCATGAACCTGTTCACCCGTGCTGCGTCCCTGCGCCGCCCGGCTCCCCCCACGGCACCCCAACTCCCCGACCACCCACCGGCGTTCGCCCGGCCCGACGGACCGGATCCCACGCTGGCGGCGCTGACCGGGGAGTGGCTGATCGACCCGGCGCACAGCCGCATCGGCTTCTCCGTCCGCCATGCCATGGTGACGACCGTGCGCGGCTCCTTCACGGAGTACGAGAGCCGCCTCTACTTCGACGGCCGCGACCCCGCCCGCTCACGGGCCGAGATCGTCCTGTCCACCGCGTCCGTCGACACCGGCGTGGAACAGCGCGACGCCCACCTGGTCCACCGCGACTTCCTGGACGTCGCGACATATCCGCGGATGCGCTTCGTCAGTACGGCGGTGCGTCCGGCCGGCAGCGACGTCTACGTCATGAACGGCGACCTCACCATCAAGGGCACCACCCGTCCCGTCGACCTGGAGCTGACCTACATCGGCCATGTCACCGACGCGTTCGGGGACGAGCGGGTGGGTTTCGACGGTACGACCACCATCAACCGTTCCGAGTGGGGCCTGACCTACAACTCGCGGCTGGCGGAGGGCGGGGCCATGGTGAGCGAGAAGGTACGTCTGCAGTTCGACATCGCCGCCATCCGCGCGATGCCCGGCCGCTGACGCCCGCCGTGTGTCGGGTCCGGACCGACCGCGCAGTCGACGCAGCCGTTGCATGACCGAGCGGATCCGACGAAGCTCGACGAGCAGAGGGAAAGGAGACGCCACCCATGTCACTCGCCCGCGTCCACAACTTCTCCATCTCGCTCGACGGCTTCGGCACCGGTGCGGATCTGAGCCGTGACGCGCCGTTCGGCCACGCCGGCGAACGGCTGCACGAGTGGATGTTCACCACCCGGTTCTGGCACGAGATGACCGGCAAGTCCGGCGGGACCGGCGGCCTCGACGACGCCTTCGCGCGGCGGTTCACGCCCGGGATCGGCGCCGAGATCATGGGCGCCGGGAAGTTCGGTCCGCCCGGATGGCACGAGGACCCGGAGTGGAAGGGATGGTGGGGGCCCAACCCGCCCTTCCACACACCGACCTTCGTCCTCACCCATCACCCGCGCCCGTCGATCGAGATGGAGGGCGGCACGACCTTCCACTTCCTCGACGCTTCGCCCGCCAAGGCGCTCGAGACGGCCCGCGAGGCTGCGGACGGCCAGGACGTACGCCTCGGCGGCGGGCCCGCCCTGATCCGTGACTTCCTTGCCGCCGGACTCATCGACCACATGCACGTCGTGGTGGTCCCGATCCTGCTCGGCCGGGGCGTACGCCTCTGGGACGGGCTGGAGGGCCTCGAGAAGGACTACGAGGTCGAGGCCACCTCCTCGCCCAGCGGTGTCACGCATGTGACGTTCACCCGCGTGGGTCTCTGAACCGCGCCGCCGGATCACAACCCCACGATCTTGTTCCACCTCTTGGCGAACTCCACCCGCTCCTTGGAGGTGATGTCCCGCGCGATGGCGAGCCGGCTGCGCATCTTCGTGTCGGGGAAGATCAGCGGGTTGTCCGCGAGGGCCGCGGTGTCCTTGTCCTTCGAGGAGGCGAGGACGTCCTGGGCGGCCGGGACCGGGCAGACGTAGTTGACCCAGGCGGCGAGTTCGGCGGCGACCTCGGGCTCGTAGTAGTAGTCGACGAGCCGCTCGGCGTTGCGCTTGTGCAGGGCGCGGTCCGGGATCATCAGGGAGTCCGACCACAGCTCCGCGCCCTCCTCGGGGACGACGAAGCGGATGTCGGGGTTGTCGGCCTGGAGCTGGATGACATCGCCGGAGTACGCCTGACAGGCCAGGACGTCACCGCTGACCAGGTCCTTGGTGTAGTCGTTGCCGGTGAAGCGGCGGATCTGCCCGTTGCTGACGTACTTCTCGACCTGGTCGCAGACCCTGTCGAAGTCGGCGGCCGTCCACCGGGTGATGTCGACGCCGTTGCCCTGCATCAGCAGCGCGAACGCCTCGTCCAGACCGGACAGCAGGGTCACCCGGCCCTTGAGATCGCTCGCCCACAGGTCGGACACGTGCCGGATCTCGCGGCCGAGCTTCTTGCGGTTGTACGCGATACCGGTGATGCCCGACTGCCACGGCACCGAGTACTTGCGGCCCGGGTCGAAGGCGGGCGAACGCAGCTGCGGATCAAGGTACTTGGCCACGTTCGGCTGCTTCGCCCGGTCCATCTCCTGGACCCAGCCCAGCCGTACGAACCGCGCGCACATCCAGTCGCTCATGACGATCAGGTCCCGGCCGGTCTGCTGATGGTTCATCAGGGCGGGGCTGATCTTGCCGAAGAACTCGTCGTTGTCGTTGATCTCCTCGGTGTACTTGACGGAGATCCCCGTGCGCTTCTCGAAGGCCTCGAGGGTGGGCCGCCGGTTCGGGTTGTCGTCATCGGTGTCGATGTACAACGGCCAGTTCGCCCAGGTCAGCCGCTTGTCGCTGGCGGACAGATCGGCGACGGCACGCTGTCCGGGCTGCACATACGCGGCGTGCACCCCGCAGCCGGCCAGGCCGCCGACCGCCGCGCCCCCGCCCAGCGCGCGCAGCAGGGACCGGCGGGAGAGCGAGGGGGTCTTCGGTGTGAGGGGCATTGACGCAGCATGCCGCGCTTGCCTGTGACCCCACAATCGACGCAGCGTCGAGTGCGTCCGTGCAGTCCGGACACCTTGTCGAGCAGGCCGATCGGGCCGTGGGCGGGGTCAGTCGGGCCGTACGGCTGCGACCGCCGCCCGCGGCAGTGGCGTACCGGGCAGCGGGCCGGCCGGAGGCAGGCCGACCTCCACCACCAGCCCACCCGTCGGCCGGGTCCGCGCCCGCACCCGGCCGCCGTGCGCGGCGACGACGGCGGCGACGATGGACATGCCGAGACCGAGCCCGTCGCGCTCGGGGCCCCTCCCGCTCGGGCGAATTCGAGAGTGGGGGAGGACGCGATCGGGTCCGAGACGCCGGAAGGGCTGGAAGAGTCCGGCCGCCTGGTCCGCCGGGATCACCGGCCCGCTGTTCTCGATCCGCAGCCCGGGGCACCCCGCCGCGTCCACCCCCGTCCAGACCGTCACCCAACCCCCCTCCCCCGCCGGGAGGTTGTGGCGTACGGCGTTCTCGGTGAGGTTGACGACCAGCCGCTCGATCAGCTGCGGATCACCGAGCACCGGCGCCGGCTCCAGCCGGGCCTCGACCCGGAACCCGACGTCCCGGCACCCGACGTCCTGACACCCGGCCTCCGGCAGCCACTCCCGCACGATCGCCGTCAGATCGACGAACTCCCGCTGCTCCAGCCCGCGTTGACTGCGCGCCAGGGTCAACAGGGCGTCGATCAGCCGCTCCTGTTCCTGCCCGGCCGCCCGTACCCTGCCGAGCGCGGCCCGCAGGGACTCCGCGGACGCGTCGGGGTCGGCGAGGGTGACGTCCACGATGGTCTGCTGGAGCGTCAGCGGGGTGCGCAGCTCGTGGGAGGCGTTGGCGACGAACTGCTTCTGCGCCTCGAACGCGCCCTCCAGCCGGGCCAGTACGTCGTCGAAGGTGTCCGCCATCGCCTTCAGCTCGTCGTCGGGGCCGGGCACGGCGAGCCGTTCGTGCAGGTTGTCGGCGGAGATCCGGCGCGCGGTACGGGTCATCGTGCGCAGCGGCAGCAGCACCCGGCCGGCCATCAGCCAACCGAGGGCGAGGGAGGCCAGCGCCATCACCGCGAGGGCCACCACGGCATAGACGAACAGGTTGTGGAGCTGGTCCCGGCGGATGATCTCGGCGACGGCGCTGACGGTCGCCGGAGCGGCCGGGGTGGCGCTCTCGTCCGGCAGACCGGGCCCCTCGACCGAGGTGATGCTCCGCCCTCCCGCGACGGAGCTCGCGGCGAGGAAGTAGACGATGCCCAGCAGCACCGCGCCGGCCACCACGAACAGGGCGCTGTACAGGAGCGTGAGCCGCCACCGGATGCTGCGCGGGAACAACCCTACGAGCCCGTGCCCTGTCATCGGATCCGGTACCCGGCCCGGTCCACCGTCTCGATCAACGGCGGCTCCCCCAGCTTGCGCCGCAACCGGCTGACGGTGACCTTCACGGTCTGGCTGAACGGATCCGCGGCCTCGTCCCATGCCCGCTCCAGCAGCTCCTCGGTGGACACGACCGCCCCCTGCGCGCCGAGCAGCAGCTCCAGCACCGCGAACTCCTTGGGGCTGAGCGGCAGCCTGGATCCGTCCCGCATCGCCTCCCGCCGCGCCGGGTCCAGCCGCAGCTCCCCCCGCACCAGAACCGGCGGCAACGCGGGCTGCGCACGGCGCGCCAACGCCCGTATCCGAGCGACGAGTTCGGCGAAGGCGAAGGGCTTGGCCAGATAGTCGTCGGCCCCCAGCCCCAGCCCCGCGACCCGGTCGGCCACGGTCCCCGAAGCGGTCAACATCAACACCCGCGCCCGACTGCCACCGGTGGCCAGCCGCCGGCAGACCTGATCGCCGTGCACACCGGGCAGATCCCGATCGAGCACGACGACGTCGTACCCGTTGACCTCGGCGCGCTCCAGGGCAGTCGGCCCGTCCAGCGCGAGGTCGACCGCCATCCCCTCCCGCCGCAGCCCCGCGGCCACGGTCTCGGCGAGCTCTTCGTGGTCCTCGACCACCAGCACACGCATGGCCTCGAGTGTGGCGGCCGACCGGTTACACGCACATAAGCCCGACCGTTCCGCTGCTGTAACCGCCTACGGAGTTGCCTGGGCACCGTCAGCGAAAAGCGCCTCACCACAGGAGGTATCCATGCGTGCTCTGGCGACCCGGCCGAAGCAGCTCGCCGTCGGCATCGCCGTCCTCACGGCCGCCGTCCTCGGCACGGTCAGCGCGTCGGCCGCACAGGCGTCCGGACCGTCGACCGCGAAGCCCCGGCACACCACCGAGTCCAAGCCCCTGAAGGTGAAGCCCGGGGGCTTCGCCGTGGCCTACCAGCCGACCTCGAACGCCCCTGCCGACCTCAACTCCGCGAACGACGACTTCGCGGCCTGCATGCGCGACGAGGGGCAGACGGTCTTCCCGCGCTTCCACGCCTCGAAGGACGAGGAGGGCCACGTCCGCCTGGAGGTGAAGATCACCGGGGCCTTCGACCCGACGACCGCGGCCTACAAGAAGGCCATGAAGGAATGCGGCCCGATCCTCGAAAAGGTCGGCATCACGCTCCCGAAGCCCGGCCACCCGCTCCCGGCCCCCGACCCGGCGAAGGGCCCCGGCGAGGGCGGCTCCACCCGCATCGAACCGGGCAAGCCCGGCAGCCCGGACCTGCCGTCACTGACCAGCAGCATCAAGACCGCCTGACCACGGCGGAGGGGGAACACCGTGGCCCCGGACGGGTCAACTCCCGTCCGGGGCCACGGTTGCGTCGTGGTGCTCAGGCGTCCAGCGACGTCATCACGTGCTTGATCCGCGTGTAGTCGTCGAACCCGTACGCCGACAGATCCTTGCCGTACCCGGACTTCTTGAACCCGCCGTGCGGCATCTCCGCGACCAGCGGAATGTGCGTGTTGATCCACACGCACCCGAAGTCCAGCTTCTTGGACATCCGCATCGCTCGCCCGTGGTCCTTGGTCCACACCGAGGAGGCGAGCGCGTACTCGACGCCGTTGGCCCACTCCACCGCCTGCTCCTCGTCCGAGAAGGACTGGACGGTGATGACCGGTCCGAAGACCTCCTTCTGGATGATCTCGTCGTCCTGCTTCAGGCCGGACACGACGGTCGGTGCGTAGAAGTACCCCTTCTCACCGACCTGGTGACCACCGGCCTCGACCTTGGCGTGGGCGGGCAGCCGCTCGATGAAGCCGGACACCTGCTTCAGCTGGTTGGGGTTGTTCAGCGGCCCGTACAGCACGTCCTCGTCGTCCGGCTGCCCGGTCTTGGTGTCGGCGGCGGCCTTGGCGAGAGCCCGTACGAACTCGTCGTGGATGCCCTCCTGCACCAGTACGCGCGTGGCCGCCGTACAGTCCTGCCCGGCGTTGAAGAAGCCCGCCACGGAGATGTCCTCCACGGCCTTGGCGATGTCCGTGTCGTCGAAGACGACGACCGGCGCCTTGCCGCCCAGCTCCAGGTGAACCCGCTTGAGGTCCTTGGACGCCGACTCGGCGACCGACATACCGGCCCGCACCGAACCGGTGATGGAGGCCATCGCCGGAGTCGGGTGCTCGACCATCAGCCGGCCGGTGTCACGGTCACCGGTGATGACGTTGAAGACACCCTTGGGCAGGATCGCGCCCATGATCTCGGCGATCAGGACGGTCGAGGCCGGGGTGGTGTCCGACGGCTTCAGCACGACCGTGTTGCCCGCCGCGATCGCCGGCGCGAACTTCCATACGGCCATCATCATCGGGTAGTTCCACGGCGCGACCTGCGCGCAGACGCCGACCGGCTCGCGGCGGATGATCGAGGTCATGCCGTCCATGTACTCGCCGGCGCTGCGCCCCTCCAGCATCCGGGCCGCGCCCGCGAAGAAGCGGATCTGGTCGACCATGGGCGGGATCTCCTCGGACCGCGTGAGCCCGATCGGCTTGCCCGTGTTCTCGACCTCGGCCGCGACGAGTTCCTCGGCCCGCTCCTCGAACGCGTCCGCGATCTTCAGCAGGGCCTTCTGACGCTCGGCCGGGGTCGAGTCGCGCCAGGCCGGGAAGGCCGCGGCGGCCGCGGCCATGGCGGCATCCACGTCCGCCTGACCCGACAGCGGCGCGGTCGCGTACGCCTCGCCCGTAGCGGGGTTGACCACCTCGGTGGTCCGCCCGTCGGCGGCGTCCCGGAACTCACCGTCGATGTAGTTGCGCAGACGACGCAGCTCGGTGCTCACTGCCGGCCCTCCAAGTTCGAGTGGATCCAACGTGTCCATTGGCTGAGACACCCACAGTAATGCGATCGCCCACGTTTTCAACACCCCTGGTCGCGTCAAGGCTGCGAAATCCGCAAGTCTCAGTCGCGTAAACAACGAATTTCATTGGTCCGCCCTTGCGGAACCGCCGAGACCTCGTGCACAGTGAGCTCGTGGCCAGTCGAAGCGCAGAGCACAGGGACTCCCGCGAGTCCAGGAACGGCACTCCTCATCTGGATGCCGTCTCCCTCGCCATCATCGAGCAGCTCCAGGAGGACGGCCGCCGGCCGTACGCCGCGATCGGCAAGGCCGTCGGCCTGTCCGAGGCGGCCGTGCGCCAGCGCGTCCAGAAGCTGCTCGACCAGGGCGTGATGCAGATCGTCGCCGTCACGGACCCGCTCACCGTGGGCTTCCGCCGGCAGGCGATGGTGGGCATCAACGTCGAGGGCGACGTGGAGAAGATCGCCGAGGCGCTGACGGACATGTCGGAAGTCGAGTACGTGGTGATGACCGCGGGCTCGTTCGACATCCTCGCCGAGATCGTCTGCGAGGACGACGACCACCTGCTGGACGTCATCAACAAACGCATCCGGGCGCTGCCCGGAGTGCGCTCCACCGAAAGCTTCGTCTATCTGAAGCTGAAGAAGCAGACCTACATGTGGGGAACCCGATAACCGTGAGCCAGAAGGACCTCAGCAAGACCGCGTACGACCACCTGTGGATGCACTTCACCCGCATGTCCTCGTACGAGAACTCCCCCGTCCCGACCATCGTCCGGGGCGAGGGCACCTACATCTACGACGACAAGGGCAAGCGCTACCTCGACGGTCTCGCGGGCCTGTTCGTGGTCCAGGCGGGCCACGGGCGCGTGGAGCTCGCCGAGGCGGCCTTCAAGCAGGCGCAGGAGCTGGCGTTCTTCCCGGTGTGGTCCTACGCCCACCCGAAGGCCGTGGAGCTGGCGGAGCGCCTCGCGGACCACGCGCCCGGCGACCTGAACAAGGTCTTCTTCACCACCGGCGGCGGCGAGGCCGTCGAGACCGCCTGGAAGCTGGCCAAGCAGTACTTCAAGCTGACGGGCAAGCCCACCAAGTACAAGGTCATCTCCCGCGCGGTCGCCTACCACGGCACCCCGCAGGGCGCCCTGTCGATCACCGGCCTGCCGGGCCTGAAGGCCCCGTTCGAGCCACTGGTCCCGGGCGCGCACAAGGTCCCGAACACCAACATCTACCGCGCCCCGCTCTTCGGCGACGACCCGGAGGCCTTCGGCCGCTGGGCCGCCGACCAGATCGAGCAGCAGATCCTCTTCGAGGGCCCGGACACGGTCGCCGCGGTCTTCCTGGAGCCGGTCCAGAACGCGGGCGGCTGCTTCCCGCCCCCGCCCGGCTACTTCCAGCGGGTGCGCGAGATCTGCGACAAGTACGACGTGCTGCTGGTCTCGGACGAGGTCATCTGCGCCTTCGGCCGCCTCGGCACGATGTTCGCCTGCGACAAGTTCGACTACGTCCCGGACATGATCACCTGCGCCAAGGGCATGACCTCGGGCTACTCCCCGATCGGCGCGTGCATCATCTCCGACCGGCTCGCCGAGCCGTTCTACAAGGGCGACAACACCTTCCTGCACGGCTACACCTTCGGCGGCCACCCGGTCTCCGCGGCGGTGGGCCTCGCCAACCTCGACCTCTTCGAGCGCGAGAACCTCAACCAGCACGTGCTCGACAACGAGGGCGCGTTCCGCGCGACCCTGGAGAAGCTGCACGACCTCCCGATCGTCGGCGACGTCCGCGGCAACGGCTTCTTCTACGGCATCGAGCTCGTGAAGGACAAGGCGACGAAGGAGTCCTTCAACGAGGAGGAGACCGAGCGCGTCCTCTACGGCTTCCTCTCCAAGGCCCTGTACGACAACGGCCTGTACTGCCGTGCCGACGACCGCGGCGACCCGGTCGTCCAGCTCGCCCCGCCGCTGATCTCCAACCAGGACACGTTCGACGAGATCGAGCAGATCCTGCGCGCGACGCTGACGGAGGCATGGACGAAGCTCTGATCCGCCAAGGGGATCCATCTGTGGATCTTCCTCTCGGATGATCAACACCGGCCCTGGTGCCGCCCGTTCGAGTGAGAAACGGGCGCCCGGGGCCGTGTGCTGTCCGGCCCGACCACCTGAACTGCCTAGCGTGCCGAGTGACCGATCAGCCCTGCCTTCGTTCCCCCGCACGGGGGATGGCACGGCAACAAACGGATCTGAACCGAGGTGTACGCGGATGGTGGCCCCGCCGGACAACGACGTGCTCTGGGCACGCACCCTGCACTTCCAGCACAGCGACGGCTCCCCCGCGCTCAGCGGCGTCTCGCTGGGCGTCCAGGAGGGCGAGATCCTCGCCGTCAGCGGCCCGCGCGGCAGCGGCAAGACGACCCTGCTGCGCTGTCTGTCCGGGCTGGTGGCGGCCCAGCGCGGCGAGGTCTGGTTCAACAGCGTGCCGATCCACACCATGGGCTCCCTGACCCGGGAGCGCCTGCGCCGCGACCGCTTCGGCTGGATCGACCCGGCCCCCGTGCTCGTGCCCGAGCTGAACTCCTGGGAGAACGCCGCCCTTCCGCTGATGCTGCGCGGCACCAGCCGCCGCCGCGCGAAGACGGCCGCCCTGGAGTGGCTGGAGCGCCTCGACGTCGGTGACAAGGCCCGCAAGCGGCCGCACGAGCTGGTGCAGGCCGAGCGGCAGCGCGTGTCCATCGCCCGCGCCCTCGCCCCGTCCCCGACCGTCCTGTTCGCCGACGAGCCGACGGCCCCGCTGCACCGCGCCGACCGCGCCCACGTCCTGCGCACGCTCACCACGGCGGCCCGCTCGCACGGCATCACGGTCGTCCTGGCCACCCACGACGCGGAGACCGCGGCCCTCGCCGACCGCACGGTGTCACTGCTGGACGGACGCCGGGTGCGCACCGTCCACCTGCCCCCGGTCACCGAGACGGAAGGCCGGGCCGCGTGCTCGCTCTCCGTCTGACCCGCGGCGCCCACCCGGCCGTCCACCTTCGCCGCCTGCTGGTGGCGACGGCCTCGGCGGGCACGGGCTTCCTCCTGCTCAGCGCCCTCGGCTACGCGATGGGCCACGCCGACAACCCCGGCGGCTCGGTCCTGCGCCTCGCCTGGTGCCTCACGCCCCTGGCCGCCACCGTCCACCTCGCGGTGGCGGTGGCCCGCACCGACCCGGCCACGAAACCCCGCTCCGGCCTCGCGGCCATCGGCCTGGGCCCGACCCGTCTCATGACGATCTCGGCCGCCACCACGGCCCTGTCCTGCGCGCTGGGTTCGCTGCTGGCCCTGCTCCTCTTCCTCCAGCTCCGCGGCGACCTCACGGGCCTGCCGTTCGACGGAGCGGCGGCCGAGTTCCTCGCCGCGGACCAGCCCTTGCCACTGCCGGCGGCCCTGACCCTGCTGTCCGTCCTCCCGGCGCTCGCGTCGGTGACGGTGGCAGTGGTCCTACGACCGCGGGACGCGCGGACGGTCGCCGCCCACGTGGCGCACTCCTACGGCCGCTTCGGCGCGTACCGCAGGTCGGTGACGCGCGAGACCTTCGGCGCGTACGGCCGCTTCGGGGCGCGTTGGCCGGGACGCAGCCGCACGGCCAGTACCACGGACAGTCCGGCCCCTGGGGCCCGACCCGTCGTGGCTGCGGACGACCGCGCCCCCGAGGCCGCAGCCACCCCGAAGGCGGACGCCACCCCACCGGCGACGGCGACGGCGAACGCAACCCACCCCATGACACCGGCCGCGGACATCGCCCCGACCGACCGCGCCGCAGCTGAGGTCCCGGACACCGACCCGACCCACCACGCCACAGCCCCGGCCCCGCACACCGACCCGACCGACCACGGAACGGCACTGGTCCCGGACACCGCCCCGACGGACCGCGCCACAACTCCGCTCCCGGACACCGCCCCGACCGAGCACGCCACAACTCCGGCCCCGCACACCACCCCGACCGACCACGCCACAGCCCCAGCCCCGCACACCGCCCCGACCGACCGCGGAACGGCACTGGTCCCGGACCCCGCCCCGGTCGATCCCGACCCCACCCGCCCGCCAGCCCCCCGCGAGGCCCCCGCCGGGCTCCCCTGGGGCACGGCCCTCCTCGCCGCGGGACTTGCCGTGGAGACCTACGCCGGCCGTACGACGAGCGACCCCGGCGCCGCTCTGCCCGGCGGTCTGCCGACCGGCGCCCCCATGGTCCTGGCCGGCTGGGCGCTGATCGTCCTGGGTCTGGCTCTGGCCGGTCCCGGACTGACCCACCTGTGCGGCCGTCTCCTGCAGTCCGCCCGGCCCGGCGCCCTGCGTCTGCTCGCGGGCCGCGTCCTGATGGAGGAGGCCACCCGCATCGGCCGCCCGCTGGGTGTCGTCTGCGCGGTGGGCTCCGGCGCGTACGCCATGACCGCGCTGCACGACACACCCTCGCCCTCCTTCGGCCCGCTCAGCACCCTCGGCACGCTCCTCGTCACCGGCTGCACCCTGGCGACGCTGCTCACCGCCGCCGTGGAGGCCAGGCAGGCCCGGGCCGACACCACGGCCGCCCTGCTGCGCCTGGGCGCCCCCAGCACGATGCTGCGCAGCGCCGCCGCCCTGCGTGCCGGTGCGCTGCTGGCCCTGTTCGGTCCGCTGACCCTGGTCGTGGCCGAGCTCGCGGCGCTGCCGCTGGCCCGCTGAAAACCCGCACGAACAATTTTCCCGGCGGCCGATGAGTTCCGCACCGGCTCCGGGTCTACCCCGTCGAACGAACCGGATCCGATGGGAGAGACCCCGCATGTACCAGCAGATGATCTTCGTGAACCTGGCCACCAACGACGTCGACGCGTCGAAGAAGTTCTTCACGGAGCTCGGCTACACGATCAACCCGCAGTTCAGCACGGACGACTGCGCCTGTGTCGTGATCAGCGACACCATCATCGCGATGCTGCTCAGCAAGCAGCGGTACGCCGACTTCACGAAGAAGGAGATCGCGGACTCGACGAAGACCAGCGAGACCCTGCTCTGTCTGAGCGCCGAGAGCCGCGAGAAGGTCGACGAGCTGGTCGACAAGGCGATCGCGGCGGGCGGCACGGGCAACGAGGACGCCGTCGACCACGGCTACATGTACGGCCGTTCCTTCGACGACCTCGACGGCCACAGCTGGGAGGTCATGTGGATGGACCCGGCGGCGGTCCAGGGCTGAGCGAAGAGGGTGCCTAGCATGGGCCCGTGCAGACGAGCCCGGCCCATGCGGCCCATCACGACGAGCGCGAGATCGAGACGCTCGAGGACTTCGACGCGACCGTGTCGGCCCGCGGCACTCTCGCCGGCTATCGAGTGCAGGCCGTCGATCTGACGGACCGTACAAGGGAGTTGCTCACCACCGACACCGCGCGGGCCGTCTTCCTCGGCTGCCCGATGCGCGAGGACGCGGCCGCGAAGGTCCGCGCCGACGGCGCCCTGGTCTTCCCGCCCGTCCCGGATCTCCCGTTCGACCCGTACCGCGGGCACCTCTACCAGCCCGACGAGCTGTTCGCCTCGCTGGAGAAGGGGTACGAGCAGACGCCGGACGCGCTCGCCTACGCCTGGTTCCAGCAGACCAAGGCCGACGGCGACATATACGCCTCGATGCTGCGCGCCGTGCACGACGACTCCGTCTCCGACGCACTCGACGAACTCCTGCGCGGGGCACGGGTGGTGGGCGTCATGGGCGGCCACGCGATGAAGCGCGGCACGGAGGCGTACGCCGGTGCGGCACGTCTCGGCCGCGAGCTCAGCCGCGCGGGCTTCACGGTGGCCACCGGCGGCGGCCCGGGTGCGATGGAGGCGGCGAACCTGGGCGCGTACACAGCGCCGTACGACGACGCCATGCTGGAAGAAGCCTGCGAACTGCTGGCCGAGGCACCGTCGTTCACCCCCTCGATCACCGAGTGGGCGCAAGCCGCCTTCGAGGTGCGCAGCCGCTGGCCGAAGGGCAACCACTCGATCGGCATCCCCACCTGGTTCTACGGCCACGAGCCGCCGAACCCCTTCGCCTCGCACATCGCCAAGTACTTCGCCAACGCCACCCGCGAGGACGGCCTGCTGGCCCGCTCCAACGCGGGCGTGGTGTTCCTGCCGGGCGCCGCCGGCACCGTACAGGAGATCTTCGACAACGCGACGCCGAACTATTACGAGTCACGGGGCGAGCCGACGCCCATGGTTCTCGTCGACCGGGAGCACTGGACGCGGAAGCTGCCCACGTGGCCCCTCTTGCAGTCTCTCGCCCGGGAACGGTCCATGGAGTCCCGTATCGCCCTCGTTGACCGGATCGAGGAGGCTCCTGAGGCGCTGAAACGTCTCGGGAGTTAATAAGAGCGTAAAGCCAACGCTCCTGCTGGGCTGACGGATTGACACTCCTTATCGAACGCTTATAAACCTGTGAGACTCCTGGGGACGGTGATGCCTCACCTCGCCGTCGCCACAGTTGACCGCCAACCCCCCGCAGTTGTGCATCCCGTGAAGGGCAAACGTGTCCATAACTCGCCGCACCGCACGTCGTTCCGTGCAGATCCTCGGCGTCGCCGCCGCCTCCTCCGCGCTCGCCCTGAGCGCCGCGGGCAGCGCGCTCGCCTGCAACATCAGTGAGTTCTCCGCCGAAGCCAAGTGCGACGGCAGCAAGGGCGTCATCACCGTCACCGACCAGGACGCCTCCGGTACGCCGGCGACGATCACCGTGTTCCTCGAGAGCAACGGCGCCGACGCCAAGCAGATCGGTGAGCAGGACGTCACCGGTTCCCGCGAGGGCGTCACCGTCACCTTCGACGAGGACTGGTCGCCGAACGCCGAGTACCGCGTCCACGTCACGGCCGGGAAGGACAAGGACCACCCGATCGTCGACAAGGACATCACGCCGAACCTGACGACCCCGTCCGAGGGCTGCTCGAAGGACGAGTCGACCCCGCCGGCCACCCCGTCGCCGTCGGAGTCCGCCTCGACCCCGGCCGAGGAGTCCCCGACCCCGTCGGCCTCGGAGAGCAGCTCCGCCCCGGCGAGCACCTCGAGCAACGCGCCGTCCCCGGCGGCCGGTGACTCGAACCTCGCCGAGACCGGTGCGAACTCCAACACCGGTCTGATCGCCGGTATCGCGGGCGCGCTGGTCGTCGTGGGCGGCGGCGCCGTCTTCTTCGGCATGCGCCGTCGCGGGGCGAACAGCGGCCGCTGACGCCTCACTTCGCAACACGCTGTGGCCCGTCCCCGTATCCCCTGGGGACGGGCCACGGTCGTTCATCCGAAGGTCGCCCGCTCCAGCCAGAACTCCAGCAGCTCGCGCTCGCCGAGGACCTCCAGCTCCGGGCTGTCCAGCGGCAGTCGGCGGTAGAAGGCGAGGAGTACGGGGGTGAGGGGCCCGCGCAGGGCGACGGTCGCCCTGTCGTGACCGCGGCGCCAGACCACCCCGTCCTCGGTGAGCTCGACCAGCCACTCGGCGTTCAGTTCGGGGCCGGTGTCGGTGGCATGCAGATGGATGCTGCGGCCGGGGCCGCGCAGCTCCCCCTCCGCCTCGTGCGGGTGGTTGCGCTGGGCCCATTGCACGAGCTGCAGCCATTCGTCGACGGCATCGGCGGCCACCTCGGGTGCGACGTCGTACGGCATCCCGGCCGCGAGCACGGCGTCCGCACGGTGGACGGTGATCTCGTGGGTCATACGGCGGGCCCAGAAGCCGGCGCTCAGGTTCCCGGCCCAGGCCCACACCTCGGCGTCCGGCCCCGCCTCCCGCAGCGCGCCGACGACCTGCCGGCCGGTCTCCGCGAGCCACGCGTCCAGCGCCGCGGCGTCGCCCTGCGCCTCCGGGCCGCCGACGAGAGGGATCTCCTCGTCCGGGATGTTCTTCTGCGCCCGGGTCCTGACCAGCGCCTCCACCCAGCGCAGTGCGCCGCCCATGTGCCGCACGAGCTCTTCCAGCGACCAGTCCGGGCAGGTCGGCACGGTCGCGGACAGATCGGTGCCGGAGGTCACCACGGCCCTCAACTGCTCGACCTGACGGGCGATTTCATCGCAGTAGCGGTCATACGTCAGCAGGGTCATGCCGTCACCCTAGGGTGCGGTCAATCACCCCAGCACGACAATTTCGGCCCCGTCGAACTCCACCCCGACCTCGTCCCCGATCCGTGGAGCGTCCCGCAGCGCACACGCCGCCTCCAGCCGCGGCGCGTCCTCGGGCTGCAGATGTACGGCGACATGGGTGCCCTTGAAGGTACGTGCGGCGACCGTGCAGCGCAGGCCCTCGTCGGCGGGGACGAGCCGGACCCCGGCGGGCCGTACGAGGAGCGTGCGGGTGCCCTGAGGGGCCTCCTCGGGGACCGGAACCTTGCCCCAGGGGGTGTCCGCGGCCTCCCCGCTCACCGTCCCCTCGACCACGTTGTCGAAGCCGAGGAAGCGGGCCACGAACTCGTCCGCGGGCCGCTGCCACACCTCGAGCGGCGTACCGGACTGGGCGATCCGCCCGTCCCGCATCACCACGACCCGGTCGGCGAGCGCGAAGGCCTCGCCCTGGTCGTGCGTCACGGCGAGCACAGTGGTGCCCAACTGCCCGAACAGCTCCCGGAGTTCGACGACGAGCCGCTCCCGAAGCGAGCGGTCGAGCTGGCCGAGCGGCTCGTCGAGCATCAGCAGCCGGGGGCGGGGCGCGAGCGCGCGGGCCAGCGCCACGCGCTGCTGCTCACCGCCGGAGAGCGCGGCGACGGCCCGGCGGGCGGCACCCGGCAGCCCGACCAGGTCCAGCAACTCGCGTACGCGCTCCGCTTGCTGAGGGCGCGACGCCCCGTGCATCCGCAGCCCGAACGCGACGTTCCCGCCCACGTCCCGCTGCGGGAACAGCTGATGATCCTGGAACATCAGGCCCACGCCGCGCTTGTGCGCGGGCACGCCGGCCTGGTCCCGTCCGTCGAGCAACACCCGCCCGCCGTCCAGGGGTTGGAGCCCCGCGACCGCCCGCAGCAGTGTCGACTTGCCGCTGCCGCTCGGCCCGAGCACGCACACCACCTCGTGCTCGGCGACATCGAGGCCGACGGCGTCGAGCACGGCCCGCCCGCCGAACCGCACGGTCGCGCCCTCAAGGCTCAGCAGCATCTAGAACTCCCCGGTCCGGTCGGTACGGAGCCGCTCGAGCACCAGCAGCGCCACCGCGCACACCACCATCAGAATCGTCGAAAGGGCCATCGCCTGGCCGTAGTTGAGATCACCGGGCCGACCCAGCAGCCGCGCCACCGCGACCGGCAGCGTCGGGTTGTCGGGCCGCGCGATGAACACGGTCGCCCCGAACTCCCCCAGCGACACCGCGAACGCGAACCCGGCGGCGACCAGCAGCGCCCGCCGCACCATCGGCAGGTCGACCTCCCGCCACACCCGCCACGGCGACGCCCCGAGCACGGTCGCCGCCTCCCTGAGCCGCGCGTCCACCGCTCGCAGCACGGGCAGCATGGTCCGTACGACGAAGGGGACGCCCACCAGCGCCTGCGCGAGCGGCACCAGGATCCATGAACTCCTCAGGTCCAGCGGCGGCTTGTCCAGCGCGATGAGGAACCCGAAGCCGACCGTCACCGCGGAGACGCCGAGCGGCAGCATCAGCAGCGCGTCGAAGCCGCGGACCAGCCGGCCCGCGTCCCGGCGGGTCAGGGCCGCGGCGGCGAGACCGCCGATCACCACGGCGACGGCGGTCGCGGCGAGGGCGTACTGGAGCGAGTTGCCGATGGCCTCGATCGGCGGCACGAGGAAGGTACCGCCGTCGTCGCGCGTCAACGCCCGGTAGTAGCCGAAGCCGGGGGCGTCGAGGGACCTCTGCACCAGCACGGCCAGCGGCAGCACGAGCAGCACGAGGACGGTGGCGAGGACACCGGCGAGCAGCCCCCACTCCCTCGCCCCGCGCGGCCGCCGCGCCGTGACGTTCGCGTCCACCAGCCGCAGGGCGGTCTCCCGCCGCCGTACGGTCGAGGCGTGTACGGCGAGGATCGCGCCGACCGCCACGAACTGGACGATGGTGAGGACCGCGGCCGTGGAGAGGTCGAAGATCTCCGACGTCTGCCGGTAGATCTCGACCTCCAGCGTCGAGAACGTCGGCCCGCCGAGGATCTGCACCACGCCGAAGGACGTGAAGGTGAAGAGGAAGACCATCAGCGCGGCGGCCGCCACGGCGGGCGCGAGGGCGGGCAGGGTCACCTTCCGCCAGGCCCTGAGCGGCGAGGCACCCAGCATCCGCGCCGCCTCCTCCTGCCGCGGGTCCAGCTGGCCCCAGAGCCCGCCGACGGTCCGTACGACGACGGCGTAGTTGAAGAAGACGTGCGCGAGCAGGATGGCCCAGACGGTCGTGTCGAGCCGTACGCCCCACAACTCGTCGAGCAGTCCCCCGCGTCCGACGAGCGCCAGGAAAGCCGTACCGACGACGACGGTCGGCAGCACGAACGGGACGGTGACGACGGCCCGCAGCACCTGCTTGCCGGGGAACTCGAAGCGCGCGAAGACGTACGCGCCGGGGAGCGCGATCAGCAGCGTGAGCGCGGTGGAGGCGAGCGCCTGCCAGGTGGTGAACCACAGCACGTGCCGGATGTCGGACTGCGTGACGACGTCCGCGATCCGCCCGAACTGCCATACCCCGTCGACCTTGAGCCCGCGCGCCACGATCGCGGCGACGGGCCAGGCGAAGAAGACGCCGAAGAACACGACGGGCACGGCCATGAGCCCGAGCCGCGTCGCGTTCCCCGAACGCCGTTTCCGGACGGCCGCTTCGGCCGCTTCGGCTACTTCAGTACGAGTGACGTCCACGACTTGACCCACTGGTCACGGTTGGCGGCGATCTTGTCGGGCGCCATGGTCTCGGGGTCCTTGGCCTGCGGCCCGTACTTCACGAACTCGGCCGGCACCTGAGCGGCCTCGCGCACCGGGTAGACGAACATGTTCAGCGGCATGTCGTCCTGGAACTCCTTGGTGAGCAGGAAGTCGATGAACGCCTTGCCCCCCTTGCTGTTCTTGGCGTTGCTGAGCAGCCCCGCGTACTCGATCTGCCGGAAGCAGGTCCCGTACGACACCCCGGTCGGCGCGGTCTTCGGCTTCGGGTCGCCGTAGATGACCTCGGCGGGCGGCGAGGAGGCGTAGGAGACGACGAGCGGCCGGTCGGCCTTGGCCTTCTTGCCGCCCGCGGACCCGGAGAACTCCTCGTTGTAGGCCTGCTCCCAGCCGTCGACGACCTTCACGC
The DNA here is from genome assembly GCF_042893105.1 of Streptomyces sp. NPDC001663. Lineage (NCBI taxonomy): Bacteria > Bacillati > Actinomycetota > Actinomycetes > Kitasatosporales > Streptomycetaceae > Streptomyces > Streptomyces sp. NPDC001663. The sequence goes on along the minus strand of NZ_JBIAUR010000011.1, from coordinate 291,300 downwards.
CGTTCGCCTTGAGCTTCTTCCAGTAGCCCTCCCAGCCGTCGTCGCCGTACTTCGCGGCGCTGCCGAGCAGGAAGCCGAGGCCGGGCGAGGAGGTGGAGGCGTTCTCGGTGACGAGGAGGTTCTTGTACGCCGGCTTGATCAGATCGTCGAACGACTGCGGCGGGGTCAGCTTGTGCTTGCTGAAGTACGCCTTGTCGTAGTTGACGCAGATGTCTCCGGAGTCGATCGGCGTGACCCGGTGCTTGGCCTGATCGACGCGGTACTGCGGCAGGACCAGATCGGAGCCCTTCGCCTCGTACGACTGGAAGAGCCCGTTGTCGAGCGCCCGCGACAGCAGGGTGTTGTCGACGCCGAAGAAGACGTCGCCCTGCGGGTTGTCCTTGGTGAGGATGGCCTTGTTGACGGCCTGCCCCGCGTCGCCGTCCTTGAGGACGTGGACCTTGTAGCCGGACTGCTTCTCGAAGTCCGCGAGGACGCTCTTCGAGACGGCCCACGAGTCGTGGCTGACGAGGGTGACGGTCTTGGAGTCGCCGGAGCCCTCACTGCCGGACGACGACCCGCACGCGGACAGCGTGATCAGGCCAAGGCCGACGGCCGCGGCCACGAACGTCTTGGTGTGCACTGAATTCCTCCTGGGTGACCAGGAAGAGACGCGGCCCCGCCCGGGACCGCCGGAGGATTCCGCCGGCTCCCGGGCAGGGCGCAACAGCTTGAGTGATGACCGAACTTCCTACCCAGAATGACCTGGGCAAGGTTCAGAGGGTCTGCGGACTCTCCCGCACTCTCAGCGCTGTGGCGCTCCCCTGTCGGAATATGAAGATGTACGTACGGGCTCAGATTACCGCTCGGTGGCCGCGAGCTGACCGCAGGCCCCGTCGATCTCCTGACCACGGGTGTCCCGGACGGTCACCGGCACCCCGTGCGCCGCGATGGCCTCGACGAACGCCTTCTCGTCCTCGGGCCGCGAGGCGGTCCACTTGGACCCGGGCGTCGGGTTGAGCGGGATGAGATTGACGTGCACGGGCTTGCCGCGCAGCAGCCGCCCGAGCCGGTCACCGCGCCAGGCCTGGTCGTTGATGTCCCGGATCAGCGCGTACTCGATCGACAACCGCCGCCCGCTCTTCTCCACGTACTCGAACCCGGCGTCGAGCACCTCGCGCACCTTCCACCGCGTGTTGACGGGGACGAGGGTGTCGCGCAGCTCGTCGTCGGGTGCGTGCAGCGAGATCGCGAGCCGGCACTTGAAGCCCTCGTCGGCGAACCGGTGGATGGCGGGCACAAGCCCGACGGTCGACACGGTGATGCCACGCTGCGAGAGCCCGAGCCCGTCCGGCGCGGGGTCGGTGAGCGAGCGGATGGCCGTGACGACCCGCTTGTAGTTCGCGAGGGGCTCGCCCATGCCCATGAACACGATGTTGGACAGCCGGGCCGGCCCGCCCGGGACCTCCCCGTCCCGCAGCGCCCGCATCCCGTCGACGATCTGGTGCACGATCTCGGCGGAGGACAGGTTCCGGTCCAGCCCCGCCTGCCCGGTGGCGCAGAACGGGCAGTTCATCCCGCACCCCGCCTGCGAGCTGATGCACATGGTCACCCGGTCCGGATAACGCATGAGCACCGACTCGACGAGCGTCCCGTCGAACAACCGCCACAGCGTCTTGCGGGTGGTGCCCTCGTCGGTCGACAGATGCCGTACGACGCTCATCAGCTCGGGCAGCAGCGCCTCGCGCAGCTTCTCCCGCGAACCGGCCGGGATGTCGGTCCACTCCGCCGGGTCGTGCGCGTACCGCGCGAAGTAGTGCTGCGAGAGCTGCTTGGCACGAAACGGCTTCTCCCCGATCTCGGACATGACGTCCTTACGCTCGGCAGGCGTGAGATCGGCAAGGTGCCGCGGCGGCTTCTTGGCTCCGCGGGGGGCGACGAAAGTGAGTTCTCCGGGCTTAGGCATGGCTGTACCAGTGTCGCAGATCGCCGCTAATGCCATTCCCAGTGGTGAGTGCGCACCGCCGCATCGCTGCCGGACGCCTCATCCGTGGCGAATGCCGAGGTGGGAAGGCCGGGGACGTCCGCGGCGACCGTGTGCAGGAGGTATCGCGTCGGCAGACCCGGAAAGGACGGCGAGTCGACCTGCTCGACGGTCGTGGAGACCGGCTCGGTGGCGACCCTCACGTACCGCGCCTCCACCCGGAGCTCTTCGGCCACGCACCGAAGCGCCCCGGCGACAGCCGTCTCCCCCGGCTTCAGCTTCTCCGTGGGCGGGGAGTTCCTCTCGCGTACGGCCCCGGTGGCCATGAGCTGCCTGACCTCGGTCAGCTGCTTGCCGTCCGCTTCGATCCGCACACTGACCACGGCGACCTGCCGCAGGGGCGGATCCTCCGAGAGCCATGACTCACCGGACGCGATCTCCCGCCACAGGCTCGTGACCGGCTTGCTGCCGTCACGGCCCCACGCGTCGAACGGGATTCCGTGCCGGGTCAGCCATGCCTGGAGTTCGCTCAGGCTGTCCACGCGGACAGGCTCGTGCATCCGGGCCCCCCTCAGTGACGGTGTAGCGGGCTACACCACGGATCGGGGTGATGGTTCCCTCGTGGCCGCACCCGCACGCCGGGATCGTGGTCGGCACAGGGCACAGCACCACCAGAGCCTTCCAGAAGGGGACCGTCCATGGCCGCCAACCGCCGACGCCGCCGTACCACCACCCTCGCCACCGCCGTGGCAGCCGCCGCGCTGACCGCCGGACTCGTCACCGGCTGCGACCCCGACGACGTGGACAACTCGCTGGACTGCGTGCAGAACTACGACACGATCGCCGACAGCCTGAAGGCGATCCACGAGGCCGGGCAGGCCGCGGCGAGCGACCCCTCGCGGACCGACGAGTCCATCGACACGATCGAGAAGAACCTCGACAAGATCGATGCCAAGTCCGACGACAGCAAGGTCGACAAGGCGGTGAAGAACCTGAACCAAGCCGTCGCCGACTACAACAAGGCCGTCCTGAACGGCGAGAACCCGGACTCCACCCAGATCGACAGGGCGGCCGACGAGCTGAAGGACGTCTGCACCTCGTAGCCGCCGGCTAGGCGGTGGTGTGCTCCAGCTTGTCCTTGAGCAGCTGCTCGTTGCGCGGCATCTCCTTGCGGACCTGGGGGCGGACGACGAGGGGCAGCAGGACCTTGCCGAGACCGTGTCCCTCGAAGTCGAGCTCCATGGTCACGCGGGCACGGCGGCCGTCGTCGATGGGCTCCACCTCGCCGTGGAAGTTGCCCCTGATGGGACCGTCGATGCCACGCAGCCCCCAGCTGTGCGGCGGGTCGTACTCGGTGAACTCCATGGTCATCGGCATCTCGCGGCGCCCGACCCGCCGGGTGACCCGGACTCGGGAACCTGTGTGGAGCGGACCCTCGTCGAGCAGCTCCGCGGAGACCGCGCTCAGCTGCCACTCCGGCAGGTGGGCGGGGTCGATCACATACGCGTAGACGTCTTCCGCGGTGCGGTCGACGTCGATCGATTCTCGGATGACTGACATGGTGTGACCCCCTTGGGAGGCTTACACCGGAATCGTCCCACTCGCCCGACCGGGGCGCCATCGCCCAAGAACGCGAGGAGCCCCCGCCCTGGAGAAGGACAGGGGCTCACAGGCGTATGTACGTCAGCCCGACCCGACGAACAGCACCAGCAGCAGCCACACGACCGGAGCCGTCGGCAGCAGCGAGTCCAAGCGGTCCATGATCCCGCCGTGCCCCGGGAGCAGCGTGCCCATGTCCTTGATGCCCAGGTCCCGCTTGATCATCGACTCGCCGAGGTCGCCCAGCGTGGCGCTGGCCGCGACCGCGAGGCCGAGGATCAGGCCCTGCCACCAGGAACCGTCGTCGATCAGGAACTGCATGCACAGCGCACCCGCCACCATCGCGAACGTCACCGCACCGAGCAGGCCCTCACGGGTCTTGCCGGGGCTGATGCGCGGGGCGAGCTTGTGCTTGCCGAAGCGCCAGCCGACGGCGTACGCACCCGTGTCGCTCACGACCGTGAGCAACAGGAACGTCAGCACGCGCCAGGCGCCGTCGTCGGCCGTCAGCATCAGCGCCACGAAGGTCGCCAGGAACGGCACGTAGAACGCCGCGAAGACGCCCGCCGTGACATCCCTGAGGTAGCCCTCGGGCGGCTCCGTCATGCGCCATACGAGCACTGCCAGCGCCGTGAGCGCCATGGCGACCCACGCGCCCTCGGCGTCGCGGACGTACCCGGCGACGACCATCGCCGCACCGCCGAGTGCCAGCGGGACCAGGGGCGCCTTGATGCCCTTGCGCTCCTGGAGCCGGCTGGTCAGCTCCCACAGACCCACCACGACGGCGACGGCGACCACACCGACGAAGACGGCCTTGACGACGAACAACGACGCGATGATCACCACGCCGAGACCGACACCGACTCCTATGGCCGCACCCAGGTCGCGCCCCGCGCTCTTCTTCTGCGGCGGGGGCGCCGGCTGTGGGGCGTCGGGCATGGGCTCCGGATTCTGCGGCACCGCCCCGTGGGGCTGCACCTGCGGCGTGTCGTAGGTCTGCGCCTGCGGCGTCTCGTCGCGGAACAAGGGGCCGCTCAGCCGAGCAGCCCCCCGGTCGTCATCCTGGTCTCCGCCATACGCGGGTACGTCGGGCACGGTGGGCATGGGGCGAGTCTGCTGCGCCTCAGGCGCATCGTACGCGGGACCCGCCGGGGCAGCCCCCTGGACAGGTCCCTGCGCGGTGGGCCCCCAGTACCCGGCCTGCGATCCGGTGTGTGGCGGCGCTCCCCAGGAAGAGTCGTTCATCAGACCTCGAGCAGCTCCGCTTCCTTGTGCTTCAGGAGCTCGTCCACCTGCGCCACGTACTTGTGGGTGGAGTCGTCGAGCTCCTTCTCGGCGCGGCGGCCCTCGTCCTCGCCGACCTCGCCGTCCTTGATGAGCTTGTCGATGGCGTCCTTGGCCTTGCGGCGCACGGAGCGGATGGACACGCGCGCGTCCTCGGCCTTGCCCTTGGCGACCTTGATGTAGTCGCGACGGCGCTCCTCGGTGAGCTCGGGGAACACCACCCGGATGATGTTGCCGTCGTTGCTCGGGTTGACGCCCAGGTCCGAGTCGCGGATGGCCTGCTCGATGTTGCGCAGGGCCGTCTTGTCGAACGGGGTCACTACTGCCATGCGCGGCTCCGGCACGGAGAACGAAGCCAGCTGGTTGATCGGCGTCGGCGCGCCGTAGTAGTCGGCCACGATCTTGTTGAACATCGCCGGGTGCGCACGACCGGTGCGGATCGCGGCGAAGTCCTCCTTGGCGACCACGACGGCCTTCTCCATCTTCTCCTCGGCCTCGAGGAGGGTCTCTTCGATCACCACTTGCTCCTGCGTGTCTTGAGTAGGCCCGGCTGCTGTTCCATGTGCGTGGGGGCGGCGGCCGGCTGCGTCGCGTCTTCTTCCTGCACGGTTCCCGACCGGCAGGACATTGTCCATCCCCCGGTCAGGGTCCATGGGTGTTGCTGGTCAGTGCCGGCTGTCCTGGTCACCCACAAGCGTGCCGATCTTCTCACCCTTGACGGCGCGGGCGATATTGCCCTCCACCAGAAGCTCGAAGACGAGGATCGGCAGCTTGTTGTCGCGGCACAGCGTGATGGCGGTGGCGTCGGCGACCTTGAGGTCGCGGGTGATGACCTCGCCGTAGCCGAGGGAGTCGAACTTGACGGCGTCCGGGTTGGCCTTCGGGTCGGAGTCGTAGACGCCGTCCACACCGTTCTTGCCCATCAGCAGCGCCTCGGCGTCGATCTCCAGGGCGCGCTGGGCGGCGGTGGTGTCGGTGGAGAAGTACGGCATGCCCATACCGGCGCCGAAGATGACCACGCGGCCCTTCTCCAGGTGTCGTACGGCACGCAGCGGGATGTACGGCTCTGCGACCTGGCCCATGGTGATGGCGGTCTGCACCCGGCTGTCGATGCCCTCCTTCTCCAGGAAGTCCTGGAGGGCGAGGCAGTTCATCACGGTGCCGAGCATGCCCATGTAGTCCGAGCGGGCCCGGTCCATGCCGCGCTGCTGCAGTTCGGCGCCGCGGAAGAAGTTGCCGCCGCCGATGACGACCGCGACCTCGGCGCCGTCCCGGACGACGGCGGCGATCTCGCGGGCGATCTTGTGCACCACGTCGGGGTCCACACCCAGGCCCCCGCCACCGGAGAAGGCCTCGCCGGACAGCTTCAGCAGAAACCGGCCGCGTACTTTGCCGTCGTCGCTCTTCTGGGGCTTGGTGGTCATGGAGATCCCGCCTCTTTCACGTGTTGCACATACGAAGAAGGCCATTGCCGGTGGGGTGTCGTTCGCAACCCATTCTCGGCAATGGCCTCCTCGTCAGATCTGCTGTCGTCCGTCACGCGCCCGCGTGACGGCGTACCGGACGACTGCACCCGACCCTATCGGGCCGACGCGCCGCTCGCGGCACGGACTCAGATGCCGACCTTGATGCGCGTGAAGCGCTTCAGGGTGACACCGGCCTCGTCCAGGACCTTCTGGACGGACTTCTTGTTGTCGAGCGCGTACGGCTGACCGAGCAGCGTGGCGTCCTTGAAGAAGCCGTTGAGGCGACCCTCGACGATCTTCGGCAGGGCGGCCTCGGGCTTGCCCTCGGCGCGGGTGGTCTCCTCGGCGACGCGGCGCTCGGACTCGACGACCTCGGCCGGCACGTCCTCCTTGGAGAGGTACTTCGGCGCGAAGGCGGCGATGTGCTGGGCGACACCCTTGGCCAGGTCGGCGTCGGCCTTGTCCAGCTCGACCAGGACACCGATCTGCGGGGGCAGGTCGGGCATGGTGCGGTGCATGTACGCGAAGACGAAACCGTCGGCGAACTGCGCGAAGCGGTCCAGGACGATCTTCTCGCCGAGGTTGGCGTTGGCCTCGTCCACGAACGCCTGGACGGTCTTGCCGGCCTCGATCTCGGAGGCGAGCAGGGCCTCGAGGTCGGCCGGGGAGGTCGCGGCGACGTGCTGCGCGATCTGGTTGGCGGCGGCCTGGAACTTCTCGCCCTTGGCGACGAAGTCCGTCTCGCACTTCAGCTCGACCAGGACACCGGAGGTGTTGTCGTCGGCGATGACGGAGACCACGGCGCCGTTCTCGGCGGAGCGGCCCTCGCGCTTGGCGACGCCCTTCTGGCCCTTGATGCGCAGCGCCTCGACGGCCTTGTCGACGTTGCCGTCGGCCTCGTCCAGGGCCTTCTTGCAGTCCATCATGCCGGCGCCGGTGAGCTCACGAAGCTTCTTGACGTCGGCGGCGGTGTAGTTCGCCATGAGTCTGTGAATCTTTCTCGAAGTCTGGAAGATCGAAGATCTACGGGGTCCACGACCCCCATGTAGTCGGGGCCGCTGACTCTCCGCCGACCTACGGGTGAACGGCGGGAGCGGACTTCACCACGCCGGAGGCGCTATCAGGTGCAGTACCGCTCCCGCCGTCAACGACTGACGCTGACGAGTCAGGCCTGCTCGGCGTCCGCGGCCGGAGCCTCGGCGGCCGGAGCCTCAGCCGCGGGGGCCTCGGCGGCCGGAGCCTCGGCCGGCTTCTCGGCCTCGGCGGCGGGAGCCTCGTCAGCCTTCTTCTCACCCTCGAGCAGGTCGCGCTCCCACTCGGCCAGCGGCTCGCCCGCGGCCTTCTCGCCCTTGTCGCCGGTGGCGACGCGGGAGCGGGAGATGAGGCCCTCGGCGACGGCGTCGGCGATCACACGGGTGAGCAGGGTGACGGAGCGGATCGCGTCGTCGTTGCCCGGGATCTTGTAGTCGACCTCGTCGGGGTCGCAGTTGGTGTCGAGGATGGCGACGACCGGGATGTTGAGCTTCCGGGCCTCGCCGACCGCGATGTGCTCCTTCTTGGTGTCCACGATCCAGACGGCGCTGGGCACCTTCTGCATCTCGCGGATACCACCGAGGGTCTTCTCCAGCTTGGCCTTCTCGCGCGAGAGCACGAGAAGCTCCTTCTTGGTCAGACCCGAAGCGGCGACGTCCTCGAAGTCGATCTGCTCGAGCTCCTTGAGGCGCTGCAGACGCTTGTAGACGGTGGAGAAGTTGGTGAGCATGCCGCCCAGCCAGCGCTGGTTGACGTAGGGCATGCCGACGCGGGTGGCCTGCTCGGCGATGGCCTCCTGCGCCTGCTTCTTCGTGCCGACGAACATGACCGTGCCGCCGTGGGCGACGGTCTCCTTGACGAACTCGTAGGCGCGGTCGATGTACGACAGCGACTGGAGCAGGTCGATGATGTAGATGCCGTTGCGCTCCGTGAAGATGAAGCGCTTCATCTTCGGGTTCCAACGACGGGTCTGGTGACCGAAGTGGACGCCGCTTTCCAGCAGCTCCCGCATCGTGACGACGGCCATGGCCGTTCTCCTTGAGTTTCTCGGTTGTGCCGCGGATGCCGGACGGCTCCCGCGCCTGACGCCCACATGCGCCGTGCCACAAGGACCGAGGGGCGCTGACACCGGCTTTTGATCACCTGATGTCGGGGCGTGCGAAGTCGACCCGGTGACCCGGATCGCCAGAAGAAGTGTACGGGACCGGCGAGGCACCGGGTGACGCCGCTGTCCACAACCGGGGAGTAGTCCACAGAGTCCGGCCATGATCGGCGGAGGTGCGGGACGGTTCTCGCATGCGAGCGATGCGATACGTGCACCTGATGGGAGCAGCGCTGTCGGGGCTGATCCTGGCCGTCCTGACCCCCTGGGCATGGGCGGACGACCCACTCCCGACTTCGGACTCCGGCCCACCGGTCCCCGCGATCGGCCGCGCCTGGCCCGTGGGGACACATCCCATGGTCCTACGAGGTTGGGAGCCCCCGGCGACGGTGTACGGCCGGGGTCATCGGGGCGTGGACCTGGCAGCGTCGGCGGGGACGCCGGTGAGAGCGGTGGCGGCCGGACGGGTGTCCTTCGCGGGCCGGGTGGCGGGGCGGGGCGTGGTCTCCGTGCAGCTGACCGGGACGGATCTTCGAACGACGTACGAGCCGGTACGGCCGTCGGTGAAGAGGGGAGACCAGGTAGCGGCGGGCGAGCCCGTGGGAACGGTGGAGCCGACGGGCAGCCACTGCGCGGTCACGTGCGTGCACTGGGGCTTACTGAGAGACGAGACGTATCTGGACCCACTGTCACTACTACCGCCGTGGCTGCTGAACAGGGGACCGTCGAGGCTGTTGCCGGTACTCGGAGTGCCGCTGCCCTCCGCATAGCCGCCTTGGCTGCGGGCAGTCGTGCCGCTGGGGCGACTCCCGACCCAAGGAGTGCGGCATCCGGCCGGCGCCGGCGAGCGGGCCCGCCCCCATGCAACTCCCACGGCGCCTCAGCCGCGAACCCCCCGCAGCGCCATGGCCACCGCCGCCTCAGTGATCGCCGCCGGATCCTCCGCCGCCCCCAGCTCGATCCGCCGTACAGCCGCATCCACAACGCCCTGCAACAACATCGCAGCCAACCGAGGCTCCGAATGCCCCATCTCCCCCAGCGCCTCGGCAATCATCGCGACAAGCCCCCCGTGCGCAGCCCGGATCTTCTCCCGGGCCCCCGCATCGAGTTCACTCGCCGAAATCGCCACAACGGCCCGATGCCGCCGATCCCCCACCAGCGCAAGCTGCCGCCGCACATACGCCTCGACCTTGGCCTCGGCCCCGTCCGCCGCCGCCATCGCCGTCGACACCTCGGCCGCCCACACGGGGAAGTCGACCTCGCACAACTCCTCGACGACAGCCGCCCGCGACCGGAAGTACTCGTAGACGGACGACCGCGCAAGCCCCGTCCGCTCGGCGAGAGCCGGAAACGTCAACGACTCCGTCCCGCCCTCGGACAACAACGACCGAGCCGCGTCCAGCAGGGCGGCTCGCTGCATCGACCGGTGCTCGGCCACGGAGGCCGCTCGAATCCTTGGCACGTCAACCACTTTACGGACAGGCCACCCCCGACGGGAGTGAGTCGCCTGGACGCACTCCCATTCGGCCGGGTCAACGACCGAAGCTCGCCAGCTTCGCACGCAGCTGCAGCACCGACTTGGTGTGGATCTGACTGACCCGGCTCTCGGTGACCCCGAGCACGTTGCCGATCTCGGCGAGCGTGAGCCCCTCGTAGTAGTACAGCGTGACGACGGTCTTCTCCCGCTCGGGCAGCGTGTTGATCGCCCGTGCCAGGAACCGGCGCAGCTCCCGGTCCTCGGCCACCTCCACGGGATTGTCGGCGGCGGTGTCCTCCAGCGTGTCCACCAGGCTCAGCCGGTCGCCGCCGCCCTCGCCCCCCACGTGCAGCAGCTCCTCCAGGGCCACCACGTTCGCCAGCGACAACTGACTGAACACGGCGTGGAGTTCGTCCACCGGGATGCCCATCTCGGCGGCCACCTCCCCCTCCGAAGGTGTCCGTCGCAGCCGGGCCTCCAGCGTCGCGTACGCCCGCTCCACGTTCCGCGCCTTCTGCCGCACCGACCGCGGAATCCAGTCCAGCGCCCGGAGCTCGTCGATCATCGCGCCCCGGATCCGCGTGATCGCGTACGTCTCGAACTTGATCTCCCGGTCGATGTCGAACTTCTCGATCGCATCGATCAGCCCGAAGACCCCGGAGGAGACGAAATCGGCCTGCTCCACGTTCGGCGGCAGACCGACGCTCACCCGTCCCGCCACGTATTTCACCAGCGGCGAGTAGTGCAGGATCAGCTGCTCCCGCAGCCGCTCGTCCCCCGTGTCCTTGTACGACCGCCACAGCTCGTCGAGTGTCGAGGGAGCGGGCGGCCGCACGCTGCCACCGTCGCGGGCGGCTGGGGGGATCGCCGCCCGGTCGGACCCGGAGGTGTGTTGGGGCATTCGTCGCCTTGTGCCGTTCTGCCGTGAAGTGGGGTTACCTGGGTGAGCTGTCGGTCTGATGTCGAGATGCCGGTCTGCGTCGGAATCCTCGTGAGCGTAGCGTGACTGGAGTGTCGCGGTGCGCGAAGGTCGGCGCGGAATGCGTGCGCAGATACGTTCCGCAGGGCGCCCCACCGAGTCACGAAGGTCGCTGTGCGTGACCGCCGGGGGACGCCAACTGCGGGTATTTCCACTGGTGTCAGGCTTCCCCCGGACGGCCGAACACGCTCGGTCAGCATCGACCGCGACCCCCGCGGACGGAGATCATCGCCTGGCGTGTCAACTTCCAGCCGTCGCCGTGTCGTTCGACGTAACCGAGTGATCGGAGTTCGTACAGTCTCGCGACGGCGTCGTCCGGCGTGGTCTGCGCGCCGCGCGCGATCTCGCCGGCCCGCGCCGCGCGACGTCCGGGCAGGGCGGCGAGGACGCGCCGCGCGGCCGGCTCCAGCAGGTCCCGCGGCAGCACGGTACCGCGCCGGTCCGGGGCCAGCTCCCCCATGTCGCCGACCAGCTCGACGACTTCCGCGGCGTCGGTGACGAGCACGGCGTCGCCTCGCAGGAGTTCGTGCACCCCCGCGGACAGGCCGCTGGTGGCCGGCCCGGGTACCCCCATCGTGTGGCGCCCCAGCCGCTGCGCCGCCCGCGCGGTGACGAGCGAGCCGCTGCGGTAGGCGGCCTCGACGACCACGGTGCCCCTGGTCAGGGCGGCGATCACTCTGTTGCGGACGACGAATCTGCTCGGCGTCGGGTGTTCTCCGGGCGGCAACTCCCCCACGACGAGTCCCTGTTCCGCGATCCTGTTGATCAGTTCGGTGTGTCCGCGCGGGTAGGACCGGTCGACACCGCAGGCCAGCACGGCGACGGTGGCTCCGCCGGCGCCGAGGGCGCCCCGGTGCGCGGCGCCGTCGACGCCGTAGGCCCCGCCGGACACGACCACCCATCCGCGCTCGGCGAGGTCGGCGCCGAGGGTGGCCGCCATGTGCGCCCCGTACTCGGTGCAGGCCCGCGCGCCCACCACGGCGACCGAGCGGAGCGCCCACATCCGCAGACTGGGCCGCCCCCGGACCCACAGCCCCACGGGCCGCGCATCTCCGAGATCGTCCAGCTGCCCCGGCCATTCACCGTCACCCGGCACAAGGAAGCGAACCCCGGCATCCCGCGCGGCGGCAAGATCCCGCTCGGGCTCGGCCTCCTGCGCCCGGTCCAGCAACCCGGCCCACCGCTTGTCGGTGATCCCGACCAGCTGCGGCCCACCGCCCCGCAGCACCCGCGCGACCTCGACGGCCCCCATCTCCCGCACCCACCGCCCACCGACCTCGTCCCCGGGTTCGAGAACCCGGCTCAGGAAGACACGGGCGAGCAGCTCGCCGTCCGGATCGTCGCCGGCGGTCATGTCAGCGCCCCGATGGCCATGGGCACGCCTCGCGGCACACCGGTGCGCAGTTGCAGCGCCAGGGCGACGTCCGTCGCGTCGGGGCGGTCGTGTCCGACGAGGTCGGCGACGGTCCAGGCGACACGCAGGACGCGGTCGAGCCCGCGGGCGGTCAGCACGCCCCGCTCCAGGTTGCGTTCGGCCTCGTCCATCGCGCCGCTCGCGGCGTGCCAGCGGCTGCGCAGCTCACGGCCGGGGACTTCGCTGTTCGTCCGCCATGGCGTGCCTGCCAGCCGCGCCGCCGCCCGCTCCCTGGCCGCCCGAACCCGGTTGGCGACCGTCGCGGTGGACTCGCCCCGCGCGCCGCGCCGGGTCAGCTGGTCGCGGGTGACGCGGTCCACCTCGACGCGCAGGTCGACGCGGTCGAGCAGCGGACCGGACAGCCGGGCCTGGTAGCGGCGGATCGCCGAGGGAGGACACTCACAGAAGTCGTCCATCTGCGAGAAACGACCGCACGGGCAGGGATTCGCCGCGAGGACCATCAGAAAGCGCGCCGGGAACCGCACGACACCCGCACTGCGCGCGATCACGACGTGCCCCGCCTCCAGTGGCTGCCGCAGCGCGTCGAGGACCTGGCTGCTGAACTCGGGCGTCTCGTCCAGGAAGAGGACACCCCGATGCGAGAGCGACACGGCTCCGGGCCGCGCGATCCCCGGTCCGCCGCCCACGAGCGCCTGCATCGTGGCCGAGTGGTGCGGGGCGCAGTACGGAGCGACGTCGATCAGGGGCTTGCCCGGCGGCAGCAGTCCCGCCACCGAGTGCACCGCCGTGACCTCCAGCGACTCCTGTCGACTGAGCCGGGGCAGGATGGCGGGCAGCCGCTCCGCGAGCATCGTCTTCCCGGCACCGGGCGGGCCCTCGAGAAAGAGGTGATGGCCGCCCGCCGCGGAGACCTCCACCGCGGTCCTCGCCGAGATCTGGCCGACCACGTCCGCGAGGTCGTGCCCCTGGTCGTGCTGTGCCGCGCCCAAGCTGTGCATGCCCGTGGCCGCGCCCGTACCGGGCACGCGCAGACCGGCCAGGAGCGGATCCGGGCGACCCACCTCGTCCGGTTCCTCGTCGGGCACGGGTTCGTCGGTGAGGACGGCGATCAGCTGCCGCAGGCTGCGCACCCCAAGGACGGACACGCCGGGCACCAGCGATGCCTCGGCGGCCGCGCACTCGGGCACCACCACCTGCTCGTAGCCGGCGTCCGCCGCGGCCAGCACCGCCGGCAGGATCCCCCGGACGGGCCGCACCCGGCCGTCCAGACCCAGCTCCCCGATCATCACGATATCGGCGAGCACCCGCGGATCGATCCGCTCCGAGGCACCGAGGACGGCACAGGCGACGGCAAGATCGAAACCACTGCCGGCCTTCGGCACCGATGCCGGGCTGAGCCCGACCGTCAGTTTCTTCTGCGGCCACTCGCCACCCGAATTGACCACCGCAGCCCGCACCCGATCCCGGCTCTCGCTCAGGCTCTTGTCCGGCAACCCCACCAACGTGAACGCCGCCACGCCCGGCTCCAGATCGGCCTGGACCTCGACCACCACGCCCTCGACGCCCACCAGCGCCACCGAGCACGTACGCGCGAATCCCATCAGGCCACCCCCCGCGCATGCTCGACCACGGGCGCGCCGCGGTCGGGGAGCAGGACGCCGACCAGGTCGATGCGGACGCCTCCCGGCGGAGCTCCTCCGTGTTCCTGGGCCCAGCGTTCCGCCAGGCCACGCAGGCGTTCCGCCTTCGTCGGCGTGACCGCGGCCATGGGGTGTTCGAAAGCGCCAGCGCGGCGGGTCTTCACCTCGCAGACCACCAGGACGTCGCCGTCCCGGGCCACGATGTCGATCTCACCTGTCCTGCCAGCGCGCCAGTTGCGCTCCAGGACGGTCATCCCGGCGTCCACCAGCCGCCTGGCGGCCAGATCCTCGCCGTACTTGCCCATCGCACCTCGTGCGTTCATGTCGGCACCACCTCCGGCGCCAACCGTCACGCATCCGGCCCCACCAAGTGGATCTTGGTGGACTACTCACCGGTTGTGGATATCTCCGTCACCCGCTCGGCAGCTCGAGATCGCTCTTGTTCAGCTCCTCGATGTTCACGTCCTTGAACGTCAGTACGCGAACCTGCTTCACGAAACGAGCCGGCCGGTACATGTCCCACACCCAGGCATCCGCCATGGACACCTCGAAGAACACCTCACCCTGGACCGAGTGCACCTGCATCTCGTAGTCGTTGGTCAGGTAGAAGCGCCGCTCGGTCTCGATCACGTATTTGAACAGACCGACGACATCGCGGTACTCCCGGTAGAGCTTCAGCTCCATCTCGGTCTCGTACTTCTCGAGGTCCTCGGCGCTCATGGCATGTTCCCCTTCAGCCGTGCGATCCCCCCATTGTGCGCCAGTCCCGCGCCCCTCTAGACAATTTCCGTGTCAAGGGTTACGGGTCCGGCCGGGGGACCTTCGTCGAGCAGCCGGCGGAGCAGCCCGGCGAGTCTGGTCGGATACACCGTCTCATGTGCCTGGCTCAGTTCCTGACACGTCCACCAGCGTGCTCCGGCGACGCTACGCCGCTCCAGCTCCGTCAGCCGCGTCGGCGCGGTCGCCGTCTGGCTCGTACGGGCCAGGTAGTACCACTCGTCCTGGTCCCAGCGGCGGCCCGCGAACGGGAAGGAGCACATCCGCCGCCACAGCACCGGGCCGAGTTCGACCTCGGTGATGCCGGTCTCCTCCGCGAGTTCCCTGAGCGCGGCCTCTTCACGAGTCTCGTCGCCCTCCACGCCGCCGCCGGGCGTGAACCACCAGTCGTCGGCCGGATCGCCCGGCTCGTGCCCGTGCAGGAGGAGGATGCGGTCGTCGGGGTCGAGCAGTACCACCCGGGCCACCTTGCGCAGCCCGCCGCGGTAGGAGTCCTCGTATGCGTCGATCGCCTCAGCGGGCACCCACGGGCTCCGTCCGCGTACGGGAGCGCCGGTTGCCCATCCGCTTGGCGACCGGGCCGTACGCGCCACCGGCGAGGACAAGGACGGCTCCCACGACGATCAGCGTGACGATCGTATGCAGCGGGCCCGGGGAGGAGATCGCCCCGAGCGTCTCGAAGCCGGTCGGGCGCTCCAGCATGCCCTTCATGGGCCAGACGACGGAGTCCACCCGGGCGGTCACGGCGGAACGCGCGACGGTGCCCTGGGCCGCGTCGCTGATGTGCGCGGAGGAGTCCAGGGAGCCCTGGCGCTCGTCGCCGAGGAGGAACAGTCGGCCCTTGGGGACCGTCACGGTCGGGATCTTCTTGTCCTCGACCACGCTGCCCTTGAGATAGGCCTCGTCGATCTGCTTGCCGTTGACGGTCAGCTTGCCGTTCGTGCAGCAGGAGACCTTGTCGCCGCCGACCGCGACCACGCGCTTGACCACGGCCGAGTTGGTCACCCAGCTCTTGTCCGTGAAGACGACGACGTCGCCCCGGCGGATCTCGTCGCCGTCGACGCGCTGCGCCAGGACCCGGTCGCCCGCGTCGATCGTCGGCGTCATCGAGGTGGTCGGCACGGTGTACGGCCGGTAGACCACCGCTCCCCAGGCGAATCCTCCGAGGAACAGCACAATGCCCAGTGCGACAGCGATTCCGGACAGTCGCTGTCCGGTCCTGCTGCCCACCGGGCTCGTGCTCTTGCCGCCGCTGCGCGGGGCCGTACGCGTAGTGCTCTCGCCACCCATGGGTCCGCACCCTACCCGGCGGTACCAGAGCCGGTCAGCCCCTCCGGGTCGACCGACGTCACAGCTGCACCAGGCTTTCACCAAGGCGAGGTCAGGCAGGGTGCACGGGGCGGCTTCAGCGGGTCTCGGCCGCCGCGATCTTCCTACGACGCCACAGCGCCACCGGCACCACGCCCGTGAGGGCGAGCGCGTTCGGCGCGGCCGTCAGAGCGGCGGACGCCGAGGACTGGTTGTTCAGGCCGGGCTGGTCGAAGGTGTCCGGGACCGGGAGCGTGTCCCAGCGGGTGATCGGCCATGCGATGACGATGGCGCGTCCGACGACCTTGTCCACCGGAACCATGCCGTTGTGCTTGTCGCTCTGGTTGTAGCGGGAGTCGCGCGAATTCTGGCGGTGGTCGCCCATGACCCAGATGTAGCCCTTGGGGACCTTCACCGTGAACTGGCCGCCCTGGTCGTCCACGCTGCACGGCGTGTTGCCGGCGTAGACGAACGATGTGTCGTTGAGCGCCTTGCCGTTCACCTTGAGCGGTCCGCTGCCCTTGCAGGAGACGGTGTCGCCGCCGACGCCGATGACGCGCTTGATGAGGTCCTTCTCCTCGGCGGACGGCATCAGGCCGATCCAGCTGAGGACCTTCTGCAGCGCGTTCGGAGTGGCGGTCGGCTCGCCCGCCAGCCAGTTGTCCGGGTCGTGGAAGACGACGACCTCGCCGCGCTCGGGCTTCGAACCGAACCACGGGGTGAGCTTGTCGACGAGGACGCGGTCGCCCTGCTGGAGGGTGTTCTGCATCGAGTCCGAGGGAATCGAGAACGCCTGCACCAGGAACGTCTTGATCAGCAGCGCCAGCACGAGCGCGATGCCGATCAGAATGGGCAGCTCCTTCCAGAAGGAGCGCTGCTTCTTGGACTTGGGGGTCGAGTCGCCCGGCCCTTGATCCCCGGGTTTGGTCTGCTCGTCGCGCGCGGGCCCGTCGTCGGCCGCCGGGGAGTCACTCCCGGAGGTCACGGCGCTGTCCGCGGCCGGGACGGCTTCCACGGGGTGTCCGCGGTGCTCCTCGCCGTCGTGTCCGGACCGTGCGCCAACCGCCACATCCCCCACGCCAACTCCTTACTCTGTGCCGCCGCCTGCCCCATATACGGCGCAGGCCCACCACTCCCATAACGAGCGGGAGTTCCGCAGGGGTCGGGAGCTGGATCGTTCCGTTCAGATCGTCGGGAGCAACCCTATGCGACAGCTGCGGGGACGCGGTCGTCCCCGACACGGAGTTGGAAACGGAGGAGAAAGTTTTAGGTTCTTTCAGCATGTTCCAGTGGCCGAAGGGCCAGGCGATGACCTTCGCCCGTCCCACCACTGAGTCCACGGAGACCGTGCCGCCGTAGTCGGTGTTCATGTGGGCGCGGGAGTCCGCGGAGTTGCCCCGGTGGTCGCCCATCACCCACAACCGCCCCTGGGGGACGGTGATATCGAACTGCTGCGTGGAGGGGGCGTTTCCGGGATAGAGGTAGTCACCCTCGGTCAGGGGCACGCCGTTGACGGTCACCCGCCCCTGCGCGTCACAGCACTTGACGTGGTCGCCGCCGACCCCGATGACCCGCTTGATGAGGTCCTTCTCGTTGTCGGACGGCAGCAGGCCGATGAAGGTGAGCCCCTCCTTGACCTGTTTGACGACGACCGGGTCGTCCTTCTTCGTCGTGGTCTGCTCGTCCGCGAGCCAGCCGCCGGGGTCCTTGAAGACGACGACGTCGCCACGCTTGGGCTTGGAGCCGAACCACGGGGTGAACTTGTCGACCAGGACGCGGTCGCCGATCCGGATCGTCTGCTCCATGGAACCGGACGGGATCACGAACGCCTGGACGAGGAACGTCTTCAGGACCAGGGCTATGAGCACCGCGACGCCGACGAGGAGGGGTATCTCCTTGACGGCGCTGCGCCGGCGCTTTCGCTTGACCTTGCGCTGCAGCTTGCGCCGCTCGGCACGGGTACGGCCGCCGCCCACACCGCCGCCGGTGCGGCGGGAGCCGGTGGGCAGCAGGTCCTCGGTACCGAAGGGGTTGCTCGGCGCGGCACCGCGCGGTTTGCCACGGTTACCCATGCGCACCGTCCGCGGCGGGCACGCGCGCGTAGGCGCCGGGACGCTGCAGGCGGGTCCAGTGGGCGGTGGGCCACACGATCCAGTCGGCCCGTCCGATGACGTCGGAGACCGGGATCATGCCGCCGCCGGGCGAGCCGAGGTGGTCGCGGGAGTCGCTGGAGTCGCTGCGGTGGTCGCCGAGGACGAAGAGGGTGCCCTGGGGCACGACGACCTTGAAGGGCACCGTGGACGGGGTGTCGCCGGGGAACAGGAAAGTCGACTCGTCGACCGACCGGCCGTTCACCTCGATCCTCCCCTCCTTGTCGCAGCAGACCACGTGGTCTCCTCCCACACCCACGACGCGCTTGATGTAGTCGGCGTTCCCGAAGTACCCGGTTCCGTCGAACACGACGACATCGCCGCGGCGCGGCTCGGCACCGAAACGGTACGCCAACTTATTTACGAGAACGCGGTCCCCGATCCTCAATCCGTTTTCCATGGATCCGCTGGGAATCTGGAATGGTTGGACCACGAAAGCGTTGAGGAGCAGCAAAAACACCAGGCAGAGCAGCAGGATCAAGGAGATCCAGCCACCGGGCAGCCAGTCGGTGATCCGCGTCACCAACGCGAAACGCGACCGTCCCTCCACAGCCGCTGATACAGGGCTGGAAGAGCGGTCGCGCTTCGTCGGCTGTGCTTCGGTGTCCATCGGGGCCAGATGCTATCCGGCCCCGCTATGCACACCCGCGCGAGCTCAGCTGTCGCGCTTCTCCTTGATCTTCGCGGCCTTACCGCGCAGCTCGCGCAGGTAGTACAGCTTGGCGCGACGCACGTCACCGCGGGTGACGAGCTCGATCTTCTCGACGATCGGGGTGTGCACCGGGAAGGTGCGCTCGACGCCGACGGAGAAGGAGACCTTGCGGACCGTGAAGGTCTCGCGGACACCGGCGCCCTGGCGGCGGATCACAACGCCCTTGAACTGCTGCACACGGGAGCGGTTGCCCTCGATGACGCGGACGTGGACGTTGACGGTGTCACCCGGGCGGAAGGCCGGGACGTCGCTGCGCAGCGACGCGCTGTCGACGGAGTCGAGCAGGTGAGACATTTCGTCTGCTTTCTTCGCTGATGCCACAGGTCATCAACGGGAGCTAGGTGTTCCAGAAGGATGCTGTCCGTGTCGGGACGGGCGTCGTGTCCCCCTGTGGCAGGGGCGCACGCCGGACGACGCACAACAGCGGTCTATTCTTCCACGCCCTGAGTCCTGCGCCAAAATCGGCCGTACGGCTCCCCCTCCGGGTCCGGGGCCCAGCCCAGGATGGAGAGCATCTCCCGGTCCTTCTTGTCGAAGACCTTGGGGTCGCAACGCTCAATGAGGTCGGGCCGGTTGAGGGTCGTACGCCGAAGGGCCTCGTCGCGGCGCCAGCGGGCGATCTTGCCGTGGTGGCCGCTGAGCAGCACGTCCGGGATGCCGCGGCCGCGCCACTCCGGGGGCTTGGTGTAGACGGGACCTTCCAGGAGGTTGGCCATCGCGCCGGGCGCGAAGGAGTCGTCACGGTGCGATTCCGCGTTGCCCAGGACGCCGGGCAGCAGGCGCGCGACGGCCTCCGTGACGACCAGGACGGCCGCCTCGCCGCCGGCCAGGACGTAGTCGCCGATGGACAATTCGTAGACGGGCATACGGGTCGCGTACTCGTCGATCACGCGACGGTCGATGCCCTCGTATCGCGCGGGCGTGAAGATCAGCCAGGGGCGCTCGGAGAGCTCTACGGCGAGTTCCTGGGTGAAGGGCCGTCCGCTCGGGGTGGGCACGATCAGCGCCGGCGCGTGGGAGCCGGTCTCGTAGCCGTCGGCGAGGGCGGAGTCCAGGGCGTCGCCCCAGGGGTCGGTCTTCATGACCATGCCCGGGCCGCCGCCGTACGGGGTGTCGTCGACGGTGTTGTGGCGGTCGTACGTCCACGCGCGCAGGTCGTGCACATGGACGTTGAGCTGTCCACGCGCGCGTGCCTTGCCGACGAGGGAGACGTTCAGCGGCTCGAGGTACTCGGGGAAGATCGTGACGACGTCGAGGCGCATTACGCCTCGTCCCGCGAGGACACGATGTCGGCCCGGTCGTCGATCAGGCCGGGCGGCGGGTCGATGATCGCCCGCTGCTCCTCCAGGTCGATCTCCGTGACGATCTCCTCGACGAAGGGGATGAGGACCTCGCTGCCGTCGGGGCGCTCCACGATGAACAGGTCCTGGGAGGGCAGGTGCGAGATCTCCGTGATCCGGCCGACCTCCACGCCGTCCTTGGTCACCACGTCCAGGTCCATCAGCTGGTGGTCGTAGTACTCGTCCTCCTCCTCGGGGAGCACCTCCGGGTCCACCTCTGCGATCAGGAGGGTGTTGCGCAGGGCCTCGGCTGCGGTGCGGTCCTTCACGCCCTCGAAGCGCAGGAGGAGCCGGCCGCTGTGGACACGGCCGGTCTCGATGGTGAGCGGGCCCGTGGAAGCGGGGTCCGTGAGCAGTACGGCGCCGGGCGCGAGCCTCAGCTCCGGCTCGTCGGTGCGGACCTCGACGGTGACCTCGCCCTTGATGCCGTGGGCACGGCCGATGCGAGCGACTACCAGCTGCACTGTGCTTGATCTCCTGTAGGTACGACTACGGGCCGGGGACGGCCCTGTGGCCCTCCCCGGCCCGAGCCGGTGCTGCGTTTGGCGTCAGCGGACGTGGTCGACGTCGACTAGGTCGACGCGGACACCGCGGCCGCCGATGGCACCCACGACGGTGCGCAGAGCGCGTGCGGTGCGGCCGTTGCGGCCGATCACCTTGCCGAGGTCGTCGGGGTGGACCCGGACCTCGAGAACGCGCCCGCGGCGCAGGTTGCGCGAGGCGACCTGCACATCGTCAGGGTTGTCGACGATGCCCTTCACGAGGTGCTCGAGAGCCTCCTCGAGCATGCTCAGGCCTCGGCCGACTCGGACTCGGCGGCAGCCTCGTCCTTCTTCTCCGCCTTCTTCTTCTGGGTGATCGCCTCACCCTTGCCCTCGTCGTCGCCACTCAGGGCCTCGAACGACGGGCGCGCCTTCTTCGGCTCGGCAACCAGCAGCGGAGCCGGGGCGGGCTCGCCCTTGAACTTCTGCCAGTCGCCGGTCTTCTTCAGAATGGCGAGGACGGGCTCGGTCGGCTGCGCGCCGACACCCAGCCAGTACGCCACACGGTCGCCGTCCACCTCGATGACCGACGGGTTGTAGGTCGGGTGGTACTTGCCGATCTCCTCGATCGCACGGCCGTCACGGCGGGTGCGGGAGTCGGCGACGACGATGCGGTAGTGAGGCGAACGGATCTTGCCCAGACGCTTCAGCTTGATCTTGACTGCCACGGGAGTGGGTTCTCCTGGATTTGACGTGGTTGGGCACGGCGAGATGGCCGCGTGGGGTTGCGGTACCCGAGTGCCCGATGGACGCGTCAGCCGGAGGCGAGAGGGTTCCTGTGCGGCTGTCGAGTACAGCTAGCCATTGTGCCACACCCGGCGGGTCGCTTCCGACCGGGTGCTCGGGGGCATGCCTGCGGGGCACCCGGCGTTCCAGGTGCCCACAGGCTGCGCACGTCCGCTACGGCTTCCGGGGTGCGGCTGCCACGAGCAGCCGCATCCTCACGCCGCGCCGACGACCTCCGGGATCCGGAACGGCTTCCCGCACCCTCCGCACACGATCGGCGCCTGGGCCAGCACGGACGGGACGACCCGTACGTTACGACCGCAGTCGCACACCGCCTTGACCCGCACGCCGCCGCCGGAGGAGCCGTGGCGGGCGGCCGGACCCCGGAAGCTCTTCGGGGTGTCGGCGGAGGTGGCTGCCGTGTGGGCCTTCAGGGCTCGCTGCAGCCGCTCGATGGTCGGGCGGTAGCGGCGCTTGGCCTCGGGGTTGAGCGTGACCAGCGAGAAGCCGCTGCTGGGATGCGGTTCCTCGGGGTGGTCCAGGCCCAGCTCCTCGGCGATCGCGAGGAATCTGCGGTTGTGGTACCGACCGGCGCGGGACGTGTCGCGCACGCCGCGGGCGGCGGCGATGCCATGGACTGCCTCATGGAGCAGTCGCTCGAAGGAGAGCTCGTGACCGCACGCGGACGAGGACTCTCCGATCAGGGACTCTGGCGCGGCAAGGTCCGGCAGCTCGGGGTGGTACCGCTGAATGTCGGCCCACGCCTCTGCCAGCTCTGCGGCGAGAACAGGTGGTGTCTGTGTCGTGCTCACGTAATGACAACGAGCGGGAGCTCGAATGTGTTCCTATTCCGGGTCATCCCAAATAATTTGCACGTACCCGTCAGTTGCCGCTGATGCGCCCTGACGAGGGCGGGTGCGCTGATCTGCGGAGAAACCTCACAGCTCGTACCAAGGTGGTACGTAGTCCGACCTACGACCGGGCGCGTAGACGATGTCCACGGCCCGGTGCGGGTGTGATCCGCAGATGCGCAAGGGGCGTTTCGGCCGCTCTGGCACCGGAGGGCGCTACTTCAGTAAGCGCGCGCGACGACCGCGACGTTACCGGGCGCGTCCTCGCGGTCGGGCACCGACCCGTCCTCCGCGACCAGACACCGTACGGTCATCGCGCGCTCGGCCAGTCTGGCCTCGCCTTCTTCGCCGAGGTCCGCCCACGGGATGCGCGCCCAGCCGCCGGCGCCGACGGACTCGACGGCCTCCTCGATCGTGGACACGTCCGCCGTACGGGACTCGCGGCGCTCGCGCGACTGCCGCAGGAGCAGCGCCTGGTCCTCGTCGAGGACGGTGGGGAGCAGGCTCACGAGGGAGTCGAGAGCCACCGGCTCCTTGCCTCCGGGGATGCGGCGGGCCAGCATCGCCGTGCCGCTGTCCAGGTCACGGGGCCCGACCTCGATCCGTACGGGCACGCCCTTGAGCTCCCAGTCGACCGCGCGGCGCCCGAAGGGGAGGTCCGTGCGGTCGTCCACGTGGACGCGGATGCCGGCGTCCTTCAGCCGGGCGCCGATTTCGCGGACCTTGGCCAGAACCGCTTCGTCGCCCTTGATCGCGAGGACGACGGCCTGGATCTGCGCGAGCCGCGGCGGCACCCGCAGGCCGTTGTCATCCCCGTGAGTCATCACCAGGGCGCCGATCATGCGGGTCGTGGAGCCCCAGGACGTCTGCCAGACGAGCTCCTGCCTGCCTTCCTTCGACAGGTACGAGGTGTTGAAGGCCTTGGCGAAGTTCTGGCCCAGTTCGTGGCTGGTGACCATCTGGAGGGCCTTGCCGTCGCCCATCATGCTCTCGAGCGTGAGGGTGTTGATCGCGCCCGCGAAGCGCTCCTTGACCGTCTTGCGGCCGGACAGGAAGTCCATCGCGAGGACGTTCTCGAGGAAATCCCCGTAGACGTGCCGCTGGATGTGCGCGGCGAAGTCCCGCGCCTCCTCGTAGGTGGCGTGCGCGGTGTGGCCCTCCTGCCACAGGAATTCCGTCGTACGGAGGAAGAGCCGCGGCCTGAGTTCCCAACGCACCACGTTCGCCCACTGGTTGATGAGCAGGGGCAGGTCGCGGTAGCTCTGCACCCACTTCGAGAAGTACTCGTTGATGATCGTCTCGGAGGTGGGGCGGACCACGGCGGGCTCTTCGAGTTCCTTTCCGCCGGCATGGGTGACCACCGCGAGTTCGGGGGCGAAGCCCTCGACGTGGTCGGCCTCGCGGGTGAGGTACGACTGCGGGATCAGCAGCGGGAAGTACGCGTTCTGGGTGCCCGTCTCCTTGATCCGGGCGTCCATCTCGGCCTGCATCCGCTCCCACAGCCCGTACCCGTACGGTCGGATCACCATGGTGCCGCGCACCGGGCCGTTGTCGGCCAGCTCCGCCTTGTTGATCAGATCCTGGTACCAGCGGGGGAAGTCCTCCGCCCGGGGCGTGAGAACGGATGCCTTTGCCATGGCGCGATGCTACGGGCCGACGTTGCCGGGATGTGAATTCTTTTCGCTCGCACAGCCAACCCACAAGCCGGGCCCTTCAACCTCTGGACGAGCGGTCGAGTGCGGAGTTACCTGGCATACGGGGGGAGTGCGAGCGCACGTCACGGGGGCTACGGAAACGGGCACAGCGGCAACTCTCGGCGGATTGGGGCGCTTTAGATGACACCTACGCTCGTGCGGCGGCATCTCACTCACGCGGGCGAGGTACCCCGCGCAGACCTGTGTGCACGCGCGCGTGACTGGTCCGAGATCCAGGAGCGGATGCTGGTCCCGCTCTACGAGGCCGTCTACGAGCGACTGGAAGTGGGCCCCGGCACACGGCTGTTGGGCCTCGGCTGCGGCAGCGGGCTGGCTCTTCTGATGGCCGCGTGCAGAGGCGCCGCGGTCACCGGTGTCGACCACTCCTCCCCCGAGCGGCTCGCCCTCGCGCGGGAGCGGCTGCTGCCGGAGGCCTGGAGCACGCGTGCGCGTGCGGACACGCGGCTCGTCGACGGTTCGCCCGAGGACGTAGGGGCCGCGGGCGACGCGGAGACGCCCGCGTACACCCTGGTGACCGCTTTCGAGCCCATCGGGTGTCTCGCGGGCGACTCGGAGGGGCTCGGCGGGCTGCTGCAGGCAGCGACACCGCTCGCCGAGCGCGGGGCGCCCGTGGTGCTCGCCGGCTGGGGCCCGCCGGAGCGCTGCACCACGTCGTCCGTGCTGCGGGTGGCCACCAAACTGGCGGATCCGCTGCGCAGCACGGGCAGTTGGCGCCCCGCCCTTCGCGACGACCTGGAGGAGGTGGCCCAGCGGGCGGGCCTGAAGCCCGACGGCTCGGGCCGGGTGGCCTGCCCGTTCGGCTACGCCGACACGGACAGCGCGGTACGGGGGCTGCTGTCGACGGGCCTGTTCGACGCGGCGATCTCGGCGACGGACCAGACCCAGGTCGACAAGGAGCTGACGGAGGCCCTGCACCCGTATCAGCGCCGGGACGGCACGGTGTGGATGCCGAACGTGTTCCGGTACCTGATCGCCCGTACGCCCTGACAGGACCGCTCCTGCCCGCAGTTGTGATTGGCGTGAAGCAGACGATGCGGTACGTACGCTGCTTCGTTGCACAGGGCACCACTCGCAATCTGGCACACAGGAGCTGTTTTGCTGCACCACAAGACCGCGCTGCGCCTCGCCGCGCCCGTGGCCGTTCTGGCCCTGACGCTCACCGCCTGCGGCGGCGGGGGCGACAAGGCCGACGCCAAAAGCCCGGCCACCGCCCGGGCCAAGGCCTCCCCGAGCCCCTCGGCGGCCTCCGGTGGCGAGCTGGCGACCGGTGAGGCGGCCACGGGGAAGTTCAAGGAGGACCCCGGTGTGGTCACGTACGGGATCGTGGCGCAGAAGGTCGTGCTCGGCACCGAGGCCGACGCCGCGAAGGCCGTGGCCGACGCGAAGAACGCCAAGGGCAAGGTGCTGGCCACCGCGCAGGTGAAGTTCACGCACCAGGGCGGTCCGGCGCTCACCGACTCCCCCGATGTCAACGACGGCACCGAGGTCTATGCCGACGGTGTGCCGGGGGCGATCCTCATCGGTGCGGACGAGAGCGCTGTCGCCGGCTGCGAGGACCCGTACGACATCGAGAGCTGGAGGCAGGGCGAGAGTCACGTCTTCTGCGAGACGTACCTGGTGCCCGCGGACGCGAAGAGCGTCGAGGTGCACTGGGCCGAGGAGGACGGGGCACCGTACGTCTGGAAGTTCCCGGGCAAGTAGGCGGTGCGGGGGTGGCCGGGCCGCGGTCACCCCTCGCCCTTCGCGAGCCGCGTGATGCCCGCGATGCGGTACGCGTCCGCCTCCTCCAGGGTCTCCCGCTCCAGCAACGCCTGGGCGAGGGCGTCCAGTTGGCCGCGGTGGTCGCGGAGCTTGCGGCAGGCCTCCTCGTAGCACTCGTCGACGATCCGGCGCATCTCGTGCTCGATCACGTCCAGGGTCTGCGGGGCCGCCGAGAGGCCGTAGGCCTGCTGGGCGTCGCCGGGCAGCGCCGACAGACGGCCGACGCGCTCGCTCATGCCCCAGCGGGCGACCATGCCGCGGACGATGTTGGTGACCTGCTCGAGGTCGTTCTCCGCGCCGGTCGTGATCACCCCGTAGACGACCTGCTCCGCCGCCATGCCGCCGAGCGCGCCGATGATCCGGCCGCGCAGGTACTCCTCCGTGTACGCGTACTTGTCGGACTCCGGCGTCGAGAGCGTCACGCCGAGCGCGCGGCCGCGCGGCACGATGGTGATCTTGCGGACGGGGTCGGCGCCGGGCTGCAGCATGCCGAGCAGGGCGTGGCCGCTCTCGTGGTACGCGGTGCGGCGGCGCTCCTCCTCGGGCATCACCAGGGGCCGTTCGGCGCCCAGTTGGACCTTCTCCAGTGCCTCCGAGAGGTCGGACTGCGTGACCCTCTCCTGCTTGCGCTTGACGGCGAGGAGGGCGGCCTCGTTGGCGAGGTTGGCCAGTTCGGCGCCGGTCATGCCCGGGGTCGTACGGGCGACATGGGCCAGGTCGACGTCCTTCGCGAGGGGGATCTCGCGGGTGTGGATCTGGAGGATGGCCTCGCGGCCGCCGCGGTCCGGGGGCGAGACCATGACCACCCGGTCGAAGCGGCCGGGGCGGGTGAGGGCCGGGTCGAGGACGTCGGCGCGGTTGGTGGCCGCGATGACGATGACGCCCTCGGAGCCCGAGAAGCCGTCCATCTCGGTGAGGATCTGGTTCAGCGTCTGCTCGCGCTCGTCGTGGCCGCCCATGCCGGAACCGCCGCCGCGGGCCCGGCCGATGGTGTCGATCTCGTCGATGAAGATGATCGACGGCGCCACCTTGCGGGCCTCCGCGAACAGCTCACGCACGCGTGAGGCGCCGACGCCGACGATCATCTCGATGAACTCGGAGGCCGAAGCCGAGAAGAACGGGACTCCGGCCTCGCCCGCCACCGCCCGCGCGAGCAGCGTCTTTCCGGTGCCGGGCGGGCCCGCGAGCAGCACGCCGCGGGGCATCTTCGCGCCCATACGGCGATACGCGTCCGGGTTCTTCAGGAAGTCCACGACGTCGTTGAGCTCGCCCTCGACCTCGTCGATGCCGGCCACGTCCTCGAAGGTGGTCCGCTGCTGTCCGGGCTCCAACTCGACCGGCTTGGGCGGTGCCTTGCGGCCGAGCATGCCGCCCGCGCCGCCCATCCCCGCGCTCATCCGCCGTGCGATGAAGACCCACACCGCGATCAGCAGCAGCATCGGTGCCAGCGAGATCAGCAAGTTGGCCAGAAAGCTGCGGTGCTGGACAACCGGCTCCGCCGTGACCGTGACGTCGTGCTTGGTCAGGTCGTCCCAGATCTGGTCGCTCGCGAACGTCGGCCGCTCGGTGTTGAACTTGGTGTACTTGCCGCCTCCGTCCGGGTTGCTCCGCTCCTTCTTGAGCTGGCCCTGGATCGCGTTGCCCTTGGCGTAGATCTTGCTGACGTTGCCCGCGTCGACCTGCTTGCTGAACTCGGTGTACGAGATCGTCGGCTCGTCGCCCTCGTTGAAGAACGACAGGATCAGGTTCGCGATCAGGTACACGACCAGCGCGGTGAGGATCAGACTCCACCAACCGCCCCGCATCTTCCGCCCGCCCGGCGGCTTCGGCGGCTCCTCGGGAGTGCCCTCGGTACGCCAGGGCTGGTCGGGCGACTTGCGTGGCGGCGCGGGGTTGGTCATATCCGGACGTTACGACAACGACCAACCCCTGGCACGCGCACAGGGTGAAGCAGAGGGTGAACTCAGCCCATGAACTTCTTGAACTCGTCCGGCAGCTCGAAGTCCTGAGGCGCCTGCTGGCCCGGCACACCGAAGGCGTTGCCGCCCTGAGCGGCCGCCGCCCTGCGTGCGGCCTCCTCCTGCTCCTGCTGCTTGCGCTTCATCGGGTTGCCGGAGCGCTGCTTGCCCTTGGCCTTCTTCGGCTGCTTCTTGGAGCGACCGGGACCACCGCCCATGCCCGGCATCCCGGGCATACCCGGCATGCCGCCGCCCTGAGCCATGCGGGACATCATCTTGCGGGCCTCGAAGAACCGCTCGACCAGGTTCTTGACCGCGCTGACCTCGACGCCGGAACCCTTGGCGATACGGGCGCGACGCGAGCCGTTGATGATCGTCGGCTCCTGGCGCTCGCCCGGCGTCATCGACTTGATGATGGCGGCCGTGCGGTCGACGTCCCGCTCGTCGAGGTTGTTGATCTGGTCCTTGATCTGGCCCATGCCCGGGAGCATGCCGAGCAGCTTGCTGATGCTGCCCATCTTCCGGACCTGCTCCATCTGGGCCAGGAAGTCGTCCAGGGTGAAGTCCTGGCCCTTCTTGGACGCCAGCTTGGAGGCCATCTTCTCGGCCTCTTCCTGGCTGAACGTCTTCTCCGCCTGCTCGATCAGGGTGAGCAGGTCACCCATGTCGAGGATGCGGGAGGCCATCCGGTCAGGGTGGAAGGCGTCGAAGTCGTCGAGCTTCTCGCCGTTCGACGCGAACATGATCGGCTTGCCGGTGATCTGGCGGATCGACAGGGCCGCACCACCGCGGGCGTCGCCGTCGAGCTTGGAGAGCACCACGCCGTCGAAGCCGACGCCGTCGCGGAAGGCCTCGGCGGTGTTGACCGCGTCCTGACCGATCATCGCGTCGACGACGAAGAGGATCTCGTCCGGCGAGACCGCGTCCCGGATGTCCGCGGCCTGCTGCATCATGTCCTGGTCGATGCCCAGGCGGCCGGCGGTGTCCACGATCACGATGTCGTGGACCTTGGTCCGGGCGTGCTCGATGGAGTCCTTGGCGACCTTGACCGGGTCACCCACGCCGTTGCCGGGCTCCGGAGCGTATACGGCCACCCCGGCCCGCTCGGCGACGACGCTCAGCTGGTTCACCGCGTTCGGGCGCTGGAGGTCGGCGGCGACCAGCAGCGGCGAGTGGCCCTGCTCCTTCAGCCAGCGGCCGAGCTTGCCCGCGAGGGTGGTCTTACCGGCACCCTGCAGACCCGCCAGCATGATCACGGTCGGCGGCTGCTTGGCGAAGCGCAGACGACGGGTCTCGCCACCGAGGATGGTGACCAGTTCGTCGTTGACGATCTTGAGGACCTGCTGGGCCGGGTTCAGCGCCCGGGACACCTCTACGCCGAGGGCGCGCTCCTTGACGTTCTTGATGAACGTACGGACGACGGGCAGGGCCACGTCCGCCTCGAGGAGCGCGATGCGGATCTCGCGCGCGGTGGCGTCGATGTCCGCCTCGGAGAGCCGTCCTTTGCCGCGCAGGTTCTTGAAAGTCGCTGAGAGGCGATCGGAAAGAGTATCGAACACGGCGCTCGCGGTCCTCGGGGTCGGTGGCTGCGGATGAATCGCCCTCCAGGGTATCCCGGCTCGCCACGACACCGGGATCCCGTGTCAGCCCCGCAACATCTCCTCCAGCTTCCGCGCCACGGAGGCCGCCTCCTCGCCGGGCAGGGGCGCCCCCTCGGGGCCGGTCACATAGAAGGCGTCGACGGCGTTGGCACCCAGCGTCGACACATGCATGCTGCGCACCCGCACCTTGGCGTCGTCCAGCGCCCGCCCGATCCGGTGCAACAGGCCGGGGGCGTCCTGCGCCCGCACCTCGATCACCGTGGCCAGGCGTGACGCGGCGGACGCGACCGTCACCCGCGCCGCCGGCGCCACGACACCCCGCCGGCGCGGATAGGCGGCGTCCCGCTCGGCGAGCCGCCCCGCGATGTCCAGGGAGCCGTCCAGCGCCCGTACGAGATCCGCGCGCAGGCGCGCGGCTTGGGGCAGCGAGCCGTACTCGGCGGCGACCCGCCAGTCCAGCAGCAGGACCGCGCCCTCGACACCGTCCGGCAGGTCCAGGGCGCGCAGTTCCGCGGTGCGGACGGTCAGGCGGTGCATGGCGAGGACGCCGGCGACCGCGGGCAGCACGCCCGGCTGGTCCGGTACGGCGATGAGCAGCTCGACGCCGAGCGGTTCGGGGTCGCCGGACGGCTGCTCCTCCGTCGGCGGCTCGGTCTGGGCGCGCAGGGACAGCACCGGGCTGCCGGTGGCGATCGCCTCGATGGCGAGCCGCTCCTGCTCGGCGGTGGGCGCGGCGGCCTCCGGCTCGTCCGGGACGTCCCCGGCGAGGACGGCCGCGACCCGCTTGACCAGGTCGGCCACGAGCGAGCCGCGCCAGGACGACCAGGCGGCCGGACCGGTGGCCAGCGCGTCCGCCTCGGTCAGCGCGTGCAGCAGCTCCAGCGTGCCCTGCGAGCCGACCGCGTCGGCGACCGAACGGACGGTGGCCGGGTCCTCCAGGTCACGGCGGGTGGCGGTGTCCACGAGCAGCAGGTGGTGGCGTACGAGGGTCGCGAGTACGGCGACCTCCTCGCGATCGAAGCCGATGCGCGCGGCGACATCCTTGGCGATGATCTCGCCGGCCACGGAGTGGTCGCCGGGCCAGCCCTTGCCGATGTCGTGCAGCAGCGCGGCGACCAGAAGGAGGTCGGGGCGGTGGACACGACGGGTGAACTCCGAGGCGCGGACGGCCGTTTCGATCAGGTGCCGGTCGACGGTCCAGATGTGCACGGCGTTGCGCTGCGGCCGGCAGCGCACCCGCTCCCAGTCCGGAAGCAGCCGCGTGATCAGGCCTTCCGCCTCCAGCGCCTCCCAGACCTCGATGGTGGGGTGGCCGGAGCCGAGCAGGGTGACCAGCTGTTCGCGCGCCTCGGCGGGCCAGGGCGTGGGCATCGGGCGCACATGGGCCGCCAGGCGCCGGACGGCGTGCAGGGAGAGCGGGAGGCCGGCCTGTGCGGCGGCGGCCGCGGCACGCAGCGGCAGCACGGGGTCGCGCTCGGGGCGTGCGGCACGGGCGAGCACCACCTCGCCGTCCTGCTCGACCACGCCCTCGGCCAGCGGAGAACGGTCGGTGACCGGCTTTCCGCCACCGAGCATGGCGCGCAGCCGCGGCCGCACGGCCCGCGACCTGAGCACCCGCCCCACCTCGCGCCAGGTGACGTCGCTGGCGTACGAGATGACCCGCGCCGCCTCGTACACCTGCCGCAGCAGCGTGTCCGCGTCGAGCAGGCCGAGCTCGGCGGCGACCTGGTCCTGCTCCTGGAGCGCGAGCCGGTCGGTGGCGCGCCCGGTGGTGAGGTGCAGTGCGTCACGTACGTCGAGCAGCCGGCGCCGGGCGTCGTCCAGGCCCTCGCGCGGGGCGTCGGCCAGCCAGGAGGCGGCGACGGCGCGCAGGGCGGTGGCATCACGGAGGCCGCCGCGGGCCTCCTTGAGGTCGGGCTCCAGCAGGTACTGCAGCTCGCCCTGGCGCTCGGCGCGCTCGGCACACAGTTCCTGGAGCTCGGGGAGACGTTTCGGCGCCTGGTTGCGCCAGTCGGCGAGGACGGCCGTGCGCAGACCGGCGGTCAGTCCCAGGTCACCGGCGATATGCCGGGCGTCCAGGAGGCCGAGCTGGACCTTCAGATCCTCCGCGGCCGTCTTGCGGGCCTCGGCCGGCGTACGCACCGAGTGGTCGAGGGAGAGGCCGAGGTCCCAGACGGGGTACCAGATGCGATCGGCCAGGGCGGCGACCGCCTTGGGGTCGCTGCCGTCGTGGAGGAGGAGCAGGTCCAGGTCGCTGCGTGGGGACAGCTCGCCGCGGCCGTAGCCGCCGACGGCGACCAGGGACGCGCCGCGCAGGTCCTCGGCGCCCGCGGCGAAGAGGCCCGTCAGCCAGTCGTCGGTCAGTTCCGACAGCGCCTTACGGCGCGGCGGCCCGGACTGCGCCCCCTCTGTGAGGAGACGCAGCCGGGCCGCCGCATAGCCGCTGGGTCCCGAGTCCTCTGCTTCCTTGCGCACGTCCGTACTCGACACCCAGCGACTCCTGTCCTTCTTTTTCTGTTAGAGCGCGTCCGGGCCGCGCTCGCCGGTCCGGACCCGTACGGCCGTCTCGACCGGGAGGGACCAGACCTTGCCGTCACCGATCTTGCCGGTGCGGGCGGCCTTGACGATGACGTCGATCAGCTGCTCGGCGTCGTCGTCCTCGGCCAGTACCTCGATACGGATCTTGGGGACCAGGTCGACGGTGTACTCGGCACCGCGGTAGACCTCGGTGTGGCCCCTCTGACGACCGTAACCGCTCGCCTCGGTGACCGTCAGGCCGTGTACGCCGAAGGCCTGGAGGGCTTCCTTGATCTCGTCGAGCCGGTGGGGCTTGACGACGGCGGTGATGAGCTTCATGCGTCCACCTTCTTGCTGTCGGCACCGACTCCGGCCGGGACGGCGCTCTTGGCCAGGCCGCCACCGGCACCGCTGAAGTCGTATGCGGTCTCGGCGTGCTCCGCCTGGTCGATGCCGGAGATCTCCTCGTCCTCGGTGACCCGCATACCGATGGTCTTGTCGAGGAGGAAGGCGAGGACCGCGGAAGCGATCAGGGAGTAGGCGAGGACCGCGCCGACACCGGCGAACTGCTTCCACAGCTGGGTGAAGGAGTGGTCGCCGTAGAAGACGCCGGTCGCGGTGGACTGGCCCTTGCCGGTGGCGAAGAAGCCGATGAGCAGGGAGCCGATGATGCCGCCGACCATGTGGACACCGACGACGTCGAGGGAGTCGTCGTAGCCGAACTTGTACTTCAGGCCCACGGCCGCGGCGCAGGCGACACCGGCGATGGCGCCGACGGCGATCGCGCCGAGCGGGCTGACCGCACCACCGGACGGGGTGATCGCGACCAGACCGGCGACCGCACCGGAGGCGGCGCCCAGCGTGGTGAACGCGCCGTGCCGGATCTTCTCGTAGGCGAGCCAGGCCAGCATGGCGGCGGCGGTGGCGACCTGGGTGTTGACGAACATCAGCGCGCCGACGCCGTCGTCGTTGCCGAGCCACGAACCGGCGTTGAAGCCGAACCAGCCGAACCACAGCAGACCGGCGCCGAGCATGACCAGCGGGAGGCTGTGCGGGCGCATCGGGTCCTTCTTGAAGCCGACGCGCTTGCCGATGACCAGGATGACGCCGAGGGCGCCGGCACCGGCGTTGATGTGGACCGCGGTACCACCGGCGAAGTCGATCACACCGAGCTTGAAGGCCCAGCCGTCGGCGCCCCAGACCCAGTGGGCGACCGGGACGTAGACGACCGTCAGCCACAGGGCGACGAAGAGCGCCCAGGCCGAGAACTTGACGCGGTCGGCGATGGCACCGCTTATCAGGGCCGGGGTGATGATGGCGAACATCATCTGGAAGACCATGAAGACGAAGATCGGGATGGTGTAGCCGTCCCAGAGCTCCGTCAGCCCGACGTTGCTCATGCCGAACCAGTCGGAGTTCCAGCCGATGAGGCTGTTGTTCGTACCGAAGGCAAGGGAGAAGCCGTACAGCACCCACAGGATGGTGACGATCCCGATGCTGATGAAGCTCATCATCAGCATGTTGAGAGTGCTCTTGACGCGGACCATGCCTCCGTAGAAGAAGGCGAGGCCCGGGGTCATGATCAGCACCAGGGCGGAACAGATGAGCATGAAGCCTGTGTTGGCGGCAGACAGCTTGGGTGCCTCCGCGGCAAGCGTGATGGCTGGTGCCATCGGCGTCTCCTCGTCGTTGGTACGGCCCCGTGCGGGCAGAGCCTTAAGCGGTCAAGAGGGGTGGGCCGGTTATGCGCCATGAGATTGGCGCAGCGCCGTTTCGGTGGAAGCCCCTCGTTGTTTCGCCGCCGTGACGAAGACGCCTTGCGTGTTACGCCTCGATGAACTGCCGGATGTCGGCCGGGTCGATCGTTATCGTGGCGCAACCTTCGCAGATGGTCGAGATCCGGCCGCGGGCGGCCTTCCGATGACCTGGCACGGGGGAGCCGAGTCGGGCAGTTCGGGAGGGCCGGCCGCGGCCGGGGCCAAGGGAATCAGACCGCTTCGGCGGTCTCCGGGAGCTCGATCGCGAGCTTCTCGGTGAGGTCCACGACCTCGGCCAGGTCCCCGAAGTCGCGTACGGCCGTGTCGACCGTCTTTCGAATACGAGTGTTCACGCGCTCGGAGCGGACCTTCTTGGCGATGTGCATGGCCTGCTCGGCCAGCTCCGCACTCCGCTCGGGCTCGCGCTGCAGCAGGTGGACCGTGGCCATGCCGATCAGGTTCAGTGCGTACGACCGCTGGTGCTCGGCGTCCTGGGCGAACAGGTCGACGGCCCGCTGCATCACGGGCTCGGCGAGCGAGGCGTACGTGGGGCTGCGGCCCGCGACGTAGGCGAGGTCGCGGTAGGAGTGGCTGTTCTCTCCGTGCAGCTCGGCCTCGGAGAAGAAGCGGATCCAGTCGGGGTCCGGGTCGTCCCACTCGTCGACGTCGGCGAAGGTGTCCTCGGCCATCCGGACCGCCCGCTTGCACTTGCCGGGCTGCCCCATGTTGGCGTACGCCCGAGCCTCCATCGCATACAGCATGGACTGGGTGCGCGGGCTCGCGCAGTCCCGGCTGCCGTACTGCGCGAGGTGGATCAGCTCCAGCGCGTCGTCGGGCCGCCCGAGGTGGATCATCTGGCGGCTCATGCTGGACAGGACGTACGAGCCGAGCGGCTTGTCGCCGGCCTCCTTGGCGGCATGCAGCGCGAGGACGAAGTACTTCTGCGCGGTCGGCTGCAGCCCGATGTCGTACGACATCCAGCCGGCCAGCTCCGCCAGCTCGGCGGCGACCTTGAAGAGCTTGCGGGTGGTGGTCTCGGGCTGGGGTTCCTGGAGGAGGTCGGTCACCTCGTGCAGCTGGCCGACGACCGCCTTGCGGCGCAGGCCGCCGCCGCACTGGGCGTCCCACTGGCGGAACATCACCGTGGTGGACTCGAGCAGGTCCAGCTCCGGCCGGGAGAGGCGGCCGCCGCGGCGGCTCGCGGCAAGCGGCTCGGGCTCCGGCTGCGGGGCCTGCGGCCCGGGCACCAGCCAGCGCTGCATCGGCTCGATGAGGGACGGGCCCGCGGACAGGGCCAGCGAGGTCCCGAGGAAGCCGCGCCGCGCCAGCATCAGGTCGCTGCGCGAGAACTCGCTGAGCAGGGCCACCGTCTGCGGACCCGTCCAAGGCAGGTCGACGCCGGACACGGAGGGTGACTGGCGGGCGGCGCGCAGGCCGAGGTCCTCGACGGAGACCACACAGCCGAAGCGCTCGGAGAACAGCTCGGACAGGATCCTGGGGATGGGCTCGCGGGGATTCTCGCCGTCCAGCCAGCGGCGCACCCGGGAGGTGTCCGTGGAGATGTGGTTGGCGCCCAACTGGCGCGCCCGGCGGTTGACTTGGCGGGCGAGCTCGCCCTTCGACCAGCCGCTGCGCACGAACCAGGACGCGAGCAGCTCGTTGGGGCGCTTCTCCGTGCTGCTCGCGGTCGTCCCGCTTCCGCCGTTGCCGCTCACTGGAACGCCCCCATCCCTGAGACCACTTGTCGCTGAGTGCGCCAAGCCCTATCAGAATGCCGGTAAATACGGCTGCCCGTCCGCCGGTTGTCACCCTTCGAACGGGATGCCGACTTGCCTCCGGCATACCCACGAGTGCATGTGCCCCCAGGACTCGTGCACTCAAAGTAATCCTACGATCACCCGTCCAGCCATGGCGATCCCGGAAACGCCACCATTCGCCACCCCTTCGAATGAACTCACGGTGGCCTCCGCGCGATTCACTTGACATAGGACGGCCGGGAGTAGGCGGAGCGATGCACTCTGGGGCGCGCACTGCCGAGTTCACCACCCGGGGCACTTCGGAGCGCCGCCTGGACCGAGCGGAGCCGGTGAGCCCGGAACACACAGGGTCACGTTCCGCATCCGCGTCGTAACCACCGACGCGTCGGACACGTTGGAGGGGGCATGGGCTTCACGATCGGCGGCATCCGGGAGATTCGCTCCGGCTCGCGTCGGCGCGGCCGCTCCTCGGAGTGCACCGCCGTCGCCGAGTTCACCGGGCTCTGGGGCTGGGACGTCGTACCGGGCGCGCGGGCCGCGGCGGGCGCCTGTTCCTGCGGCCGGGCGGACTGCAGCGCACCGGGGGCGCACCCCCTGGAGTTCGCGCCCCAGGTGCCGGCCGGCGCCACGCTCGACGAAGTGACCAAGGCGTGGGGCGAGTTCCCCGGGGCGTCCGTGATGCTGGCGGTCGGCCGTGCCTTCGACGTGATCGAGGTGGCCGAGCCCGCCGGCCGCCGAGCACTGGTCCGTCTGGAGCGCATGGGTCTCCCCCTCGGCCCGGTCACCGCGACCCCCGAGGGCCGCACCCACTTCTTCGTCGCCCCCGGCGCCGCCGCCGAGCTCCCCGAGCTCCTCTACCGCATGGGCTGGGACGACCCGACCTCCCTCGACCTCCGCGGCCTCGGCCCCGGTACGTACATCACGGCCCCGCCCTCCGACCGCGGCGGACTGGGCCCGGCGCGCTGGCTACGGCCTCCGGCGCTGGACTCGGCGACGAAGCCGCCGGCGGCGCGGTTGCTGCTGGGGACGCTGGCCTACGTGGCGCATCGGTCGCGCGCATAGTCGTACACAGCGAAGCGCCCGTTCCCCAACTGCACCTTGGGAGACGGGCGCTTCTTCAGCCGCATACCGACCTTGGTATGCGGTGTCACTCTCCGATAAGGGCGTCAACGAACGCCTCCGGCTCGAACGGTGCCAGGTCGTCGGCGCCCTCACCCAGGCCGACCAGCTTGACCGGCACGCCCAGCTCGCGCTGCACCGCGACCACGATGCCGCCCTTGGCCGTACCGTCCAGCTTGGTCAGGACGATGCCGGTGATGTCGACGACCTCGGCGAAGACACGGGCCTGGACGAGGCCGTTCTGGCCGGTCGTGGCGTCGAGGACGAGCAGGATCTCGTCGAGCGGGGCGTGCTTCTCGACGACGCGCTTGACCTTGCCGAGCTCGTCCATGAGGCCGGTCTTGGTGTGCAGGCGCCCGGCGGTGTCGATGAGCACGACGTCGGAGCCCATCTCCTTGCCCTCCTTCACCGCGTCGAAGGCGACGGAGGCGGGGTCGCCGCCCTCGGGCCCGCGAACGGTGTGGGCGCCGACCCGCTCGCCCCAGGTCTGCAGCTGATCGGCGGCGGCGGCACGGAAGGTGTCGGCGGCGCCGAGGACGACGGTGCGACCGTCGGCCACCAGGACGCGGGCGAGCTTGCCGGTGGTGGTGGTCTTGCCGGTGCCGTTGACGCCGACGACCATCACGATGCCGGGCTTGCTGGTCTCGGGCTCGGTCTTCACCGTGCGGTCGAAGTCGGTGCCGACCAGCTTCAGGAGCTCCTCGCGCAGCAGGCCGCGCAGCTCGTCGGGGGTGCGGGTGCCGAGGACCTTCACGCGTTCGCGCAGGCCGTCGACCAGTTCCTGGGTCGGGGCCACACCGACGTCGGCGGTGAGCAGCGTGTCCTCGATCTCCTCCCAGGTGTCCTCGTCGAGGTGCTCGCGCGACAGGAGCGTGAGCAGCCCCTTGCCGAGCGCGTTCTGGGAGCGGGAGAGACGGGCGCGGAGGCGGACCAGCCGTCCGGCCGTCGGCTCGGGAACCTCGATCTCGGGGATTTCGAGGGCGGGCGGTTCCTCGACGGCGACCGGGGCCGAGCCGTCCGGAAGATCCACCTCCTCTATCGTCCGGCGCGGTTCGTCGCGGGGCGTCTCGGCCTCGTCGCCGACGTGCGGCTCGGCCGGAGGGGCGGTGATGTCGGGCGCGGCGGGGGGCGGCGGGGGCAGCGACTTCTTGCGCCGGCTGCCGACGATGAGCCCGCCGAGCGCACCGAGCACGACCACGGCGATGACTACAGCAAGGATGACGGTTTCCATAACGCGTCCAGTATCAGTCATGGAGTCCTGCGACACCCCTCTGGATGTCTGACACACCGTCAGCTAACGTCCCCCTCCACACCCGCCCGGTGAAGGGGGCCCCATGCCCGTCACGGTCGTACGTTTCAACCTGGTCGAACCCGGTGCCAGCCCCGCCTCGCTCAGCGCCCGCTACAAGGCCGCCCTGGAGATGGCCGCGTACGCCGACGACCGCGGAATCACCACCGTCCAGACGGAGGAGCACCACGGCGTCGCGAACAACTGGCTGCCGTCGCCGTTCGCCTTCGCGGGCGCCGTCTTCGGCGCGACCCGGCACATCGCGGTCACCGTCTCGGCGGTCATCGGCCCGCTGCACGACCCGCTGCGGCTGGCCGAGGACATCGCCGTACTGGATCTGCTGAGCGGCGGACGGCTGGTCACCGTCGCCGGGATCGGGTACCGGCCTGAGGAGTACGCCCAGTTCGACGTGGACTGGAAGCGGCGGGGCAGGCTCCAGGACGAGCTGCTGGAGACGTTGCTCAAGGCCTGGACCGGCGAGGAGTTCGAGTACCGGGGCCGTACCGTACGGGTCACCCCGCGCCCCTTCACCGACCCGCACCCCCTGCTCCTGGTCGGCGGCTCCTCCAAGGCCGCCGCCCGCCGGGCCGCCCGCCTCGGCCTCCCCTTCTTCCCCAGCGCGCATCTCCCGGAGCTGGAGGCGTACTACAAGGAGCGGCTCGTCGAGTACGGCACCGAGGGCTGGACCATGATGCCGACCGCCGAGACCCCGCTGCTGCACCTCGCCGAGGACCCGGACCAGGCATGGGCCGAGCACGGGCAGCACTTCCTGCACGAGGCGCGGACGTACGCCTCCTGGCAGTCCGGCGACATCAAGTCGGCGGTGAGGTCGGCGGCCACGACCGTGGACGAGCTGCGCGCCGAGGGCGTGTACCGGATCCTCACGCCGGACGAGTGCGTGGCCCAGGGGCTCGACAACCTCGTACTGCATCCGCTGGCCGGCGGGATGCCGGTGGACGAGGGATGGCGCAGTCTGCGGTTGTTCGCGGAGCGGGTGATTCCGGCTCTGGGAGGCTGAGCCGGGGCGATAACCGGTGGTCGGGCGGGGCCCGGCGGTGGTCCACTGCGGCCATGAGTCTGCTGGTGGAAGTGTTCGTCCGCGCGCCGGACGGTGAGGTACGGATACTCGACGTGCCGGACGACGTGTACCAGTCCGGCGGCTTCGAGTCCTGGCGTACGACGGTGTGGGGATCGGAGTTCGTACGCTCGCTCGGTGCCCGCTTCCTGCCCGTACTGGCCGACCAGGACCTCTACGTCGAGGCCGAGGACGTATCGGAGTTCCGGCGCGAGGTCGCCCTGCTGCGCTCCCGTCTCGACGAGGTGGCCCACGGCACACAGCGGCCACGGACGGTCGAGGAGCACCGGCACCAGATCGAGACCCGGCTGCGGATCATCGAGGAGAGCATCCGCAAGGCCCTGGAGATCGGTGGCGGCGTCCTCATCTGGTGAGACATGGCACCGCCGCCCCTGCCCGGACAGTGACCGGGCAGGGGCGGCGGACGGTACGAGGAGAGGGGCAGCGGGGACTTGGCCCTTCTCCCCGAGTGTGCGGGGCCGCTCAGCCCATCTCCTCCAGCGCCTTGCCCTTCGTCTCCTTCACGAACTTCAGGACGAACGGGATGGAGAGCGCCGCGGAGACCGTGTAGATCACGTAGGTCGCGGAGAGGTTCCAGTCGGCCAGCGACGGGAAGCTCGCGGTGATGGCCCAGTTGGCGATCCACTGCGCGGAGGCGGCCACACCCAGAGCGGCGGCGCGGATCTTGTTCGGGAACATCTCGCCGAGCATGACCCAGACGACCACACCCCAGGACAGGGCGAAGAAGAGGACGAAGACGTGAGCGGCGATCAGGGCGGTCCAGCCCTGGGCCGCGGGGAGCTTGCCGTCCACCAGGTCGTACGAGAAGGCCCAGGCCTCGAGCGCGAGACCGACGACCATGCCGATCGAACCGATCAGGGCCAGCGGCTTACGGCCGATGCGGTCCACGAAGATCATGGCGATCACGGTGCCGACGATGTTGATGATCGACGTCGTGAAGGAGTAGAAGAACGAGTCCGTCGGGTCGACGCCGACCGACTGCCACAGGGTCGAGGAGTAGTAGAACGCGACGTTGATGCCGACGAACTGCTGGAAGACCGAGAGGCCGATACCGATCCAGACGATCGGCTTGAAGAAGAAGCCACCGCCGAGCAGGTCCTTGAAGGTGGACTTGTGCTCGCTGCTCATCGCGTGCTCGATCTCGGCGACACGGGCGTCCAGGTCGGTGTTGCCGCCCTCGACCTCGGCGAGGATCTCGCGGGCGCGCTCACGCTTGCCGACGGAGATCAGGAAGCGGGGCGACTCGGGGATGGCGAAGGAGAGCAGGCCGTAGAGGACGGCCGGGACCACCATGACGCCGAGCATGACCTGCCAGGCCTCCAGGCCCATCAGCTTGCCGCGCTGGTCGCCGCCGGCGGCGTTGAGCAGACCCCAGTTGACCAGCTGCGAGATGGCGATGCCGATGACGATCGCGGCCTGCTGGAAGGACCCGAGACGGCCGCGGTACGCGGGCGGGGCGACCTCGGCGATGTAGGCGGGGCCGATGACCGAGGCCATGCCGATGGCGAAGCCGCCGACGACGCGCCAGAGGGCGAAGTCCCACAGGGCGAAGGGCAGCGCCGAACCGACGGCACTGACCGTGAACAGCACGGCGGCGATCTGCATGACCCGGATACGGCCGATGCGGTCGGCTATTCGTCCGGCGTAGGCGGCGCCGATGGCACAGCCGATCAGGGCGATGGCGATGACCTGGGCCAGGGCCGCGGAGCCGATGTCGTAGCGGTCACGGATCGCTTCGACGGCGCCGTTGATCACGGAGCTGTCGTAGCCGAAGAGGAATCCGCCCATCGCGGCCGCCGCCGCGATGAAGATGACGTGCCCGAGATGATCGGGGTGAGCCGTTCCGGCTCCTGATTTCTGTGCCTGCGCTGTGCTGGTCACGTTCAACTCCTCGGGCCACCGGCAACGCTGCCGGGTGGGGGTGAGCCCTTCCAGATAGGTGGTACCTGAAGGTAAAAGCAACGTTGCCGAGACTATGCCTTCAAGTTTCGAAGTCAAGAGGTCGCGGCTGTGACTTTTCAGCGCAGCTGTGACGGGAATGTGTTCAAGTCTTGAAGAGATGTGGTCAGCGCAGTCGCTGGCTGATGACCTTCGAGACACCGTCGCCCTGCATGGAGACGCCGTACAGCGCGTCGGCGACCTCCATGGTCCGCTTCTGGTGCGTGATCACGATCAGCTGCGAGGCTTCCTGCAGCTCCTGCATGATGCGGATCAGCCGCTGCAGGTTGGTGTCGTCGAGGGCGGCCTCGACCTCGTCCATGACGTAGAAGGGGCTCGGCCGGGCCTTGAAGATCGACACGAGCAACGCCACGGCGGTGAGTGAGCGCTCGCCACCCGAGAGCAGGGAGAGCCGCTTGACCTTCTTGCCCGGCGGGCGTGCCTCGACGTCGACACCCGTGGTGAGCATGTTGTCGGGATCGGTGAGGATCAGCCGCCCCTCGCCACCCGGAAACAGCCGGCTGAAGACGCCCTCGAACTCGCGGGCCGTGTCCCAGTAGGCCTCGGTGAAGACCTGCTCGACGCGCTCGTCGACCTCCTTGACGACCTGGAGCAGATCGGCGCGGGTCTTCTTCAGGTCTTCGAGCTGCTCGCTGAGGAACTTGTGGCGTTCCTCCAGCGCGGCGAACTCCTCCAGGGCGAGCGGGTTGACCTTGCCGAGCTGCTGGTAGGCCCGCTCGGCGGCCTTGAGCCGCCTCTCCTGCTCGGCGCGGTGGAAGGTCCTGGGCTGGTTTCGGGGGTGCTCCGGGTCCTCGGGGAGCTCCTCGCCCTCGGCGGGCAGGGAGGGCGGTACGAGCTGGTGGGGGCCGTATTCGGACACGAGCCCGGCGGGCTCCACGCCCAGCTCCTCCAGCGCCTTGGTCTCCAGCTGCTCGATGCGCATGCGCTTCTCGGCGCCGAGCACCTCGCCACGGTGGACGGAGTCGGTGAGCTTGTCGAGCTCGGCCTTGAGATCGCGGCCGGTGCCGCGAGCCGCAGTCAGCTCCTGCTCGCGCCGGGCCTTGGCGGCGTCCGCCGCGGTGCGCTCCTCCTGCGCCCGCGCGAGCGACACCTCGACGTGCGCGAGCAGCTGCCGCGCACCGGAGGCGACGGCCTCGGCGACGGCGGCCTCGTGCCGCAGCCGGGCCCGGCGCTGCTCGGCACGCGCGCGTGCCTCGCGTTCCGCGCGGGCGGCCCGGTCGAGCGAATCGGCGCGTCCGGCAAGGCCCTTGACGCGTTCCTCGTGCGTACGGACCTGGAGCCGGGCCTCCATCTCGGTCTGGCGGGCATTCGCCCCGTCGGCGGCGAGACGGTCCCGTACCGACGTGTCGGGTTCCTCCTCGACCGGCATCTCCTCGGCGACGGCGAGCCGTTCGGCCAGTTCCTCGACGTCCTGGAGGGCCTTGTCGAGCGCGTCCTGAGCACGGGCAGCGGCGGCCACGGACCGCTCTGCCTCTCCCGCCGCTCCCCTGGCCTGTCCCGCGAGGCGGCCGAGCTGCTGGGCCACGGCGGACTTCTCCCGGTCGGCGGCCCTGCGCCGCTCCCCCA
Source organism: Streptomyces sp. NPDC001663 (assembly GCF_042893105.1). Classification (NCBI taxonomy): domain Bacteria; kingdom Bacillati; phylum Actinomycetota; class Actinomycetes; order Kitasatosporales; family Streptomycetaceae; genus Streptomyces; species Streptomyces sp. NPDC001663. Next base: position 248,883 of record NZ_JBIAUR010000011.1, on the reverse strand, counting down.
ACTCCTCCACGAGCGCGGCATTTTCCCTGCGGCGCTCGGTGGCCGCGTGCTGTGCCTCCGTGAGTTCCTCGCAGCGGACGGCCAGCTCTTCCAGCTCGGCTGCGGCCTCGTCGACGGAAGCCTGCACCTCGAGGAGGCTGGGGGCGCCGGCGGAACCGCCGTGTGCGAAGTGGGCGCCGAGCAGGTCGCCTTCCGCGGTTACGGCGGTGAGGTCGGGGCGGGAGTAGACGAGGTCCTCGGCGTCTTCGAGGGTGCCGACGACGACGATGCCGTGGAGCAGGCGGCGGATGGCGGGGATCAGGTCGGAGGGGGCGCGAACCAGATCGGCGGCGAAGGGGGGTTCGGCGGCTGCAGGTTCGTTGTGGCCGGTCGCGCCCGCGCCCCTGAGGTCGGCTGCCGTACCGGTGTCTTCCGGTGCTCCCGCCAGCAGCAGTGACGCCCGTCCGCCGTCCTGCTTCCGCAGCAACCGGATCGCGTCCGCCGCGGCGGACGGGGAGGTCACTGCGAGGGCGTCCGCCGCCGCGCCGAAGGCCGCCGCCAGGGCGGCCTCGTAGCCCGGCGTCACCGTCAGCAGCTCCGCCGCCGGGCCCAACAACCCGGTGAGACGGTCCTTCGCGCCCAGCAGCGCGCCCGTCCCGTCCTTCCTGCGCAACCCCATCGCCAGCGCCTCGTGCCGCGCCTGGGTCGCCGCCCGCTTTCGCTCCGCCGCCGTGGCCGCCTCGCGGGCGGCGGTCAGGGCGGCCTCCGCCTCGGCCAGCGCCGCTTTCGCCGCGTCGTGCTGCTCGCCGAGTTCCGCGTCACCGGCGTCGAGGCCGTCGACCTCGGCCTTCAGCGCCTCGTACTCCTCCTGGGCGGCGGCGGCACGTTCCTGCGCCTCGTCGCGGGCGGCGGCCAGGCGGTCGATCTCGGCCTGGGCGGAGGCGGCGCGTGAACGGGCCGCGTTGACCTGGCCGTTCAGCCGGGCGAGGCCCTCGCGGCGGTCGGCGATGGCGCGGGCGACGTCCTTGAGGCGCCGTTCCTCCTGGGTGAGTTCGCGCTCCAGCTCGGCGCGGTGCGCGACGGTGTCCTCCAGGGCCCGCTCGGCCGCCTCCAGGGCAGCTTCGAGCTCGGCCTCCTGCTCACGGATGCGGGCGGCCTCGCGCTCCATGTCCTCGGGGTCGCGGCCGCGCCGCTCCTCCGGCGGCGCGGAGGTCGCGCTCTTCACGCGCGCGTCGGCCAGCGAGATCGTGCCGCGCACCCGCTCGGCCAGCTGCGAGAGCTCGTACCAGGTCTGCTGGGCGCGCTGCAGCCGCGGCGCCAGCTGCCGTACCTCGTCCTCCAGAAGCGCCTCTCGCTGCAGCGCCTTCTTCAGCTCCTGCTCGGCGGCTTCCTTGCGTTCCTTGAGCGCGGCCTCGTCCGCGACCTCGGTCTTCAGCGCCTCCCGCAGTCGTACGAGATCGTCGGCGAGGAGGCGAAGGCGGGCGTCACGCAGGTCGGCCTGGATCACGGCGGCCCTGCGGGCGACGGCGGCCTGGCGGCCGAGGGGCTTGAGCTGGCGGCGGAGTTCGTCCGTCAGGTCCTGCACGCGCGCGAGGTTGGCCTGCATCGCGTCCAGTTTCCTGAGGGCCTTCTCCTTGCGCTTGCGGTGCTTGAGGACGCCGGCCGCTTCCTCGATGAAGGCCCGGCGGCCCATGGGGTCGGCGTGCAGGACGGAGTCGAGCTGGCCCTGGCCGACGATGACGTGCATCTCGCGACCGATGCCGGAGTCGGAGAGGAGTTCCTGGATGTCGAGGAGACGGCAGGTGTCGCCGTTGATCTGGTACTCGCTGCCGCCGTTGCGGAACATGATCCGCGTGATGGTGACCTCGGCGTACTCGATGGGCAGTGCGCCGTCCGAGTTGTCGATGGTCAGCGAAACCTCGGCACGGCCGAGTGGCGGACGCCCGGTGGTGCCGGCGAAGATGACGTCCTCCATCTTGCCGCCGCGCAGCGACTTGGCACCCTGCTCGCCCATGACCCAGCTCAGGGCGTCCACGACGTTGGACTTGCCCGAGCCGTTCGGCCCCACGACACACGTGATGCCCGGCTCGAACCGGAGCGTGGTCGCCGAGGCGAACGACTTGAACCCGCGGAGGGTCAGGGCCTTGAGGTGCACGCCGCTGGACTCTACCTTCCGCCGGTATCTCACTCCATGAACCCGCGGTTTCACCCTTGAACGTGCAGGGCACACCAAACGTTAAAGAGGGTGAAAGGATGCGCGGGGGAAAGAAAGAAGGGACGCCGAAGCGTCCCTTGCAAACTCTGACAACTTAGCGGTTGATACGGGCGGCCCAACCACTGCTGTCGTGGTGCGATGCAGTGATCAGGTGAGCGCAGGCTCCGCCTGGTGTGCGTCGATGCTCTCCATGATCCTGTCGTGAGAAGCGGCAGCCGCGAGCGCGTCGTTCTCCGCCTGGATCCGTACGAGCTCGGATTCCAGGTCCTGGACGCGCTGCTGGAGCCGTCGCATCTCGGCGAGGAGTCGAGGGTCGGAGCCGCCGACGTAACCGAGAAGCGCCTTTGCCATGATGGATGGTCCTCCACACTGAGTGACCGACCGAAGCGGTGTGGGTCGTGAGGGAATCGCACCCGCGGTGCTTGACACTCTTGAGTTCGTGCTGCCGTTCATCCATGCCAAACAGCTAAGGTGCGCGGGGTGCTTTCAGCGTCTCACCAAAAAGTTTGACGGTCAACACGATCACGCCCTGTATTGGCGGGCAACCCGGGTGCACGCGGCCGGAAAGCGGCGGCGCTGCGACTTCTGCGGGGCCCTCAGGGCGTGGCGATCATTCTTAGGTGCGGAGCCTGCCAGAGCAAGCGATTCTTGGCAACCACCAGGCAATTTCTGCTCCGGGCAGCTGCCGGTGGCATGTTCCTCCGCTTCTGTCAGGCCCTCTTTACAGAATCCGGTCAGCGGATGGCGAAGCCGTCGTAGCCTCCGCGAGGTGTGTCCCAGATCTCGGTGACACCGTCCACACGTCCGGGCGTGTCGTCGCCCTGGAGCCAGTCGAGGAGTCCCTCGCACCGCTCCCGAGGGCCCTCCGCGACCACCTGGACCCGGCCGTCTCCCAAATTGAGAGCAAAACCACTCACGCCACCGAGCTCGAGGGCCTTGGCCCGCGTGAACCAGCGAAAACCCACACCTTGGACGCGTCCCCGCACCCAGGCAACCAACCGCACATCCTCGCTCATGGGTGCAACCTAACGGGCCAATGTCTCTTGGGACACTTCCTCCTCTGGCGCCATGCGGTACCGTCCCCACCCAATGAATCTCATATGAAACTCACTCGATCGAGTGAGTTGGGTCACCCGCAAGATCGTATGGGACCAGTTGATCGCAAGGACGAGGAAGGCCAAGACATGGGACGCCACCGACGCTCCGCCGCCGGCCGCGCCGCCACAGGCCGCGCCACGGGGGTCACAGGAAGGGACGGCTCGTACACGAGCAGCTACGACCCCCGGCAGTACTCGTACAGCTACGACCCGCCGCAGGAGTACGCGGGTGACGAGCAGCCCACGCTGGGCACCGCCCCGTATCTGAACTCCGACCCGCTTGCGGGCTCCGGGGAGTACGCCGAGGCCTCCGCTCTGAACTCCGACCCGCTTGCGGGCTCCGGGGAGTACGCCGAGGCCTCCGCGCGGAGTGCGGCCTACCTGTTCGCGACGGAGGACGACTACACCGTCGTCTTCCCGGAGCACGGCTTCAGCCCCGGCGACGGCCGGCGCGGGAAGTCGGGCCGGCGGCGCAAGAAGAAGGCCGTGACGCCCGTGAAGAGCGGGCTGCTCGGTGTCTCCGCGGCCGTCGCCATCGGCACGGTCGCGGTCGCCACGGGCGCTGTGCCCGGCCTCGACAACTACAAACTCGGCGGCGGCACCGGCGACAAGGTGCAGGCCGCGAACACTCCGTCGAACTCCGCGACCGAGCAGGGCGGCACCTCCGGCAGCGCCCAGGGGCGCGACGAGGGTTCCTCGACGAGCCGCGACGCCGACCGCTCGCCGTCCCCGGCGCCGTCCACCTCCTCGGCCGCGCCCACCACCGAGGCGCCGACGAAGAAGCCCAAGGCGACGCCCACCAAGAAGCCGAAGACGCCGCCCTCGAAGAAGGAGACCAAGCCGCCGAAGGAGACCACCGCGCCGGTGACCGTCTCCGCGGAGGCCGCCGCCGAGGCGGAGGTGCTCAAGCTGGTCAACGAGGAGCGGGCCAAGGTCGGCTGCAGCGCGGTGGCCGCCAACAGCACGCTGTCGGACCTGGCCGAGAAGTTCAGCGAGGCCATGGCCGCCGAGGGCTTCTTCGACCACACCGACCCGAGCGGCGCCTCGCCGTGGGACCGGGCGGCGAAGCTCGGCATAACCGACCTCGGCGGCGAGAACATAGCCCGGGGCCAGGCCGACGCGGCCGCGGTGATGGAGGCCTGGATGAACAGCCCCGGTCACCGCGCCAACATCCTGAACTGCGACTTCAAGACCCTGGGGGTCGGCGTGCACTTCGGGTCGGGCGGCCCCTGGTGGACGCAGGACTTCGGTTACTAGAAGGTCCTGGTACGAGGTCGCGGAGCACGCCGGTCCCGGAAACGGGGATCAGGCGGCGCGGCCCAGCAGGAACACCCGTGCCGTCTCCGTGACCCGGCGGCCCAGGTGCTCCGCGGTCTGGATGTCCGCCTTGTGGACGGCGTCCGGGCCCTCGTCGACGTTGGTCTGGGCGGCCGCGCCGGCGAAGACGCCGAGGCGATTGAGGTCGTGCTCGGAACCCTCGCTGTTGTTCCAGCCCGGGTGCAGGCCGAGGTTGACCCAGTGCATGCCGTGCTGCCCGGCGAGGATCTGGAAGAACTGCAGGGTGTGCAGCTTGTCGCCGCTCTTGGAGCCGGAGTTGGTGAAGCCGGCCGCCAGCTTGTCCTTCCAGTCCTGGCCGAACCAGCGCTTCGAGGACGCCTCGGCGAAGACGTGGAAGGCGCCGGACGCCGTACCCATGTAGGTCGGCGAACCGAAGACGATGGCGTCCGAACCGTCCAGCAGCGCCCACTGCTCGTCGGTGATCTCGTCGACGTTGATCAGATGCGCCTCGGCGCCCGCCTCGACGGCACCGGCACGGACGGCCTCGGCGAGGACGGCGGTGTGGCCGTAGCCGGAGTGGTAGGCGATGGAGACAACAGGGGTGGTCACGATGCGTACTCCTGGAATGAGCAGGTCACTGACAATGACAGAAGGAAAGCACTAACTCCTAGTTAGTGCAACCTGCCGGTTAGCGCTGCCTTCGAGTACGCTTGAGTAATGGACAGCACGCAGGAGCGCCCGCAGGCGCAGGACCTCCCGTTCAACGTGTTCGCCAAGGCGTGTCCCTCGCGCGGCACCCTGGAGCACGTCACGGGACGCTGGGGCGCACTCACGCTCGGCGCCCTGTACGAGGGTTCGCTGCGCTTCAACGAGCTGCGCCGCCGTGTCGACGGCGTGAGCGAGAAGATGCTCTCCCAGACGCTGCACGCGCTGGAGCGCGACGGTCTGGTGCACCGCGAGGCCCAGCCGACGAACCCGCCGCGCGTGGACTACGAACTGACCCCGCTCGGTAGGCAGGTCGCCGAGCGGCTCCTCGGCCTCATCCACCTGCTGGAGGGCCGCATGTCGGACGTCCTCGCGGCGCGCGAGCGCTACGACGAGACGCGCGGCGCCCTCTGACACTTCGGGCAGAAGTAGCTCGACCGGTTCATCCAGGGGCGCCGGCGCATCGGCGTGGCGCACCTCTTGCAGGGCAGGCCCTCGCGGCCGTACGCGTCGAGCGACCGGTCGAAGTAGCCCGACTCCCCGTTGACGTTGACGTAGAGGCTGTCGAAGCTGGTGCCGCCGACGGCGAGTGCCGCGTTCATCACGTCCCTTACGTGGCCGAGGAGTTCGGCGGTGCGCGGGCGGGTGAAGCCGGCCGTCGGACGCTCGTAGTGGACGCGGGCGCGCCAAAGGGCCTCGTCCGCATAAATGTTGCCGACTCCGCTGATCAACGACTGGTCGAGCAGGGCCCGTTTGATGGTCGTACGCTTGCGGCGCAGCGCCTGGTGGAAGGCCTCGTCGTCGAACAGCGGGTCCAGGGGGTCGCGGGCGATGTGCGCGATGACGTCGGGCAGGCCCTCGGGGGTGTTGTCGTGCAACGACAGGCCGCCGAAGGTGCGTTGGTCGACGAAGCGGAGTTCGGTGGCAAGGTCGTCGGCGAAGCGGACCCGGATGCGCAGGTGCTTCTCGTCGGGGGCCGTGTTCGGCTGGACCAGGAGCTGGCCGCTCATGCCGAGGTGCGCCAGGACCGACTGGTCGGTGTCCTCCAGCGGCAGCCACAGGTACTTGCCGCGGCGGCTGGGGAGGCCGACGCGGTGGCCCTTGAGGCGGTGCGCGAAGTCGTCGGGGCCGGCGATGTGACGGCGTACGGCACGCGGGTGCAGCACCTCGGCGTCGGCGACCACACGGTGGGCGACCCACCGCTCCAGGCCGCGCCGGACGACCTCGACCTCGGGCAACTCGGGCATCGGGACCCCCCGTACGGCTGTGTATGAGCCGAGCGCCCGCCCCGCGGCGGGGACGGGCGCTCGGGATGCGCTGTTCGTCAGGCAGAGACGGAGGTCGGGCCTTCGCCGTCGTGGGCGGCCTTCTCAGCGGCCGCCTTCTCGGCCGCCGCCTTCTTGGCGCGCTCGTCCGCCGCGGCCCGGATGGACCGCCAGGCGGACTCGGCGGCCTGCTGCTCCGCCTCCTTCTTGCTGCGGCCGGTGCCGGTGCCGTACGAGACGCCTCCGACGCGGGCGGCAGCAGTGAAGGTCTTCTCGTGATCGGGGCCGGTCTCCGTGACCAGATACTCGGGCACGCCGAGGCTCTCGGTCGCGGTGAGCTCCTGGAGGCTGGTCTTCCAGTCCAGGCCGGCTCCGAGGTTGGAGGACTTCTCGATCAGCGGGTCGAAGAGCCGGTGGACGAGCTCGCTCGCCGCATCGAGACCCTGGTCGAGATAGACAGCGCCGATCACCGCTTCAAGGGTGTCGGCGAGGATGGACGCCTTGTCCCGGCCGCCTGTGCCTTCTTCACCCCGGCCGAGCCGGATGAAGGAGCCCAGTTCGAGCCCGCGGCCCACCTCCGCCAGCGCACGCGAGTTGACCACCGCGGCCCGCAGCTTGGCCAGCTGGCCTTCGGGCAGGTCGGGGTGGGTGGTGTACAGCGTGTCCGTGACCACGAGGCCGAGCACGGAGTCCCCGAGGAACTCCAGCCGCTCGTTGGTCGGCAGACCGCCGTTCTCGTACGCGTACGAACGGTGGGTCAGCGCACGCACCAGAAGGGCGGACTCGAGCTTGTACCCGAGCCGCCCTTCCAGAAGCGTGTGGGACGAGGCTGTGTTGTCCGCCTTCTTCTTGGCGGTTGGGTCCGCCTGGGCGTCATCCGCCTTCTTGGCAGTGGACACGGTGCCTCTCACCAGCCGCTCAGACCTCGAGGACCTGGCGCTTGTTGTAGGTGCCGCAAGACGGGCACGCAATGTGCTGCTGCTTGGGCTCGTGGCAGCGCTCGCACGCAACCAGGGTGGGGACCGCAGCCTTCCACTGCGACCGGCGGTGGCGCGTGTTGCTGCGCGACATCTTCCGCTTCGGAACAGCCACGGCTACTTCTCCTGCTTCTCGTCGACGCCCGCTTCGGCGCCGCTCATCTCGTCCTTCTCGCCATCTTCGAGTGAACCGGCGAGTCCCTGCAGTGCCGCCCAACGGATGTCGACGGCGTCGTGGTGGTGGTCCGGGTCGTCCGTGAGCCGCGCTCCGCACTCGGAGCACAGGCCCAGACAGTCGTCCTGGCACACCGGCTGCATCGGCAGTGCGAGCACCACCGCATCGCGCAGCAGAGGTTCGAGGTCGAAGAGTCCGTCCTCGATGAAGAACCTGTCCTCGTCGTCCTCGGCGTCGTCGCCCGGTTCCGCGATCACGCGGCCCCGGTCGTCGGCGTCAGGGTACGAGAACAGCTCCTGGAATTCCGCTTCGACGTCCAGCTGAAGCGGCTCCAGACACCTTACGCACTCCCCCTCGGCCTGTGCACGGGCGGTGCCTGTGACAAGCACCCCTTCCATGACCGACTCGAGCCGGAGTTCGAGCTCCACCGGGGCGCCTTCCGGCACTCCGATGACTCCCTGGATTCCGAGGTCCTTGGGGGCGTCGATCGTGCGGGTCTGCCGCTGCAGCGCACCGGGACGCCGACCCAGCTCGTGCGTATCGAACACGAGGGGGTTGCGGTGGTCGAGGCGAGCGTTGGGGGCCATTCCTGCTTTCGATCTTCTGAGCTCAGAGGGACGCCACCCTGCCAGTCAGTGTCACCTGAACTTTGGGGCAGCGTTGATCGCGGACGTACGCGCGACCGAAGAGCCAGGATACTGGACCTTTCGCTCACGGCCCAATCCGGCTGTTTGTCGCTGGTCCTTACTGGCCGCGGCCCTGCTCGTACGCCCTCAGCTGCTCGGGCGTGATCATGCCGGTGTCGAAGAGGCTGGTCTCGTCGAGGGCGTACGACTGGTGACCCTGGTGCGTCTGGTTCTGCTGGTGCGCCTGGTTCTGCTGGTGCGCCTGGTTCTGGTCGTACGCCGCCTGCTGGGCGTCGTAGCCCTGGTAGGCGTAGGGATCGGCCTGCTGGTAGCCGTACGCGTCCTGCTGGCCGTAGCCCTGCTGCTGGTAGCCGCCCGCGTAGGGGTCGGTCTGCTGCTGATAGCCGTACGCCGGCTGCGGCTGGCCGTAGTCCTGCTGCTGGGCGGGCTGCTCGGCCGCAGTGTCCTTCTCGGCGAGGGCGGCGAGGTCGGCCAGGTAGTCGGCGTCGCTGGAGTGCTGGAAGGCCGTGGCGTCGTCGGCGAGGGCACCGAGGTCGTCGGTGGCGATCCGGCCGTGCAGCTTCTGGCGGCCCTTGCCGACGGCCTCCAGGGTCTTGGTGAGGACGGCCTCGAAGGCACCGAGCTTGGTGTCCACGTAGGCGTCGGCGTCCTTGCGCAGGGTCTCGGGGTCGTGGCTGCGCTCGGGGGCGTCCTCGTCCTCGTAGCCCTGCTCGTCCAGGCCCGGGCCGGTGCCGAGGAGCTTCTCGCGGCCGCGGCCGACGGAGCCGATGGTCTTGGTGAGGACGACCTCGAAGTTGGCGAGCTTGGAGTCGACGTAGTCGTCGGCCTCCGCGCGGATCTCCTCGGCCTCCTGGCGGGCCTCGGTGAGGATGCGGTCGGCCTCGGCCTGGGAGCGGCGGGCGACCTCGGTGTCGGAGATCAGCGAGCCGCGCTCGGCGTGCGCCGTGGAGATGATCCGGTCGGCCTCCTGGCGGGCCTGCTCGACCATCTGCTCGCGGTCGCCGATCAGCTCCTGGGCCTGCGCGAGGGAGCCGGGCAGCGCCTCGCGCACCTCTTCCAGCATCGAGAGCAGTTCGGCGCGGTTGACCACGCACGAGGCCGACATGGGCATCGACCGGGCGCCGGAGACCGCGGCGACGATCTCGTCGAGCTTCTTCTGCACGTCCACCGTGTGCTCGCCACTCTCTACCGATGTGTTGGAGACGGACGGGACGACTGTAGCCCCATCAGTCCTTGCGCAGGCGCTTGTTGAGGGCCTCGAGAACCACCGGCGGCACCAGGTGGGAGACGTCGCCGCCCCAGGTGGCGACCTCCTTGACCAGGGAGGAGGAGAGGAAGCTGTAGGTGGGGTTGGTCGGCACGAAGAGCGTCTCCACGCCCGTCAGGCCGTTGTTCATCTGGGCCATCTGCAGCTCGTAGTCGAAGTCGCTGACCGCGCGCAGGCCTTTGACGATGGCCGGGATGTCGCGCTCCTTGCAGTAGTCGACGAGGAGGCCGTGGAAGGCCTCGACGTTCACGTTGCCGTACTCGGCTGTGACCTGGCGGATCAGGTCGATCCGCTCGTCGATCTCGAACAGGCCCTTCTTGGACTTGTTGATCATGACCGCGACATAGACCTCGTCGTACAGACGGGAGGCGCGGGAAATGATGTCGAGGTGTCCGTTGGTGATCGGGTCGAACGACCCGGGACAGACGGCGCGGCGCACTTGAGATCCCTCGCTCTCCGGTCCGGTCATCGTGCGTCTTCGCACGTAGAGGCGGCGCGACCGTACCAAAACGTGCCCTCGCCGTAGCGACGGGCCCGGATCGCTTCGAAGCCGTCCGGCCACCGGAATTCGCCGCCTCTGGTGCTGCGCTCCACGGTGACGAGCGCCTCCGGCGCGAGCCAGCCCCCTGAGCGGAGTGTGAGCAGAATCTCGCGAAGATCGTGATCTGAGACAACGTACGGAGGGTCGAGGAAGACGATGTCGTACGGCTCTGCCGGCGCCGGGGTCTGGATGATCTGTTCCGCTTTGCCCGACCTCACCTCGGCGCCGGGGAGGCCGAGGGATTTGACGTTCTCGCGGACTGTGCGGGCCGCTCGTGCGTCCGCCTCGACGAGGAGGGTGTGGCTCGCGCCTCGGGAGAGGGCCTCCAGGCCCACAGCGCCCGAACCGGCGTAGAGATCGAGGACTCGTTCGCCGTCCAGGGGGCCGCCGAGCAGGGACTGCCAGGTGGAGAAGAGGCCTTCGCGTGCGCGGTCTGATGTTGGGCGGGTTCCGGTGCCGGGTGGCACGGAGAGGCGCCGTCCGCCTGCCCGGCCGGCGATCACGCGGGTCATTGTCGGGGTCCTTGTTCGTGGGCGGCTTTCGGTTCAGTTTGGCAGGCCTACTGGGTGGGTGCGTGTTCGCCGTCGGCGGGTGCGGGTTTGTTGTGGCTGGTCGCGCAGTTCCCCGCGCCCCTAAAAGAAAAGGGCGGCTCCCCCTAGCCCTTTTCCAAGTACTGCTCTCTTTCCTCGTCCAAGAGGGCGTCCAGGGCTGTCCGTAGGCCGGGGAGTCCCGTCAGTTCCGGATCCGCCGCCACCACCGCTGCCGCCTCCTCCCTCGCCTCGGCGATGACCTCCTCGTCCTCGATCACCGCGAGGACCCGCAGGCTGGAGCGGGCGCCGGACTGGGCCTGGCCGAGGACGTCGCCCTCTCGGCGTTGTTCCAGGTCGATTCGGGAGAGTTCGAAGCCGTCGAGGGTGGAGGCGACCGAGTTCAGGCGCTGACGGGCTGCGCTTGCCTCCGGCATCTCCGTGACCAGGAGGCAGAGGCCTGCCGCCGAGCCTCGGCCCACTCGGCCGCGCAGCTGGTGGAGCTGGGAGACGCCGAAGCGGTCCGCGTCCATGATGACCATCGCCGTGGCGTTCGGGACGTTGACGCCGACCTCGATGACCGTCGTGGCGACCAGGACGTCGGTGTCGCCGGCGGCGAAGCGGCGCATGACGGCGTCCTTGTCGTCGGGGTGCATGCGGCCGTGCAGCACTTCGACGCTCAGGCCCTGGAGGGGGCCCTTGGCCAGCTGGTCGGCCACTTCGAGGACGGCGAGCGGCGGACGCTTCTCGGCCTCGTCCTCCGGGGACTTCTTCTTGCCGGACTTCTTGGGGTCGTCGTCCTCGTCGCCGATGCGGGGGCAGACGACGTACGCCTGATGGCCGTTGCCCACCTCCTCGCGGACGCGCTCCCAGGCACGGGCCAGGAAGTGCGGCTTGTCGGCGGCCGGGACCACGTGGCTGGCGATCGGGGAGCGGCCCGCCGGGAGTTGGTCGAGGACCGAGGTCTCCAGGTCGCCGAAGACGGTCATGGCGACCGTGCGCGGGATGGGGGTGGCCGTCATGACGAGGAGGTGCGGGGGCTGTTTGCCCTTGCCGCGCAGGGCGTCGCGCTGTTCGACGCCGAACCGGTGCTGTTCGTCGACCACGACCAGGCCCAGGTCGTGGAACTGGACCTTGTCCTCGATCAGCGCGTGCGTGCCGATGACGATTCCGGCCTCGCCGGTGGCGAGGTCCAGCATCGCCTGGCGGCGCCCGGCCATGCCCATCGAGCCGGTCAGCAGCACCACCTTGGTGGCGTGCTCGGAGCCACCGAGCATCCCGCCCTCGGCCAGCTCGCCCATCATCTCGACGATCGACCGGTGGTGCTGCTGGGCGAGCACCTCGGTGGGCGCGAGCATGGCCGCCTGACCACCGGCGTCGACGGTGGCGAGCATGGCGCGAAGGGCCACCATCGTCTTGCCCGATCCGACCTCTCCCTGCAGCAGCCGGTGCATCGGATGCTCGGTCGCCAGGTCGTCGAAGATCTCCTTCGAGACCTTCTGCTGGCCCTCGGTGAGGATGAAGGGGAGGCGGTCGTCGAAGGCGGTGAGGAGGCCGTCGGGCTTGGGTTTGCGGGCGATCGCCGGGAGTTGGGCGTCGGCGTGCCGGCGGCGGGCGAGGGCCACCTGGAGGACGAAGGCCTCGTCCCACTTGAGGCGGGCCCGGGCGTCCTCGATGTCGGCCTTGGTGTGCGGGCGGTGGATCTTGAGGAGGGCCTCGGGGAGGGGGACCAGACCGCGGCCCTCGCAGAGCGTGGACGGGAGGGGGTCCACGGCTTCCTGGGCGGTGGGCAGGACCGTCTGGATGGCCTTGCCGATCTTCCAGGACTCCAGTTTGGCGGTGGCCGGGTAGATGGGGATGAGGGCACCGGCCCAGGTCTCCACTGTTTCGTCCGTGTCGCCTCGTAGCAATTCGTAGGCCGGGTGGGCCAGTTGGAGGCGGCGGTTGAAGACGGAGACCTTGCCCGCGAACATCGCGCGTGTGCCCGGCAGGAGTTCCTTGTGGGGCTTGTGGACGCCGTTGCCGAAGAAGACCAGTTGGAGGCGCCCGCTGCCGTCCGTGATCGTGACCTCCAGGCGCTGGCCCTTGCCGCGGGGCGCCTTGGCGGAGGCGAAGGTGTGCAGGCGGGCGTCGGCGACCATCGCGACCACCGTGACGTGCTCGTCCATCGGGAGGTCGGCGAGGTGGGTGAGCTGGCCGCGCTCCTCGTATCTGCGCGGGTAGTGGTGCAGGAGGTCGCCGACCGAGTGCAGGCCGAGGTGCTCGGCCATCACCTTCGCGGTGGCGGGGCCGAGCACCGACTTCAGCGGTTGTTGCAGTGGTTCTTGCAGTGCGGGCACGAGATCCATTGCACACCACGCCACTGACATTGCCGTATACGTCTCGGGAAACCCCTGGTCAGACGGCTCGTTCGGGCTCTAGGATGACGCGCTCCGGCCATCCCCCGCGGTCACCGCCCCACCAGGGACCGCCCGACCCCGCGCCGCGATCGTCCCCCCACCGGCGCTGCGACGATGGACTCCCAGACCTCACAGTCATCCCAGCCGTCCCAGTCACCTCAGCCACCTCATACGTTCCAGGTCGACCTGCGCGGTCTGGTGGACCTGCTCTCGCACCACCTCTACTCCAGCCCCAAGGTCTATCTGCGCGAGCTGCTGCAGAACGCCGTGGACGCCATCACCGCCCGGCGTGCGGAGCAGCCCGATGCCCCGGCCAAGGTGCGGCTGCACACGGAAGCGGGTGCCCTGCGTGTCGAGGACACGGGGGTCGGGCTCACCGAGGCGGACGTGCACAACCTGCTCGCGACGATCGGGCGCAGTTCCAAGCGCGCCGACGGGATCGCCGACGGGCTTCAGGCGGTCCGCTCCGACTTCCTGGGGCAGTTCGGCATCGGTCTGCTGGCCTGTTTCGTGGTCGCCGAGCGGATCCGGGTGGTGAGTCGCAGTGCCCGTACGCCGGACGCGGCGCCCGTGGAGTGGACGGCGAGCGACGACGGTTCGTACACCGTGCGGACGCTGCCGCACGAGGCGCGGCCCGAACCGGGCACCACCGTGCACCTGGTGGCACGGGCGGGGGCCGGGGAGTGGCTGGCGCCCGAGCGGGTCCTCTCGCTGGCACGGGACTTCGGGTCCCTGCTGCCGTACGACGTCCGGGTGGACGACGAGGCGATCACGGACCTGCCGGCGCCCTGGGACCGGTCGTACCCCTCCCCCGCCAACCGGCGGGTGGCCCTCGCGCGGCACTGTCACGAGCTGTTCGGCTTCACCCCGCTGGACTCGATCGAGCTGGACGTGCCGCTGGCCGGGATCCGCGGGGTGGCGTATGTGCTGCCGTCGGCGGTCAGCCCGGCGCAGCGGGCGACCCACCGCGTCCATCTCAAGGGCATGCTGCTGACCGAGCGGGCCGAACAGCTGCTGCCCGACTGGGCGTTCTTCGTGCGGTGTGTGCTCGACACGGACAGTCTGCGGCCGACGGCCTCGCGCGAGTCGCTCTACGAGGACGAGACGCTGGCAGGCGTACGGGAGGCGCTGGGCGAAACGATCCGGTCCTGGCTGACCGGGCTCGCGGCCGGCGATCCGGAACGGCTCGCAGCCTTCCTGTCGGTGCACTACCTGGGCGTGAAGTCCCTTGCGCGGCACGACAAGGAGATGCTGCGGACGATGCTGCCGTGGCTGCCCTTCGAGACGACCGACGGGCGGCTGTCCCTGGAGGAGTTCGCGCAGCGGCATCCGGTGGTGCACTTCACGCGGACCGTCGAGGAGTACCGGCAGGTCGCGCCGATCGCGTCCGCGCAGGGCGTCGGGGTGATCAACGGCGGTTACACGTACGACAGCGAGCTGGTCGAGGCGCTGCCCTCGGTACGGCCGGGCACGGTGGTCGCCGAGCTGGACGCGGACACGGTGACGGCGCATCTGGATGCGGTGGATCCGGCGGAGGAGCTGGCGCTGTCGGGGTTCCTGGCGATCGCACGGGCCAAGCTGGACCCACTGCAATGTGACATCGTACTGAGGTCCTTCCACCCCCTCTCGGTCCCCGCCCTGCACCTCGACGACCGCGCAGCCCGCCACGAGCAGGCCCGCGCCGAGGCCGAGGAGCAGGCCGACGACCTGTGGGCGGGCATCCTCGGTTCGCTGCGCGGCAGCGCCCCACGCGCGCGTCTGGTGCTCAACCACCTCAACCCGCTGATCCGGCGCATCAGTTCGCTCGGCGACCCGGAACTGATCGGCACCGCCACGGAGTCCTTGTACGGGCAGGCGCTGCTGATGGCGCAGCGCCCGCTGCGGCCGGCGGACACCGCGCTGCTGAACCGGGCGTTCATCGGGTTGCTGGAATGGGCGACCCACGGCGAATCCGACGCGACGGGCAACTCTTCGGGGGGCGGTCACTGATGAGCGGGATCACGGACTTCGACTCGCTGCGCCGGGCGATGGCGGAGAACTCCGAGCGGCCGGAGGGCCCCGCACGCAACGCGCGCGCGGAGCAACTCCTCGCCGAGGCCGAGAAGCTGGGCATCCCGCTCGCGGTGATCGAGGCGCTCGGACACCAGCTGAAGGTCTACAACTACAGCTCCGAGAAGGACAAGATGTTCGTCCCCTTCGCGCGTCTGCTGCGCATGTGGGACGAGCGGCCCGAGGACTTCGACGAGTACGAGGTCCACTCGCTGCACTGGGTCTTCAAGTGGATGTCGTCCGGCATGCTCGACCAGCCGCACGTCCCGCTCGCCTCCATCGAGAAGTGGCTCGGCGAGATGGAGCACCGCTACCGGCTCGCCGGGCACTCCGAACGGGCCGTGCGCAGCGCCGAGTTCAGTGTGGCGGCACATGTCGGCGACCTCACGCGCGCGGAGCGTGCGTACGCCGCGTGGCTGGCCGCCGACCGGGACAGCATGGCCGACTGCCATGCGTGCGAGCTGCACGGGCAGGGCTGGTGGCAGGCCGAGCGGGGGCGGGACGCCGAGGCGCTCCAGCTGTGGGCGCCGGTCCTGGAGGGCGAGTTCACCTGCGCCCACGAACCGCACACCGTCCTCGCCTCCTCCCTGACGCCCCTGCTGCGGCTGGGCCGCCAGGACGAGGCGCGCGCCCACCATCTGCGGGGCTTCCGGCTGGTGCGGGGCATGGAGAGCATGCGGGGCGCGTACGCGGACCACGTGGAGTTCTGCGCGCTGACCGGCAACGAGGCGCGTGGCCTGGAACTGCTGGCGGAGCGGCCCGCGTACTTCACGGACGACGGACATCCGCGCAGCAGGCTGGACTTCCTGAGCGTGGTGACGCTGCTCATGGACCGCCTCGAGGAGCTGGGCCTGGGCGGCCGGCAGGTGCCGGGACCGGCCGGCCGGGCGTGGACGGCGCGCGAACTCGCCACGCACGCGCGTGCGGAGGCGCTGGCCCTGGCGGCACGCTTCGACGAGCGCAACGGCTCCTCGTACGTCAGCGAGCGGGCACGCGCGCGTATGGAGCAGCGCCCGCTGGTGGACCGGCTGCCTCTCGGGGTGCGCGCGGTGCGCCAGGTCTCCGCGCCTGCGGTGGTGGCACCGCCGGCGCCCGTGAACGCGGCGGAGCAGCCGGACCTGTCCGCCCTGCTGGCCGAGGCCCGCCGCCTGTCGGACACCCTGCAGCCGAACGCCGTCGAGGCGTGGGCGGCGGCGTCCCGGGCCGCCGAGGGCGCCGAACTGGACGCCCGCGACCGCGCCGAGATCGTCGACCACGAGGCGATGGACCGGGGCCCCGAGGGCGCCGAACTCTTCGAGCGCGCCGCCGAGTTGTACGCACAGGCGGGCGACCTCGGGGAGGCACTCGCGGCACGCACGCGTGCGGCGTACGTACGCGCGCTGACGGGGCAGGTGGACGAGGCGCTCGCGGCGGTCGCCGAGCCGTACGACGAGGTCCTGGCGCTCTACGCCGACGACGCCACCGGCGTACGGCAGACCGCGTCCGTGCTGATGGGGCGGGCGCGGATCCTGATGCGGCGGGTGCAGGAGGCGGGCGAGGCGGGTGAGGCCGGCGGCGGAACGGTTCTCCCCGACGCCGAGTCGGCCGTACGGGAGCTGCTGGCGCTCGTCGGCGGGTACGCGGGGGACGACGTGCGGATCGCCTCGCGGGACGCCGAGGCGCAGGCCATGCTCGCCGAGCTGGCGGTGCAGCACGGGGACCTGGAGGCGGCCGTCGAGCTGTTCGGGCGGGCCTCGGCGGGGTTCGTCGGGGCGGGGCTGCCGTGGTTCGCGGTGGAGTACGAGGCTCGGCTGGCCGGGCTGGCCCATCACCTGGGCGACATCTCCGGGGCGGAGCGGGCGCTGCGGGCGGCCCTGGAGCACGGCGGTGCGCATCTGGAGGCGGTCGGGCGGGCCCAGCTGCATCTCCAGCTCGCCGAGGTGCTGGGCGGCCGGGGGCTGTCCGCGGAGGCCGCCGAGCACGCCCTGGAGGCGGCGCACTGGGCCGACGAGGCGGGCGAGGGCCCGACGCTCGGCGCCTGGGCCCGGCAGCAGCTGGGCGGGCTGCTGGTGCGGCAGGGGCGGTGGGCCGAGGCCGCCGAGGTGCTGGAGTCGGCGCTGCCCGACCTGAGCGCCGAGACGCACGGCGACGGCGCCGTCGTACAGACGCAGTGGTGGCTCGGCGACTGTCTGAGCGAGCTCGGCGAGCACCGTGCGGCGGCCGAACGGCGGCTGCAGGCGGCCGAGATCGCCAAGGAGTGGCCCGAGCAGCACGATCACGCCACGCTCGCCCACCTCGCCGCCGAGTCGCTCGGGGCGGCGGGGCTGCCGGAAGAGGCCGACCTGGCCTACGCGCGCGCGGGCGAGCTGTGGCGCTCGCTCGGCAACGTCCACGGCCTCGTCCGCTCCCTGCGCGCCCGCGCGTGGCTGGCGCTGCGCGCGGACGACGGGGCGGACGCGGCACGGGAGTTGATGGCGGGCGCGGTCCGGGAGTGCGAGGCGGCGCTGGACGCCGGAGCGGCCGACGAGGAGGCACGCGAGCGGCTCGTCGCCGAACTCGGGCACACCCACCGGCAGTTCGGCGACCTGCTGGCCCGTTCCGCCTCGGACGACGCCGACGACGACTCGATCCGGGCCGTGCTCGAGGACGCCCTCTCCGAGGTCACCGAGGCCATCGCGGTGTTCGCGTCCCTGGGGGACCACGCCCTGCACAGCCGCACCGGCGCCGAACTCGCCGCCGGCTGGCTGGAGGCCGACCTCAGCCGCCCCGCCCGCGCGGCGGCACGCGCGCGTGCGGTGCTCGCGGCGTACGACGGCGCTCTCGACGCGGACGAGACGGCCCAGGAGCGCCGCGCGGAGGCGGAACAGATGCTGCAGGTCGTCCAGGAGCAGGGCGCCGGCTGAGGAGCTACTCGACGCCGATCAGCAGCAGTGCCCCCTGCCGTCCGCCCCGGTACACCACCGTGTCGACGGCGAGGTACGACTCACGCACGCGTGCCTCCAGGCGGGCGGCGACGGACTCGGGGGCCTCGTCGCCGAGGACGAGGGTGACCAGTTCGCCGCCGGCCTGGAGCATGCGGTCCAGGACGGTCTCGGCGGTGACGGTGACGTCGGAGCCGATCACGGCCACGTCGCCCTCGATGAGGCCGAGGACGTCGCCGGCCTGGCAGATGCCGGCCATGGTCCAGGACTGCCGCTCGGCGACGGCGACCTCGGCGTAGCGGGTCGCGCCGGCCGCCGAGGTCATCGACACGACGTCCTCGTCGAAACGGCGCTCCGGCTCGTGCACGGCGAGCGCCGCGATCCCCTGCACCGCGGACCGCGTCGGGATCAGTGCCACGCGGATGCCCTCCGCGCGGGCCTGCTCGGCCGCCGCCGCGGCGGTGTGGCGCAGGTCGGCGTCGTTGGGCAGCAGCACGACCTCGCGCGCATGGGCCCGCCGTACGGCATCGACGAGTTCCCCGCTCGCGGGCGCCTCCCCGGGGCGCGCGAGCACGGTGGTCGCGCCGGCCTCGGTGTACAGCCCGGCCAGGCCCTCGCCGGGCACGACGGCGACCACGGCGCGCTGGACACGCTCCCGGGGCGGCCGTTCCCCGCCGGTGGTGTGCACGTCGCCGACGCCGAAGTGCGTGATCCGGATCCGGTACGGCCGCCCGGCCTCGACGCCCGCCTCCACGGCGGCGCCCGCGTCGTCCACGTGCACGTGCACGTTCCACAGTCCGTCGCCGCCGACCACGACCAGTGAGTCGCCGAGGGCGTCGAGGCGCTCCCGCAGCCTTGCGACGGCGGCGTCCTCGGCCTCCAGCAGGTAGATCACCTCGAAGGCGGGGCCGCCCGCTTCCGGGGAGGACGCGCAGTCGTCGACGGTTTCCGCGTTCCCGGCAGCCGCCGTACCGCTGTCCACGCGCGCGTGCGCGACAGTTGCCGTATCGCCCTCCACGCGCGCGTACCCGCTGGAAACCACGACCGCCACCGGCGCTTCCCCCGTGAAGGTCTCCACCAGTGCCGCGAGCACCGCCACCAGCCCCCGCCCGCCGGCGTCGACCACCCCGGCGCGCCCCAGGACGGCCAGCTGGCCGGGGGTCGCGGCAAGCGCCGCGCGCGCTCCGTCGTAGGCCGCCCGTGCCACCGCGCCGCAGTCGCCCTCGGCCCCGCCGGCCGCGTCGGCGGCGCCCGCGGCCACCGACAGGACCGTGCCCTCCACGGGATGCGCGACGGCCTGGCGGGCGGAGTCGGCCGCGTGCCGCAGGGCGAGCCGCAGTCCGGAGCCGTCGGTGTGAGGCGTCTCACCGTCGGCGGCGAGCACCTGCGCCATGCCGCGCAGCAGCTGGGCGAGGATCGTCCCGGAGTTCCCCTGGGCGCCTATCAGCGCGCCGTGCGCCATCGCGCGCGTGGCGTCGGCCAGCGTCGGCTTCCCGGACTCCTCGGAGCCCACTTCATGAGCCGCGAAGACGGCCTCCACCGCGGCGACCGCGGACTCCACGGTCAGATACAGGTTGGTGCCGGTGTCCCCGTCGGCCACGGGGTAGACGTTGATCGCGTCGATCTCCTCGCGCGCGCGGCCGAGCGCCTCCAACGCGAGGCCGCACCAGGTGCGCACCGCGAGAGCATCGAAGAATGTCTGCGGCACCTGCGCCACCTGCGCCTCCTTGAGCCTTTGGACTGGACGCAGCGTAGACCCCGGGCCGGTGTCCGGCGGAAGTGGGCCGGGACGAGACCCTGATCAGCCATGGTAGTTTCGTTGTACTGGCGCAGTCGTTGTATGCTGCTCCGGTTGCCCGATCCACATCGGGCTTTCCCCTGGCACCGCCACTCAGATCTCTGATCCTGCGATCTCGATCCCGGCATGCCGGGACCCAACCGTAAGTGCATCTGAAGTCTTTGGAGTGACCCGTGGCTGCCAACTGCGACGTCTGCGGCAAGGGGCCGGGCTTCGGCAACAACATCTCGCACTCGCACCGCCGTACGTCCCGTCGCTGGAACCCCAACATCCAGCGCGTCCGTACCGTGGTCGGCGGGACGCCGAAGCGCGTGAACGCTTGCACCTCGTGCATCAAGGCCGGCAAGGTCTCGCGCTGACGCACAGCTAAGCGCGCGGCCACTGCTGGTTCGCTGCACTGAGCCGGTCCACCTCACGGTGGGCCGGCTTTTTGCCGTACCCGACAACCGTGCGCCCTGCGAGAATCCCCGGCATGCGCTTCGGCATCCTGGGCCCCCTGGAGGTACGCACCCACGACGGCACCCCCGTCGACCCCGGAGGGCCCCGCCCCCGCGCCCTGCTCACCCTCCTGCTCCTCGACGGGGGCCGGACGGTCTCCGTGGAACGCCTCATCGACGGCCTCTACGGCGCCGAACCGCCCGCCGGAGCCTCGAACGCGCTCCAGTCCCAGATCTCGCGTCTGCGCAGGCGCCTGGCCCCGCACACGCAGATCGAGGCGGCCCCGGCCGGCTATCGCATCGTCACCGTGCCCGACGCGGTCGACGCCCACCGGTTCGAGCAGCTGGTCGCGCAGGGACGTGCTGCCCTCGCCGCCGGAGATCACCGACTAGCCGCCTCCGAACTCCGGGACGCCCTCGCCCTGTGGCGCGGCCCCGCCCTGCCCGACCTCCCGGACGCGCATGCCGAGACCGCGCGGCTCGAGGAGCTGCGACTGGCCGCCGTACAGGACCGGATCGAGGCGGATCTGGCGCTCGGCGGCGGCCCCGAGCTCGTACCGGAGCTGCGGGCGCTGCTGTCGGACCACCCGCTGAGCGAGCGGCTGTACGGGCAGCTGATGCGGGCCCTGCACGCGGGCGGACGGCCCGCCCAGGCGCTCGCGGTGTACGAGGAGGCCCGGCGCGCCCTCGCGGACGAACTGGGCGCCGATCCCTCGCCGGAGCTGTCCGCACTGCACCAGGAGCTGCTGCGGGGCGCGGAGCCCGAGCGGCGCCGTCTGCCGGTGCAGCTGACCCGTTTCGTCGGCCGTGAGAGCGAACTCACCC
Source organism: Streptomyces sp. NPDC001663 (assembly GCF_042893105.1). Lineage (NCBI taxonomy): Bacteria > Bacillati > Actinomycetota > Actinomycetes > Kitasatosporales > Streptomycetaceae > Streptomyces > Streptomyces sp. NPDC001663. The sequence continues at coordinate 227,802 of NZ_JBIAUR010000011.1, read as the reverse complement.
GGATCGCCGCGCTGTTGACCGATTCCCGTCTGGTCACGCTCACCGGACCCGGCGGGGCGGGCAAGACACGGCTGGCGATCGAGGCGGCGAACCCTCTCGCCGGCGTCTGTTTCGTCGAGCTCGCTCCCCTCACCGACGGGCAACAGATCCCGTACGCCGTCCTGACCGCACTGGGGGTGCGGGACGGCTTCCGCTCGCCCACGACCGACAGCACCGACCGGCTCCTGGCCGCTCTGGATGGCCGCGATGTCCTTCTGGTCCTCGACAACTGCGAGCACCTGGTGGAGGACGCGGCCCGGCTCGCCTCCCTGCTCCTCGCCTCCTGCCCCGGCGTGCGTGTCCTCGCCACCAGCCGGGAGTCCCTCGGCATCACCGGTGAGGTCCTGGTCCCGGTGCCGCCGCTGCAACCGGAGCCTGCCGTGCGGCTCTTCCTGGACCGCGCCCGGGCCGTCCGGCCCGGTTTCGACGGCCACGCGCGCGTGCCCGACATCTGCGCCGCCCTCGACGGGCTCCCCCTCGCCATCGAACTGGCGGCGGCCCGCCTGCGCACGCTGACCCCGGACGAGCTCGCCGACCGCCTCGACGACCGGTTCCGGCTGCTCTCCCGCGGCGACCGCTCGAAGGCACCCAGGCACCGCACCCTGCGCGCGGTCGTGGAGTGGAGCTGGGAACTGCTGGAGGACGAGGAGCGGGAGCTGGCGCGGCGGCTGACCGTGTTCTCCGGAGGCGCCACGCTGGAGGCCGTCGGGGCGGTGTGCGGGCTGCCGTACCCGGAGGACGTGCTGGCCTCCCTGGTCGAGAAGTCGTTCCTGGAGGTGTCCGAGGGGCGCTACCGGATGCTGGAGACGATCCGGGCGTTCGCCGCAGAGGACGCGAGGGACACGAGGGACACGGAGGAGCTCGGGGACACCCACGCCGGCTACTTCCTGCGGCTGGCCGAGGAGGCCGAGCCGCACCTGCGCGGCGGTGGGCAACTGCCCTGGCTGGCCCGGCTGGCCGCCGAGCACGCCAATCTGGACACGGCTCTGCACCACCTCGTGCGCCGCGACACCGGCCTGGCCCTGCGCCTCATGGGCCCCCTCTCCTGGTTCTGGCGGCTGCGCGGAGTTCACGGCGAGCGGGTGGCGACGGCACGGCAGTTGCTGACCGCCGTCGGAGACGCGCCGCCGCCCGGACTGGAGGAGGAGTACGTGCTCTGCGTGATCAACGCCCTCTCCGGCGCGGGCGACGAACCCGAGCTCATCGCGCGCGTGGACACCGTCCTGTACGGGTACCAGGGGCCGCTCAGGCTGCCGTACATCCTCGTGCTGTGGGCGGTCGCGGCCGGTCCACGGCCCGCCACCGACGCGCACGCCCTCACCCTGGCCGGCGACTCCCCCTGGGCGCACGCCCTGCTGGACGTGGGCCTCGGCTTCCGGGCGCAGTACGCGGGCCGGCCCCGGGAGTCCGAGGAGTGCTTCGCCCGGGCGCTGGTGGGATACCGGACCACCGGTGACCGCTGGGGCATGGCCAACTGCCTCGACCCGCTGGGCATGTTCGCCCACGCACGCGGTGAGTCCGAGCGCGCCCTGGAACTGCTCGACGAGGGCCTGGCGTACGTGCGGGAACTGGCCGCACCGGAGGAGACCGCCGATCTGCTGCGCACCCGGGCCACCGTGCTGCTGCACCGGGGCGACACGGCGGCCGCCGTGGCCCACTTCGAACAGGCGCTGACGCTTGCGCGGGGCGCCGGGCTCCCCGACAAGGTGGCGGCCGCCCGCCGGGGCCTCGGCGACGCGGCCCGGCTGTCCGGGGACACGGCACACGCGCGCGTGCACTACGAGAACGCCCTCCAGGAGTGTGCCGCCAACTGGTTCAGCGTCGGCGAGACCGTCCGCAGCCTGATCGGGCTCGGCCGCACGGCCGCCGCCGAGGGGCACACCGAGGAGGCCCGCGACTGGTTCCGGCAGGCCGCCGAGCTGGCCGTGGAGGGATGGGGCGACCTGGAACTCGCCGACGCGGCCGAAGCGTTGGCCTCCACCGCCGACTCCGCCGAGCGGGCCGCGGTGCTGCTGGGCGCGGCCGTGGGCCTGCGGGGGCTGCGGACCGAGGGCGACCCGGACGTCGTGGGCATCGACCGGGAGATACGGGCGAAGCTGTCCGCCGAGACGTACGACCAGGCCTTCGAGCAGGGCCTACGGCTGCGGTCAGCGGCGGTCAGCGAACGGTAGGGGGACGGTCAGCGCCCCCGCCGAAGCTCGCCGCATGACAAAGAATCTCGCTCACCTCAGCGTCCTGATCTCCGGCGCCAGCGTCGCCGGACCCGCCCTCGCCCTCAACCTCTCCCGGCTCGGCGCCCGCGTCACCGTCGTCGAGAAGGCGCCCGAGCTGCGCGGCGGCGGCTTCGCGGTCGACTTCCGCGGCCACGTCCACCGCACGGTCCTGACCTCCATGGGCATCTGGGACGAGATCCACGCCCGCCAGACCCACATGGGCCGCCAGACCGTCGTCGACGCCGACGGCAGCCCGCGCGTGGACCTGCCCGCCGAGCTGATGAGCGGCGACGTGGAGATCTTCCGCGGCGACCTCGCGCAGATCATGTACGAGCGCACCAGGAACGACGTCGAGTACGTCTTCGGCGACTCGATCGCCTCCCTCACCGAGGACGCCGACGGCGTCGACGTCACCTTCGACAAGGGCGCTCCCCGCCGCTTCGACCTGGTCGTCGGCGCCGACGGGCTGCACTCGAACACCCGCCGGCTCGTCCTCGGTGACGAGTCCCGCTACCTGCGCTTCTTCGACCACTACGTGGCCGGCTTCGACGTCCCCAACCACCTGGGCCTGGACCGCAGCGGCCGCGTCTACAGCGAGCCCGGCCGCGCGTTCGTCATCGGCAACTACGACGGCGATCCGGACCGCGCGGGCGCGCTGCTGGTCTTCCGGTCCGAGGAGCTGTCGTACGACCGCAGGGACGTCACGGCGGTGAAGGAGATCCTCCGGGAACGTTTCGCCGGGATGGGCTGGGAGACGCCGTCCGTCCTCAAGGCCCTCGAAGAGGCCGACGACGTGTACTTCGACGCGATCGCCCAGATCCATGTCGACCGCCTCACCAAGGGGCGCGTGGTGCTGCTCGGGGACGCCGGGTACGGGGCGACCATGGGCGGCATGGGGACGGGTGTGGCGATCGTCGGCGCGTATGTCCTCGCCGGTGAACTCGCCCTCGCGGACGGCGACTTCCGCACCGCCTTCGCCGAGTACGAGACCCGGATCCGTGACTTCGCCAAGGGCTGCCAGAAGATCTCCGGCAACGCGGGCCCGTTCTTCGCCCCGGCGACCGAGCGGCGGATCCGCAGCCGCGACCGGATGTACCGGATCCTCGGCTCCCGCCCGCTGGCCCGCTTCTTCAAGAGGCTGACCGAGAAGGCGGCCACGGACATCAGGCTGAGGGACTACCCGGCCCTGCTTGAGGCCTGAGCGCCCAGGCATGGTCCACGGGCCCGATCCCCCCGCCGAGTGCGAACCCGGCCGCGATCGCCCCGGTGACGTACTCCTTGGCCGCCGCCACCGCCTGAGGCACGGACTGCCCCTTCGCGAGCTGCGAGGCGATCGCGGACGCGAGGGTGCAGCCCGTGCCGTGCGTGTGCCGGTTGTCGAGGCGCGGGGCGCGAAACCAGTGCTCCTCGGCGCCGTCGGTGAGCAAGTCGACCGCGTCGCCGGGGAGATGACCGCCCTTGATGAGCACCCACTTCGGCCCATACGCCAGCACGGCCGCCGCGGCCTCCCGCAGCCGGCCCTCCGACTCGACCCGTACGCCGGTGAGTTGGGCGACCTCGTCGAGATTCGGGGTCGCCACCGTCGCCACCGGCAACAGCTTCGTCCGTACGGAATCCAGCGCGGACGCGGCCAGCAGCGGGTCCCCGTGCTTGGAGACGCCCACCGGGTCCACGACGGCCGGCGCATCGGTGGAACCGATCAACTCGGCCACCGCCTCGACCAGTTCGGCCGAGGCCAGCATCCCGGTCTTCACGGCCTGTACGCCGATGTCGTCGACCACACTCCGGTACTGGGCCCGCACCGCCTCCACCGGCAGCTCCCAAGCCCCCTGCACCCCAAGGGAGTTCTGCGCGGTGACCGCCGTGACGACGCTCATGCCGTGCACGCCGAGCGCAAGCATCGTCTTCAGGTCGGCCTGGATTCCGGCCCCGCCACCGGAGTCGGAGCCCGCGACCGTCAGCACCCGGGGCTTCACGACTCGATGTCCCCGAAGTGGTCCCAGCCGCCCTTGCTGGTCCACGGCGCCCCGTCGACCGTGACCTGGGGCAGCGCCGAGGGGTTGAGCACCTCGCCGATCACCTTCCAGCGGGCCGGCAGCTTCACGTCCGGCGGGAAGGTCGCCACGATCGCGTGGTCCTCTCCCCCGGTCAGCACCCACTGCATGGGGTCGACGCCGACGGCCTGCCCGATGTCGTTCATCTGGGACGGGATGTCGATCGAGCCGGAGCGGATGTCGATACGGACCTTGCTGGCCTCGGCGATGTGCCCGAGGTCGGCGATCAGCCCGTCGCTCACGTCGCACATCGCGGTCGCACCGAGCGCGGCCGCCGCCGGACCGGCGTGGTACGGCGGCTCCGGGCGCCGGTGCGCCTCCACGAACGCGCGCGGCGAGCGGAAGCCGCGGGAGAGCACCGCGTACCCGGCGGCGGACCAGCCCAGCCAGCCGGTCACCGCGACCAGGTCGCCGGGCTGGGCGCCGCCCCGGGTGATCGGCTCCTGGTTGCGCAGGTCGCCGAGCGCGGTGATCGCCACCGTGATCGTGTCACCTCGTACGACATCGCCGCCGACCACCGACGCGCCCGCGACCTGGCACTCGTCGCGGATGCCGTCCATCAGCTCGCTCGGCCAGGTCACCGGGAGTTCGGCGGGCACGACCAGGCCGAGCAGCAGTGCGGTCGGCACGGCGCCCATGGCGGCGATGTCCGCGAGGTTCTGCGCAGCGGCCTTACGTCCCACGTCGTAGGCGGTGGACCAGTCGCGGCGGAAGTGCCGTCCCTCCAGGAGGATGTCGGTGCTGGCCACGACCCGTCGGTCGGGCGCGGCGACCACCGCGGCGTCGTCGCCGGGGCCGACCCGGACCGCCGGGGTGGTGGTGAGACGGGAGGTGAGCTCCCTGATGAGCCCGAACTCCCCGAGCTCACCAACAGTGCCCTTCATTGCCCTTGCTCCCCTTCTGTCCCTTGCCGTTCCCGGTCGCGCGTCATCAGTGTCCTCGATACGGTCGAGATGACCGTCAACTTCTGCCGTGCCTGCACCCTGGCGCGCAAGCCCCGGTCTCCGCGGGTCTCCCCGCGGCGAGCGGCGACGCGATACCGTGGCGTTCCTTTTCCCCACATGATCCTCGTGGCCGCCCTGGAGGTTCCGTGGTACAGGCGTACATCCTGATCCAGACGGAGGTCGGCAAAGCGTCGACCGTCGCCGAAACGATCAGCAAGATTCCTGGGGTGATCCAGGCCGAGGACGTGACAGGACCTTATGACGTGATCGTGCGGGCCCAGGCCGACACCGTGGACGACCTCGGCCGCATGGTGGTCGCGAAGGTCCAGCAGGTGGACGGCATCACCCGCACCCTGACCTGCCCGGTCGTGCATCTGTAGCCCCCGTCTACCCTTGGCCGGTGAACTTCTTCCGTCACCGGCACCGCACTGTTCTCGGGCTGCCCGCACTCGCCGTCGTGTTGATCACGGCCGCGGGCTGCTCCTCAGCAGACGACAGCGCCCGGGCTGCGGTTCCCGGCCCGGGCGCGAAGGTCACCAAGCTGTGTCAGAACCTGGACAAGGTGCTGCCGTCCAAGGTCGACGGCCAGGGCCGCAAGGACCCCGAGCCCGCCTCCGCGTTGACCGCGGGCTGGGGCGACCCGGCGATCATACTGCGCTGCGGTGTCGACCGGCCCGCCGAGATGGACGACCCCGAGGCCGACGGGGTCGAGGTGAACGGCGTGGGCTGGCTCCTGCAGAAGCAGAAGGACGGGTCGTTCCGTTTCACGACGACGCTGCGGAAGGCCTACGTCGAGGTGACGATCCCGAAGGACCGTACGGGAGACGGAATGGCTCCGCTGGTCGACCTCGCGCAGTCCGTCAAGAAGGCGATCCCCGCAGGGATCGCCGACTAGTGCCTAACGAAGTCCCGTGGACCTGCGCAGCGCCGCCTGCACCAGGCGGTCCACCAGCTCGGGGTAACTGATCCCGCTCGCCTGCCACATCTGCGGGTACATCGAGATCGGCGTGAAGCCGGGCATGGTGTTGATCTCGTTGATCACGAACTCCCCGCCCTCCGTGAGGAAGAAGTCCGCCCGCACCAGCCCCTCGCACGAAGCCGCCTCGAAGGCGTCCACCGCGAGCCGCTGCACCTCGGCCGTCTCCTCGGGCGTCAGCGGCGCCGGCACGATCCCCGGGGTCGAGTCGATGTACTTGGCCTCGAAGTCGTAGTACGCGTGCGCGTCCGGCGGCGGGATCTCCGCGGGCACGGAGGCCCTCGGCCCGTCCTCGAACTCCAGGACGCCGCACTCGATCTCGCGGCCCCGCACCGCCGCCTCGACGAGGATCTTCGGGTCGTGCCGCCGGGCCTCGGCGATCGCCTCGTCGAGCCCGGACAGGTCGTCGACCTTGGTGATGCCGATCGACGAACCCGCGCGCGCGGGCTTCACGAACAGCGGCCACCCGTGGTCGCCGGCAAGGTCGATGATCTTCTTGCGGGCGGCCGACTCGTCCTGCTCCCACTCGCGGGGCCGGATCACCACGTACGGGCCGACCTTGAGCCCGAAGGAGGTGAACACCCGCTTCATGTACTCCTTGTCCTGGCCGACGGCCGACGCGAGCACACCGGAACCCACGTACGGGATGCCGGAGAGCTCCAGCATGCCCTGCAGGGTGCCGTCCTCGCCGTACGGGCCGTGCAGGACGGGGAAGACGACGTCGATCTCGCCGAGCGCCTTGGGCACCGATCCCGGCTCGCTGTAGACGACTTCGCGGTTCGCGGGGTCGACGGGGAGCACCACTCCGCCCTCCCTCGACTCGGCGAGCTCCTCGACGTCGGGCGTGCGGCGTTCGGTGATCGCCATGCGTTCCGGTTCGTCGGCGGTGAGCGCCCAACGGCCTTCCCGTGTGATGCCGATCGGCAGGACGTCGTACTTGGTCCGGTCGATCGCCTTCAGTACGGCGCCGGCGGTGACCGCGGAGATCCCGTGTTCGGAGCTGCGTCCGCCGAACACGACGGCCACGCGCGGCTTGCGAGGCGGCTGCTCAGGGCTCTGGGGGAGGTTCTCGGTGCTCATATCGCGTTGAGAGTACCCGTTGGTAGTGCCCTGAGACAGCGTCCGCCCCGCGCCGGGAAAACAGCGTTGCTCAGCGTCGTTCCGGCTTCGCGCTGCGCGACATCAGCTCCTTGACGGCGACCACCGGAGGCTTGCCCTCGTGCACGATGGCGACGACCGTCTCGGTGATCGGCATGTCGACTCCGTGCCGGCGGGACAGATCCAGCACGGACTCACAGGACTTGACGCCCTCGGCGGTCTGCTTGGTGACCGCGATGGTCTCCTGCAGGGTCATGCCCTTGCCGAGGTTGGTGCCGAAGGTGTGGTTGCGCGACAGCGGCGAGGAGCAGGTCGCCACCAGGTCGCCCAGGCCCGCGAGTCCGGAGAACGTCAGCGGGTCGGCGCCCATCGCGAGGCCCAGCCGGGTCGTCTCGGCGAGACCGCGCGTGATCAGCGAGCCCTTGGCGTTGTCGCCGAGCCCCATGCCGTCCGCGATGCCGACGGCGAGACCGATGACGTTCTTGACCGCACCGCCGAGTTCGCAGCCGACCACGTCCGTGTTCGTGTACGGCCTGAAGTACGGCGTGTGGCAGGCCGCCTGGAGCCGCTGGGCCACCGCCTCGTCGGTGCAGGCGACCACCGCGGCGGCCGGCATGCGGGCGGCGATCTCCCGTGCGAGATTGGGTCCGGTGACCACGGCGATACGGTCCTGGCCGACCTTGGCCACGTCCTCGATCACCTCGCTCATCCGCATGGCCGAGCCGAGTTCGACACCCTTCATGAGGGAGACGAGGATCGTGTCGGGCGCGAGCAGGGGAACCCACTCGGCGAGATTGCCGCGCAACGTCTGCGAGGGGATGGCGAGTACGGTGAAGTCGGCGTCGCGCGCGGCCTCGGCGGCGTCCGTCGTCGCCCGCAGGTTCGCCGGGAGTTCGACACCGGGAAGGTAGTCCGGGTTCGTGTGCGTGGAGTTGACCGCTTCCGCGAGTTCGGCGCGGCGGCCCCACAAGGTGACCTCGCAGCCCGCGTCGGCGAGCACCATGCCGAAGGCGGTGCCCCACGATCCGGTACCGAAGACGGCCGCCTTGACGGGCTTGCTCACTTGCCCTGCCCCTCTTCCTGCTCGACCTTCGACAGCGTCTCCGCGGCGGTCCTGCGCCGCTGCTCGATCCGCTCCTGGCGCGGGTCGTAGGGCGTCTCGGGCGCCTTCTCGCCGCGGATCGTCTCCAGCTGGCGGGTGACGGCGGCCATGATGACCTCGGTCGCGTCCTTCAGGAGGTCCGGGGTCATCTCCTTGTCGTAGAAGGACGACAGGTCCACCGGCGGGCCTGCGAGGACGTACGAGGTCTTGCGCGGACGGACGTTGAGCTTCTTGGTGTACGGCGGCAGCAGTTCGTTGGCGCCCCACTGCGCGACCGGAATCACCGGGCACTTGGTCTGCAGGGCCACGCGCGCGGCGCCGGTCTTGCCGGTCATGGGCCACTGGTCGGGGTCCCGGGTGATGGTGCCCTCGGGATAGAACGCGACGCACTCGCCGCGTTCCACGGCCTCGATCGCGGCCCGGAAGGCGCTCAGCGCGTCCGTGGTCTCGCGGTAGACGGGGATCTGTCCGGTGCCGCGCATGAAGGCACCGACGAATCCCTTCTTGAAAAGACCGCTCTTCGCGAGGAATCGCGGAACGCGGCCGGTGTTGTACTGAAAGTGCGCATAGGCAAAGGGATCGACGTGCGAATTGTGGTTCACCGCGGTGATAAATCCGCCGTCGGCCGGAATGTTCTCCATTCCGCGCCAGTCCCGCTTGATCAGAACCACCAGCGGCGGTTTGGCGATCACCGCTGCGAGGCGGTACCAGAAGCCGATTCTGCGGCGGGGCACGCGGACACCTTCCTCTTGGGCCTGGGGGGCCGCACAAGTGTCGCCCCAGGCCGCCGGTCTGTCGAGAACACCGTACGCCCCGGCGACGCGACCGCCAGATGGCCCCAGGTGACGGCTGAGTGACAATGGCCGCGACAAGAGAGGGACGGAACGCTCGTGCAGTGGACGTTGGTCATACCCCTGAAACCCCTGTCGCGGGCCAAGAGCAGGCTCTCGGACACCGCGGCCGACGCGCTGCGGCCCGGCCTCGCTCTCGCCTTCGCCCAGGACACCGTGGCAGCCGCGCTGGCCTGCCCGGCGGTCAGGGATGTGGCGGTCGTCACGGACGACGCCCTGGCCGGCCGCGAGCTGGCCGCACTGGGCGCCCGTATCGTCCCCGACGAGCCGCGGGGAGGCCTCAACGCGGCCCTGGCGCACGGGGCGACCGCCGTACGCGCCGCACGCCCCACAAGTGCCGTCGCGGCCCTGAACGCCGACCTTCCGGCGCTGCGTCCCCCGGAATTGTCCCGGGTCCTCGACGCTGCCGCGGAATTCCCCCGTGCATTTCTCGCCGATGCGGCCGAAATCGGCACCACCTTGCTGGCCGCAACTCCCGCCCAGGAATTGCTCCCGTCCTTCGGCCCCGATTCCCGCGCCCGCCACCGCGCCTCCGGAGCCGTGGAACTGACCCTGGACGCGGTGGATTCGGTACGCCAGGACGTGGACACCGGCGAGGACCTGCGCGCGGCGCTGGCGCTGGGCGTGGGCCGGTATACGGCGACGGTGTCGGCGGGACTACTGATCCCGGGCACGTGAGCGCCCCGCAAGGGGCGCGGGGAACTGCGCGACCAGCCACGACGCACCCGCAGGCGGACACAATCCGTGGCTCAACGGCGAGCCCCGGCAGGCACTAGGCTGACCACCATGCAGGCCACCGCATACACGTACGACGCCGAAACCCGCTGCGGCAGCGTGCTGCTCGACGACGGCACCCCCCTCCCCTTCGACGCCGCTGCCTTCACCGCCGGAGGCCTCCGGCTGCTGCGGCCCGGGCAGCGGGTGCGGATCGAGGTCGAGGGGGCCAAGGACAGCCTCCGGATCACGCTGGTGACGCTCCAGACGCTCTGAACCCCCGTACCCGAGCCCCTTGAACACGCCGCGGGCCGGACTCCGACACGGAGTCCGGCCCGGCGTGTGAGTGCCCCTGTGCCCTTACCTCTTGCGGGCCGTGGCCTTCTTGGCGGTGGTGGTTCGAGCCGTCGACTTCTTGGCGGGGGCCTTCTTGGCCGTCGCCTTCTTCGCCGGGGCCTTCTTGGCCGTCGCCTTCTTGGCCGTGGTCTTCTTCGCCGCGGAGGTCTTGGCGGCGCCCGTGGTCTTCTTGGCCGTCGTCTTCTTCGCGGTCGTCTTCTTGGCGGTGGCCGTGGTCTTCTTGGCCGTCGTCTTCTTCGCCGTGGTCTTCTTCGCGGCGGCCGTCGCCTTCTTGGCGGTGGTCTTCTTCGCCGCGGCCTTCTTGACCGTCGCCGAAGCCCCGCCGGTCAGGCTGCCCTTGGGCGCCTTCTTGACGGCGACCTCGCCGCCGCGCGGGAGCTTCTTCGAGCCGCTCACCAGGTCCTTGAAGCCCTGGCCCGCGCGGAAGCGCGGAACGGAGGTCTTCTTGACCCGAACCCGCTCGCCCGTCTGGGGGTTGCGGGCGTAGCGGGCCGGACGGTCCACCTTCTCGAACGAACCGAAGCCGGTGACCGAGACCCGGTCTCCCGCGACGGTCGCACGGACGATGGCGTCCAGGACCGCGTCGACAGCCTCGGCGGCCTGCTGACGGCCACCGACCTTGTCGGCAATCGCTTCTACGAGCTGCGCCTTGTTCACGTCTTCCCCTTCGGAGACATTGCCAGAACGAAAGTGTTCAAGCTTTTTCGCACGTTAGGCAGATATATACCGCAAATCAAACACGAAACGGGCTTATCACCCTTGTGCCGCAACGAACTCGACTGCCTGGGACGTGTTCAGCGTTCCTCTTCGGGGAATCGCCCCTCCTCGAGGTCCGCCCTGAACCGCTCCAGGCGCCTTGCCGCGTCGGCGAGATCGTGCTTGGCCGCGGCCGTAATGACCAGCAGCTTCCGGGTCAGCGCCATCCGTACGCCCTCCGGGACTTGCAGTGCGCGCACACTTGCGTGCGCTTCCTTCAGTTGGTCCGCGACTGCCGCATAGAGCTCGAGTTGGCCGTCGTGTTCCATGCACAGATTGTGCCATCTGGGGCGAGTTGTCGCCTGCGGGGGTCGCAACTGATGCCTCAAACGGCCTTCCGGGCTCCGGCGGAAGTCGCGCCTACAAGCCTCGGCTACCCCCACAACAGCCTTCGTAACGTGGGAAGTTGGGGAAGACCCCGAGCGCCCCCGGGAGCGTCCGGACGCAGAAACAGCAGTACCCCCGATCGGGCTGATCGGGGGTACTGCGGGGCTGTTCAGGTGGCCGAAAGCCGACCCGCGAGTGCGCTTCGGGTCAGACCTGGAGCGTCCGCGGCTTGTACGACGGGCGCTTGGCCTCGTACGTGGCGATGTCGGCCTCGTTCTGAAGGGTGATGGAGATGTCGTCCAGCCCGTTCAGCAGCCGCCAGCGGGAGTTCTCGTCCAGCTCGAAGGAGGCGGTGATGCCCTCGGCGCGCACCTCGCGGGCCTCGAGGTCGACGGTGATCTCGGCCTGCGGGTCCTTCTCGGAGAGCTCCTGCAGCGCGTCCACGATCTTCTGCTCCAGAACGACCGTGAGCAGGCCGTTCTTCAGCGAGTTGCCGCGGAAGATGTCGGCGAAGCGGGAGGAGATCACGGTCTTGAAGCCGTAGTTCTGCAGCGCCCACACCGCGTGCTCACGGGAGGAGCCGGTGCCGAAGTCGGGACCGGCGACCAGGACCGTGGCGCCCTGCCGCTCCGGGCGGTTGAGGATGAAGTTCTCGTCCTTGCGCCAGGCCTCGAACAGCCCGTCCTCGAAACCGTCCCGGGTCACCTTCTTGAGCCAGTGAGCAGGGATGATCTGGTCGGTGTCGACGTTGGAACGGCGCAGCGGGACGGCCCGGCCGGTGTGCGTGGTGAATGCTTCCATGACTCTCAGACTCCAGCGGGCGCGGCGGCGGTTACGTCGGTCAGGTCGGCGGGCGAGGCCAGGTGACCCAGCACCGCGGTGGCGGCGGCGACCTGCGGCGACACCAGGTGCGTACGGCCGCCCTTGCCCTGCCTGCCCTCGAAGTTGCGGTTGGAGGTGGAGGCGGAGCGCTCGCCCGGGGCCAGCTGGTCCGGGTTCATGCCGAGGCACATCGAGCAGCCCGCGTGCCGCCACTCGGCGCCGGCCTCCTTGAAGACGACGTCCAGGCCCTCGGAGACGGCCTGCAGACCCACGCGCGCGGAGCCCGGGACGACCAGCATCCGTACGCCGTCGGCGACTTTGCGGCCCTCGACGATCGCGGCCGCGGCGCGCAGGTCCTCGATACGGCCGTTGGTGCACGAGCCTACGAAGACGGTGTCCACCTTGATGGAGCTCAGCGGCTGCCCGGCCTCCAACCCCATGTATTCCAGGGCCTTTTCGGCGGCGAGGCGCTCCGAAGCGTCTTCGTACGAAGCAGGGTCGGGGACGTTCGCCGAAAGCGGCGCACCCTGACCGGGGTTGGTGCCCCAGGTGACGAACGGCGCCAGCGAAGGACCGTCGATGACGACCTCGGCGTCGAACTCGGCGTCCTCGTCCGTCTTCAGCGTCTTCCAGTACGCGACGGCGGCGTCCCAGTCCTCGCCCTCGGGAGCGTGGGCGCGGCCCTTGATGTACTCGAAGGTGGTCTCGTCGGGGGCGATCATGCCCGCGCGGGCACCGGCCTCGATCGACATGTTGCAGATGGTCATCCGGGCCTCCATCGAGAGCTTCTCGATGGCGGAGCCGCGGTACTCCAGGATGTAGCCCTGGCCGCCGCCCGTACCGATCTTGGCGATGATCGCCAGGATCAGGTCCTTGGCGGTGACGCCCTCGGGCAGTTCGCCGTCGACCGTGATCGCCATGGTCTTCGGGCGGGCCAGCGGCAGCGTCTGGGTGGCCAGCACGTGCTCCACCTGGGAGGTGCCGATGCCGAACGCCAGCGCGCCGAAGGCGCCGTGGGTGGAGGTGTGGGAGTCACCGCAGACGACCGTCATGCCGGGCTGGGTCAGACCCAGCTGCGGGCCGACGACGTGCACGACACCCTGCTCGACGTCACCGAGCGGGTGCAGCCGCACACCGAACTCGGCGGCGTTCTTGCGCAGTGTCTCCAGCTGGACGCGGGAGACCGGGTCCGCGATGGGCTTGTCGATGTCGAGGGTCGGGGTGTTGTGGTCCTCGGTGGCGATGGTCAGGTCGAGCCGGCGCACCTGGCGACCGCTCTTGCGCAGCCCGTCGAAGGCCTGCGGGCTGGTCACCTCGTGCAGGAGGTGGAGATCGATGAAGAGGAGGTCGGGCTCGCCCTCGGCGCGCCGGACGACGTGGTCGTCCCAGACCTTCTCCGCGAGTGTCCTACCCATCGCTTTCCCTCCGGCCGGCAAAGGTGCGCCGGCCCAACTAGAGATCTTGTGGAGGCGACGCCCACGGCCCCTGTTCCCGGGCACCCGCCGCCAGGCCCGTTGGTCTTCGGGCCGCTGTGCATACAAGGGTTGCGCGTCTCACGAAAAAAGGAACTTGCGTTTCACAGAGTGAGACGTGAGTATCGTTTCATGGACAACAGTAGCGGCGTCGGCGTTCTGGACAAGGCAGCCCTTGTCCTGAGCGCCCTGGAGTCCGGTCCGGCCACCCTCGCGGGTCTGGTCGCGGCGACCGGGCTGGCACGACCCACGGCCCACCGACTGGCCGTGGCTCTGGAACACCACCGTATGGTGGCGCGCGACATGCAGGGCCGTTTCATTCTCGGCCCCCGCCTGGCCGAGCTGGCCGCGGCCGCCGGCGAGGACCGTCTCCTCGCGACCGCGGGCCCGGTGCTCACGCATCTGCGGGACGTCACGGGCGAGAGCGCCCAGCTCTACCGCCGCCAGGGCGACATGCGCATCTGCGTGGCCGCGGCGGAGCGCCTGTCCGGCCTTCGGGACACGGTCCCGGTCGGCTCGACGCTCACGATGAAGGCGGGCTCCTCGGCGCAGATCCTGATGGCCTGGGAGGAGCCGGAGCGCCTGCACCGGGGCCTGCAGGGCGCCCGCTTCACGGCCACCGCGCTCTCGGGCGTACGGCGCCGCGGTTGGGCCCAGTCCATCGGCGAGCGCGAGCCGGGCGTCGCATCCGTCTCGGCGCCCGTACGCGGCCCGTCCAACCGCGTGGTGGCCGCCGTGTCCGTCTCCGGCCCCATCGAGCGCCTGACGCGCCACCCGGGCCGTATGCACGCCCAGGCGGTCATCGACGCCGCCGCCCGCCTCTCCGAGGCCCTGCGCCGCTCGGGCTGACCCCGGACCGGGACATCGACGGGGGGCCTGCCCCAACGCCGCGGCAGGCCCCCTCGTTCCCCCGATCCCCCCTGGTCACCCAGCCTTTTCGGCCGCCTTCGCCGACCGGTGCGCGAACCGGTCCTTCGCCCGCCGGCCACGCCGCTCGAGCGGCACCTGGCCGTGCGCCTTCGCCAGGCCGAACGACGGCATGTCGAAGTAGATCGACTCGTAGGAACCCTCGGCCGCGATGTACGTCTCGTGCCACAGGCCCACGTGCCCGCGCGCCTTGCCCTGGCGCTCCTTGCGGTTGAAGACCGACCAGGCCCGGTGGTGGAACATGTCCGGCGAGGCCGTGTAGGCGTACAGCTTCTCCTTCGACTCCCAGTACTGGACGACGTAGTACGTCCGCGGCGAGGCCGTCAGCATCACATGCCCCAGCAGCCCCCGGTCACGGTCCCGCGCAAGCTCCCCAAGCATGCGGAACATCGACAACATGACCGGCAGCCACTGGTGCACCGCCCGGAAGTGGTTGATCCGCATGCCGATCAGCAGGACCACCACATCACCCTCGGCCGCTGCGGTCGTACGGCCGGACACCGGCTTCGCGAACATGACGGTCCCCCCATCAGATAGCGCCACTATCCGTCTGGCGATGGTTAGATAGTGACACTCACCAAGGAAGGGCGCAAGAGATGCGGCTGGCGGAGCTGAGCGAGCGCAGCGGCGTGTCCACGGCGACGATCAAGTACTACCTGCGCGAAGGGCTGTTGCCGCCGGGTCACCAGATCAACGCCACGACGGCCGAGTACGACGAGGAGCACCTGCGCCGGCTGCGGCTGGTGCGGGCGATGATCCAGGTGGGCCGGGTGCCGGTGGCGAAGGTGCGCGAGGTGCTCGGGCATGTGGACGACGACTCCCTGGGCCGGTCGATCCGCCTGGGCGCGGCGCTGTGGGCACTGCCGCAGGTGCCGGAGCCGGACGAGGACGACGAGTACGTCCAGGCCGCCCAGCAGGAGGTCGCCACGCTCCTGGACCGGCTCGGCTGGGAGAACGCCAAGCGGCTCTCGACCATCTCCCCCGCGTACCGCTCACTGGTGGTGTCGGTAGCCGCGTTCCGCCGGCTCGGCTACGGCTGGGGGGCCGAACTGATGGCGCCGTACGCCGAGTTGATGCACCGGACAGCCGTCCTCGACCTGGACAACATGGAGACGCACCCCTCGGAGGAGGAGCGGGTCGAATGGGCGGTCCTGGGGGCGATCATCAACGAGCCGATCCTGCAGGCGCTGCACCGGCTGGCCCAGGAGGAGGAGACGACACGGCGGTACGGCTTCGAGTGAGCCGGACACACGGAAGGCCCCCCAGCTCAATGCTGGAGGGCCTTCGATGTGCGTACCCCCGACCGGATTCGAACCGGCGCTACCGCCTTGAGAGGGCGGCGTGCTAGGCCGCTACACAACGGGGGCAAGGATCTTACGTTTCCGCAGATCCGAGCTGGTCTACCTGGACTCGAACCAAGACTAACTGAACCAGAATCAGTCGTGCTGCCAATTACACCATAGACCAATGTGGTTTAGACCAGTTTGTACCCCCGACCGGATTCGAACCGGCGCTACCGCCTTGAGAGGGCGGCGTGCTAGGCCGCTACACAACGGGGGCCCTAGCGATCCCGAGTTGACCGAGATCAGTACCCCCGACCGGATTCGAACCGGCGCTACTGCCTTGAGAGGGCAGCGTGCTAGGCCGCTACACAACGGGGGCGGATGCAGATGAGCTCTGCGAGCTGGCCTACCTGGACTCGAACCAAGACTAACTGAACCAGAATCAGTCGTGCTGCCAATTACACCATAGGCCACTGGAACGCAAGCCCCTACGGGGATCTTGTTCTAGTTTGCTCCTCCGGTTCCCGGCCTTTCGGCCCGCTCCCCGGCGGCGCAGGAAGAACATTACCTGAAGGTGGACGGGGCTCCAAAACGGGTATCCGCGCCGAGGATCGCGGGGAGTTCGGCGAGGGAGGCGATCCGGTGCGGGCCTGCGGGGGCGTCGCCGCTGGTGTGCACGCCATCGCGGTCGATCCACACCGACAGCAGTCCGGCGTCGGCGGCACCGCGCCCGTCGATCTCCGGGTGGTCGCCGACGTACGCGACCTGTTCCGGGGCGAGTTCCAAGGCCTCGCAGGCCGCGTGGAAGGCACCGGCCTCGGGCTTGGAGACGCCGAGTTCCGCGGCGCACAGGATGGCCTCGAAGCGGCCGTGCACGCCGAGGACGCGGAGCTTGTGATCCTGGACGTGGATGCTGGAGTTGGAGAGGACGGCGTGCCGGTGGCTGGCGGCGAGGGCGTCCAGAACGGGCAGGACGTCCGGGAAGAGGGCCCAGACGGTCTCGTAGTGCGCGATGTACCGCTGGAACCATGCGTCGGCCTCCGCGTCGCTCAGCTCCTCGCCCAGGAACACCCGCACGCGGTCCCGGCGCTGCCCCTGGA
Source organism: Streptomyces sp. NPDC001663 (assembly GCF_042893105.1). Lineage (NCBI taxonomy): Bacteria > Bacillati > Actinomycetota > Actinomycetes > Kitasatosporales > Streptomycetaceae > Streptomyces > Streptomyces sp. NPDC001663. Next base: position 210,767 of record NZ_JBIAUR010000011.1, on the reverse strand, counting down.
AGTCGACCTCCCCCGCCGAGAACCGCGCCCACTGGACGTCGGTGATCTCCCGCCAGCGCACGATGGCCTGCTCGGCACTCTCGTATGCGTCCAGCAGCCCCTCGGCCGCCAGGTGCAGGCGCATTCCGGCGCGGTCGGCACCGGTGTAGTCGAAAAGAGTGTCGTCAACGTCCCAGACCACGGCCCGAATGCTCATGATCCGACGGTAGCTCCACTCTCGGGGGGTGCGTCCGGCGATCGGGAATTGTCAGGCGGGGGCGTCGGACGGGTCCGGGGCGACGAAGAAGTCGGTGAGGAAGCAGGTGACCTCGCCGGTCGCCGAGCGCCCCACCCAGGTCGGGTAGGAGCCGTCGCCCCAGCCGGAGGTGAACGCGGCCAGCGTGTGACCGGTGCCGAGGGAGGTGACCAGGTGGGGCCCCGCCGACCAGTCGCTGTTCTCGAAGGCCTCCCACAGCGGCCCCTCTTCCTCCTGGGTCCCGGGGAAGGCCTCCTCGGCCGAGGCGTCGTAGAAGCAGCCGGTGCCGGCGTCGACGCCGTAGCCGAAGAACTCGTCGTCCTTGAGTTCGGCGGGGTCCTGTTCGGGGAGGAGCGCCAACTCCCAGGTCACGGTGGGTTCGTCACGGATGACGAGCCGGGCCGCCGCCACACGCCGGTGGGGGCGCTCGGCCGGGGGCTCGTCGGGGCGGGTGAGGGTCGCCACGGCCGCCTCGACCCGGTAACGGCCGGGTTCGACGGTGACGGTGAACGGCTCGATGTCCCCGGTCCCCAGATAGACGAACGGGTCGCAGGCGACGACCCGTCCGGTGGGCAGGTCGAGCGTCCCGCCGTCGGCCACGTGGATCACGCCGGAGGTCCCGGACTCGTAGGCGAACGTGGTGCCCGGTGTGAACAGCCAGGTGTAGTCGCGGGGGGACATCGGCATGACGGCGCCTTTCCGGATCTTGTGTGCGAACGAGCCGGAACACTAGTGCGCGCCACTGACAACGACGACCGAGGGGCGGCGCCCGGTGGTCCGGGTGCCGCCCCTCACGCGCGCGTGCGTTACGCGGTCAGCTTCTCCAGTGCCGCGTCGATGCGGGCCAGCGTCCTGTCCTTGCCCAGGATCTCCAGGGACTCGAAGAGGGGCAGGCCGACCGTGCGGCCGGTGACGGCCACGCGGACCGGGGCCTGGGCCTTGCCGAGCTTGAGGCCGTGGGCCTCGCCGGCGGCCAGGACGGCCTCCTTGAGGGACTCGGCCGAGGTCCAGTCGGCGGACTCCAGCTTCTCCTTCGCCGTACGCAGCAGGGCGTCCGAGCCCTCCTTCATGGCCTTCTGCCAGCTCGCCTCGTCCTCGACCGGCTCCGGCAGGAACAGGAAGTCGACGTTGTCCGTGATCTCCGAGAGGACCTTCAGGCGGGTCTGGGCGTGCGGGGCGACCGCCTGCCACTTGGCCTCGTCGAAGTCCTCCGGCGCCCAGGGGGCGAACGGGGCCCGCAGCCAGGGTGCGCAGCGCTCCGTGAAGTCCTTCACGTCCAGCAGACGGATGTGGTCGGCGTTGATCGCCTCGCACTTCTTCAGGTCGAACCGGGCCGGGTTGGGCTGCACGTCGGCGATGTCGAAGGCCGCGATCATCTCGTCGATCGAGAAGATGTCCTGGTCCGCCGAGAGCGACCAGCCCAGCAGGGACAGGTAGTTGAGCAGGCCCTCGGGCAGGAAGCCGCGCTCGCGGTAGAGGTTGAGCGACGACTGCGGGTCGCGCTTCGACAGCTTCTTGTTGCCCTCGCCCATCACGTACGGCAGGTGGCCGAACTGCGGGATCTGCTTGGCGATTCCGAGCTCGGTCAGCGCCTTGTAGAGCGCGATCTGGCGGGGCGTGGAGGAGAGCAGGTCCTCGCCGCGCAGGACGTGGGTGATCTCCATCAACGCGTCGTCGACCGGGTTCACGAGCGTGTAGAGGGGGGCTCCGTTCGCTCGAACGATCCCGTAGTCCGGGACGTTCTCCGGCGTGAACGTCAGCTCGCCGCGGACCAGGTCCGTGAAGGTGATCGTCTCGTCGGGCATGCGGAAACGGACGATCGGCGTACGGCCCTGGGCCTTGTACTCCTCGACCTGCGCGTCCGTGAGGTCGCGGCAGTGGCCGTCGTAGCCGGACGGCTTGCCGGCGGCGCGGGCGGCCTCGCGGCGGGTGTCCAGCTCCTCCTGGGAGCAGTAGCAGTGGTACGCGTGACCGGCGTCGAGGAGCTTGGCCGCGACGTCCTTGTAGAGGTCCATGCGCTGCGACTGGCGGTAGGGTGCGTGCGGGCCGCCGACCTCGGGGCCCTCGTCCCAGTCGAAGCCCAGCCAGCGCATCGCGTCGAGCAGCTGGTTGTAGGACTCCTCCGAGTCGCGGGCCGCGTCGGTGTCCTCGATGCGGAAGACGAGCGTGCCCTGGTGGTGCCGGGCGAAGGCCCAGTTGAACAGGGCGGTGCGGACCAGGCCCACATGGGGGTTACCGGTGGGCGAGGGGCAGAAACGTACGCGGACGGGTGCGCTAGCCACGCTTGACAACCTTGTTGGTGAGAGTGCCGATGCCTTCGATGGTGACGGCGACCTCGTCGCCGACGGTGAGCGGCCCGACGCCTGCCGGGGTGCCCGTGAGGATCACGTCGCCGGGGAGCAGCGTCATGGCCTCGGAGATGTTGACGATCAGATCCTCGATCGGGTGGATCATCTCGCTGGTGCGGCCGAGCTGGCGTTGTTCGCCGTTGACCGTGAGCTGGACGGTCAGGTCGGAAGCGGTGGCGAGGTCGAGGTCGGTCTCCACCCAGGGGCCGAGCGGGCAGGAGCTGTCGAAGCCCTTGGCCCGCGCCCACTGCTTCTCGCGCTTCTGCACGTCACGGGCGGTGACGTCGTTCGCGCAGGTGTAGCCGAAGATCACGTCGGCCACGCGCTCGCGCGGGACCTCGCGGCACATGCGGCCGATGACGACGGCCAGTTCGGCCTCGTGGTGCAGGTCCTCGGTGAAGGAGGGGTACTGGATCTCGTCGCCGGGGCCGATCACCGAGGTGGACGGCTTGAAGAAGGCGAAGGGTGCGTCGGGTACCTCGTTGCCCAGCTCGCGCGCGTGCTCCGCGTAGTTGCGGCCGAAGGCCACGACCTTGTTGGGGAGCACCGGCGGCAGCAGCCGGACCTTGCTCAGCGGCACCTTCGTACCGGAGAGCTCGAAGTCCGCGAACGGGATGCCCTTGATGATGTCGAGGACGAGCTCGTCCGGTCTGTCGCCCTCGACCGCGCCGAAGGCGACGTTCCCGTCGATGGAGAATCTGGCGATGCGCACGGGATTCTGGCGCCCCTCACTGAGCCTGCTGGAGTCTGACGCTCCAGGCTAACGCGGGAGGGGGGCCGCGCCTCGCGCATTACTGCGGACGCGGGGCCGCCTTGAACGATCCGCCGAGTTGATCTTCCGAGTGATCCGCTCGACCTGTTGAGTGATCTACGACCCTTGCGCGTACTACTGGGCGACGGAGGCCGTGGCGGGGACCTCCACGAGAACGGTGCGACGGGGATTGGCGGTCTGGGTGGGGAGATCGACGGAGTGTTCCGGCTGCTCCGGGGTCTGCAGTGCGTCGGCGTCGTCCAGGTGCGCCAGCGTCGTGCGCCGCGGGTTGGCTATGTTGTGGAACATCATCGTCGTCTTCACGGTTGTACTTGACCCTGTCGTGCTCGGGCGCCGGTGGAGGCCCAATGGCCCCCCGCGCGGGCGCGGTTGTCAAAGCGCTACGTCTTGTAAAGCGCCAGGCTAAACATCCAATTCCCCGGCGAAGACGTGAAGACCGCATGATCGGCATGTGAGTTTGCTCACGAAGCCGCAGGCAAACCGGTCAATTCAGGCCTCCAACCCACCCCAACGAAACGGACATTGACCCCCTGAAGCCACCATTCCGCTCCTGATCATGGCGACTGGGACACCGCTCCCACCTGGGGGACTCGCGGGCATAAGTCCGTTATGGACGAGATCTCGTTCTACGTCCGGTGACCCGGCACTCACATGCTGTCACGTAGGTCACGGCATGGCCCTCGGCCCTTGTTGGAGATCCTGCACTGTGCTGGAATTCCACGGACCGCCGCAGGATCGAGCCGGCGCACAGGGGGCGCGACAGAGCGCCGCGTGGCGGCGAGAAGGGGGAGCCAGCGGCCGGTCACTCACGACCGAACAGGGGGCGTATTCAGGGCGCTCCCCAAAACGCCGACACCGTGTCTTTCCGTTCACGCGGAGGGGCGCCTGGTCCAGAGGTTGCGACGCTAGTGCAGGGACGTTTCAAGAGGGATGGCAGTGCTTCGGCGGAGCCGGAGCCGCACGGCGGGACTGGCCCCAATGTCGGCAGTTCCTCGCCCCAGCACGCCCAGAACCCGGGCCCGACTGCGTCCGGCGACTCCGGCGGGCGCCCCGGCGCCGGGGCACCTTCCGGGCCCCCGAGCGCCGCTCCCCCGGCGATAAAGCCGCCGGCGGGCCCGAGCGGCCCAGGCTCGCGCCTGGCCCTGCGCAACTGGCGCATCTCCACGCGTCTGGTGTCGCTGCTGGCCCTCCCCGTGGTCGCGGCCACCTCGCTGGGCGCCCTGCGCATCAGCGACAACATGGACGACATCCAGCAGCTCGACAACATGAAGCTGCTGACGGAGATGACCAAGCAGGCCACCGAGCTGGCCGCGGCTCTCCAGGACGAGCGCGACCAGTCCGCCGGTCCGCTGGCGCACGGCTCCAAGGCCAGCGACTACACGGTCAAGGGCTACCGGGACAAGACCGACCGCGCCCGGCAGAACTTCACCGACGCGGCCGAGGAGATCGACACCTCCAACAAGGACGGCAAGCTCCAGGGCGTCCGCGAGAGCCTGGTCAGCGTCGTCAGCGACCTGGAGACCCTCGCCAAGATCCGCGACACCGCGTACGAGGCCAAGGGCAACTCGACCCAGACGGTCGAGGCCTACCACCGCCTGATCACGCACCTGCTGGACCTCTCGCAGGACATGGCGGAGGCCACCAGCAACCCCGAGATGATCCAGCGCACGCGCGCCCTGGCGTCCTTCTCCTCCGCCAAGGAGTACGCGTCCGTCCAGCGCGCGGTCCTCGCGGCGGCCCTGCCGGCGAACAACACCAACGTCGGCAAGCTGTCGGAGAACGACCGGCTGTACGCCCAGTCGGCGCTGCAGAGCCAGAACTCCGAGCTGCGCAGCTTCAAGAGCATCTACGGCACCGACAAGGCCGTCGCCCTCCTCAAGCCCATCGAGGAGAACAACGCGACGATCAAGGCCACCAACACCTACGCGACCCGCGCCCTGGCCGGCACCGACGGTCTGCAGGATCTGCAGAAGCGTTCGTACCAGGACTGGGTGGACGACAGCTCGACCAAGATCGAGCAGATGAAGAAGATCGAGCACTCGCTGCTCGAGGACATGGAGCAGAAGGCCCGCGAGCTGCGTGCCTCCTCCGAGCAGGAAGCGATCATCTCCGGTGCGCTGATCCTGCTCGTCCTCGGCGTCTCGCTCGTCGGCGCCTTCGTCGTCGCCCGCTCCATGATCCGCTCGCTGCGCCGGCTGCAGGAGACGGCCACCAAGGTCGCCCAGGACCGGCTGCCCGAGCTGGTCAAGCAGCTGTCCGAGTCGGACCCGCAGGACGTCGACACCTCGGTCGAGTCGGTCGGTGTGCACTCCAAGGACGAGATCGGCCAGGTGGCCGCGGCCTTCGACGACGTGCACCGCGAGGCGGTCCGCCTCGCCGCCGAGCAGGCTCTGCTGCGGGGCAACGTCAACGCGATGTTCACCAACCTCTCGCGCCGCTCCCAGGGTCTTATCCAGCGCCAGCTGTCGCTGATCTCCGAACTGGAGTCCCGCGAGGCCGACCCGGACCAGCTGTCCTCGCTGTTCAAGCTCGACCACCTCGCGACGCGTATGCGCCGTAACGGTGAAAACCTCCTGGTTCTCGCGGGTGAAGAGCCCGGCCGCCGCTGGACCCGCCCGGTCCCGCTGGTCGACGTGCTCCGTGCCGCCGCGTCCGAGGTGGAGCAGTACGAGCGCATCGAGCTGGCAGCCGTGCCGACCACCGAAGTGGCCGGCCGCGTGGTCAACGACCTCGTGCACCTGCTCGCCGAGCTGCTCGAGAACGCGACCTCCTTCTCCTCGCCGCAGACCAAGGTCAAGGTCACCGGTCACGCGCTGCCCGACGGCCGCGTCCTGATCGAGATCCACGACACCGGTATCGGCCTCTCCCCCGAGGACCTCGCGGCGATCAACGAGCGGCTCGCCTCGCCGCCCACCGTGGACGTCTCCGTCTCCCGCCGCATGGGCCTCTTCGTGGTCGGTCGTCTGTCCCAGCGGCACGGCATCCGCATCCAGCTGCGCCCGTCCGACTCCGGTGGTACGACCGCGCTGGTCATGCTGCCCGTCGATGTCGCCCAGGGCGGCAAGAAGCCGGCTCCGGGCAAGCCCGGCGCCCCCGGGTCCAGCGGTGGTCCGGCCGCCGCGCAGGCCGCCGCAGGTGTGGCCGCCGCGCGTCGCCAGGCCGGTCCGGGCGGAGCGGGCGGCGGCGCCTTCGGCGGCGGTGCCCTCGGCGCCGGTGCGTCCGGTGGCGGTCGGCTCGGTGCCGGTCAGGGCCCGCGGGCCGCGCTGCCCGGTGCGGGCGGCAACGGCAACGGCGGCCGTCCGGGTGCCCCGGGCGGAGCGCGTGGACCGCAGTCTCCGGCGGCTCCCCAGCAGGGCCGGCCGGCTCCCGCGGGTGCGGGCGCCGGGTTCGGTCAGGCGCCGGGTGCCCCGCAGGGTATGCAGGCCGCGGGCACCGGTCAGGACAGCTTCGGCGGCGCTCGTGGCGCCGTACCGCCGCAGTCCTCGGGCAACGCGAACAACTCGAACTCCGGGAACGAGCAGGGCGGCCGGCGCGGGCGTCAGCCGCAGCTGCCGGGCCGTGGCGGTCCCCGTGCCGAGCTGCCCGGCGGCAACCCGCAGGCCCGGCCGAGCTGGAGCGACGAGAACGCGCAGCCGCCGGTGCCGCGGGCCTCGCTGGACACTCCGCGCGGTCACGACGAGACCTCGCAGATGCCGCGCATCGACGACCGTCAGGGCCCGGCCTCGACCTCCCAGATGCCGGCGATCCCGCGCGGCGACGACCGCCAGGGTCCCGGCGCCACCTCCGAGTTCCCGCGTCAGGACTTCGGTGGCAACAACCCCCAGCACACGGGCCAGTTCGGCCACCAGGACTTCGGCGCACCGCAGCCCGGCACGAACGGCGCGCAGAACCCGGGCCAGTTCGTCCGCTCGGACGTCTTCGGCACCCCGAACGGGCAGAACGGCCAGAACAACCCGAACAACCCCGCCAACACGGGCCAGTTCGCGATCCCCCAGGCGTACGACTCCGGTTCCACCGGCCAGTTCGCGATGCCGGGCTACGACAACGGCTCCACCGGGCAGCACAATCTGCCGGGTCGTCAGAACCCCGGTAACACCGGGCAGTTCGAGCGCCCGCAGGCCGGCAACCAGAGCGACTTCGGTGCTCCGCGGCCGCCCGTCCCGCCGCGTCCGCAGCAGCGGCCCGTCCGCCAGGAGCCCGAGGCGCTGCCGCCGGCGTCCGGCCCCGGCGACGGTCGTACGCCGCTGTACGACACGCTGGAGACCAACTGGTTCCACGGCGGCCAGCAGGGCGGGCAGCCCGCCAACGGCTCTCCGGCCTCGCAGCAGCCGCAGGCTCCCGCCGCTCCCGCGGCGCCGCAGCCCGCTGCCGCTCCTCAGCGTCCCGTCACCTCCAGCTGGCGCAGCTCTCCGAACGACGATCTCGTCCGGCAGGCAGAGCGCGTACGGCAGCCGGCGGCGGGCGGCGTCACCACCTCCGGCCTGCCGCGCCGGGTGCCCCGGGCGAACCTCGTCCCGGGCACGGCTCAGCAGCAACAGCACCAATCCGGTCCGGCTGTCTCGCGTGCGCCTGATGACGTACGCGGCCGTCTGACCAATCTCCGTCGGGGCATCGCGCAGGGTCGCCAGGCCGGTACCGGCCAGACCGGCAGCTTCCCGAGCCCCACTCACCAGCAGGAGCGATAGTTGAGCCAGATGAGCCAGGCGGCACAGAACCTCAACTGGTTGATCACCAACTTCGTGGACAACACCCCAGGTGTGTCCCACACCGTCGTCGTGTCTGCCGACGGTCTCCTTCTGGCGATGTCGGAAGGCTTCCCGCGGGACCGCGCAGACCAGCTGGCGGCCGTCGCGTCCGGGCTCACCTCGCTGACGGCCGGGGCCTCCCGGATCTTCGAGGGCGGCAACGTGGCGCAGACGGTCGTCGAGATGGAGCGGGGCTTCCTCTTCCTGATGTCCGTCTCGGACGGTTCGTCCCTGGCCGTGCTCGCGCACCCCGAGTGCGACATCGGCCTGGTCGGCTACGAGATGGCGCTGCTCGTCGACCGGGCAGGTGCGGTCCTCACACCGGACCTGCGCGCCGAACTACAGGGCAGTCTGCTCCACTGACCCGCCCAGGATCCACCCCCGTCACCACATCACCGTCCGGCCGCCACAATCCCCCCACGGCCAACAGACGGCCAGCCCGATCGACTTGCTGTCCCGCCCGGAGGATTCATGACCCCGCCCACCGCCTCTCATGATCCGTACGCGGAGCCGTACGAGGATGAGGGCGACCAGCCGCTGGTACGTCCGTACGCGATGACCGGTGGCCGGACGCGGCCGCGCTATCAGCTCGCCATCGAGGCGCTGATCAGCACCACGGCCGACCCGGCAGCACTCATGGGGCTGCTCCCGGAGCACCAGCGCATCTGCCACCTGTGCCGTGAGGTGAAGTCGGTCGCGGAGGTGTCGGCGCTTCTGGCCATGCCGCTGGGCGTGGCCCGCATTCTCGTCGCGGACCTGGCCGAGGCCGGGCTCGTCGCCATCCACCAGCCGGGCGGCGACGAGACGACCGGTGCGCCGGACGTGACACTGCTCGAAAGGGTGCTCAGTGGACTTCGCAAGCTCTGACGGCGGGCGGGCGACCACCTCCGCGAAGATCGTGGTGGCGGGTGGCTTCGGCGTCGGCAAGACGACCTTCGTGGGCGCCGTCTCCGAGATCAACCCGCTGCGCACGGAGGCCGTCATGACGTCCGCGAGCGCGGGCATCGACGACCTGACCCACACCGGGGGCAAGACCACCACCACGGTGGCCATGGACTTCGGCCGTATCACGCTCGACCAGGACCTGATCCTGTACCTGTTCGGTACGCCGGGCCAGGACCGCTTCTGGTTCATGTGGGACGACCTGGTGCGGGGCGCGATCGGCGCCATCGTGCTGGTCGACACCCGTCGGCTCGCCGACTGCTTCCCGGCGGTGGACTACTTCGAGAACAGCGGCCTGCCGTTCGTCGTCGCGCTCAACGGCTTCGAAGGGCACCAGCCGTACGCTCCCGAGGAGGTGCGGGAGGCGTTGCAGATCGGTCCGGACACCCCGATCATCACCACCGACGCCCGCCACCGCTCCGATGCCAAGAGTGCGCTGATCACGCTGGTGGAGCACGCTCTCATGGCACGGCTGAGGTAGCACTCAAGTCAGCGATGCAATACGGCAGTTGTCGTAGACGCACCGGAGTCGGCTGTGGCCTTTGACACGGTCGGCCCCGGTGTTCATAACGTTTCGGGAGAGGAATCGGGTGGTACGGCCACGGGTCGTTGCCAACCGGTCTCGCTGCGCACACAAAAGCCCCGTCTTTTGACGGGGCTCGCTCTTTATGACCGTTTTATCTGGGGCTTACATCACACGGAATCCTCGCTTTCCACTGTTTGGAAGAGCGCAGGTCGTCGTGCTGGAATGCGTGAACTGCCCAATAGTCAAAGACGTACTCAGTAGTACTGCGTACTCAGTGACGTACTGGGCTCTGAGACACTGCGGCACAACGTTGGTGCCCGCCGCCGAGAGGTTGTTGGTCGAGTGAGGCGAAGCAAGAACGGTCCCGAGCCGTCGGCCCGGGGCAACTTCACCCCGCCGCCGCGCGGAGCGGCGCCCGCCCCTGTGCCCGTATCCGAGCCGACGGCGGCGCCCGCTTCGAGCGGCAGCCGTTTCTCGCCCCGCAACTGGCGGGTGCCGACCCGGCTGAACGCGATCCTGCTCATACCCGTGCTGGTCGGCCTCGTCATGGGCGGCTTCCAGGTGAAGAGCTCGATCGACACCTGGCAGGACGCCCAGGACGCGGAGAACACCGCGCGTCTGGTGCGGGCCGCCCTGACGTACAGCAACGCGGTGCTCGTCGAGCGCGACACGACCGCCGAGCCGCTGCTGGAGGGCAAGGGTGAGGACGACAAGACGGTCGTCGCCGCCCGCAAGGCCACCGACCAGGCCGCCGACGCCTTCGACGAGGCCGCCCAGAACATGCCGGACCGGGCCAACCTCAAGCGCCGTCTGGCCCGCTTCCGCGAGGTGGAGCCGTCGCTCGCGAAGATACGCGCGGTCGCCTACACGTCCCAGATGAAGGGCGTGGAGACCGAAGAGGCCTACGTCAACATCGAGCACCCGCTGCTCGAGTTCTCCAACGAGCTCGGGCTCGGCACCGGCAACATCACCAGCTACGGCCGCTCGGTCTACGCCATCGCACTCGCCAAGGGCGCGCTCTCCCTGGAGCGCTCCATCGGCATGCATCTGCTGATCAAGCCGGGCACCAGCCAGAGCAGCCTTGCCAAGCAGCGCATCGCCCTCACCTCGTACGCCTACCTGGAGGGCATCGCCATCCAGGAGTACCAGGCCGGCGGCACCGACGCGGACCTCGCCAAGCTGGAATCGCTCACGAAGCAGATCAAGGCCGACGGCGCGGCGATGGCCAAGAAGGCCGCCGCGCAGGCCGCGGCCGAGAACAAGACCTACGTGCCGCCGCCGTCGGACGACCCGACCGACATGATCACCGCCATGGCGCAGCTGAAGACGACGGACCCCGCCGAGCGCCAGGCGCTCGCCGCGAAGGGCGTCAGCTACGTGAACTGGTGGGGCATGACGACCCTGAAGTTCGACGCCTACCGCAAGCTGGAGTCCGACAAGGCCGACACCGCGGTGAGCGAGGCCTCGGACATCGCCGACAACGCCAAGCGTGACGCGCTGATCACGGGTGCCGCCGTCATCGTCGCCCTGCTGCTCGCGTTCATCCTGGCCGGCGCCGTCGCCCGCCAGATGTCCCGCGCGATGCGCCAGCTGCGCAACGCCGCCTTCGGCATCGCCGAGCAGCGCCTGCCGATGCTGGTCGACCAGCTCTCGCGCACCGACCCCGGCCGCGTCGACACCCGCGTCCAGCCCATCCCGATCACCACCCGGGACGAGATCGGCGAGGTCGCCCGCGCCTTCGACCAGGTCCACCGCGAGGCCGTGCGACTGGCCGCCGAGCAGGCCCTGCTCCGTGGCAACATCAACGCGATCTTCACCAACCTCTCGCGCCGCAACCAGTCGCTGATCGAGGGCCAGCTGACCCTGATCACCGACCTGGAGAACAACGAGGCCGACCCGGACCAGCTGGAGAACCTCTTCCGCCTGGACCACCTCGCGACCCGTATGCGCCGCAACGGCGAGAACCTCCTGGTCCTCGCCGGCGAGGAGCCCGGCCGCCGCTGGGACCAGCCGGTCCCGCTGGTCGACGTGCTGCGCGCCGCCTCCTCCGAGGTGGAGCAGTACGAGCGCATCGAGCTCTCCGGCGTCCCGGAGGCCGAGATCCACGGCCGCGCCGTGACCGACCTCGTGCACCTGCTCGCCGAGCTGCTGGAGAACGCCACGACGTTCTCCTCCCCGCAGACCAAGGTCCGCGTGACCGCGACCCGTCTCCCCGACGGCCGCATCATGATCGAGATCCACGACAAGGGCATCGGCCTCACGGCCGAGGACTTCGCGGACATCAACCACAAGCTGGCCAACCCGCCGACCGTGGACGCCGCGATATCCCAGCGCATGGGCCTGTTCGTGGTCGGCCGGCTGTCCGACCGGCACGGCATCCGCGTCCAGCTGCGCCCCTCCGGCGAGCAGGCCGGTACGACCTCGCTGGTCATGCTGCCCGACGCGATCACCCACGGCGGTGGCGGCGAGCAGCAGATCAACCGCGACGAGTTCACGGTCTCGCAGATCATCCCGGAGCAGAACTTCCAGGGTGAGGACTTCAACAACGGCCTGCCGATGCGCACGGCCGCGGAGCTCGGCTTCGACGACAGCCGCTACTCCGACGTACCGGACGACATACGGGAGCTGGACCCCGTCGGCCGCTCGCTGATGCGCGAGGAGCGCAGGGCGGCCCTGGAGGCCCAGGCGCAGGGCGAGCCGGGCCAGGACTCCCCGTCGTACGCCGAGTCCTTCGACGCGCAGCCTTCCTACGACAACGGCGGGTTCCCGGAGCAGCAGACGGGCTCCTACGACCGGCGCCCGACCTTCGACGAGCCGCAGCAGACTCCGTACGAGGAGCCGCAGCGCACCTCGTACGAGGAGCCCGCGAGCCGACCGTCGTACGACGAGCCGTACTACGCGCCGAACGGCGGACTGCCGCAGAACGACACGTTCTCGTCGGGCGGCGGCTACCCCGAGCCCTCGTATGCGGAGCCGGTCCGTGAGGAGCCCCCGGCCGTCCGCGCCTCCGCCCCGGAGTCCTTCCCGGCCTTCGAAGAGCGGCGCTACCAGGACGACTGGCCGCAGCAGGACAGCTACCAGAACGGCTACTCGTCCGATTACGCTCCGGAAACGGAAGCCGTCCAGGCCGCTGACGTGAGTGAGCGCGACCGCGTAGGCTTCGACCGTCCGGGACCGGCCCCTTCCGCGGGCCACGCGCTCACCGACGCCGGACTGCCCCGCCGCGGATCCATCGCAAGCGGTACGAGCGGTTCGAACGGCGCGCGGCACGTGAACCAGGAAGCGCCGGCTCCCGCCCCGGAGAGCAATGGCAGCAGCAACGGCAACGGAAGCGGCCCCGGCGGCGACTGGCGCTCGGCGAACGACGAGCGCTGGCAGCAGGCCTCCGCGCTCCGGAAGCCCAAGGCGGGCGGGGTCACCTCCTCCGGCCTGCCGCGGCGGGTACCCAAGGCCAACCTGGTCGAGGGAGCCGCCGAGAGCACTCCCCAGGGAGGCCCGTCGGTCTCCCGCGCCCCGGAGGACGTCCGGGGCAGGCTGAGCAACCTGCGGCGGGGCGTCCAGCGCGGACGCAGTGCCGGCGCAGGCAGTGAAACGAACGGCCAGGGCTTCGGTCCTGACAGCACCTACAACCAGGAGCGTTAGTGTGAGCCCGATGAGCCAGGCGGCACAGAACCTGAACTGGTTGATCACCAACTTCGTGGACAACACCCCGGGGGTGTCCCACACGGTGGTGGTCTCCGCCGACGGACTCCTTCTGGCGATGTCCGAAGGTTTTCCCCGCGACCGCGCCGACCAGCTTGCGGCCGTCGCCTCCGGTCTGACGTCACTGACGGCGGGCGCCTCCCGGATCTTCGAGGGCGGCGCCGTGAACCAGACGGTTGTGGAGATGGAGCGGGGATTCCTGTTCATCATGTCCGTATCCGACGGTTCCTCGCTCGCGGTTCTCGCGCACCCCGAGGCGGACATCGGCCTCATTGGGTACGAGATGGCACTTCTGGTGGACCGGGCCGGCTCGGTTCTGACGCCGGATCTTCGTGCGGAGCTCCAAGGCAGCCTGCTCAACTGACAGACAGACGGTGCGTTTTGGCGTCCCGGGGCCGTAAGGTTTCGGGACGCGGCTCCACAGGGATTGGGTGCCCGGCACAGTCGGAGGAGGAGAAAGTGGCAACACCCCCAGGCGGTTCGAATTCTGGCAACTGGTCGTACGGCCCTGCCCAGGGCCAGGGCGACGGTTCCCAGAACCCGAACCGCTACAACTTCCCCTCCACCCCGAGCCAGCGGCGTCACCAGCCGTACGCGCCCCAGGGTCCGCAGGGACCTGGGCCGTCGCCGTACGACCAGCCGCCGGCGCCGCGTATCCAGCCCGTGCAGCCGCAGCGACGCGCCCCTGAGCCGGCGCCCGCAGGGGCGTCGAACAACCCCCTGGTGCGTCCGTACGCCATGACCGGCGGCCGGACCCGCCCTCGCTACCAGCTCGCCATCGAGGCGCTGGTGCACACCACCGCGCAGCCGCACCAGATGCAGGGCCAGCTGCCCGAGCATCAGCGGATCTGCAACCTCTGCCGAGAGATCAAGTCGGTGGCCGAGATCTCGGCACTGCTGACGATCCCCCTCGGCGTGGCCAGGATCCTCGTCGCCGACCTGGCGGAAGCAGGACTGGTCGCCATCCATCAGCCCGGCGGCGACGAGAACGCCGGCGGCCAGCCAGACGTGACACTGCTCGAAAGGGTGCTCAGTGGACTTCGCAAGCTCTAGCGGCGGTCCTTCCCGCTCCACCACCTCCGCGAAGATCGTGGTGGCGGGCGGCTTCGGCGTGGGCAAGACCACGTTCGTCGGCGCCGTCTCGGAGATCAACCCGCTGCGCACAGAGGCCGTGATGACATCCGCTTCGGCGGGCATCGACGACCTCACCCACACCGGAGACAAGACGACCACCACGGTCGCCATGGACTTCGGCCGCATCACCCTGGACCAGGACCTGATCCTGTACCTGTTCGGCACCCCCGGTCAGGACCGCTTCTGGTTCATGTGGGACGACCTGGTGCGCGGTGCCATCGGCGCGATCGTCCTGGTTGACACCAGGCGCCTTGCCGACTGCTTCCCCGCGGTCGACTACTTCGAGAACTCGGGTCTCCCGTTCGTGATCGCGCTCAACGGCTTCGACGGCAACCAGCCGTACAACCCGGACGAGGTGCGGGAGGCTCTGCAGATCGGCCCGGACACCCCGATCATCACGACGGATGCCCGCCACCGTGCGGACGCGAAGTCGGCGCTGATCACGCTCGTCGAGCACGCGCTGATGGCTCGCCTGCGGTAGTCGTACGACGCTGAAGGGCCCCCTCCGCACGGAGGGGGCCCTTCGTCTTGGCCGAGGACGCGGACAACGCTGAAGGGCCCCTCCCGTTAGGGAGGGGCCCTTCAGCGTTGTGCAGACTCAGTGCCAGCTGTGCGGGGCCCGGAAGCCGGGCTCGCGCTCCAGGCGGCGCCAGCCGGCTTTCGCGCGGCCGCGGTGGGTCTGGACGTCCGACGGGGCGGCCGCGGCGCGAGCCAGGAGGATGGCCGTGATGGCGGCCACTTCCTCGGGCTCGGCGTGGCCCTTCTCGACGCGAATGTCAGGGGTGCTCATAGGTCTCAGTCTCCGTGAGAGAGGTTTCCGCGGGGGTATCGCGGAGGGTCCGCCGGGTTACTGCGGGGGGTTGCCGTGCTTGCGCGAGGGCAGGTCGGCGTGCTTGGTCTGCAGCATCGCCAGCGAGCGGACGAGGATCTCGCGGGTCTCGGTCGGGTCGATGACGTCGTCGACCAGGCCGCGCTCGGCCGCGTAGTACGGGTGCATCAGCTCGGACTTGTACTCCTTGACCATGCGGGCCCGCATGGCCTCGGGGTCCTCGGCCTCTGCGATCTGTCGCCGGAAGATGACGTTGGCGGCCCCTTCGGCGCCCATCACGGCGATCTCGTTCGTCGGCCAGGCATACGTGAGGTCCGCACCGATGGACTGGCTGTCCATGACGATGTACGCACCGCCGTACGCCTTGCGCAGGATCAGCGAGATCCGCGGCACGGTCGCGTTGCAGTAGGCGTAGAGGAGCTTCGCGCCGTGGCGGATGATGCCGCCGTGCTCCTGGTCGACACCGGGGAGGAACCCCGGGACGTCCAGGAAGGTGACGATCGAGATGTTAAAAGCGTCACACATCTGGACAAAGCGCGCAGCTTTTTCGCTCGCCTCGATGTCCAGGACGCCCGCGAGCGTCTGCGGCTGGTTGGCGACGATGCCCACTACTTGGCCGTCCAGACGGGCCAGGGCGCAGATGATGTTGCGGGCCCAGCGCTCGTGGACCTCGAGGTACTCGCCGTCGTCGACGATCTCCTCGATGACCTTGGCCATGTCGTACGGCCGGTTGCCGTCCGCCGGGACCAGGTCCAGGAGCACCTCGCTGCGCCGGTCCGCCGCGTCCTCGGACTCCACTCGCGGAGGGTTCTCACGGTTGTTCTGCGGGAGCAGCGAGAGGAGGTAGCGGACCTCGGCGATGCAGGTCTCTTCGTCGTCGTAGGCGAAGTGGCAGACGCCGGAGGTCTCGGCGTGGACGTCGGCGCCGCCCAGGCCGTTCTGGGTGATCTCCTCGCCGGTGACGGCCTTGACCACGTCCGGGCCGGTGATGAACATCTGCGAGGTCTCGCGGACCATGAACACGAAGTCCGTCAGGGCGGGGCTGTAGGCGGCGCCGCCCGCGCACGGGCCGAGCATCACCGAGATCTGCGGGATGACGCCGGAGGCCCTGGTGTTGCGCTGGAAGATGCCGCCGTAGCCGGCGAGCGCGGACACGCCCTCCTGGATGCGGGCGCCCGCGCCGTCGTTCAGCGAGACCAGCGGGGCGCCGGCCGCGATGGCCATGTCCATGATCTTGTGGATCTTGGTGGCGTGGGCCTCGCCCAGGGCGCCGCCGAAGATGCGGAAGTCATGGGCGTAGACGAAGACCGTGCGGCCCTCCACCGTGCCCCAGCCGGTGATCACACCGTCCGTGTGCGGCTTCTTGGCCTCCAGGCCGAAGCCGGTGGCCCGGTGCCGGCGCAGCTGCTCGACCTCCTGGAAGGAGCCCGCGTCCAGCAGCAGCTCGATGCGCTCGCGCGCGGTCAGCTTGCCCTTGGCGTGCTGCGCCTGGGTCGCCTTCTCGCTCGGTCCGGCCAACGCCCGCGCACGGATCTCGTGCAGCTCGGCCACCCGGCCGCGCGCGTCCGTCGGCTCGCTCACCGGCTCACCCGTCGACTCACCCGGCGCCTCATCCAAAACGGTCATGTAGTGACCATACGAAGCCCACCAAGGATTGCGAGCCGTCGACTCCGTACAGTCTCTGCCCCCTTTTCCTGGTGCCACTGAACAGAACCCGGACGGCATGCAGGCGTTCCGACTGTTCAGAGGGCTCCCGCGTTGTAGGGGCCACACAAAGCCGTCAGCCGAGAGCCAGGACACATCGGTGAGTCGCACATGACACGCCTGGGGTAATCCGCAGGGTCGTACGGCGGCCGGTGGAGAGGACTTCGACCGTCTCGTCAGCGCGGAGGACCCCGCGCGCCGGGTGGTCCCAGGTGATCTCGACCGGTTCGCCCGTACGGGGCGGCTCGCTCACGCAGAGCGTAGCGGTGCGGGCCCGACGGCGTACGAGGACGCCGGCGGGCGCGGAGGCGGTCAGCGGGCCCGCGGTGCCGGGCTGCCAGAAGTTGGCCGCCGTCAGGCCGAGGGAGGGGACGTGGACGGCCTGACGGGCGCTGTCGTTGGCGAGGAGCGACAGCCAGTGGCGGTCGGCGGCGCGGGCCGCGACGGCGTGGCGGGAGGCTCCGGGCATGAGGACGTACAGGTACGTGGCGTCCGTCGGGTCGGTGCCGTGGTCGAGCCAGAGGGTCTGCCAGCGCCGGGTGCGCTGTTCCGTCGTACTGGTCGTGTTGATGTCGGACCAGGCGCCGGTGCGGTCCTCGCGGAGGTCCGACAGACGCCCGTCCGGTACGACCCAGCCGCCGTGGCCGTCGAGGTGGGCCCAGCCCCGGCCTCGCACGAACTGCTGCGTTCCGCTCTCCCCCAAGTTGCGGTTGTCGACAACCGTCTCGACGGGCACCCCGTCGGTGCACGTGATCCCGGCACCCAGGCAGATCACCGCGTCCTCGACGCAGAACCACGACTTACGGGCCTGGAGCGTCGAGCCGAGGCCCCTCAGATGCTGGCCCACGGCCGCGTACTCGCCGTCGGTCGTGCCGCCGACCCAGCGCACGTCCGGCTTGGGGGCGCCCCATTCGCCACCCGCGCGGTCGCCGAGGCGGAGCGTGGAGACGGTCGTACCCGGCAGGCGATACCAGTCGACGGTGGGCCAGAACCAGTCCGTGTACTGGTCGCTGCGCCCCTCGGGCCACCAGTAGAGCATTCCGGCGCCGGTGTGCCAGCCGCGCGGGTTCTCGCCGTTGCCGCACTCGTAGTACGTGATGCGGTCGCTGCACATGGCGATGTTCGCGGTGAAGCGGGGGCGGCGGTGGACGGCGCGGTCCATCGCCGGGAAGAGACGGTGGCCTACGGGTTCGGGGGCGGCCGGGGCGGGCGAGGCGGCGACCGTGTGCAGACGGGCGAGGTCCGCCACGCCGAACTGAGACGCCGTCAGAATCGGTGTCACCGTGTCCCGTTCGATCCAGCCCTTGATGTACGAGTGCCAGCGCTCGCGTTCGGCTTCGCTCGCCCCGCCGGCCAGCAGAGCAATGGCCGCGATGATTCCCTGCCCGTGGAAGTGGTCGCTGCGCATCAGGTGCCGGTCGTCGCTCTTGAGGTAACCCCGGCTGATGGCACGGCCGTTGACACTGTCCATCACCAACCCGTCGTGGATCAGGGGCGCGTAGGCGCGCTCGACGCTGTCGAGGACGATCTGCCGGTCGGGGTCGGTCACCTCCCAGGCGGATCCGGCGAGGAGCGTGAAGAGACGGCCGAGGCCGTCGAGCATGACTTGTCCGTACGTCCCCGAGTACGCCACCCAGGTGTGCTGGACGAAGGAGCCGTCCGCGTACAGCCCGTCCCCTTTCGTGACGTACGGGAAGACCGGCGAGAGGGCGTCCCGAGCGAGAGCGATCCTGGCGTCCGCCCGGCCCAGGATGCCGCGCAGGGCGACCGAGCGGCACAGGTCGACGCGGTTGGCGCCGGTGGAGGTGCCGGAGTAGTCGGTGAGCATCGTGTCGGGGATGAAGTGGTCGACGGCGGCGCAGGCCGCTTCCCGCTGTGCGTCGGTGAGGTGGTCGTGGAGGACGGCCGTGATGTCCATCAGCAGGCGGGGGCTGCCGATCTGCCATTCCCACCAGTTGCCGTAGCGCGTGGTGGAGGGGTTGTAGATCGTGGCGAAGAGGTGGTCGAGGCCGCGCAGGACGTCCGCGAGGAGGGCCGGGTCGCCGGTCGAGCCGGTGCCCTGCTGGACGTAGGCCTGGGCCATCGTCCACAGGCGGCCGAAGCTCTGGGTGATGCCGGCGGGCGGGTCGTAGGGGTAGCCGGGCCAGAGGGAGGTGGGGGTCGGGGACATGCCGGCCTGGGCGGCGCGGGCGAGTTCGCCGGTCTCGGCGAGGCGGGAGGCGTACGGCTCGGCGGTGGGGTCGTAGCCGGCGCCCAGGGCGATGTCGAGCCAGCGGCGGCGGAGGGTGTCGTACGGGTCGTCGGCGCCGGCGCGCGCGGTGGGGGTGGCCGTGGCCAGGAGGGCTGCCGCGAGTAAGACGGCTCGACGCGTGAGTCTCACGGGGCCTCTTCGCTGTGGGTTCATGCCATGGGCATCTACCACCTCAGCGTAATCACGCCAACACCTTGCGGATGATGTTGAAACTTGAACGGAATAGGTCTACGGTCATCTGTGTTGAGTAGTTCAACATTCAACATCACTCCTTAGGAGCATGACATGGCGACCCCCGACCTCACCGCTCTGACCGGCGACTACACGATCGACACCGCCCACTCCGCGATCGGCTTCACCGTGCGCCACGCCATGGTGACCAACGTCAAGGGCAAGTTCGTCGACTTCAGCGGCTCGCTGCACCTGGACGGCGGCGACCCGTCGAAGTCCGGGGCGTCCATCGACGTCAAGATGGAGAGCATCGACACCGGGTCGGCGGACCGCGACGGTCACCTCAAGAGCGCGGACTTCTTCAAGATCGAGGAGTTCCCGACGATGACCTTCCGCTCGACCTCGGCGGAGTCCCTCGGCGGTGACGACTACCGCATCACCGGTGACCTGACGATCCTCGGCACCACCAAGCCGCTCAGCATCGACCTCGAGTTCAACGGCGCCGCGAAGGACCCGTTCGGCAACGAGCGCGTCGGCTTCGAGGGCAAGGCGGAGATCCTGCGCTCCGAGTGGGGGCTGACCTGGAACGCGGCGCTGGAGACGGGCGGCGTGCTGGTCTCCGACAAGATCAAGCTGAACTTCGACATCTCGGCGATCCGCAACGCCTGATCCTTCACAGCACCGGCACCTGAGCGCGCCCGCTCTCCTGTACCAGGAGGGCGGGCGCTCGCCATGCTCGGTCAGCCTGACCTCGCGGACCGGCGGCGGCCCTCACGCGTCGCGTCTGTGGAACAGCACCGCCCCGGCCGCCAACAGCCCCGCCGCGTACGCCGCCAGCACGCCGAGGCCCGGCCATGGGGCGATCGGCAGGTGGTCCAGGTTGCGGGTTGCCTGGATGGAGAGGGCCGCCGGGATCGGGGCCCAGCGTTGCAGGCGGTCCTGCCAGGTGGGGGAAGGCAGGAGGTCGGCCAGGAGGGGGACGACGTAGAGGAGGGCCAGGCCCAGGGTGATCGCGGCGGCCGTGTCGCGGAGGAGGGTGGCCAGGGAGAGGCCCAGCAGGGTGACCAGGGTGAGGATGAGGATCGAGCCTGCCGTGGCGCGGAGGGTGGCGGTGTCGGTGAGGGTCGGTGCCTCGAAGCCGTTCGTGGGGAGGATCCGGCGGGCGATCCAGAGGGTCGTCACGGTCGCCACGGCTCCCGCGGCCGCCGTCAGTGCCGCCAGCGCGGTCGCCTTGGCCGCGAGCACGCGGGGGCGGATCGGGATCGCCGTCAGGGTCGTGGTGATCGTGCCCGTGCCGTACTCCGCGCCCATCGACAGGGCGCCCAGGACCAGGCAGGTCGCCTGGCTCAGCCAGACTCCCGTCAGGGCCAGCTTGACCGTGTCCTCGTGGCAGCTGGACGGGGACGGGCACACGTCGTGGGTGAGCGAGGCGGCTGCCGCCGCGCCGACCGCGGCCGTCAGGACCACCGTCGCCGCCAGCAGCCACCAAGTACTCGGCAGCGTGCGGAGTTTCGTCCACTCGGCGTGCAGTGATCTCATGCGTCCCTCCTGCGCAGGCGCCAGGCCGCCAGCAGCAGGGCCGCCGCCGTGTAGGCCGCGAGGACGGCGAAGCCGTTCCAGGGGGCGAGGGGGTAACAGCCGCTTTCCGGGAGGCAGTTGTACTGCACCTGGGGGTAGTGGGTGACGCCCTGCTGGATCGCGAAGGCCGCCGCCGGGGTCACCCGCAGCAGCCACTGCGCGGCGGGGAGCGGGAAGGCGAAGGACAGGATCTGCGGGAGGATCACGAGGACCACGACCGTCGCTATGGTGCCCGCGCTGTTGCGGAGGACGGCGCCGAGGGCCAGCGCCAGGACCGCCACCAGGGAGAGCAGGGCCGCGCTGCCCACCACCGCCCGCAGCGCCGGGTTCTCGAGGAGGGAGACTTCGGGGAACTCGGGAGGTCCGAAGCCATTGGCGTGCAGGGCGTGCTGGGCGAGGGTGAAGCCCAGGGCGGTGGCCAGGAGGCCTGCCGTGAAGGTCACCGCGGCGATCACCGTCGTCTTCGCCGCCAGGACCTTCAGCCGGGCGGGCGTCGCCGTGAACGTCGTACGGATCAGGCCCCGTTTGTATTCGACCGTCATGAAGAGCGCGCCCAGCGTGACCATGAACAGGACGCCCACGAAGACGCCCTGGAAGCTCATCTGGACCAGGTCGGGGCCGTCCTGGGCGGGGGCGATGTCGCCGTGGCCGGTGAGGGTGTACGTGCCCGTCGTGGAGACGGCGGTCGTGCCCGGGGGGACGGCGTTCCCAGGGGCCGGGCCGCCGGGGGACGCTCCGCCCACGTCCGTGTTCGTCCAGGAGGTGGTGGAGCTGCCCGAGAGGGCGAGGTGCTCGTAGGTGCCCCTGACCAGGCCGCCGCCGTACTTCTCGCTCGTGCCGCCGAAGGCGCGGTGCACGTTCTGGTGGGCGGGGGTGCCCAGGAACAGGCCCACCTGGACGGTTCGCGGCAGGCCGGTGAGTCGTATGTCCTTGATCTTCGACCAGTTGTGGCCGTCGGCCGACTCGTAGCCGGTGAGATGGTCGCCCGTCCTCGTCAGGCGCAGCCAGCGCGGGGTCCTCGTCACATCGGTCTTCGAGCCCGCCGTGTCATCGGTGAAGTTCCACTGCATACGGATGCCATGGGCGGGGGTGGCGAGCACCGCCGCGTACGAAGAGCCCAGCACCAGGCTCGACTTGACCATGATCCCGGCCTTCGCCCAGGGCTCCAGGCCCTTGCCGTCGGCGCTCTTGATGCCGGTGACGCGAACCGTGACGCTGCCGTCGCCGGTCAGCGGGCGGTGGGTGAAGCGGAAGACGTCGACGACCGGCTTGCCGTCGGGGCCGAGCGTCACGTCCCCGCCGCCGCTGGTGCTGGAGCCGCTCGCGCCGAGCTGGCAGATCAGCACGGTGACCGCGGCGGCGACGGCCAGGACGACCGGCCAGACGCGGACCGTGCGGAACTTGGTCCACTCCGCGTGCAGGAGACGGCCGAAGCCGGCGCGGGCCGGGTGGAGCCGGGAGCGGTAGGGGGTGGCGGTCGTGGTCATCGGGTCACCTCGTCGGTGTCCGTGGCGGAGGTGAACTCGACCGCGTCTCTGGTGAGTTCCATGTACGCCTCCTCCAAGGTGGCCCGGTGTGCGCCCACTTCGGCGAAGGGGACACGGGCCTCGCCCAGCAGCTCGACGATGCGTGGGGCGGGGAGGCCGGTGATCGTGAGGGTGTCGCGGTCCGTTACGGCGACGGTGGCGCCCTCCCCGGCCAGGAGCTCCATGGCCTGCGTACGGGCGTCGGTGCGCAGGCGTACGCGGTCGCCGGAGGCCGCCGCCAGGAGGTCGGCGACCGCGGTGTCGGCGATCAGGCGGCCGCGGCCGATGACCACCAAGTGGTCGGCGGTGTCCTCCAGTTCGCTCATCAGGTGGCTGGAGACGAGGATCGCGCGGCCCTCGGCGGCCAGGTGGCGCAGGAGGGTGCGGATCCACTGGATGCCCTCGGGGTCGAGGCCGTTGACGGGCTCGTCGAGGAGCAGGACCGGCGGGTCGCCCAGCAACGCCGCCGCGATGCCCAGGCGCTGGCGCATGCCGAGGGAGTAGCCGCCGGCCCTGCGCCGGGCCGCGGTTTCCATGCCGACCTGTTCGAGGACCTCGTCCACCCGGCTCAGCGGCAGGCCGTGGGAGTTGGCCAGCCAGCGCAGGTGGTCGCGGCCGCGGCGGGCCGGGTGCAGTGCGGCGGCGTCCAGGAGCGCGCCGACCTCCAGGAGCGGGGTGCGCAGGGCGTGGTAGCGGCGGCCGCCGATCAGGGCCTCGCCCGCGTCGGGGGTGTCCAGTCCCAGCAGGGCCCGCATGGTGGTGGACTTGCCCGCGCCGTTGGGACCGACGAAGCCGGTGACCGTGCCGGGCTCGACCGTGAAGGACAGGCCGTCGACCGCGAGGGTCCGGCCGAACCGCTTGCGCAGGTCGCGGACTTCGATGGTTGCGTCGCTCATGCCAACGGAGGCTAGGCGTGGGGACAGGCGGTGTCGTCACGCCGGGGAGGTCCCTCGCGCGGGGGACGCAGGGCGGGAGGGCCCTGGGCACAATGACCGGGTGGGCGTGGAGAGATGGGTTTCGGCAAGGACGCGGGCGGCCCTGGGAAGCGCTCGCTCCCCCGCCGTTGCCTCAGGAGGCCTCGCTCTGCTGTCCGTCGGCGAGGGGCTCGTCCGTAGTGGCGATCCCAGCAGCAGCCTCGCCGTCGTACTGCTGCTGGCGCTCGCCACGACGCTGCCTCTCGCCCTCGTCCTCGGGGTCGGGCGGGGCAGCCGGGCCGGGGCCGCGATCGCCGTGAGCGCCGCCTGTGTGCTTGCGCTCGTGCCGTTCCAGGCGCTCACCTTCGGTGCCGCCGTCGCCCAGCTCAGCTGCGTGTACGTGCTGGCGCGGACGGGGCGGCCGCTGCTCGGCGGGCTGCTCGTCGCGCCCTACGTCGTCATCGCCCTGTTCGGTCACGAGGACGCCACCCGGATCGTGGCCGTCCTGCTCGCCACGTCGGCCTCCGTCGCCGCCGCGACCGGCATCGCGCGCCACGTACGCAGCACCGCCCTCGCGCACAGCGCGACCGAGCAGGCCTTCGCGGACACGCTGCTGGAGCATGCCGCCCGGGGCGAACGGGCCCGTATCGCAAGGGAGTTGCACGATGTCGTGGCGCACCACGTCTCGATGATCGCAGTGCAGGCGGAGAACGCGCGGCTGACCACGCCCGGCCTGCCGCCGGAGGGCGCCGCCCGCTTCCTGGCCATCGGGGACACCGCGCGCACCGCCCTGACGGAGATGCGCCGGCTGCTGGGCGTGCTGCGGGAAGACGCAAACGACACGGACACGGGTGTGCGGCGTCGGCCCCAACCCGGTCTCGGACAGTTGATGGAGCTGCTGGACGAGTCGCGCGACGCGGCCGGTTCGGGGACCCGGCTGATCGTCAGCGGGTCGGTCGGACCGCTCGACCCGGGCATCGAGGTCACCGCGTACCGGATCGTCCAGGAGGCGCTGACCAACGCGCGACGGCATGCGCCGGGTGCGGCCGTGGACGTGGAACTCCGGTACGAGGAGGACGAGTTGGCGATCCGGATCCGGGACAACGGGCCCGGCCCGGCGGCCCCCGGCTCACCCCACTCCCCCGGATCTCCCGGCTCCCCCGGTCACGGCCTGCTCGGCATGCGCGAGCGCGCGGCGACGGTCGGCGGCACGCTCGGCACCGGACCGGCGCCGGGCGGCGGCTTCCTCGTCGAGGCACGGCTCCCGGTGCGCGCGGAGGCCCTCGCATGAGCGCGGGCGCGGGCGCGGGCGTCCGGATAGTCGTGGCCGACGACCACGAGGTCGTCCGTGCCGGTTACGCCGGGCTCCTCGCCACCCAGCCCGACTTCAGCGTCGTCGGCACCGCCTGCGACGGCGCCGAGGCGGTGCGCGTGTGCCGGGAGCAGGGACCCGACGTGGTCCTCATGGACGTACGCATGCCGGTCATGGACGGCATCCGGGCGACGGCGGAACTCCACAGCGGACCGGACGCGCCGCGCGTCCTCGTCCTCACCACCTTCGACCTGGACGAGCACGTGTACGACGCCCTCGCCGCCGGGGCCAGCGGGTTCCTGCTCAAGGACGTGACGGCGGAGCGGCTGTTCGAGGCGGTGCGGGTGGTCGCCGCCGGTGAGGCGCTGCTCGCGCCCGCGATCACCCGGCGACTGATCGCCGAGTTCGCCCGGATGCGGCCCAGGGCGCCCGCCCAGGGCACGCTCGCCGGGCTCACCCCGCGCGAGACGGACGTGCTGCGGCTGCTGGCGGAGGGGCTGTCGAACCCGGAGCTCGCCGAGCGGCTGCATGTCGGCGAGGAGACGGTGAAGACGCACGTCAGCCGGATCCTGTCCAAGCTGGGGCTGCGCGATCGTACGCAGGCGGTCGTGATGGCGTACGAGACGGGGCTGGTCGTGCCGCGGACGGGATGACGGGTCAGCCCGCACACACCGGCTGGAGTACGCGGTCGAGCCCGTCGTATCGGGCCGGGGCGGGCGCCATGGTCACGTACCGGTCGCCGTGCCAGGTGTGCAGCGTCAGGTGCAGCAGGGGTGTGCCCTCGTGCGGGTGCGACAGCCAGTGCCGGCAGGCGGCGGCGCGGTGGACGTACGGGTTGCTCGCGGGTGTGCCGCCGACGCCGGTGAGCGCGCGGGACGCCGGGGGCGGGGCGAGGAGGCAGCCGGTGAGCAGCGCGAGCGCGACCAGGCAGGTGGAGGCGGTGAGCGTGGCCCCGGCCCGGGGCGGCAGTGTCTGCGGGCGCTCCCGGAGCGGTGGCCGGCCCGCTTCGAGGATCTCGACGGCGGTCACTTGCGGCAGGCCTTCCGCACAGCTTGCCCGATCCGGTCGAACTGGGCCTCGGTGGGGACGACTTGGGCGCGTCCCTCGCCGCGCTCGTTGCGCACGATCAGGATCAGCAGGGGCATTCCGCGCCGTGGGGCGTGCCCGTGGCAGAAGACGTTGAAGCGGGTGTGCAGGGTGCGTGCCTGACCGGGGACGAGCGCGGTACCGGGGGCGGGCATGCCCCACAGCAACAGGTTGTCGTAGCCGCCCGCCATACCCGTGAACATGACGCGGGAGTCGGCCGTGACGCGGAGGGTGACCGGGAACTCCGGGCTGAGGTGGTCGGGCATGCCCACCTCCGTGATGCGGGCAGTGGTGACGGCGGCCGGGTCGGGCGGCGGTGGCGGAGGGCGGTTCTCGACGACGTAGCCCAGGACCCCGCCGAGTACGGCCACGCAGGCCGAGGCGGCGATGGTGACCCGGGAGCGGCGCGACAGTCCCCGCCAGCGCTCCCGGAACTGGGGCCGGTCCGCGCCGAGGATCTCGACGACGTCCCTGTCGTCCCCCTCGGGTGGGGTCACCATGGCGCGAGCCTAGGCGCATCGGCCGACCGATGGATATCGGCCGATCGGCCCCATTTCAGCCGTCACTTGGCCGTACGGCGATCTGTGCCGCCGTTGTCCGCCTGCGCGGCACCGGCAGCAGCCACCAGGCCGACGCCACGGACAGTGCCGCGCCGACGGCGATGCCCTCCAGGCGGGTGGGGAGCAGGTGCTGGGCGTCCTGGCCGAAGTAGCCGAGGAGGAGGGAGAGGGCGCAGGTCATGCCGGCGGCCCAGTAGGCGTAGTTGAGGGGGCGCAGCCACAGGGCCACCGTGAGGACGGTGAACATCAGCGCCACGGCGGCACGGCCGCTGATTCCGGCCGTCGCCACGCCCGCCGCCAGGAGGGTGCCGACGGTCGCCCCGGCGAGGCGCTCGACTCCCTTGCGCAGCACGTCGGTTCGGCCGCGGTTGCCGCTCGCGGCGACGTAGGCGGTGAGGACGACCCAGGGCCAGTGGCCGTCGAAGAGCAGGTGGCCGAGGGCGAAGGCGACGGCGATACCGGCCGCCATCTGCAGGGCCATGCGGGTGCTGGGCCGGGGGTGGAGCCGGGAGGGACGGCGCGGCGGTTCCGCGGCGGCCTCCGCGCGCCAAGGCCCGAACCGGTCCCCCAACCCCTGCACCAACCACACGCACCCGCACGCCGCCGCCCCGATCAGCGCCGACCAGCCCCAGGTCACCAGCCCGCTCTGTGCCTCGGGCGGCAGCGCGGGACCGGGGACGACCAGGAGGGCGACCAGCGGCAGGGTCATCAGGGTGCCGGCCTTGGTGGCGGCGGGGCCGTAGCGGCGGATCCAGATGGCCACCGCCATGGCGGCCGTGAAGACGGCGGCGCCGATCGCGTAGTGCGAGGCGATCAGACGGCCGAGGAAGATCGAGGCACCGGCCGTCGCGGGCAGCAGCACCAGCGAGGCGACCCGGCGGCGGGTGTCGGCGGTGCGCTGGGTGGAGGCGAGCGTGAGGGTCAGGGCGACCGCGAGGACGAGCACGTCGGTGTGCAGTCCGGCGGCACCTTCCAGTGCCAGGGCGGCGGCCCAGCAGAGCAGCACGGCGGTCATCGTCAGCGCCGCTTCGTACGCGTTGCGTATTAGTTTGGCGGTCACTGTCGTGATGATACGGAGGTCGCTAACGGCGAGGTAGTAAGTATTCGCGTACGATTTCTGTCATGAACCACCTCCTTCCCGACGCCGCACGCATCCGTCGCGGTCTCGTCCGGCTCAACCGTCGGCTGCGGCAGGAGCGCGGCGAGGGGAGTCTCAGCCCCAACCAGCTGTCCGTGCTCGGGCATCTGCACCGGCACGGGTCCGCCACGCCCGGCGAGGTCGCGGCGGCCGAGCGCCAGCGGCCGCAGTCGCTGACCCGGGTCTTCGCGGAGCTGGAGGCGGAGGGGCTGGTCGTACGCGAGCCGGGCACGGTCGACCGGCGGCAGTCCGTGCTGTCGCTGACCGCGGAGGGGCGGCGGGCGCTGGAGCGGGACATGGCCGAGCGCGATGCCTGGCTGGCCGAGGCGCTCGCATCCCTGAGCCCGACGGAGCAGGGAGTGCTGAGGCTGGCGGCCGACCTGATGGAACGGCTCGCGGACCATCAGGAGCCGTAGCCGGACGGTCTCGAGCCGTGGACGGACGGTCGGCGTCAGAACCCTCCGCCCCCGAAGTCGCCTCCGCCTCCGAAGTCCCCTCCGCCGCCGTCACCGAAGCCGCCGCCGAAGTCGCCGGAGTCGAAGTCCGCGCCGGAGGTGTCTCCGCCGCCGTAACCGGCGAAGTCGCCGTAGCCGGAGCCGTAGTCGGCCGCGTAGGCCGGGCTGGCCATCATGCTGCCGAGGAGGGTGCCGACGAGGAGGCCCGGGAGGAGGCCGCCGCCGAAGTAGCCGCCGGCCCAGGGGCCGTAGGCGGGGCCCGCGTCCCAGTACGGACGGCGGCCGTAGTCGGTGTCGACCTCACGGATGACGGGGTCGCGGCCGTCGGCGAGGCGGGTCGCGTCGGCCGCGCAGACGGGGACCTCGCGTGGGGCGCCGTCCGGGGGTGTCCAGGAGGCGTCGGCGACGGAGGGGCCGTGGCGCGGGTCGAAGAAGCAGGGTGGCCGGCGCTCGGGCAGGGGGCGGCCCTCGCGGCGGGCGGCGAGCTGGGCGAGCGAGAAGCGGCCGTCCTCCAGGGCCTGGGTGACGGCGCGGACGTCCTCGGGTCTGGTGGCGGCGGCCATGTACGACTTGGCCTGCTCGTAGGCGTCCAGTGCGCGTTCGTAGTCCGCGCGCATGGCGTCGTCGGCGCCCGGCTCCGCCGGGTGGAAGTCGAGGCGGTCCAGCTCCTCGCCGAAGGCGGTGATGTCCTCGTCGACCACGACCCGGAGGCGTTCCAGCGCGGCCTGCCGCTCCTCGGCCTTGCGGCGCCTGTTGCGTCGTACGAGTGCGTACGCGCCGCCTCCTCCGGCCACCAGTACCGCGCCCACGGTGATCAGCGCGGTGGACGACATCCCGCCGCTGTCGGACGAGGACCCCCAGCTCGACGGCGCGGAGCCGCCCATGTTGGTGAGGGCGCGGTCCGTGAAGTCCGTCAGCTGGGTCTTGGCGTTCTTGTCGTCCTGCACGCTGGTGACCAGGTTCTGTACGGCGGTGCGCGGCAGGACGGAGGAGTCGGCCCTCGCGTCGAAGCGGTCGCCCAGGCGGATCGCGTACAGGCCGGTGATGCCGGTGTCGGTGCGCAGGTTCCGGAAGAGGTTCGCCGTCGGGTAGCCGGCCGGGAGGACCGCCACGAAGAGGGGCTTGTCGGCGTTCTTGATCTTCTTGGCGAGGGCGTCGGCGTCGGACTTCGAGAGCTGGGCCGAGGCGGCCGGGTCGACGTAGACGGGACTCCTGCGCAGGGCCTCCGCGACCGCCGAGACGCTCGTGTCGGCGGCGGCCGGCAGGGCGCCCGCCGACAGTACGGTCAGGGCGGCGAGCACCACGGCCAGGAGCAGCCCTGGGAGGCTTCGGGTCCGTACGCCGGGCTTCATAGTTCGAAGCTACCCGAAGCATCCCAAAACTGGTCATCCCTGCAGGCGGCGGATTCCTCAGGCGGCCCTGTAGGCCGCGATCAGCTTCTCCACCGCCGCTCCGTACCGTCCGGTGAGCGAGAGGTGGTCCGCGTCGGCGAAGGGTTTCGCGACCGCAGCCGTGATGCCCGTGCCCACCTTCTGCTGCACGATCAGCCGCGCCTTGGTCACGAGCGCCCGGCCGGCCTTGTCGGCGCCCGCCTTCTCGGCGACGGCGGCGGCAACGGCGAGCGCCTTCAGCGTCACTGTGCCGCCCTCCGGCACCTTGGTCAGGGTGGTCAGGCCCCAGCCGTACGGGAACTGCGGATCGTACGAGGCATCGCCGACGTTGATCGGCAGCTGGGCCTCGGACTTGGGCCAGGTGACGGGCAGTTGGCCGGTGAAGGGCCGCTTGCCGTAGAGCACGTCGGCGACCCCGTCGCCCTCCGTGCCCGGCAGCCAGGACGCCACCAGGGCGTCGATCCCGCCGAGCCGGTCGCCGATCAGCTGGGGGCGCCCGGAGACGATCAGCACCGCGCACTTCATGGCCGCGCACACCTTGTCGACGGCGGCCTGGTCGGCGGCGGAGAGCTGCAGATCGTGCCCGTTGCCGACGTCACCGACGCCCTCGGCGTACGGGGTCTCGCCGACGACGACCACACCGACGTCGTAGCCGGTCGTGGGCGCGGAGGCGTCCTTCGAGTAGGTGACGTCACCGTCCTTCCGCATGCCGTCGAGGACGGTCGTGCCCTGGGTGTGCGTGCCGGACGCGCCCTGCCAGGTGACGGTCCAGCCGCCGGTCTGGTTGCCGAGGTCGTCCGCGTTGGACCCGGCGACGTACACCTTCTGGTTCTTCTTCAGCGGGAGCACACCACCGGTGTTCTTCAGCAGCACCTGCGACTCGGCGGCCGCCTGCCGGGCGACGGCCCGGTGCGCGGCGGAGCCGATCTGCGAGGCGTTACCGGTGTCGGCGTACGGCTTCTCGAAGAGGCCGAGCTCGAACTTCTCGGTGAGGATGCGCGACACGGCGTCGTCGACCCGCTTCTCGCCGACCTTCCCCGCCTTCACCAGGTCGATCAGCATCGCGCTGAAGTCCTTGTAGGAGTACGGCACCATCATCATGTCGACGCCCGCGTTGACCGCCGTGCCGACATGGGCGGCGTAGTCGCCGGGCAGCTGGTCGATGGCGTTCCAGTCGCTGATGACGAAGCCGTCGAAGCCCATCCGGCCCTTGAGCACGCCGTTGATCATGTCGGCGCGGGCGTGCATCTTCACCGGGCCCTGTCCGTCGCCGAGGATGTCGAGCGAGGAGTACGACGGCATGACCGAGCCGATACCCCGGTCGACGGCGGTCTCGTACGGCGCCAGGTGGATGGCCTCCAGCTGCTGCCGGGTGACCTTGGTGACGCCCTGGTCGATGGTGTACGTGCCGGTCGTCGAGGAGCCGTACTCGGTGCCGCCGTCGCCGACGAAGTGCTTGGCGGTGGCGAGGACCTTGTCGTCGTCCTTCAAGTCCTTGCCGTTCGGGGCGCCTTGGAGGCCCTGGATGACCGTCTCCATGTCCTGCACCAGGGCCGGGTCCTCACCGAAGGACTCGTAGGAGCGGCCCCAGCGTTCGTCGCGGGTGACGCAGAGGCAGGGGGCGAAGTCCCAGGGGATGCCGGTGGCGCGGACCTCGGATGCCGTCACCGCGCCTGTCTTCTGGGCGAGTTGGGGATCGCGGGTGGCCCCGATACCTGTGTTGTGCGGCATGATCGTGGCGCCGACCAGGTTGTTGTGACCGTGGACGGCGTCGACGCCGTAGATCAGCGGGATCTGGAACCGCGTTGCCTGCGCCCGGAGTTGGAAGCCGTCGATCATCTTCGCCCAGGCATCCGCGGTGTTGGGCGTGGGTGTGGAGCCGCCGCCGGACAGGAGCGAGCCGAGGTTGTAAGCCGTGACGTCGCCGCCCTCTCCGACGGCCCCGCGCTCGGCCTGGGTCATCTGGCCGGCCTTCTCCTCGAGGGACATCCGGCTCACGAGGTCCGCGACGCGCTTCTTCACGGGCAACTTCGCGTCCAGATACGGCAGTCCGTGTGCGTCGACGACTACCTGCGGGGTCTCGGCCGGGGCCTTGGCGCCGGTGACGGTCAGCTTGAGCGGGATGGTCTCGGCGGGCTCGGCGGCCTTGTCGCGCAGGGTCGCCACCCGGACGGTCCGCGTCGCGCCGGAGGCCGTACCGGCCGGGAAGGTCAGGGTGCCGGAGACCGGCGTGTAGTCCCTGCCGGGGTCCGCGCTACCGCCGGTGGTCTCGTACGCGACAGTCACCGGGTCGTCGAGGGGTACGGAGCCGGTGGTGGCGACGGTGACCTTGACGGTGGCCGTGCCGCCCTCCTCGACGGGGTGGACGGCGCCGTCGGTCGTCACGGTCGCCCGCAGGGACTGGTCGGCCTTGCCGTACAACTCGACGTCGTCCATGGCGAATTGATCCTTGACGCCGACGGGGAGGGTGACGGCGTACCCCCACATCTGCGTGAGCCCGAGGACGTGGTCGATGCCGCCGACGGGCTGGTAGTCCGTGCGGTAGACGAAGTCGGTGAAGGGGATCTCGACCTGTTTCCAGCCGCTGAAGTCGTCGGTGAAGGAGGTCGTCCACAGCTCGGAGGCCTCGCCGTTCGCGCCGCCGTCCTTGATCTCGAAGGCGACCTTCTTGCCGTTGTTCCGTCCCTCCCACCAGAAGCGGATGCCCTTGTGGGCGGACCAGTCGTGGGCGGGTTCGTTCGCGGCGAAGTCGTGGGTGAAGCCGCCGTAGCCGCTGATGTCGTAGGTGCCGGTGAGGACCTTCTCGCCCTCGGGAGCGTCATCTCGTGGACCGAGCCGGAGAGTTGGCGGATCGTCGCTGTCGCCGCCCCAGGTGAAGATGCCCTCGGCGGGCTGGTTCGCGAAGGGGACCTCGCCCTCGAAGCGGTCCACGGGGACCGGGGCGGGATCGTCGGCGGCCCGGGAAACGGTTGGCGACAGGAACGCGGCGAGCAGTGCGGCGGAGACGAGCAGAGCGGTTCTTGGCATGGACCATCCCTCGACTCTCGTGGTTCACTCAGGACTTAGATCACGCCGTGAGTTAACTAACGGCCCACAGACCCGTCAAGACGTCACGTCAGACATTTCGGGAAGGGCGACGCACGATGAGGAGAACCCCCCACCTGCTCCGGCTCATGCTGGCCGGAGTGCTCTCCACCGCCGGTCTCACCGCGGCCGTGCCATCCGCGCACGCGGCCGGCGAGCAGGTCACCGCGTATCTGACCACCACGGACGACACCGCCGGTCGGCATGTCGTCCGTGGGCTGCAGCCCCAGGCGCCGTTCGCCTTCCAGTCCGGAACCGGTGGTGGCGGCGAGAACATCACCGTCGACGAGAACACCCGGTACCAGACCTTCACCGGAGGCGGCGCATCCTTCACGGACACCGCCGCCTGGCTGATGAACAGCAGCGGGGCGCTCTCGCAGGCGACCCGGGACACGACCATGCGGAAGCTGTTCTCACCCACGGACGGGATCGGGCTGTCGTTCCTGCGCAATCCGATGGGCGCGTCCGACCTGGCGCGGTACGGATACACGTACGACGACGTGCCGGCAGGGCAGACGGATCCGGGTCTGGCCAGGTTCTCCGTCGCGCACGATCTCGCGGACGTCGTCCCGCTGACCAAGCAGGCGCTGCAGCTGAACCCTTCGCTGACCGTGATGGCCTCGCCGTGGACGGCGCCCGCCTGGATGAAGGACAGCGGGCAGCTCAACGGGGGCTGGCTGAAGGCGGAGGACTACGGGGCGTACGCCTCGTACTTCGTGAAGTACTTGCAGGCGTACCGGGATCAGGGCATCCCCGTGTCGTACGTGACGGCACAGAACGAGCCGACGTGCTGTTCGGGATACCCGTCGATGAGCTGGAACGCCGACGGTCTGGCCTACTTCACCAAGAACGAACTGCTGCCGAAGCTGCAGGCGGCGGGGCTGTCGACGAAGGTGCTCGCGCACGACTGGAACTGGGACGTCTACGACTCGTACGCGGCGCAGACGGTGGACGACGCGGCTGTGCGATCCCATCCCAACTTCGGTGGGATCGCCTGGCACGGCTACGGCGGTGACGTCGGCAAGCAGACGTCCGTGCACGACCGGTACCCGCAGCTGGACGCGTTCGGCACCGAGCACTCGGGCGGGACCTGGATAGCGAACCAGCAGCGCGAGGACATGCTCAACATCGTCGACTACACGCGGAACTGGGCGAAGTCGGTGACCAAGTGGTCGTTGGCCGTGGACCAGAACATGGGCCCGCACAACGGAGGTTGCGGTACCTGCACCGGGCTGATCACCGTGCACAACGGGGACGGGGCGAGCGGCACCGTCGACTACACGGTCGAGTACTACACGATGGGCCATCTGACGAAATTCGTCCGCCCCGGCGCGCAGCGGATCGCCTCCACCGCCTCCTCCGCCGTGCCGAACGTGGCATGGCGCAACCCGGACGGCTCGAAGGCGCTGATCGCCTACAACGACGCCTCCGCCGCGAAGACGGTGACCATCAACTGGGGCTCGCAGCACGCCACTTATTCGCTGCCGGGCAAGACATCTGCGACGTTCACCTGGTCGGGGACGCAGTCCGGAGGGGGCGGGCAGTCCGGGGCCTTCGTCGGGCCGGGCGGCAAGTGCCTCGATGTGGCGGGCGGTTCGAGTGCGAACGGTACGGCGGTGCAGCTCTACGACTGCAACGGCTCGGCCGCGCAGCAGTGGACGGTGCAGGCGGACGGGACGGTCCGGGCGCTGGGCAAGTGCCTTGACGTGACGTCGGGTTCGACCACCGACGGGGCGAAGGTGCAGTTGTACGACTGCAACGGGACCGGTGCGCAACGCTGGTCGTACAACGCCTCGACAGGCGATGTCGTGAATACAGCGGCCGACAAGTGCCTGGACGCCACGGACAACTCCTCGGCGAACGGGACGCGCGCGCAGATCTGGTCGTGCACGGGGGCCGGCAACCAGAAGTGGCGTTTGCTTTAGGACCGGCCCAGGACTGAACCGTGGACCCGGTGGGTCACCGTGATGGGGCGGTGACCCACCTGGGGCGGCTTACTCCGCCGGCTCCACGCCCGCCCGCAGCAGTCCGTACGTGTACGCGTCCTCCAAGGCCTGCCACGACGCCGCGATGACGTTCTCCGCGACGCCCACCGTGGACCACTCGCCCGCGCCGTCGGACGTGGAGATCAGGACGCGGGTCGTGGACTGGGTGCCGTGCACGCCCTCCAGGATGCGGACCTTGTAGTCGACGAGGTCGAGCTTGGCCAGCTGGGGGTAGATCTTCTCCAGCGCGACCCTGAGCGCACGGTCCAGCGCGTTGACCGGGCCGTTGCCCTCCGCCGTGGCGACGATGCGCTCGCCCTTGGCGAAGAGCTTGACCGTGGCCTCGTTGGCGTGGGTGCCGTCGGGGCGGTCCTCGACGATGGCGCGCCAGGACTCGACGTCGAAGTACTTCAGGGGCTTGCCCTCCACCTCGGCGCGCAGCAGCAGTTCGAAGGACGCGTCGGCCGCCTCGTACGTGTAGCCCTTGAGCTCGCGCTCCTTGACCCGCTCCACGACCCGGCCGACCAGCTCGCGGTCGCCGCCCAGGTCGATGCCGAGCTCCTTGCCCTTGAGCTCGATCGAGGCGCGGCCCGCCATGTCGGAGACCAGCATCCGCATGGTGTTGCCGACCAGCTCCGGGTCGATGTGCTGGTACAGGTCCGGGTCGACCTTGATCGCCGAGGCGTGCAGGCCGGCCTTGTGGGCGAAGGCCGAGACACCGACGTACGGCTGGTGCGTGGACGGCGTGAGGTTCACTACCTCGGCGATGGCGTGCGAGATGCGGGTCATCTCGCGCAGGTGGCCCTCGGGCAGGACCTTCTTGCCGTACTTGAGCTCCAGGGCCGCGACGACCGGGAAGAGGTTGGCGTTGCCGACGCGCTCTCCGTAGCCGTTCGCCGTGCACTGGACGTGGGTGGCGCCCGCGTCGACGGCGGCCAGCGTGTTGGCGACCGCGCAGCCCGTGTCGTCCTGGGTGTGGATGCCGAGCCGGGCGCCGGTGTCGGCGAGGACCGTGGAGGCGACGGCCTGGATCTGCGCGGGGAGCATGCCGCCGTTGGTGTCGCAGAGGATCACGACGGAGGCGCCGGCCTCGGAGGCGGTCCGTACGACGGCCTTCGCGTACTCGGGGTTGGCGCGGTAGCCGTCGAAGAAGTGCTCGCAGTCGACGAAGACACGGCGGCCCTGCTCGCGCAGGAAGGAGACGGTGTCGCGGACCATCTCCAGGTTCTCGTCGAGAGTGGTGCGCAGGGCGAGTTCGACGTGCCGGTCGTGGGACTTGGCGACCAGCGTGATGACCTCGGCGCCCGAGTCCAGGAGCGCCTTGACCTGCGGGTCCTCGCTCGCCTTCGCACCGGCACGGCGGGTGGCGCCGAAGGCGACGAGCTGGGCGTGCTTGAAGTCGATCTCCTGCCGGGCGCGGGCGAAGAACTCGGTGTCCCGCGGGTTGGCGCCGGGCCAGCCGCCCTCGATGAAGCCCACGCCGAAGTCGTCCAGGTGCCGCGCGATCGCCAGCTTGTCGGCGACAGTGAGGTTGATGCCCTCGCGCTGCGCGCCGTCGCGCAGGGTGGTGTCGAAGACGTGGAACGAATCGTCGAGCTCGCTGGTTTCGGTCATGGTGTCAAGGCTCCTGTGTTGGATCTCGGTCTGTACCGGAATGACCGGCTCCACCGTCCTCCAATGATCCCTCGCGCTTTGCCTCCGGCTGAAGGTGGGCCAGAAAAGCGAAAAACCCCTCGCGGGTGCGAGAGGTCTGCGCGCGGGTCGAGGACGACGGTGTCCGCCCGTACCTGGTCGTACGTGGCGGTCACTGCGGACCGGCGCGCCTGCTGCCAATAATCATGGCGAACGAGAGCACGGGGGCAGTCTGGCACAAGTCGCCCCCGTGCTCACCGTCCGTCTCAGAATGCGAACCCCCCGGGTTCAGCCCAGTCGGCGCACGAACACGTCGACGGTGCCGTTGGTGTCGTCCGGCACCAGGTCACCGGCGTACGACTCGAAGGCGACCGCCAGGCCGTCGGGCTGGATGGACGGGTTCGTCGACGATCCGTCGGCCGGGCCGCCCTGCGCGTCGGTGCTGACGAGCTGCCTCGTGCCGGCCGCCAGGTCCGCGAGCCAGACCTGGCGCGGCGCCGACGGGTCGGCCACGGGGCCGGACTCGTAGGCCACGTGCAGCCCGTCCGCGCCGAGCGAGGCCCCGTAGGTGAACTCGCCCCGACCCGCGCCCCTGACCAGCCGCGTGCGGCTCTTGTCGAGGTCGCGGACGAACACGTTGGCGCTGCCGTTGGTGTCCTTGGGCGCGAGGTTCGAGGCGTACGAGTCGAAGGCCACCCGGCGGCCGTCGGCGCTGATCGACGGTCCGGTGGACTCGCGGTTCGCCGGTCCTCCGTCGCGCGCCACGGACGCCTTCTCCAGGGACCCGGTCTCCATGTCCCGTACGTAGATGTCGCTGTGGTTGGCCGGCCCTCCCGGGTGCGGGATCGAGTACTGGTAGGCGATGTGGCGGCCGTCGGCGCTGATGGAGGGCCGGCCGGCGGCGCGCGAGCCGTCCTCGGACACCTGGCTCACCGGCGCGACGGAGCCGTCGTAGACGCGGTAGCGGTAGACACGCGGCTGCTCCACGTGGTCGGGCGTGGAGGGCAGCGTGGCCACGAACGCGACCCACTGGCAGTCGAAGCTGATCGCCGGCTGACCCATCGACGTGAACGGCACGCCCTGGTAGCTGCGCGGGAACGCGCCGATCTTGCCGACGCTGCGGTTGCGCAGGTAGATCAGCGGATCGTGGTCCTCGCGCGGGGTCGTCGTGAGGTTGGTGGCCTGTGAGACGAAGGCGATGAAGCGGCCGCCCGCGCAGGCCGACGGTTCGTAGGAGGGGCCGTCGCCCATGGTGTGGACCGGCTGCGACGCGTAGCTGACCGCGGACGTCCCGGAGGGGTCCCGGTAGTACACGTCGGACTGCCCGTTGGTGTCTCCGCCGTACGCGGCTCCGTTCGAGGTGAACGCCACGCCTCTGTCGGTCGCGGCCGGTCCGAACGACGCCTCGGCGAGCTGGCCGCCGTCCATGGCGACACTGGCGCGCTCGGTGTACGGGACCTCGGGCGCGGCGCTCGCCGTGGTGCCGCTCGCCAGGGTCACCGCGGCGGTGACGAGGGCGGCGGCCAGGGTGGCGCGTGTGCTGGTGTACACGATCTCTTCCCCCTGTTCTGGTGCGGTCGGTCAGTGGAGGTGGCGGACGAACCCGTCGTAGTGACCGTTGGTGTCGTCCGGGACGAGCCGGCTGGAGTAGCTGCCGAGGCCGACGCGGTGGGCGCCCGCGCTCACCGAGTAGACCGCGACCGACTCGTCCGTGACGGGCCCGCCGGTGGTCGCCTCGCTGACCAGGCGCGTGGAGCCGGTGCGCAGGTCGCGGAGGTAGACGTTCTCCGGCCCCAACTGCCCGTCCACCGGCCGCGGTTGCGCAAGGTAGGCCACGTACCGGCCGTCCGGGCTGAGCACGGGCCCGTTCACGCGGTCCTCACCGTCCGGACCGGCCTTCACCCGCCGGGTGACGTCCGCCCGCAGGTCGCGGACGTAGACGGTGGAGGCGGTGCTCGGCGTCTCGCCCGGGACCAGCTCCTCCTCGCCCCAGTACTGGAAGGCGATGGTCCGGCCGTCCGCGGAGAGCGAGGCGGGCATCGCGTACCGCGGTACCGGCGCGCCGTCCGTCGCGACGTTGACCTGTTCCTCGGTGCCTGTGCGGCGGTCGTGCACCCAGGTGCGCCCGTAGGTGCTGCGCGGCACCAGCTGGGTGTACGCCACATAGCGGCCGTTGTCGCTCAGCCCCTGCAGCAGCGAGGGGTTGTCCGGGCGGTCCCGGTTGCTGATCCGCTCCACAGTGCCGGTGCGGCGGTCGAGGAGGTACACGATCCCGAAGAGGTCGCCGGGGTCCTTCTCCATCCGGTCGGCCTTGGCATTGAAGGCGATGTAGCGGGCGTTCGGCGACATGGCGGCACCCGCCGTGAAGGCGGAACCCCCGTCCAGGGCCACGCTGATCCGCTCCGTGCGGCCGGTGCGCCGGTCGTGCAGATAGATGTCCTGGGCCGCCTCGTTGGTCGGCGGGTCGTCCCAGTGGACGAGGTTCCTGGCGTTGGAGCTGAACAGGACGTAGCGGCCGTCGGCGCTGATGGCCCGCGCGTTCGACTCACCGCCGACGGCCTGGGCACCGTCCGAGCCGACGCTGACCCGCTCGACGGTCCCCTTGCGCAGGTCGCGCACGAAGACGTCCGAGTTCCCGTTCGTGTCGCCCGGCACCAGATTGGAGGCGTACGCCGAGAACACCGCGAACCGGCCGTCGGCGCTGAACTCCGGCCCGTACGCGTTCTCGTTGCCCTGCTCCCCCGTCGCCGACAGGGTGACCCGCTCGGTCTGCGGCTGCGGCGCCGGTGCCGCGGACGTGGCCGACAACGCGACCAGCGCTCCCGAGACCACCGCGACGGACACCCCACGCATGGCTCTGAACACGATTCCCCCAGTGTTCCCCGTGTGACGCTTCTCCCCCGGCCCTGCGCCGAGGGCTCTCATCGAGACAAGCGCACCGCCCCACACAGGGCAATCCCCCGAATTGAGTACAACCCGGGCACGGGCTCAGTCGTCCGCGAGAAGCCCCTCCTCCAGGAACTCCCGTACATGGCCGAGAACTTGCGGTCGGTCCGCCCCCCGCAGCCCGACCGCGACGTCGATCGAGAAACCGTCCATCAGCGACCGCAGCCGGGTCGCGAAACGGTCGGGGTCGACCCGCCGGAACTCACCCCGGGACACCCCTTCGGCGATCAGTGCCACCAGGTCGCGGTGCCAGGCACCCTCGATCGCGGCCTGGCGGTCGCGGGCGTCCTCGTCGGCGTTCTGCGAGCGGTTCCAGACCTCCAGCCACAGGGTCCAGTGCGGGTCGCGGTGGCCGTCGGGGACGTACAGGTCAACGTACGCATCGAGCCGTTCGCGCGCCGTGCCCGTGCGGCCCAGGAGCCGGCCGCGTTCGGCGCCGAGCCGGCCCTCGCTCCACTCCAGGGTCTGCAGCAGCAGCTCGTCCTTGGAGCGGAAGTAGTAGAGCAGGTGCCCGCTGCTCATGCCGACCTCGCGGCCGAGCGCGGCCATGGTGAGCTTCTCCAGACCGCGTTCGGCGATCATCTCCATGGCGGCGGCTAGGACGTCCTCGCGGGGCGGGGCGGGAGTGCGGCGGCGGGGGGACGGCGGGGTCATGCCGGGGTCACCCGCACCGCGTCGGGCAGGAAGTCCGTCTCGTATGCGCCGGTGCAGTCGGCGTACAGCGTCGCCACCACCGCGCCGCACCCCGCGCACACCTCGTTGGGCCCCTCACGCCCGGGCGGACCGCAGCACCCGATCTCCTGGAAGGCGGGGTTGGCGGACAGATACGCGCGGGTGTCCTCGGGGTGGGTCACCAGTGTGTCGCGCGGCCCGGCGGACATGAGGAATCCCTGTCCGCCGGGGTCGCCCATGCAGCTGTTGCCCGGGTTGGCGGCATCGCACCAGTCGGGATCGGGATGCGGCACGTACGGCGCCCCGCACGGCTCCGGGTCCACCGCGTACGCCCCGCGCGGCACGGTCGACGGGGCGCGGCGGGATCCGTCGGCGTTCTTGCGCCCGTCGTACTCCGGGCGGGGCGGGACCTCCGGCAGGAGGCGCAGCGGCTCGGTCAGCCGGCTTCCGCAGGCGGCGCAGATCAGCACGTTCACCCGTACGTTCTACCTGACCGCCGCCCTCGGCTGCTGCTGGGTGATGCAGTGGATGCCGCCCCCGCCCGCGAAGATCGTCCGCGCGTCGACGAGTGTCACCGTCCGCTCGGGGAACAGCCGCCGGAAGATGCCCGCCGCAATCTCGTCGCGCGGGTCGTCGAAACCGCACAGCACGACACCGCCGTTGCAGAGGTAGTGGTTGATGTAGGAGTAGTCGGCCCAGTGGCCGTCGGCCTCCAGGACGGTGGGCGCCGGGACCTCGACGACCTCCAGGCTGCGGCCCCGTGCGTCCTTCTGTCCCCGCAGCAGTCCGATGACCTCCTTCGTCACCTCGTGGTCGGGGTGCGCGGGGTCCGGCTGGGAGTGGGCGACCACGACTCCCGGGCGGGCGAAGGCGGCGACGATGTCCACGTGACCGAGGGTGCCGAAGCCGTGCGGGGGATAGTCGCCGGTGAGGCCGCGGGGCAGCCAGATCGCCTTGCGGGTGCCGAGCTGGGCGTGGATCTCGGCCTCGACCTCCTGCTTCGACCACCCCGGGTTGCGCTCGGGCCCGAGCTGGACGGTCTCCGTCAGCAGCACGGTCCCCTCACCGTCGACGTGGATCGCCCCGCCCTCGTTCACCAGCTTCGAGGCGTACGTCTTCGCTCCCGCGAGGTCCGACACATACGCGGCGATCTTCGCGTCGTGCTCCCAGCGGGCCCAGTGCTGGGCGCCCCAGCCGTTGAACGTCCAGTCCACGGCGGCCAGTTCGCCCTTGCCGTTGGTCAGGAAGGTCGGCCCGACGTCGCGCATCCAGGCGTCGTCGAGGTCCCGCTCGACGGTGCCGACGCCCTCACCCAGCAGGGCCCGCGCATCGGCCGACTGCCCCGGCCCGCACACCACCGTCACCGGTTCGAACCGGCGTATCGCGCGGGCGACCGACGCCCAGGCGGCACGCGAGGCGGCGAGGTCGTCCGGGTCCTCGAAGGTGGGGTTGGGGCCCGGCCACGCCATCCAGGTGCGCTCGTGCGGGGCCCATTCGGCGGGCATGCGGAAGCCGTCGGCGGCAGCCTTGTTCATCCGGGAGGTCCTCACAGGAAGTACAGACGGTTGAGGGAGACGGACTCGGCCGGCTCCGAGCGGATCGGTTCGCCGTCGAGCGTGACCAGACCGGTCCGCTGGTCGACATCCACCGCTCCGGTACGGGAGTTGAGGCGCAGATCGGCGGGCCCGATACCGCGCGTGCCGCGGACGGCGACCCTGCGTCGCCGGGTCGGCATGGTGTCGTTGCCCTGGTCGAGGGCCGCCTGCGCGACGAAGGCGACCGAGATGTCGGCCGGTGTCGCGCCGTGGGCGCCGAACTGCGGTCCCAGGACGAGGGGTTCGCAGGTGTCGGTGGCCGCGTTCGGGTCCCCGACCACGCCGTACGCCGGGAAGCCGGCCTTGAGGACGAGCTGCGGTTTGGCGCCGAAGTACTCGGGCCGCCACAGCACGATGTCGGCCAGCTTGCCGACCTCGATCGACCCGACCTCGTGCGAAAGTCCGTGCGCGATGGCCGGGTTGACGGTCAGCTTGGCCATGTAGCGCAGGACGCGCTCGTTGTCATGCTCGTCCGGGGCGCCGAACTCGGCCTTCATCTTCCCGGCCATGGCGAAGGTACGGCGGACCGTCTCCCCCGCCCGGCCCATGCCCTGCGCGTCGGACGAGGTGATGCCGATCGCACCCAGGTCGTGCAGCACGTCCTCGGCGCCCATGGTCCCGGCGCGGATGCGGTCACGGGCCATGGCGGCGTCGCCGGGCAGGTCGGTCTTCAGATCGTGGACGGAGACGATCATCCCGTAGTGCTCGGCGACGGCGTCCCGTCCGAAGGGCAGGGTCGGATTGGTGGAGGAGCCGATGACGTTCGCAACGCCCGCCATCTTCAGCACATTCGGTACGTGACCGCCCCCGCACCCCTCGATGTGGAAGGCGTGGATGGTCCGCCCCTCCAGCACCCGCAGGGTGTCCTCGACGGAGAGGCATTCGTTCAACCCGTCGCTGTGCAGGGCGACCTGGACGTCGTGCTCCTCGGCGACGCGAAGTGCCGTGTCCAGGGCCCGCGTATGGGCGCCCATGTCCTCGTGCACCTTGAAGCCGGAGGCGCCGCCCTCGGCGAGGGCCTCCACCAGTGGGGCCTGGTGCGAGGACGAACCCCGCCCCAGGAACCCGATGTTGACCGGCCACGCGTCGAAGGCGTTGAACGCATGCCGCAGCGCCCAGGGCGAGTTGACCCCGACGCCCCACACGGGCCCGAACTCCTGCCCGATGATGGTCGTCACGCCGGACGCCAGCGAGGCCTCCATGATCCGCGGCGACAGCAGATGGACGTGGGTGTCGACGGCACCGGCGGTCGCGATGAGCCCCTCGCCGGACACGATGGACGTACCGGTGCCGACCACGACGTCGACCCCGTCGAGCGTGTCGGGATTCCCGGCCCGCCCGATCGAGCAGATCCGCCCCTCCCGGATGCCGATGGAGACCTTGCGGATCCCCTGCACGGCATCGATCACCACCACGTTGCTGATGACGACGTCACAGGTCTCCCGGACGGCGGCCGCCTTGAGGTGCAGCCCGTCGCGCGCGGTCTTCCCGAAGCCGGCGAGGAACTCGTCGCCGTAGCGCTGGGAGTCGGACTCCACGCGGACGACGAGCCCCGAGTCGCCGAGCCGGATGCGGTCGCCGGCGCGGGGACCGTGGGCGGCGGCGTATTCGTACGGGTTCATCCTTCGGCTCCCAGATATCCGCAGGCGGCGGCCCTGCGCAGGGCCTCTTCCTTCGTCCCCGGCGCGTCCAGCGCCCCGTCGACGAGCCCCGCGAACCCGATCGCGACCCGCTCGCCCCCGATCGGCACGAGCCCGACCTCGACGCTCTCGCCGGGCCCGAAGCGCACGGAGGAACCGGCGGGGACGGCGAGTCGCATGCCGTAGGCGCAGGACCGGTCGAAGTCGAGGCGCGGGTTGGCCTCGAAGAAGTGGAAGTGGGAGGTGACGGAGACGGGCACGGTCGCGGTGTTGGTGACCGTGAGCCGGACGGCCGCCTCGGGCTCGGTGTGCGCGGGCCCGGGCAACAGGGCGCCCGGCGCCCCGTCCCCCAGCCCGCCGCCGGCTATCGGATCGGTGACGACCGCGAGCCTGGAGCCGTCGTCGAAGACGGCCTCCACATGCACCTCGGTGACGACGTCCGCGACGCCCGGCAGCACGTCGGCCGGGCCGAGGACAGACCGGGCGCGCTCGACGGCCTCGGCGAGCCGGGCGCCGTCTCGGGCCGCCTCGCACACGGTGTCCGCGATGAGGGCGGTCGCCTCGGGGACATTGAGCCGCAGACCGCGGGCCCGGCGGGCACGGGCCAGCTCGGCGGCCCCGAAGAGCAGCAGCCGGTCGCGTTCGGTGGGAGTCAGCCGCATATCGTTCCCTTCACTTAGAGCACCACTCTAAACATGAAATCCCCAAGACCGAAAGGTTGACGCCAAGGGGTTGAGCACATCACATTGAACGTCGCTCTAACCGAGGGAGAGATGCCATGCCGATAGAACAGCGCGGAGTCGACACCATCCCCGACGGGGAACGCACCAGCGGACCACGGGACCTGGTCTCGATCCTGCTCGGCTCCAACCTCTGCCTGGGCGTGATCGTCTTCGGCTGGCTGCCGGCGTCCTTCGGCCTCGACTGGTGGGCGTCGGTGAGCTCGATCGTGGCGGGCACGGTGGCCGGCACCGCGTTCACGGCCCCGTTGGCGCTGGTCTCCCTGCGCACGGCGACGAACCTGTCCACCTCCTCCGGCGCCCAGTTCGGCGTGCGCGGCCGGCTGGTCGGTTCGGTCGTCGGCCTGCTGCTGGCCCTCGGCTACACCGCCCTGACCGTCTGGATCGGCGGCGACGTGATGGTGAGCGTGCTGGGCCGCCTCCTCGGGCTCCCGCAGAACGGTGTCTCGTACGGCGTCGTCTACGGGCTGCTGGCCGCGGCGACCGTCGCGGGCGCGGTGTACGGCTACCGCGTGCTGCTCGCTATGTCCCGTGTCCTCGCGATCGGCATGACGGCCCTGCTCGCGCTCGGGGTGATCGCGTACGCCCCGCACTTCACGACCGAAGCGCTCCCGCAGACCGGCGGCTATCTGCTCGGCGGCTTCTGGCCGACATGGCTGCTGGCCGCGGTGGCGGCGGGCCTCTCGGGCCCCATCGCCTTCATCACCCTCCTCGGCGACTACACCCGCTACATCTCACCGACCCGCCACACCTCCCGCCGGGTCCTGCACGCGACCTGGCTCGGTCTGACGGCCGGCCTGCTGGTCCCGCAGTTGTTCGGCACGTTCACGGCGTACGGGGCGCGGGCGGCGCTCGACTACGCCGGGCCGCTGGTGTCCGCCTCCCCCACCTGGTGCCTCATCCCGCTCCTCCTCGCCGCCTCCGCGGGCTCGGTCGGCAACGCGGGCCTGATGCTCTACTCCATGGGCCTCGACCTGGACGCCATCCTGCCG
The DNA here is from genome assembly GCF_042893105.1 of Streptomyces sp. NPDC001663. Lineage (NCBI taxonomy): Bacteria > Bacillati > Actinomycetota > Actinomycetes > Kitasatosporales > Streptomycetaceae > Streptomyces > Streptomyces sp. NPDC001663. Next base: position 166,162 of record NZ_JBIAUR010000011.1, on the reverse strand, counting down.
CGCGCCTCCCGCGCCCGGGCCACCTGCACGGTCGCGGTCGTCGCCACGGCCTGCGTCCTCGCCGGCCACTACGCCTGGGACGCACAGTCCGCGATGACGTCCTTCGTCCTGCTCCTGACGGCCATCGGCACGCCGTGGGCGGTCATCACACTGATCGGCTCCGCGCGCTGCCGCGGGGTGTACGACGCGGACGCGCTGCAGGTGTTCAACCGCCGCTCGCGGGGCGGCATCTACTGGTACAGCGCGGGCTGGAACATTCCGGCGACGGTGTCCTGGGCGGTCGGCGCGGGGGTGGGCCTGCTCGCCGTCTCCCTGCCGTCGTACGAGGGACCCTTGCTGTCCCTGACCGGCGGGGTGGACTGCAGCTTCGTGCTGTCGGGGCTGGTGGGCGGCGTGGTGTATGTGTTGCTGCATCCCCGGGCTCATTCCAGCGAGGGCCGGGACCACTCAGCCCGTCCGGCGTTTGAGGACGAGGCCGTTTAGGCCGAAGCGGGGGTCTGGGGGCGGCAGCCCCCAGCAAGGCCCACACAACCGCCGAGCTCGGATCAGCCCGGTTCCAGCCCCGGCAGGAACTCCGTCCCGAACGCCGGCTTCAGGTCCGTGAACCACGTGGCCCCCTCGTCGTACGCCGCGAAGAACGGGCGGTCCACCAACTCGGGGTCGCGGGCCTGGATCAGGTGCAGGACGAAGACCTTCTCGCCGGCGACTTCGGCGACGCCGTCCACGCAAACCTTGCCCGGCATCGCCGACATCACCGGACCGCGCACCGTACGGGCCAGCCCCGACACGCGGGCGTAGGCGTCGCGGAAGATCTGGTGGCCGCGGGCCAGGGGGACGCCGAAGTAGCCCTGCGGGCCGGTGTCGCGCTCCACGAACTGGTAGTAGGGCACTGCCCCCAGCGTCGTCGTCACGTCCCACAGCTCGGCCCAGGCCTCGGCGCTGTCGTTGATGCCGGCCACCAGCGGGCCCTGGCAGCGGATCACGGCGCCCGTGCCGCGCACCCGGCGCATGGCGTCCCGCACGACCTGCGGGCGCAGTTCCTGCGGGTGCGTGAAGTGGGCCATCAGCGCGAGGTGGCGGCCACTCGCCACCACCTTCTCGAAGAGGCGGAGGAGGTCGTCGGCGTCCCGGTCGGTGGTGAAGGGTACGGCCAGAAGGCGAGCGACTTGGTGCCGATGCGGATCGAGCGGACGGTGTCGATCTCCAACAGCGGCTCCACATAACGCCGTAGCACCTCCGTGCTCATCACCAGCGGGTCGCCGCCGGTGATCAGGGCGCTGGTCACCTCGGGGTGGGCCCTGAGGTAGGCGGACGTGGTCGCGATGTCGTCGGTGGCGATGCGCAGGTCGGCCTCGCCGACGAACTGGGGCCAGCGGAAGCAGTAGGTGCAGTAGGCGTGGCAGGTCTGGCCCTGGCGCGGGAAGATCAGCACGGTCTCCGGGTACTTGTGCTGCAGCCCGATCAGCCGCCGCCCTTCGTGCACGGGGACGTTGGCGTCGAGCTGGCCCGGAGAGGGGTGAGTACGACTCCGGGCTGCTCTACCGGTCGGCCTACAGCGAACCCCGAGCCTCCTTCCTCTCTTTGCAGCGCCGTGTGGCATGGCGCCACGGGCGATGCGCCACCAGCAGCAGCGCTGCAGCGGCACCTACAAGGGGCGCAGCCAACGGCACGTAGGCAGCGCTACGGACGGCCAAAAGGGCGAGGCAGGCCAAGCTGGGAACGGCGAGATATACCGCCACAGTAAGGGCCTTCAGGAGCCAGTCGCCGAGCATGGCCCGTGCTTCCACACGAATGGCTTCGTCGATACTCATATGTGCCAAGGCCTCTATTCCGTGACCAGGACCGGCGACCACAACTCGACGAAGGCGGCCGCCGCCGCATCGTACTTCTCCGCGAAGTGCTGCCTCAGCAGCTCATGCAGGTCGCTTTCGTCGTCGACGACGATCAGCTCATGGGCGCCCTGGACGTTCAAGGTCTCACCGTATGAGGCGCGTTGGTCGGGGCGGTGGCGTCACATATACGACACCAGGTCGTGCCCAGCGACGTAGACGAAGCGGCAGCTGAACTCCCGGCGCCCGTCGGTCGCGTCGACCAGGGTCACCGGCAGATGGGTGAACCGCTCCATGGGCTTGCTCTGCTGCCACAGCTCGTCGAAGCGCTGCTCGACGAAGGCGCCGAGCGGGGAGCGTACGGCGACCTCGAGCTGGACGCCCTCGCCGGAGAGCCGGCCGACGGTGAGGAAGGAGACGAGGGAGCGCTCGTCCCAGCGGTAGAGGGTCACGCCCGGGGAGGTGGAACAGAGGCGTACTTCGAGGAACTGGCGGGCGGTGTCGTCGAGGCGGCGGGCGAACTGACTCAGCGTGCGCAGGTTGCGCAGGATGTCGCGGCGGATGTCGGCGCTCTGCTCGCCCAGTTCGCGGCCGCGCAGGATGACGGCGAGGGAGTCGGGGTCGAGGAGCAGGATCTGCACCCGGGCGCCGTGCGCGGTGGCGGACCTGATGCCGCGGAAGAGGCGTTCGGAGTACTGCGGGCCGAACAGGTTGGAGAAGGTGTCCAGCACCTTCACGTTCGAGGTCGAGCCGTAGACCTGGGCGCTGAACCACTCGTAGTCGAGCCGGGTGTGTTCGCGCACCCGGCCCTCCTGGGCGCGGGAGATCAGCGGGCCGATCACGAACACGGTGATGACGACGCCGACCAGGTCGGTGCCGAGGTTGAGGGTGAGGTTCTCGCCGTAGTTGTCCATGCGCGCGGCGAACCACAGCAGCACCCCCGCGCAGCCGGCCAGGAGCGCCAGCACCGTGAGGCTCTGGGGGCGGCGCGGGGTGCGTAACGCGCGTAGCAGCCAACCCGGCCTCGATATCGGCGTCCGCCCGTTCACCCGCGCTCCCTCCCCCGGCCGAATCCGCGCACCGGAGAGCACGCTCCCCCCGCGGAAGGAGTGGATACCCGCGCGGGGGAAGCGATACGCGTCGAACGAACTCCCCGTCCTCGACCTGCAGTTGGGATCAGCCGAGGCGGTGCATCCAGCCGTGGGCGTCCTCGGCCTTGCCGCGCTGGATGTCCAGCAGCGCCTCGCGCAGCTTGAGGGTGACCTCGCCGGGCTCGCCGCCCGCCTGCTGCCACTCGGCGCTCTCGCGCTTGACCGTGCCGACGGGGGTGATGACGGCGGCGGTGCCGCAGGCGAAGACCTCGGTGAGGGTGCCGTTCTCGGCGTCCTGCTGCCACTGGTCGATGGAGACGCGGCCCTCCTCGGACTCGTAGCCCAGGTCGCGGGCGACGGTCAGCAGGGAGTCGCGGGTGACGCCCTCGAGGATGGAGCCGGTCAGGGAGGGGGTGACGATCTTGTCGCCGTACACGAAGTACAGGTTCATGCCGCCGAGTTCCTCGACCCACTTGTGCTCGACCGCGTCCAGGTAGCAGACCTGGTCGCAGCCCTTGGCGGCGGCCTCGGCCTGGGCGAGCAGGGAGGCCGCGTAGTTGCCGCCGGTCTTGGCGTCGCCCATGCCGCCGGGGACGGCGCGGACGCGGTCCTCGGAGAGCCAGATGGAGACCGGCTTGACGCCACCGGGGAAGTAGGCGCCGGCCGGGGAGGCGATGACCAGGAAGAGGTACTCGTTGGCGGGCTTCACGCCCAGGCCGACCTCGGTCGCGATCATGAACGGGCGCAGGTAGAGGGACTCCTCGCCGCCGTGCGCGGGCACCCACGCCTTGTCCTGCTGGACCAGGGCGTCGCAGGCCTCGATGAAGGTGTCGACCGGCAGCTCGGGCATGCCGAGGCGGTGCGCGGAACGCTGGAAGCGCTCGGCGTTCTTCTCGGGGCGGAAGGTGGCGACGGTGCCGTCGGGCTGGCGGTAGGCCTTGAGGCCCTCGAAGATCTCCTGCGCGTAGTGCAGGACCATCGTGGCGGGGTCGAGGGAGAGCGGGGCGTACGGGACGAGCTGGCCGTCGTGCCAGCCGCGGCCCTCGGTCCACTTGATCGTCACCATGTGGTCGGTGAAGTGGCGGCCGAACCCGGGGTTCGCCAGGATCGCCTCGCGCTCCGCGTCGGAGAGTGGCGAGGCCGAGGGCTTGAGCTCGATCGTGGGCGTCGTCATGAGTGGTTGTCCTTCACCGGTTGTGTGTGACGGGCCGCGCTCACGCCTGTACTGCCAGTGGCCAGTGCTAGGACGTCCGAGCATTCCCTCATTCCGCGGCTCCGCGTTCGATTATCGCAAGCGGGAGGCCGTGGACGAAACGGCGTGAAATGCGGCCCAGGGGATGATGGTGGCACCCGGCGGGGACACAGCGAAAGCCGCCGGGTGCAGATGCGACCCGGCGGCTTCGAAAGATTTCGAGTGCTCGGCGGGTCAGCCGGCTACTCGTACGGCCAGCGCGTCGCCGATCTCGGCGGTGCTGCGGGCGGGCTTGCCGGTGCGCTCGGCGAGGTCGGCGGCGACCGCCTCGTCGATACGGGCGGCCTCGGCCTCGTAGCCGAGGTGACGCAGGAGCAGGGCGACGGACAGGACCGTGGCGCTGGGGTCGGCCTTGCCCTGGCCGGCGATGTCCGGGGCCGAGCCGTGCACCGGCTCGAACATGGACGGGAACTCTCCGGACGGGTTGATGTTGCCGGAGGCCGCCACACCGATGCCGCCGGAGACGGCCGCGGCGAGGTCGGTGATGATGTCGCCGAACAGGTTGTCGGTGACGATCACGTCGAAGCGCTCGGGCTGCGTGACCAGGTAGATGGTCGCCGCGTCCACGTGCATGTACTCGGTGGTGACCTCGGGGAACTCCGCGGCCACCTTGTTGAAGATGTTGGTCCACAGGTGACCCGCGAAGGTCAGCACGTTGTTCTTGTGGATCAGCGCGAGCTTCTTGCGCGGGCGGGCCTGGGCACGGGCGAAGGCGTCGCGGACGACGCGCTCGACACCGAAGGCCGTGTTCACGGAGACCTCGGTGGCGACCTCGTGCTCGGTGCCCTTGCGGATGGTGCCGCCATTGCCGGTGTACGGGCCCTCGGTGCCCTCACGGACCACGACGAAGTCGATGCTCGGCTCGCCGGCCAGCGGGGTGGCCACACCGGGGAGGAGCTTCGACGGCCGCAGGTTGACGTGGTGGTCGAAGGCGAAGCGGAGCTTGAGCAGGAAGCCGCGCTCCAGGACACCGGACGGGACCGAGGGGTCGCCGATGGCGCCGAGCAGGATGGCGTCGTGCCGCTTGAGGGACTCGAGGTCGGCGTCGGTGAGGGTCTCACCGGTGGCGTGGTAACGCTGGGCGCCGAAGTCGTACTCCTGAGTCTCCAGCTTCACATCCTGCGGAAGGACGGCGGAGAGGACCTTCAGACCTTCGGCCACGACCTCCTGGCCGATGCCGTCACCGGGGATCACTGCGAGATTGATGCTGCGAGACATGCGGGAACCCTACTCCCCGTCCCATGGGATGACACGTCATGTCCGCGATACGGACAGGGTGACGACGGAGGGCGTCAACTGGACGCCACCCGTTCACCCGTATGACTGGCGGGCGTTGGGATTCGCTGGGAACTTCACCACCATGGACATTCCCGACTTCGGCATTCCGCCGCAGCTCGCAAGCCGCATGAGCATGGCCGAGCAGCACGAGTACCTGCGTACCAAGCTCATGCGGCGCCGCACGCTGGTGACGGCGGGCGCGGTGGCGGCGGGCGGGCTGCTCACCGGCTGCGGCGGCAGCGGCTCGGGAGCACAAGGACCGCAGGGCACGACGGCCCCCTCGCCCGCGACCTCGAAGGTGCACGGCTCGGTGGTCTCCCCCTTCGGCCGCCATCTCGCCTTCGGCGCCGACCCGAAGACGCAGATGCGCGTCTCCTGGCAGGTCCCGCTCGCCGTGCAGAAGCCGTACGTCCGCATCGGCCTCGAGCCCGACGACCTGAGCCGGAAGATCGAGGCCGAGATCCGCGACCTGCACACCCCGGGAGTGACGGGTGTGCGCGCGGCGCTGGAGCAGTACTACGTCCACGCGGCGCTGGACGGCCTGCGCCCCGGCACGACGTACTACTACGGCGTCGGCCACGACGGCTTCGACCCGGCCTCGCCGAAGCACCGCTCGACGATCAGCAGCTTCCGCACGGCGCCGGCGAGCCCGGAGAAGTTCGTGTTCACGGCCTTCGGCGACCAGGGCGTCAGCCAGGCCGCGGCCGCCAACGACGATGTGATCCTGCGCCAGAAGCCCGCGTTCCATCTCCACGCGGGCGACATCTGCTACGCCGACACCAACGGCCGCGGCCAGAAGTCGGACGGCTACGACCCGGGCTTCTGGGACCTGTTCCTCAAGCAGAACGAGTCGGTCGCGAAGACGGTCCCCTGGATGGTGACCACCGGCAACCACGACATGGAGGCCTGGTACTCGCCCGAGGGCTACGGCGGCCAGCTGGCCCGCTTCTCCCTCCCGGACAGCGGCTTCGACGCCCGCACGGCTCCCGGGGTGTACGCGTTCACCTACGGCAACGTCGGCTTCGTGGCGCTGGACGCGAACGACGTGTCGTACGAGATCCCCGCCAACCTCGGCCACAGCGGCGGCCGGCAGACCAAGTGGCTGGACGAGAAGCTGGGCGAACTGCGGGCGTCGAAGACGGTCGACTTCGTCGTCGTCTTCTTCCACCACTGCGCCTACTCGACCTCCTCGCACGCCTCCGACGGCGGGGTGCGGGCGGAGTGGCTGCCGGTGTTCGCCAGGCACCAGGTGGACCTGGTGATCAACGGCCACAACCACGTCTACGAGCGGACCGACGCCGTCAAGGGCGGCGAGGTCGGCAGGTCGGTCCCCATCGGGGCGTCGACGGACCCGACGAAGGACGGGATCGTGTACGTCACCGCGGGCGGCGGCGGCCGTGATCTGTACGGCTTCCCGTCGGGCGTGAAGGAGAGCTACGAGGGGCACGTCACGCACCACGACTCCATCGACAGCTTCCACTGGACGAAGTCGAAGGCCTCCGCGGCGGAGACCGTGGAGTGGTCGCGGGTGCGCTACCGGGGCTTCTCCCTCCTCGCGGTGGAGGCGGAGAGCGGCACGCGGCCGGTCCTCAGGGTGTCGGCGCTGGCGCAGAGCGGCGAGCGCATCGACCACTTCGAGGTGCGGCGCGGCACGTGAGTCCGCGCCGCACCCCGTGCGGGTGCGGCTCCCGGCTTATCTGTGATGCCCGGTTCAGTGGCCGGTCGAACCGCCGTTGTCCCGGCGGTCGAGGGCGCGCTGCAGGGCGGCCGCGGCGTTCTTGCGGTCGGAATCGCTCGTACGGGAGATGTGACGGACTCGGCGGCGTGCGGTCGTCTCGGCCATGGGAAATCGACTCCTTCGAAATCCTGGAGTGCACAAGGGGGTTACGAGACGCCGGGTGGGGCGGGGAGCGGTGCCGCAGGGGTTGCCTGCAATGGGCCCGGCTCACGACCGCCATTCGCTTGGTCGAGCGAGACGTTCGGCTTCTACAAAACTAAGCGAGGAGCGCCGGTCTGTCTCCACAATTACTCGGACTTCCTACTATCTGAGACGGCGGATGGGGGCACACGGCGCTGAGCTGGGGTTTCGAGTTGGGACAGGGGAAAGCGGCGCTGGGCGATGACGGGCGGGAGCGACGGGGTCACGATGGACGGAAGCGGCCGTATGCCTCGGCCCGGTCCGGATCCGGGAGGGAGACCCGATGACCACGGAACATCCCCGCACCCAGGTGATCACCCAGCGCCGGTTCGGCGGTCCGGAGGTGCTCGAGGTCGAGGAGCGGCCGCTGCCCGTGCCCGCGGCGGGCGAGGTGCTGGTGCGGGTGCGTGCCGCGGGGATCAACGCGATCGACCTGCTGGTGCGTTCGGGCACGGCCCCGCTCTACGGCGAACCGCCCTTCACGCTGGGCCGGGACCTCTCCGGCGTCGTCGAGGCGGTCGGCGAGGGCGTCACCCGGCTGCGCCCCGGCGACGAGGTCTTCGGCAAGGTCGACGCGGGCGCGTACGCCACCCATGTCGCCGCCCCCGCCGCCTACTTCGCCGCGAAGCCCGCCACCGTCGACCACGTCCACGCGGCCGCCGCCCCGACGGCCACGCTCACCGCCTGGCAGGCCCTGATCGACATCGCCCGAGTCGGCCCGGGCACCCGGGTGTTGATCCATGCCGCGGCGGGCGGCGTGGGCCATGCTGCGGTGCAGCTCGCCAAGGCGGAGGGCGCGTTCGTCGTCGCCACCGCCCGCGCCGACCGTCACGACTTCCTGCGCGGCCTCGGCGCCGACGAGCTCGTCGACTACACGGCCGTCGACTTCACCGACGCCGTGCACGACATCGACGTGGCCCTCGATCTGATCGGCGGCGACTACGGCCCGCGCACCCTGAACACCCTCCGCCCCGGCGGCCTGCTGATCTCCGCGATCCCCGGCGACCTGGGCCTCACCCCGGAGGAGGTGGAGGCCCGCGGCATGCGCTTCGCGGTGGTCCAGGCGGAGCCCTCGGGCGAACGGCTCGAGAAGATCGCCGCCCTGCTGGCGGGCGGCCGGGTCCGCATCCACGTCGAGGCGGCCCTGCCCTTCGCCGAGGCGGCCAAGGCCCATGAGCTGGGCGAGGCGGGGCACGCGAAGGGCAAGCTGGTGCTCGTGCTCCCCGACTGACTCCTACCGGGCAGTGGGCCGGATCGCCCACACGACTGATCCTCCGCGCGGCGCGCGACACCGAAATCCGGCGAACGGGAACAGTGAGGCCATGAGCGACAAATTCAAGGCATTCCTCGAGGGCGGTCCGGCCGACCTCCCCGATCGGATCGTCCAGGTCCCCACCTCCGGGGCGGATCTGAAGATCGAGCTCCGCAACGGCTACGAACACTTCAGGCCGACCCCCCGTCTGACGGAGACGCCCGAGGGGAAGCTCCCCGTCTACGAGTGGTGGGAGCGGACGGAGATGCCCGGCTAGGGCAGGCCCTGGCTCACCGCAGCGCGGTCGCCAGCGCCTCCCGGAAGCCCTTCGGGTCGTCCGTCCACACCATGTGCCCCGCGTCCGGCAGGATCACCCGGCGGACGCGGGGCAAGGTGCGTTCCAGGGAGTCCACGGCGGAGCGCGGCCGGATGTCGCGGGCCCCGTCGACGATCAGTACGGGCAGGTCGAGGGCCCGGCAGGCGTCGTACAGCCCGGGTGTGCCGCACCGGCGCCTGCGCTCCTCCTCGATGGCCCTGCTGCACTCGTGGTTGACCCCGAACCACGGGTCGGCCATCCGCCCGGCGCGCTCCTGCGCCCGCTCGCGGTCCTCCAGCTCGGCCGACCACTGGAGCACCGCCCATTCCCGGTCGTCCGTCTCGGATCGCACGGGCCGGTCCGCCAACTCCCGCCAGCGGGCGAGGCGTTCGGGGTGCTCGCCGAGCCGGGACAGGAGGTTGGCCTCGAAGGCGGGGTGCCAGTCGGAGTCGGGACCGATGCCCGTACCGGCCACGTACACCAGCCCGCTCACCCGCTCCGGGTGCGCCAGCGCATAGCTCAGCGCGAGATACGCGCCCCAGGAGTGGCCGAGCAGCCGCATCCGCTCCAGCCCGAAGTGCCGTCGTACGGCGTCGAGATCGGCGACGAACCGCTCGCTCGTCCACGGCCCGGCGACGGACCGCTCCGAACGCCCGCACCCGCGCTGGTCCCAGCGGACGACCGGGGCCAGGTCGGCCAGCAGCTCCGCCAGGTCCTCGAAGTAGTCCCAGAGGCCGGGCCCGCCGTGGCACAGCACCAGGGGGTCGCCCCCGCCCGACCGTGCGGCCCACAGACGTACACCGTCGTCGGCCACCACGGTCGGGGGCTCGTTCTCCGTCATGGTCATGAGGGCAGTGTGCCCTGATGATGTGTCAGCCCATGTGCGGGTAGGTGTAGTCGGTCGGCGGGACCAGCGTCTCCTTGATGGCGCGGGTCAGGGTCCAGCGCATCAGGTTCTGCGGGGCACCGGCCTTGTCGTTGGTGCCGGAGGCGCGGCCGCCGCCGAAGGGCTGCTGGCCGACGACGGCGCCGGTCGACTTGTCGTTGATGTAGAAGTTGCCGGCCGCGTAACGCAGCTTCTCCATCGTGTACGCCGCCGCGGCGCGGTCGCCCGAGACGACCGAGCCGGTGAGCGCGTAGTCGGAGACCGACTCCATCTGGGTCAGCATCTCCTCGTACTTGTCGTCCTCGTAGACGTGCACGGCGAGGAACGGGCCGAAGTACTCGGTGCGGAAGACCTCGTTCTCCGGGTCGCTGCACTCGACGACGGTCGGGCGGACGAAGTAGCCGACCGAGTCGTCGTAGGAGCCGCCCGCGACGATCGTGCACGCCGGGTCCTGCTTGGCGCGGTCGATCGCGGCCTTGTTCTTGGCGAAGGAGCGGTCGTCGATGACGGCGCCGATGAAGTTGGAGAGGTCGGTGACGTCGCCCATGGTGAGGTAGTCGACCTCGGCGGCGAACTCCTCCTTGAAGCCGGAGTTCCAGATGGACGCCGGGATGTAGGCGCGGGAGGTCGCGCTGCACTTCTGGCCCTGGTACTCGAAGGCACCGCGGGTCAGGGCCGTCTTCAGGACGGCGCGGTCGGCGCTCGGATGGGCGACCAGGAAGTCCTTGCCGCCGGTCTCGCCGACCAGTCGCGGGTAGGAGCGGTACTTCTCGATGTTGCTGCCGACCGTCTTCCACAGGTACTGGAAGGTCTTGGTCGAGCCGGTGAAGTGGATGCCGGCCAGGTCCCGGTGCTCCAGGGCCACCTTGGAGACCTCGATGCCGTCGCCGGTGACGAGGTTGATGACGCCCTTGGGGAGCCCTGCCTCCTCCAGCAGCTGCATCAGGAGGACGGCCGCGTGGGTCTGGGTCGGCGACGGCTTCCACACCACCACGTTGCCCATGAGCGCGGGCGCGGTGGGCAGATTGCCCGCGATGGCCGAGAAGTTGAACGGCGTGATCGCGTAGACGAAGCCCTCCAGCGGGCGGTGGTCCAGGCGGTTCCAGACACCCGGGGAGTTGGCCGGGGGCTGCTCGGCGAGGATCTGGCGGGCGTAGGCGACGTTGAAGCGCCAGAAGTCGATCAGCTCGCAGGGACAGTCGATCTCGGCCTGCTGGGCGGTCTTCGACTGGCCGAGCATGGTGGACGCGGCGAGCGTCTCGCGCCACGGGCCGGACAGCAGCTCGGCCGCGCGCAGGATGATCGCGGCGCGGTCGTCGAAGGACATCGCACGCCAGGCGGGCGCGGCGGCGAGGGCCGCGTCGATGGCGTCCTGCGCGTCCTGCTGGGTCGCGTTGGCGTAAGTGCCCAGGCGGGCCTTGTGGTTGTGCGGCTGCACGACGTCGAACCGCTCGCCGCCGCCCATCCGCTTCTCGCCGCCGATGGTCATCGGCAGGTCGACCGGGTTCTCGGCCAGCTCCTTCAGCTTGGCTTCGAGCCGGGCGCGCTCGGGCGAACCGGGGGCATAGCCGTGCACCGGCTCGTTGACGGGGGTGGGGACCTGGGTCACAGCGTCCATGAGATCCGTAACTCCTTGAACTTGAGCGGGTGTTCGGGTTCAGCCCTTGCTGATCATGCTGCGCACGAAGAAGCGCAGGTTCGCCGGCTTCTCCGCCAGGCGCCGCATGAAGTAGCCGTACCAGTCGGTGCCGTAGGCGGTGTAGACGCGCATGCGGTGGCCCTCGGCGGCCAGTCGCAGGTGCTCGTCGCTCCTGATGCCGTAGAGCATCTGGAACTCGTACTCGTCGAGCTTGCGCCCGGCCTTGCGCGCGAGCTCCTGGGCGATGGAGATCAGGCGCGGGTCGTGGGACCCGATCATCGGATACCCCTCGCCCTCCATGAGAGTCCTCAGGACGCGGACGTACGCCTTGTCGATCTCGTGCTTCTGCTGGTAAGCGACCTCGGCGGGCTCCTTGTACGCCCCCTTCACCAGCCGCACCCGGCTGCCGGCCTCGGCGAGCCGGCGGGCGTCGGCCTCGGTGCGGAACAGGTACGCCTGGATGACGCAGCCGGTCTGCGGGAAGTCCTTCCGCAGCTCCTCGTGGATGGCGAACATCGAGTCGAGGGTGGTGTGGTCCTCGGCGTCGAGCGTGACGGTCGTACCGATGGCGGCGGCGGCCTCGACGACCGGCCGGACGTTCGCGAGGGCCAGCTCATGGCCGCCGTGGAATGTAGGGGCGGGCCCGGAGGGCCCTTCGAATAGGGCGGTGGTGGGCGACGGGAGGGACTGCCCGAACATCGACAGCTTGACGGACATCTCGACCCGCTCGCCGAGCGCCTGCTGCTTGAGCCTGTCGATCAGCGCCAGGTAGGCGTCGCGGGCGGCGCCGGCCTGCTCGGGGGTGGTGATGTCCTCGCCGACGACGTCCATCGTCAGCTCGAGGCCCCGGTCGGTGAGGTCCTCGATGATCGGCACGATGTCGTCGACGGTCTCGCCGGGGATGAAGCGGTCGACGACCTGCCTGGTCACCGGGGCCGCCGAGATCAGGCGTCGCATCCGGTCGCTGCGCGACGCGGCAAGAATCACGGGACCCAGCACGGGGCACCTCCACAAACCAGCAGATAGAACCACCGTGAAACCTAAGGATCCCTCCGATCCTCAGCCATCGACAGCTGTCACGCATCCGTGCCGCAGATCTCAGACAGATGTATGAAGTGGCCGGAACTTTGCGGCAGAATGCCCGAGTGACGTCCGAAGCTGGGCCTTTTAGAAGCGTGGGTGACTACCAGGAGCTGGTCGACGAGATCTCGGAGCTCCTGGGCGCGCCGGCGACCCTGGAGAACCGTGACTTCGAGCTGATCGCCTTCGGTGCGTACGACAGTGAGGGCGACCTCGACACGTCGGCGCTGGACCCGGTGCGCACCCGCTCGATCCTGACCCGGCGCTCGACGAGGGCGGTCCGTACGTGGTTCGAGGGCTTCGGCATCACGCGGGCGACGGGCCCGGTCCGTATCCCGCCCACGCCGGAGGCCGGGGTCTACCGGGGACGGATCTGTCTCCCCGTACGCCACAGGGGTGTGGTCCTGGGCTACGTCTGGCTGCTGGACTCCGACCCGGGCCCGACCGAGCGGCAGCTGACCGCGGCGATGGAGGTGACGGTCCGCATCGGCGCGCTGCTCGCGGACGAGGCCCAGCACGGGGCGGATCTGAGCCGGGAACTGAGGGCCGTGCTGGTCGCCGAGCGGGACTGGCAGCACGACATGGCGGTGACGGAACTGCGCACGGCACTGGGTGCGCGCGCGGACGGCGTCCACACGGTGGTGTGCGTGGCCCCGTGGCCCACCGCCGACCCGGAGGACGCCCCGTCGGTGCGTACGGTGCCGGGCGCGACGGCGTTGTGCACGGTGCCGTGGGGTGCGACGTCCCACTCCCTGGCGCTGCTGGTCCGGCTGCGCTCGGCGGACGTGCTGACACCGGCGACCTCGGCGGCGGGACGGCTGCTGGAGCGGGCGGGGGCCGGGACGGCAGCCGCCGGTATCGCCTCGGCGCGGGTGGGGCTCGCCGAGCTGGGGACCGCCTGGCGGGAGGCCTCCGCGGCGGCCCGTGCCGCGCTCGCCGAGCCAAGGCTGGGCCCGGTCGCCGAGTGGGCGCACATCGGCCCGTTCCGCCTGCTGACCGCGATGCCCCCGGAGACGGCCCAGGACCCCGTCGTACACGCCCTGTTGGCCCCCGCCCACCGCGAACTCGCCCGTACGGCCGAGGTCTACCTGGACTGCGCGGGCCAAGCGGGCCGCACCGCCGCGGAGTTGGGCATCCACCGCCAGACCCTCTACTACCGCCTCTCCCGCGTCGAGCAGCTCACCGGCCTGGACCTGGACGACGGCGAGGACCGGCTGCTGCTGCACATGGCCTTGAAGGGGGCGCGGTTGTAGGCATGCGGCTGCCGGTGATCGACTGCGGTCATGCCGCTGCTGATGATCGACCTCGACAACACTCTGGTGGACCGGGACACCGCCTTCGGTGCAGCGGCGGCCGCCTTCCTCGCCGAGCACGCCCTGCCCGCCGATGACCTCGCCTGGCTGCTCACCCTCGACGCGAGCGGCTACGCGCCACGGCGGGAGGTCGCCGGGGCCATGACCGACCGCTACGGCCAGGCGGTCCCCGTCTCCGCCGTACGCAGGTTCCTCGATCACGGCGCCGCCGAACGCGTCACCCTGCCCGAGCCCACCCGACGCGCTCTCGACAGGGCCCGCGCCGACGGCTGGACCTGCGTGATCGTCACCAACGGCCGGGTCGTCCAGCAGGAGACGAAGATCCGCAACACCGGCCTGGACAGCCTCGTGCACGGATGGGTGGTCTCCGAGGCGGTCGGCCACAAGAAGCCCGCACGGCAGATCTTCGAGGCGGCAGCAACCACCGTCGGAGCATCCCTCGACGGCGCCTGGCTGATCGGCGACTCACCGCACGCCGACATCCAGGGCGCCGTCGGCATCGGCGCCCGCAGCGTGTGGGTCTCGGGCGGTCGCTCGTGGGCCGAGACGGCGTACCGACCCACACAGACCGCCACCGACGCCGCATCGGCCATCGACTACGTGACCGGTCACGTCCCCGGCTACGGTACGAACTCGATCTCGGGGTAGCGCGCGGACGGCCCGGACAGCAGATGGCCGTCCCGGCCGCGCAGATGGAGGTCGAAGAAGGCGGCCAGGTAGGCACGTTGGGCGGTGACGGCCCGGTCGGCGTCGATCGTGCCGATGGTGTTGGTCAGGTAGGCGATCACCTCGGGTGCCAACGGCAGTGCCTTTTCCAGCTGTTGGGCCAGGGGCGACAGGTCGGTGTACGTCATGTGCCGCGAGTCGCGCAGCCGCAGGTCGAGGCGCCAGCCGCGCAGATGCGACCAGAAGTCGGCCCAGGTGGCGTCGGTGTCGCGGCCATGGACCGCGCTGCCCATCAGCAGGAAGGGCCGGTCGAGGCCGGCGGTACGGGCGGCCCCGTGGACGGCTCCGTCCAGGTTGACGCCGACGCGGATGCGGCGGTCCCGCACCATGACCTCGGCCGTCGTGTCGCCGCCGAGCGAGTGCCCGAACATGCCGATGCGGGACAGGTCGAGGCTTCCGCGCAGGCACCGGGGCAGCGGACGGTGCCCGGCGTCGGGGTTCCGCCCGGCGTTCAGCTGCACCAGCGTGTCCAGCACGAACCGGATGTCGTCCTGGCGCACTCCCAGTGCCTTGAGGATGTCGTCATCGGACGCGTCGGCCGGCTGCCTGCTCAGCTCCAGGCGGCCGCCGGGGAACTCCACGACCGGGGCCTCGTAGGTGTGGTCGACGGCGACGACCACAAAGCCATGGCCGGCGAGGTCCTCGACCAGGGCGGTGCCGAGCGCACGGACCGAGCCGTATCCCGCGGAGAACAGCACGACCGGACGGCCGCGGTGACCGGCCGCGACCGGGGCGTCCACGGCGGCGTGGGTCACGGGAAGGTCGACGTCGTCCAGGGAAGTCCGCACCTGCTGCGCGACCTGCCGCTTCCACACCGCCTCCGCCCCGGGCGGCAGCCAGGGCGCACGCGGTCGGCCGTACGCATCGGACGTCGGGTACCAGAGGCTGACCATCAGTTCGCGTGGCGCGGCGGCCGACGTCCACGGGTCCCGGCGCGAGGAGTCGACGAGGTGCAGCTCCGTCGTGCCGACCGGCGACGGTCCCGTCGGCCCCGGCAGCGTCAGCCGTATCCGCTCCGCCCGCTGCCCGGTCCCCGCCCACGCGGTCCGCCCGGTGCCCGCCACGAGGCCCGCCGCCCCGGCCGCCGCGAGTAACGATCTTCTTGCCATTCCGCTCATCAGAACCCCCGCGTCCTGGAGAACCGTCCGTCGAGGCCTCGAGGTGCCCGAGGTGTCTCAGGAACCGGCGCCCAGGAGCAGATCGCCGACCGCCTCGACCCCTTCGATGATCGCACGCTCCGTCAGATCGCCGAATCCCAGGACGAGTTGGGGCGGAGAGGCGACTCCCGAGGAGCGGCAGGCGCTCATTCCGTACAGGCCGACTCCACGAGCGCGGGACTCCGTCACCACGACCCCCTCGTCGGTCCCGGACGGCAGGTGCGCCACCGCGTGGAACCCCGCCGCCAGACCCGACAGCCGTACGGACGGGGCGTGTCGGGACAGGGCGGAGACAAGGGCCGTACGGCGGGTCGCGTACGTCGTGCGCATACGGCGCAGATGGCGGTCGTAGCGGCCGGACTCGATCAGACGGGCGAGGGCGAGCTGGTCGAGGGCAGGTGAGCCGCGGTCGGCGATGCGTTTGAGGCCGGTGAGGGGTTCGGCGAGTACCGGAGGGCACAGCAGCCAGCCCAGGCGCAGGGCGGGGGCCAGGGACTTGCTGACCGTGCCGATGGAGATCACCCGGTCGGCGGCCAAGCCCTGGAGGGAACCCACCGGTTCGCGGTCGTAGCGGAACTCGGCGTCGTAGTCGTCCTCGATGACGTACGCGTCCCGGCGCGCCGCCCACTCGGTCAGGGCGTGCCGGCGTTCGGGCGCGAGCACCACACCCGTCGGCCACTGGTGCGCCGGGGTCACGATCACCGCCCGGGCACCGGTCGCCTCCAACTGCCGTACGTCGAGGCCCGCTTCGTCGACCGGGACGGGTACGGCCGTCAGGCCCGCCGCCTTGGCGGCCGCCGTCGCGGTGGCCGGGGCGCCCGGGTCCTCGTACGCCACCACGCGCACCCCGGAGTCGGCGAGGGCGCGCAGGGCGAGGCCGAGGCCCTGTGCGTAGCCGGAGCAGACGACGGTACGGGCGGGATCGGCGGCGGCGCCGCGCACGCGCCGCAGGTATCCGGCGACGACCTCGCGCAGGGCCGAACTGCCCCGCGAATCACCGTAGTCGAGGTCGGCGGTCGGCATGGTGCGGGCCGCCTCCCTGGTCGCCCACAGCCAGTCGGCGATCGGGAACGACGTCAGGTCCGGGACGCCGTGCCGGAAGTCGGCGATCATGCGGGGGCCGGCGTCGGGCGCGGGCGCCGCGGGGACGGACTCCACCTGGGCGCAGTCCGCGACGCGGGTGGCCGAGCCGACGCGGGTGACGAGGTAGCCCTCGGCCTGGAGCTGGGCGTAGCAGTCCTGGACGAGCCCCCGGGACAGACCGAGGACGCGGGCGAGTTCGCGGGAGGACGGGAGGCGTTCGCCGGCCTGCAGCCGACCCGAGCGGATCGCGTCGCGCAGCTGCCGCTCGAGCTGCGCGCAAAGCCGCTCCCCGCCGTCCCGGTCGACGGTCAGAAGCAGCTCGGGTGACAAACCGGCCCACTGCACAGGCATGGAATTGGAGCTTAGCGGGGAGCCGGTCGCTCCCTAGCGTCGTATGCATGACGACTTCCGACGCCCTTCGGCCGACCGCCCCTTCGACCGCCCGGCCGCCCCTGCTGACCCGGCCCCTGCTGCTGCGCTTCGTGAGCCTGATCGGCGCGAGTGTCAGCTTCTTCCTGTTGCTGTCGGTGGTGCCCGCCTACGCCGCCGAGGCGGGCGGCGGGAGCGGTGCGGGTCTGGCCACCGGCTCCCTGATGCTCGCCACGGTTCTCGGCGAACTGGTCACTCCCCGGCTCGTCGCGCGCTTCGGATACCGGGTGACCCTGATGGCCGGCCTGTTCCTGCTCGGCGCCCCGGCCGTGGTGCTGACGGCCTCGGGGAGCATGGCGTGGATCGTGGCGGTGTGTCTGGTGCGCGGCCTGGGCTTCGCGCTCACGATCGTCGCGGGCGGCGCCCTGACCGCGTCCCTGATCCCGGCGGAGCGACGCGGCGAGGGCCTGGCCGTGGTGGGCGTGGTCTCCGGAGTGCCGTCGCTGGTCGCCCTGCCGCTGGGCCTGTGGCTCGCCGGGCACGCGGGGTACGGGACGGTCGCCGTGATCGGCGGTGCGGCGGCGCTGGCCGCGATCGTCCCGGTGCTCGGACTGCCGGACCGGCAACCGGAGTCGGAGGGGTCGGTGGGTGTGGTCCGCGGGCTGCGCACGGGCGCCCTGCTGCGTCCCGTCCTCGTCTTCGCCGCCACCGCCACGGCCGCCGGAATCCTGGTCACCTTCCTGCCGCTGGCCGTCCCGCCGGCGTCCGCCCCGGTCGTCGCGGTGGCCCTGTTCGTGCAGCCCGCCGCCTCGACCGTGACCCGCTGGCTGGCGGGCCGGTACGGCGACCGGCACGGCAGCGCCCGGCTCGTCCTGCCCGGCCTGTTCCTGTCGGCGGCGGGCGTACTGGTCACCGCCGCGACCGGCAGCCCGGTCGCCGTCGTCGCGGGCACCGCCCTGTTCGGCGCCGGCTTCGGCATCGCCCAGAACGCCACGCTCACGCTGATGTACGCCCGGGTCTCCGCCTCGTCGTACGGCACGGTCAGCGCCCTGTGGAACCTCGCCTACGACGGCGGCATGGGCGTCGGCGCAGCGGGCTTCGGCGTCCTGGCGGGCCTGACCGGCTATCCGTGGGCGTTCGCGGTGACGGCGGCGCTGATGCTGGGCGCGCTGGTCCCGGCCCTGCGTGACCGCAGCCACTGATTATTGAAAACGATTATCATCATGCTAACGTCGGCGCCTGCCCTTGACCACCCCTTTACCCGGAGGGTTCCGTGCGCCTGCCCGCCCGTCACCTGTTCTCGGCCGCCGTGGCGTCCACCCTGCTCACCGGCTGCTTCTCGGGAACGCCCGCCGAGGAGGGCGGTGACGGCAAGCGCATCCGCCTCGCGATGATGCAGCCCCCGCGCTCGGGGCTGTCGCCTCTCTCCGACGACGCCTTCAAGCTGTCGCGCTGGTCGACCGCCGAGACCCTGGTGAAGCTGGACGCGGACGGCGACGCCGAACCCGCGCTCGCCACCAAGTGGACCCAGTCCGGCCGGAGTTGGACCTTCGAGATACGTCACGGAGTCACCTTCCACGACGGCACGGAGCTCGACGCCGAGGCCGTCGTCCGCTCCCTCACCGAGGCGGCGACCGCCTCCCCCAAGCCCCGCATTCTCGACGGCGTGGAGCTGACCACCGAGGCGCACGGAGACACCGTCGTCGTCACGACGGCCGACGAGGACCCACTCGTCCCACAGCGGCTCAGCTCGCCGCAGCTGTCGATCCTCGCGGCGAAGGCGTACCGCGGGAAGACGGTGAACCCGGTCGGCGCGGGCACGGGGCCCTTCGAGCTCGTATCCGTCGACGGCACCTCCTCCGCCACCCTCGACCGCTACGACGCCTACTGGGACGGCAGGGCCAAGTCCCCCGGAATCGACGTGAAGTTCGTGCCCGACGGCACCGCCCGCGCCGCGGCGCTGCGCAGCGGCGAGGCCGACATCGTCGAGGCGGTGCCCGTCTCGCAGGCCGCGCTGCTCGACGAGGACCTGATCACCGAGGTCCCGATGCCGCGCACGAACACGCTGTACCTCAACACGGCGAAGGGCCCCTTCAAAGACGCCTCCCTGCGGGCCGCCGCCCGCGAGGCCGTCGACGCCGAGTCGATCGTGAAGGGCGTGTACGAGGGCCGCGCCGACGTCGCCGAGGGGCTGCTGGGGCCCGCGCTGCCCTGGGCGGCCGGGCTGCGCAAGCCGGTGTCCCACGCGAAGGCGGGCGACCCGGCCGGCAAGGCCGTCACCATCGGCACCTTCACCGACCGCGCCGAACTGCCCGAGGTCGCGGCCGCACTGCAACAGCAGCTGCAGAAGGCCGGGTTCAAGGTGAAGCTGGACGTCCGCGAGTACGCGAACATCGAATCCGACGCGCTGGCGGGCGAGTTCGACGCGTTCGTCCTCTCCCGCGCGACGGTCCTCGACTCCGGCGACCCGGCCGCGTACCTGTACAGCGACTTCGCCTCCGACGGCTCCTTCAACATCTCCCAGCTCACGGACAGGACCGTGGACAAGGCGCTGCACAAGGCGGGCGGGACCGCGACCGGCGAGGCCCGGCGCAAGGCCGTCGTCGCGGCCGAGACCGCCGTGCTCGCCACCGACGCCGCCGTGCCGATGCTCCACGAGCGTGTGATCCAGGGCGATGCCGCCGCAGTGGTCGGCGCCGCCCACGACCCGCGCGAGCGGGAGCTGGTCACGGCGGGCACCTACGTCAAGTGAGCGTCCGCAGAAGGGGATTGCCGACCCGCGCCGGGGCGACCCGCGCTCTCTGTCTCGTCGCCGTCGTGGCCACAGTGGGCCTCCTGCCCTGGCTCTCCGGCAAGGACCCCGCGCTCACGGTCCTGCGCGCCCGCTCCGCCGAGCAGGAGCCCACACAGGAGGCCCTGGACGCGATCCGCCATGACCTGGGCCTGGGCGCGGGCCCCCTTTCCCTGCTGGGGAGTTGGGCCGGCGGCCTGCTGCACGGCGATCTCGGCACCTCCTGGGTGTCGGGCACGGACGTCCTGCCGTCCGTCGTCGCCGGGCTCCAGGTGTCGCTGACGCTGATGGGCGCGGCCTTCGGGGTGGCGGTGCTGCTGGCGTGCGCGCTGGTGGCGCCGGTGCCGGCACGGGGGCGGGCCTCGGCCGGGGCATGGGCCGCGATGCTCGCCGCCGTACCCGAATTCCTGCTGGCCACCGTGGCGTTGCTGGTGTGCGGGGTGTGGCTGCGATGGCTGCCGACGTCGGGCTGGCAGGGACCCGAGTACCTGGTGCTGCCCGCCCTCGCCCTCGGCATCCCGGCGGGCGGACTGCTCGGCCGACTCGTCGCGGACGCGCTTCCGGCCGTGCTGGACGAGCGGTGGGTGGAGCTGTGGCGGGGAGCGGGCGTAAGCCGTGCGCGTGTCGCGGCTGCCGCGCTTCGGCGCGTACTGCCGCCGCTGGTCCCGCAGTTCGGGATGGTCGCCGTCGGCCTGACCGGTGGCGCGGTCGCGGTGGAGACCGTGTTCGCCGTGCCGGGCATCGGGCGTACGGCGCTGGGCGCGGCCAAGTCGCAGGACCTGCCGCTGCTGCAGGGCGCGGTGCTCGCACTGCTGCTGCTCGGGCTGGTCACGGGCGCGGCGGCGGCGTTCACACGGCGTCGGCTGCTGGGACCGGCGCTGCGTGACGCCTCGCTCAACCTGCCGCCGGCCCGTCCGGTCCGTACACACCCGGCGATCCCGTTGACCCTGTTCACAGCACTCGCCGTGACGATCGGCCGGGGCCTGCTGCGCGACCCGTATGCCGTACACACCACAGCCAGGCTGGCAGCCCCCTCCTGGTCCCACCCCCTCGGCACCGACGGCCTCGGCCGCGACGTCCTCGCCCGGCTCGGGCACGGGGCCGCCCCGACGGTCGGCACGGCAGCCGCCGTATGCCTGCTGAGTCTGCTGCTCGCGCTGGCGCTCGGTTTCCTGCCCGCCGTCGCGGCGGGCGCGGCCGACATCGCCAACGCGCTGCCCCCGGTGATCGTGGGCATCCTGGTCGCGGCGGCCGCCGGGCCGGGCACCGGCGGCGCGGCCCTCGCGGTCGCCCTGATCTCCTGGCCGCCGTTGGCCGCACACGCGGCGGCGCTGGTGCAGGAGGTGCGCGCGTCGTCCTTCCTGACCGCCCAACGGGCCATCGGCGCATCGCCGTTGTGGATCCTGACCAGGCATGTCCTCCCGTCCGTCGCCGCTCCCGTCGCCCGGCACGCCCTCCTCCGCCTGCCCGGCATCGCCCTCGCCCTGGCCTCCCTCGGCTTCCTCGGCCTGGGCGCCCAGCCGCCCGCCCCCGAGTGGGGCCTGCTGCTCGACGAGTCCCGCGCCTACGTGGAACGGGCCCCGTGGGCGGCCCTCGCCCCGGCGGTGGCACTGGCCCTGCTGGCGGGACTGGCGGTGTCGGGGGCGGCGTATGCGCAAGGACGGCGTGGCACCCGCGTCACGGTCATGAAGAAGGAGACCCCCGTTGGAGTCTGAAGCACCGGGGGCTGCGGAGCCGCTGCTCTCCGTCCGCGATCTGCGCATCGCCTTCGACGGCATCGAGGCCGTACGCGGCCTGTCCTTCGACGTCCGCCCCGGCGAAGTCCTGGCGCTCGTCGGCGAGTCGGGCGCCGGCAAGTCCCTCACCGCGCGGGCGCTGCTGGGGATGGTGCCGCGGGGCGCGACGACCGGCGGGAGCATCCGGCTGCGGGGCTCCACGGATCTCGCCGCCCAGCGCGGCCGCCGTATCGCGCTCGTCCCCCAGGACGCCCTGTCCGCCCTCTCCCCCGTCCACCCCGTCGGCGACCAACTCGCCGCCGCCGTACGGTCGGTGAGCCGCGTCCCCCGCAAGGAGGCCCGGGCCCGGGCCGTCGCCGCGCTCGAACGCGTCGGCATCCCCGACGCCGTACGCAGGGCACGCGCCTACCCGCACGAGTACTCCGGCGGCATGCGGCAACGGGCGGTCATCGCCATGGCGACGATCAACGAACCGGACGTCCTGGTCGCCGACGAGCCGACCACCGCGCTCGACGAGGCACGCCGGGACCAGGTGCTGAAGGTCCTCGGCGAGCAGCGCGAGGCCGTCGGCGCGGCGCTCGTCCTGGTCACGCACGACCTCGACGCCGTACGCCACCACGCGGACCGCGCACTGGTCATGTACGCCGGACGCCTCACCGAACTCGGCCCGGCGGACCGGGTGTTGACCCGGCCCCTCGCCCCGTACACCGCGGGGCTGCTGGCCGCCCTGCCCCGGAACGCCCGGGGCCGCCGCCTCCCCACCCTCCCCGGCACACCACCCGCCCCGGGCGCGCTCCCGCCGGGCTGCGCCTTCGCTCCGCGCTGCACTCTCGCGACGGACCTCTGCCGTCGCAAGGAGCCGGAGCCGCAGCGGGCGGACGGCCGCCTGGTCGCCTGCCATCACCGGGAGGAGGCGTGAGCACACCCCTGCTCGACGTCCGCGACCTCGTGGTCCGATACGGCACAGTGACCGCCGTGGACCACGTGTCCTTCTCCCTCGCCCCCGGCGAGACCCTCGCCCTGAACGGCCCGTCCGGCTGCGGCAAGTCGTCCACCGCACTGGCGGTGCTCCACCTGCGCCGCCCGGACGCGGGCGAAGTCCACTTCGAGGGACGGGAGTTGACGCGACTCCCCGAACGCGAGCTCCGCCCTCTCCGCCCCCGTATGCAGCCGGTCTTCCAGGACCCCTACGGCTCCCTCAGCCCCCGCCACCGCATCCGCGACGCGGTGGCCGAACCCCTGAAGGTCCAGGGCCGCTGGAACGGCACCGACGGCCCGGCCCGGGTGGCCGAACTCCTCGACCGGGTCGGCCTGGACCCCTCGTACGGAGACCGCCGGCCGCACGAGCTCTCCGGCGGTCAGTGCCAACGCGTGGGAATCGCCCGGGCCTTGGCCTCCGACCCGCGCCTGCTGGTCCTCGACGAACCGGTGTCCGCCCTGGACCCGTCCGTCCGGGCCGGCGTACTGAACCTGCTGGCCGACCTCCAGGACGAGCTCGGCCTCGGATACCTGTTCATCTGCCACGACCGGGCGGTGGTACGGCACTTCGCGGACCGCGTGCTCGAGATGCGGGACGGCCGCATCAGCCCTTCTGCGCCCCCGCGATCACCCGCCGCAGCCCCTCGGTGAGCTGCTCCGCATCGGTCGCCGTGTCCGGGTCGAAGAGCCACTGGACCATGAGGCCGTTGAGGATGGTCTGGTAGAAGCGGCCCTCCGAGTCGACGGTCTCCTTGTCGAGCTCGGCCTCAGGAACGCCGTTGAACATCGGCACGATCCCCGAGCGGCCCTGTTCCTGCGCCTCGGCGAGCAGCTTGCGCACCTCCTGCAGCCGGTCCGAGTGGATGATGACCTCGAGACTCAGCATCCAGACGGCCCGGGCCTCGGGCAGGGAACGGATGATGTTCGCCCACACCTCCTGGAAGCGCTCCAGCGACCCCGGGGCCGAGTCGGCCTCACCGCCCACGCCCCAGCCGGGGTCGAAGCTGTCGCCGAGGCCCTCGATCAGCGATACGTAGGCCTGCACCAGCAGTGCGTCCTTCGACCCGTAGTGGTAGCCGATCGAGGCCAGGTTGGTCCCCGACTCCTTGACGATGTCGCGCGCCGTGGTGCGCACGAACCCCTTCCCCAGCAGGCAGCGCTTGGCGCCTTCGAGCAGATCCTCACGGTGTCCCATGCCCGCCACCCTACCCCCGATCCATACAACCGTCCTATACGTATGACTTATACAAACGTTCTAGACAAGCGTTTAAGACGTCCGTACAGTCCCTGGCATGACGAACTCGACGAGCACCACCACAACCCCGGCCGGCGGCCTCGCCGGCCGCCGCGAATGGACCGCACTGGGCGTGCTGATGCTCCCGCTGCTGCTGGTCTCGATGGACGTCTCGGTCCTCTACTTCGCGATCCCGGCGATCAGCGCGGACCTCGAGCCGAGCGGCACACAGCAGCTGTGGATCTTCGACATCTACGCCTTCGTCCTGGCCGGCCTGCTGATGACGATGGGTTCGCTGGGCGACCGCATAGGCCGCCGCAAGCTCCTCCTGATCGGCGCCGCCGCCTTCGGCACCGCGTCACTGATCGCGGCGTACGCGAACAGCGCCGAGACCCTGATCGCGGCCCGCGCGGTGCTCGGCATCGGCGGCGCGACCCTGATGCCGTCGACGATGGCGCTGATCCGCACGATGTTCACCGACCCCGGCCAGCGCGCGAAGGCGATCGGCATGTGGTCCGGCGTGATGACGGCCGGCATCGCGCTCGGCTCGGTGATGAGCGGTGTCCTCGTCCAGTACTTCTGGTGGGGCTCGGTCTTCCTGGTCAACCTGCCCGCGATGGCACTGCTGCTGGTCCTCGGCCCGTTCCTGCTGCCGGAGTCGCGCGACCCGAACCCGGGCCGCTTCGACTGGCCGAGCGTCCCGCTGTCGATGGCCGCGGTGCTCCCCGTCATCTACGGCCTGAAGGAGATCCCGTCGGAGGGCTGGCACGCCGAGTACGTCGTCTCGATCACCGTCGGCCTGCTCTTCGCGACCGCCTTCGTCCACCGCCAGCGCACCGCGGCCTCCCCGATGATCTCGCCAGCCCTGTTCCGCGGCCGTGGGTTCGCCCCCTCCGTCGTCCTCAACCTCATCGCCTCGTTCGCCATGATGGGCTCGGCGTTCTTCACCACCCAGTACCTGCAGTCGGTGCTCGACAAGAGCGCGATGGAGGCGGCCCTGTGGGCGCTGCTCCCCTCGGTGCCGATCGGCATGGCGGCCCCGCTGGCGACGGCGCTGGTCCAGAAGGGCGTCAACCGCGCGTACGTCGTCACCGCGGGCTTCGCGATCGGCGCGGCCGGCTACGCGCTGCTGGCTCTCGCGGACACGGACTCCCTCTGGCTGGTCCTGACCGCGTGCGGCGTCCTCGCTTCCGGCATCGTCATGGTCATCTCCCAGATCACGGACCTGGCGATGAGCAGCGCCCCGGTGGAACGGGCCGGCTCGGCATCCTCCCTGATGGAGACGGGCGCGGAGTTCGGCGGCGCCCTCGGGATGGCGGTCCTCGGCTCCATCGGTACGGCGGTCTACCGCCACGACATTCCGGCTTCGGCCCCGGACGCGGCGCGCGAGACGCTGGGCGGCGCGCTGGCGGTAGCAGGCCAACTGCCGGGGCGCGCGGGAGACGCCCTGGCGGCGACGGCCCGCGAGGCGTTCACGAGCGGGATGCAGGGGGCGGCGATCGCGGGTGTGGTGCTGCTGGTGGGAGCGGCGGCGCTGGCGGTGAGGGCGCTGCGGGGGATCCACGTGGCCGACAAGTAGGGAAAAGCAAAGGGCGGCTGAGCTGACTCACGTCAGCTCAGCCGCCCTTTTGTTCTGTCAGACGAGGTTCACCGAGCGGGCGAACGTCGCCCCGATCTCCGCCTCGACCTCGGTCAGCACCCCGGCGGGCACCGTGTCGTCGACGGTCAGCACGGCAAGCGCCTCGCCACCGGCAACGGCCCGCGAGACCTGCATACCGGCGATGTTGATCCCGGCCTCGCCGAAGATCCGACCCACCGTACCCACGACACCGGGACGGTCCTCGTACCGCAGCACCACCATGTGGTCGGCCAGCGCGAGGTCCACGTCGTACTCACCCACGGCGACGATCTTCTGCAGGTGCTTCGGCCCGGCCAGCGTGCCGGACACCGACACCTCCTCGCCGTTGCCCAGCGTGCCGCGCACGGTGACGACGTTGCGGTGGTCGGCCGACTCCGAGCTGGTGGTCAGCCGCACCTCGACGCCGCGTTCCTGCGCGAACAGCGGCGCGTTGACGTAGGAGACCGTCTCGTCGACGACGTCCTCGAAGACACCCTTGAGGGCGCTGAGCTCCAGCACCTTCACGTCGTGCTGGGTGATCTCGCCGTACACCTCGACGTCGAGGCGGACCGCGACCTCGCCGGCGAGCGCGGTGAAGATGCGGCCGAGGCGCTCCGCGAGGGGCAGGCCCGGCTTGACGTCCTCGGCGATGACGCCGCCCTGGACGTTCACCGCGTCGGGCACGAGCTCACCGGCGAGGGCGAGCCGCACCGAGCGGGCGACGGCGATACCGGCCTTCTCCTGCGCCTCGTCGGTGGAGGCACCGAGGTGCGGGGTGGACACGACCTGGTCGAACTCGAACAGCGGCGAGTCCGTGCACGGCTCCTTGGCGTAGACGTCCAGACCGGCACCGGCGACCCGGCCCTCCTTGAGGGCGGAGTACAGCGCCTCCTCGTCGACGATCCCGCCACGCGCGGCGTTGACGATGCGCACGCTCGGCTTGACCTTGCGCAGCGCCTCGTCGCCGATGAGGCCGAGGGTCTCGGGGGTCTTGGGCAGGTGGACGGTGATGAAGTCGGAGACCTCGAGCAGCTCGTCGAGGGACAGCACCTTGACGCCCATCTGCGCGGCGCGCGCGGGCTGGATGTAGGGGTCGTAGGCGACGACCTTCATCCCGAAGGCGGACATGCGCTGAGCGACCAGCGCACCGATCCGCCCCAGACCCACGACACCGAGGGTCTTCTCGGCGAGCTCCACACCCGTGTACTTGCTGCGCTTCCACTCGCCGTTCTTCAGCGCGGCGTTGGCCTGCGGGATGTGCCGGGCGGTGGCGATGAGCAGACCGCAGGCGAGCTCGGCGGCGGTCACGATGTTCGAGGTGGGGGCGTTGACGACCATCACGCCGGCCTTGGTGGCGGCGGAGACGTCGACGTTGTCCAGGCCGACGCCGGCTCGTGCGACGACCTTGAGCTTGTGGGCGGCGGCGATGGCCTCGGCGTCGACCTTGGTGGCGGAGCGGACCAGGATCGCGTCGACATCGGCGATGGCCGGGAGCAGTTCGGCTCGGTCCGCTCCGTTGCAGTGCCGGATCTCGAAGTCGGGGCCGAGCGCGTCCACGGTCGCGGGCGACAGCTCTTCAGCGATGAGTACGACGGGTTTCGAGCTCACGTGAGTCCTCACAAGTCCAATGCGGACGGCCGTCCCGACGGCCGCAGGCGGTGGAGGGTACTGGCCGCGTGGAAGACGCACGACGCTGTGGGCCTGACGCGTATGTACTACGGAAGTGTAGTGGCGCGGCGATGGTCGTCCTGCGCCTCTGCGGAAGGATCACCCGTCCGTGACTCGACGGGTTGGACAACGGGGCCGGAGCTGACTGCTCCGGCCCCGTCCCCTGAGGCTTAAGCCTCCTCGTCGACCCAGCTCATCAGCTTGCGCAGCTGCTTGCCGGTGGTCTCCAGCAGGTGCTCGGAGTCCGCGGTCTTGTACTCGTTGTACTTCTTCAGACCGCCGTGGTACTCGGCCATCCACTCACGCGCGAAGGTGCCGTCCTGGATCTCGGCGAGGACCTTCTTCATCTCGGCCTTGGTGGCGTCGGTGATGATCCGCGGGCCGGTGACGTAGTCGCCCCACTCGGCGGTCTCGGAGATCGACCAGCGCATCTTCTCCAGGCCGCCCTCGTACATGAGGTCCACGATCAGCTTCAGCTCGTGCAGGCACTCGAAGTACGCGATCTCCGGCTGGTAACCGGCCTCGGTCAGCGTCTCGAAACCGGCCTTGACCAGCGCGGCCGTACCACCGCAGAGGACGGCCTGCTCGCCGAACAGGTCGGTCTCGGTCTCCTCGGTGAAGGTCGTCTTGATGACGCCGGCCCGGGTGCCGCCGATGCCCTTGGCGTACGACAGCGCGAGCGCGAAGGCACCCCCGGTCGCGTCCTGCTCGACGGCCGCGATACACGGAACGCCGCGGCCCTCCTCGTACTGGCGACGGACGAGGTGGCCCGGGCCCTTGGGGGCGACCATGCAGACGTCGACGTTCGCCGGGGGCTTGATGAAGTCGAAGCGGATGTTCAGGCCGTGGCCGAAGAACAGCGCGTCGCCGTCCTTGAGGTTGTCCTTGATGGACTCCTCGTAGACCTGGGCCTGGATCGGGTCCGGCACCAGGATCATGATGACGTCGGCCTCGGCGGCGGCCTCGGACGGCGTCACCACGCGCAGGCCCTGCTCCTCGGCCTTCGCCTTGGACTTGGAGCCCTCGTGCAGACCGACACGGACGTCGACACCCGAGTCACGGAGCGACAGCGCGTGGGCGTGGCCCTGGCTGCCGTAACCGATGACCGCGACCTTGCGGCCCTGGATGATGGACAGGTCGGCGTCGGCGTCGTAGAACAGCTCGGCCACTTTGGGTTCTCTCCTTGTGTGCAGGTGTTGCGTCCCACCGTATGACGGCGGGCGGAAGTGAAGTTTCGGGGTCTCGGTATACGGGCGGCCGATGTCACCCGGCCGCCCGAATCCGTGGCTATGCCGACCGGTCGAGAGCGCGCAGCGAGCGGTCCGTGATCGAGCGGGCGCCGCGGCCGATCGCGATCGTGCCGGACTGGACGAGCTCCTTGATGCCGTACGGCTCCAGCATCTTCAGCATGGCCGACAGCTTCTCGCTGCTGCCGGTGGCCTCGATCGTCACGGCCTCCGGGGAGACGTCGACGGTCTTGGCGCGGAACAGCTGGACGATCTCGACGATCTGGGAGCGCGTCTCGTTGTCGGCGCGCACCTTCACCAGGACGAGTTCGCGCTGAACGGCCTGGGTGGGCTCCAGCTCGACGATCTTCAGCACGTTGACGAGCTTGTTGAGCTGCTTCGTCACCTGCTCCAGCGGCAGGTCCTCGACCCCCACGACGATCGTGATGCGGGAGATGTCGGGGTGCTCGGTGACGCCGACCGCGAGCGAGTCGATGTTGAAGCCGCGGCGGGAGAAGAGGGCGGCGATCCGGGCCAGGATGCCGGGGGTGTTCTCCACCAGGACGGAGAGCGTGTGCTTGGACATGGTCTTTTTACGTCTCTCTCGCTCAGTCGTCTTCGTTGTCGCCGAAGTCGGGGCGGACGTCCCGGGCGGCCATGATCTCGTCGTTGGAGGTGCCGGCGGCGACCATCGGCCACACCATCGCGTCCTCGTGGACGATGAAGTCGACAACGACCGGGCGGTCGTTGATCGAGTTCGCTTCCTCGATGACCTTGTCCAGGTCCTCCGGGGACTCGCAGCGGATCGCGTGGCAGCCCATGGCCTCCGACAGCTTCACGAAGTCGGGGACGCGGGTGCCCCTGGCCTCCGGGTTGACGTCGTTCGGGCCGGAGTGCAGCACGGTGTTGGAGTAGCGCTGGTTGTAGAACAGGGTCTGCCACTGGCGGACCATGCCGAGGGCGCCGTTGTTGATGACCGCGACCTTGATCGGGATGCCGTTCAGGGCGCAGGTGGTGAGCTCCTGGTTGGTCATCTGGAAGCAGCCGTCGCCGTCGATCGCCCAGACCGTCTGGTCCGGGGCTCCGGCCTTGGCGCCCATCGCGGCCGGCACCGCGTAGCCCATCGTCCCGGCACCGCCGGAGTTCAGCCAGGTGGCGGGCTTGTCGTATTCGATGAAGTGCGCGGCCCACATCTGGTGCTGGCCGACGCCCGCCGCGAAGATCGTGCCCTCCGGGGCGAGTTGGCCGATCCGCTCGATGACCTGCTGCGGGGAGAGCGAGCCGTCGTCGGGCAGGTCGTAGCCGAGCGGGTAGGTCTCGCGCCAGCGGGACAGGTCCTTCCACCAGGCGCTGTAGTCGCCCTGGTGGCCCTCGCTGTGCTCCTTCTGCACCGCCTGGATCAGGTCGGCGATGACCTCGCGCGCGTCACCGACGATCGGCACGTCCGCGGCGCGGTTCTTGCCGATCTCGGCCGGGTCGATGTCGGCGTGGACGATCTTGGCGTACGGGGCGAAGCTGTCCAGCTTGCCGGTGACGCGGTCGTCGAAGCGGGCTCCGAGGGCGACGATCAGGTCGGCCTTCTGCAGCGCGGTGACGGCGGTGACCGCACCGTGCATGCCCGGCATTCCCACGTGCAGCGGGTGGCTGTCGGGGAATGCGCCGAGCGCCATCAGGGTGGTGGTGACGGGCGCTCCGGTGAGCTCGGCGAGAACCTTGAGCTCGGCGGTGGCGTGTGCCTTGATGACACCGCCGCCGACGTAGAGGACGGGCCGCTTGGCGGAGGTGATGAGCTTCGCGGCCTCGCGGATCTGCTTGGCGTGCGGCTTGGTCACCGGGCGGTAGCCGGGCAGGTCCATGACCGGCGGCCAGGAGAACGTGGTCTTCGCCTGCAGGGCGTCCTTGGCGATGTCCACCAGGACCGGGCCGGGGCGGCCGGTGGCGGCGATGTGGAACGCCTGGGCGATGACCCGCGGGATGTCCTCGGCCTTGGTGACCAGGAAGTTGTGCTTGGTGATCGGCATCGTGATGCCGACGATGTCCGCCTCCTGGAAGGCGTCCGTACCGATCGCCTTGGAGGCCACCTGCCCGGTGATCGCCACGAGCGGCACCGAGTCCATGTGGGCGTCCGCGATCGGGGTGACCAGGTTGGTCGCGCCCGGTCCGGAGGTCGCCATGCAGACACCGACCCGGCCGGTGGCCTGCGCGTAACCGGTGGCCGCGTGGCCGGCGCCCTGCTCGTGACGGACCAGGACGTGGCGCACCCGGGTCGAGTCCATCAGCGGGTCGTACGCGGGAAGGATCGCACCGCCGGGAATGCCGAATACCGTGTCGGCCCCGACCTCCTCGAGAGAGCGGATGAGGGACTGCGCACCCGTGACGTGCTCGGGTGCGGACTGCTGTCCTCCGGATCGGGGCCGCGGTTGCGGATGGGCCCCGGTGGCCTGCTCGGTCATCGTCAGTCTCTTCTCGATGCTGAGGGTTTTTGCGAGGTTTGTGCGGTGTTCAGACGCTGCACGACTGGTGCCTGTGCAACAAAAAACCCCTCGTGCCGTAAGGCAAGCGAGGGGAGCGCGCCGGGTGTGGTCGCTGGGAGTTCCGGGTCCGTCCGGACATCACCAGCTCAGCCGACGCGCTTTCCAAGTACGAGAATTCGGGTGCGCATGGCACTGACCCTCCCCCCGACGCGCACCACGTGTCAAGTGGGTGGGACGGGAGTCTCATTATGTGAGCGGAGGGCACTTCCGCCTCCCAGAACGGCGGGCACACCACTTGTGTACACCCCTGCGCCGCCACCCGCGAACGCGGGCTCGATCGGACCGTGCGGCACCGGATAGTGGCCGGATCCGAGCGCCCGGCGCAGCCGGTACTCGTCCAGCGGACCGGAGAACGCCATGCCCTGCCCGTGCGTGCAGCCCATCGCGCGCAACGCGACCACCTGCTCCGGCAGGTCCACGCCGTCGGCCACGGACTGCAGCCCGAGGTCGGTCGCGATCCTGAGCAGCCCGCTGGTGATCTTGTGCAGCCGCGCGGACTCGACGACGCCCTCGACCAGACTGCGGTCGAGTTTCAGTACGTCGACGGGGAGCCGTCGTAGCGCTGTGATCGCCGCATAGCCGCTGCCGAAGCCGTCCAGGGCGATCCGGACGCCGAGCCTGCGCAGGGCGCCCAGACGTCGTTCCAGTTCCTCCAGCGAGACCTTGGGGTCGGTGTCGGACAGCTCGATCACCAGCGCCCCGGACGGCAGCCCGTGCCGGGTCAGCAGGGCCTCGATCGAGCCGAGCGGCATCGACCGGTCCAGCAGCCGCCGGGCGCTCATCCGGACCGCCACGGGCACGGCGAGCCCGGTCGCGGTGCGCTCGGCGGCCTGCTCGACGGCCTCCTCCAGAATCCAGCGGCCCAGCTCGGCGGTCTTGTCGCTGTCCTCGGCGACCCGCAGGAACTCGGCCGGCGTGAACAGCACTCCCTGCGAGGACCGCCAGCGCGCCTGGGCCTCGACCGAGGCGATCCGGCCGTCCTCCAGGCAGACCACGGGCTGGTGCAGCAGGGCGAACTCGCCGTCGTGCAGTGCGGCACGCAGGCGCGTCGCCAGCTCCGCCTTCCGTACGACGTCCTGCTGCATCTGCGGGGCGTACAGCTCGACGCGGCCCTTGCCGGCCCCCTTGGCGCGGTACATGGCGAGGTCGGCGTTGCGCAGCAACTCGCCCGCACCCAGGCCCGGTTCGGCGAAGGCCACACCGATGGAGGCCGCCACCCGGACATCGTTGCCGTCGATCATGTACGGCTGCGAGAGCGTGATCCTGAGGCGGTCGGCGAGCTCCAGGATGTGCCGTTCGCGCGCTGAGCGGTCACGGGCACCGTCCCCGACGATCAGGGCCGCGAACTCGTCACCGCCGAGCCGGGAGGCGGTGTCGCCCTGCCGCACCGCGTCCTGGAGTCTGCGGGCGGCCTGGACGAGCAGTTCGTCCCCGGCCTGGTGCCCGATCGTGTCGTTGACGGCCTTGAAGCCGTCGAGGTCGATGAAGAGGACGGCCGTGCCGCGCAGGGCCACCCGGTCGGAGGCGCGACGGCCGGACAGGGCCTGCTGGACCCGCTTGGTGAACAGGGCGCGGTTGGGCAGGTCGGTGAGCGGGTCGTGCTCGGCGTTGTGCTGCAGCTGCGCCTGGAGGCGCACCCTTTCGGTCACGTCCCGGCTGTTGAAGATGAGGCCGCCGTGGTGGCGGTTGACGGTGGACTCGACGTTGAGCCAGCCGCCGTCGCCGGACCGGAAGCGGCATTCGATGCGGGTGGTGGGTTCCTCGGGCGGGCTGGCGGCGAGGAAGCGGCGCACCTCGTGCACCACGCAGCCCAGGTCCTCCGGGTGGATGAGATTGGCCAGTTCCGTACCCACCAGCTCCTCGGCGGGGCGTCCGTAGACCCCGGCGGCGGCCGGGGAGACGTACCGGAGGATGCCGTTGGGAGCGGCGATCATGATGACGTCGCTGGAGCCCTGCACCAGGGAGCGGAAGTGGTTCTCCTTCTGTGCCAGTTCCTGGGTGAGGGTGATGTTGTCGAGCAGCATGATGCCCTGGCGCACCACGAGGGCGAGCACGACCGTGCCGCCGGTCAGGAGCACCACTCGGTCGACGCTGCGGCCGTTGAGGACGTTGTAGAGGATCCCCAACGTGCAGACGGCGGCGGCGAGATAGGGCGTGAGCGCGGCCAGGGAGCCGGCGATCGGCCGGGCGGCCGGATACCGGCTGTGATCACCCCCCTGGGGCGTTGCATGGTGCTGGTGCGTGCCGCCCCGGAGGCCTGGCATGTGTTCGTGCACCACGCGCGTGTGCCCGTCCTCCTCCGCGGCCGGCCGGCCGTGCCGGGGTGCGGCCCAGGGGGCGTACGCGAGGAGCAGGGAGCCGGCGAACCAGCCCGCGTCGAGCAACTGGCCCGAGTGGTAGTTGTTGTGCAGCAGCGGCGAGGTGAACAGGGCGTCGCACATCACCGTCAGCGCCAGTGCGCCGATGGCGGTGTTGACCGCGGTGCGGTTCACCGCCGAGCGCCGGAAGTGCAGTGCGAGCACCATGCTGACCAGGGCGATGTCCAGCAGCGGATACGCCAGCGACAGCGCGGTGTGCGCGACGCTCGGCCCGTCGAACTTGGCCGCCTGGGCGAGCGCGAGGCTCCACGACAGCGTGAGCAGCGAGCCGCCGATCAGCCAGGCGTCCAGCGCCAGGCAGACCCAGCCGGCCTTGGTCATCGGCCGCTTGGCGAGCACCAGGAGTCCCACGATGGCGGGCGGCGCGAAGCACAGGAAGAACAGGTCGGCATAGCTCGGGGTGGGCACCGGCTGCCCCAGCACGACCTCGTACCACCCCCAGACCGCGTTGCCCAGGGCCGCCATCGCCGAGGAGAGGGCGAACAGCAGCCAGGCGGATCGAAAGCGGATACGGCGGCTACGGGCGTAGAGGAAGAGCGAGACTGCGGCGGTGCCCGCCGCGGCGCTCAGCCCGAAGTCACCCATGATCAGCGCGACTTCGCTCGAACCCCAGTCGAACGCGGAACCGACGGCGTATCCCGCGCAGACCAGGGCCAGGACGAGTTGGTGGACCAGGCTCGACCCGCCGCGGAAGGCCGGCGGACGCCGCAGCGGCCTCCGCGAGGGCCGTGCGCGCAGCGCCCGGTCGAGGGTGGTCGTGGGAGGCAGCGGCGAGCTCACCGGATCCTCCTGGTCCGCGCCGCTCCCGGGTCCCGCGGGTCCAGGTGCGCTGGGTGCGCATGCCTCCGGCGGCTGCTGTGCCTGCGCTGGTGATGGTTGTGACGGCAGCCGTGACTGCCGTGGTGACCGCGTCTGCGCGCGGCCGTACGCCAGGGTCGCCTCCGGCGGCCCCGTCGCGTCGGATCGCTCGCCCATAGGCCGTGCATCGCCCGTCGCCCCCCTCACAGTCTGAAATGTCCATCCCCGGCGCCGAACGGTTCGCGGCGCAGCCCCTGCTCGGGACGATACACCAGTCTCGTCACTCAGGGACATAGTTCCTCTACGCTCCGTGACGACCAGCGGCGATGCGAGCACGGACCGCATCCGCAAGGTTGCGGAGGGTACCGGAAACGGATTACACGCCTGTTGCGCCCGTCGCGCGGATCGCGCGCCGGACGCTCAAGTCGTCGGGGTCACGCGCCGGTTGCGCCTGTCGTAAGGATCACGTTGCGCAAGGGCTCCTGGTTCACGAATCGGGTCAACTGGTCCACGAGCAGCCGCTTGGCGCGGGGCAGGAACGCGGACGTGGGACCGCCGACGTGGGGGCTGATGAGGACGCCGGGGGCGCGCCACAGGGGGTGTTCGGCGGGCAGCGGCTCGGGGTCGGTGACGTCCAGAGCGGCGCTGATACGTCCGCTCTCCACCTCGGCGAGCAGCGCCTTGGTGTCGACGACGGGACCTCGGGAGACGTTGACGAGGAGCGCGCCGTCCTTCATGCGGGCGAGGAACTCGGCGCCGGCCAGGCCACGGGTGGTCTCGGTCAGGGGCGTGATCAGGACGACGACGTCCGCCTCGGGGAGCAGGGCGGGCAGGTCGGTGAGCGGGTGCACCGATCCGCGCTCCGTGGTGCGTGCGGAGCGCGCGACGCGCGCCACCCGCGCGACCTCGAACGGAACGAGCCGGTCCTCGATCGCGGATCCGATCGACCCGTACCCCACGATCAGCACGTTCTTGTCGGCCAGCGCTGGCCGGAACCCGCCGAGCCACTCCCCGCGCTCCTGCGCCCGCACGAAGTCGGGAATGCCGCGCAGCGAGGCCAGAATCAGCGTGAGCGCGAGCTCCGCGGTGCTCGCCTCGTGCACCCCGCGCGCGTTGCACACCCGCACGCCCGGCCGCAGGTCGTTCAGCCCCGGCACCAGGCTGTCGATGCCGGCCGACAACGTCTGCACGACCTCCACGGAGCTCAGCCGCGGCAGGGGCCGCACCGCGACCTCGGCGGGCTTCATGTAGGGGACGACGTAGTAGGCGCAGTCGGCGGGCTCTGCGGGGAAGTCCTCCTCGCCGTTCCAGAAGCGGTAGTTCGGGCCCGCGGGCAGACCCTCGATCTCGTCCGGCGGGATGGGAAGCCACACGTCAGCAGTCATGTCAGGAGGCTATGTCAGGCCCCTGGGGGTGCAGAGGTTAGGTTGGGGGCTCGGCAGAGGGAGGGTCACGAGCAGGTGGAGCGCAGGACGATCGGCGCGAGGGCGCTCGCGGTGGGGGCCGTCGGACTCGGGTGCATGCCGATGAGCTGGGCGTACAGCGGGTCGCGGCAGCGGGGCGAGGAGTCGCTCAGGGCGGTGCACCGGGCGCTGGACCTGGGCTCGACGCTCCTGGACACGGCCGACATGTACGGCCCGTTCACCAACGAGCTGCTGGTGGGGCGGGTGTTGAAGGAGCGCCGCGAGGACGCCTTCGTGTCGACGAAGGTCGGGCTGCTGGTGGGTGAGCAGCACATCGTGGCCAACGGCCGCCCCGGCTATGTGAAGCGGGCCTGCGACGCGTCCCTGCGGCGCCTGCAGGCGGACGTGATCGACCTGTACCAACTGCACCGCGCCGACCCCGAGGTCCCGGTCGAGGAGACGTGGGGCGCGATGGCGGAGCTCGTACAGGCCGGAAAGGTACGGGCGTTGGGGCTGTGTGCGGTCGGCGCCCGCGGTGGCCGCCGGTCCGGCGGGCGGCTGCACGATGCGACGATCAGGCAACTCCAGCGGGTGCAGCAGGTGTTCCCGGTGAGCGCGGTCGAGGCCGAGCTGTCGGTGTGGTCGCCCGAGGCGCTGGAGTCGCTGGTGCCGTGGTGCGAGGCGCGCGGCGTGGGCTTCCTGGCCGCGATGCCGCTGGGCAACGGCTTCCTGACCGGCACGCTGACCCCCGGCGAGGGCTTCGAACCGGACGACGTGCGCGCCCGCCACCCCCGCTTCACCGCGGAGATGATGGCCGCGAACCAGCCGATCGTGGCCGGTCTGCGCCGGATCGCGGCCCGGCACGGCGACGACGTCACGCCCGCCCAGGTGGCGCTCGCGTGGGTGCTGGGGCAGGGTCGGCACGTGGTCCCGGTGCCCGGCACCAAGCAGGAGCGGTGGGTGGCGCAGAACGCGGCGTCGGTCCGGCTGAGCCTGACGGCACAGGACCTGGCCGAGGTGGCGGAGCTGCCGGGTGCGCGGGGATCGTGGGACTGAAACCGGGCGGGTGGCCGGGGTGTCTCCGATTCGGTCTCACTTGATCGGGAACCTGTGAGGCGCGAGCGGTGTAAGACAAGTAGCACCTGCACGCAGCACCTGCTGCTGGAGACCGCCGCGTCGAAGGGACCAAGATCGTGCGACAACGAGCTGTGTCGGCCGTGTTGGCCGCGACCGCGCTCCTGCTGACGGCCGGCTGTTCCTCCGACGGAGGGGGCGGAGGGTCCTCGGGCGACGGTGGCGGTAAGACATCGGGGAGCACGACGGCCCAGTCCTCCCCCTCGCAGCAGGCGGCCGAGCAGGGCCCGCCCGCCAAGGGCTCGGTCAAGGTGCTGCGGACGGTGACCACGGGCCTGAACACCCCGTGGGGCCTGGCCCCGCTGCCCGACGACAGCGCCCTGCTCGTCGCCTCCCGCGACGAGGGGACGATCACCAAGGTCGACGTGAAGACCGGCAAGAAGACCGAGCTCGGCAAGGTGTCCGGAGTCTCCCCCGCCGGAGAGGGCGGCCTCCTCGGCATCGCACTGTCCCCGGACTACGCCTCGGACCACATGATCTACGCCTACTTCACCTCGGCCTCGGACAACCGCATCGTGCGCATGCTGTACGACACGAAGAAACCGGCTGGCGAACAGCTGGGCGCGCCCGACACGATCTTCAAGGGCATCCCCAAGGGCTATATCCACAACGGCGGCCGGATCGCCTTCGGCCCCGACAAGATGCTGTACGCGGGCACGGGCGAGAGCGGCAACCGGGGGCTGGCCCAGGACAAGAAGTCCCTGGGCGGCAAGATCCTCCGCCTGACCCCGGAGGGCGACCCGGCCCCGGGCAACCCGTTCCCGAACTCCCCGGTGTACACCTATGGCCACCGCAATGTGCAGGGCCTGGCCTGGGACTCCAAACAGCGCCTGTTCGCCTCGGAGTTCGGCCAGGACACCTGGGACGAGCTGAACGCGATCAAGCCGGGCGCCAACTACGGCTGGCCGGACGCCGAGGGCAGGTCGTCCGACTCCGAGTACCAGAACCCGATAGCCCAGTGGCACACGGACGACGCCTCCCCGAGCGGCATCGCCTACGCCGAGGGCTCCATCTGGATGGCCGGCCTGAAGGGCCAGCGGCTGTGGCGCATCCCGCTGAAGGGCACGGAGGCCTCGGCCGACCCGCAGTCCTTCCTGCAGGGCAAGTACGGCCGCCTGCGCACCGTGGTCTCGGCCGGCGGCGACAAGCTGTGGCTGACGACCAGCAACACGGACGGCCGGGGAAACCCGAAGTCCGGGGACGACCGAATACTGGAGCTGCAGGTCGGCTAGAAGCTCACTCGTCGGCGGGAGGTGTCCCGTCCTCCCGCCGAGGCGGCCGTACGACGACCTTCCCGGACGCGAGATCTATCGGCCCGCGCCCGGGGTCGTTGTCCCCGACGTCCTCACGGGTCAGTTCCAGCCGTTTCTGTTCGTCGCGGGTGTGCTTGCGGCCGGGTGCGAAGAGTTCCTCGAAGGCGTTGAACATCGCTCTCCCCTCATTGGCTGCTCCGTCATCCGGCCACCAGCCGGTCGACGTCCTCCGGCGGGAAGAGACCCAGCCGGTGCGCCACCGCCGCCGCCTCTCCCCTTCCTGAGACGCCGAGCTTGGCCAGAATGTTCGAGACGTGGACGCTGGCCGTCTTCGGGGAGATGAAGAGCTCCTCCGCGATCTGGCGGTTGGTGCGGCCGGCGGCGACCAGGCGCAGGACGTCGCGTTCCCGGCCGGTGAGGCCGAGGGCCTCGGCGGGGTCGGCGGGCCGCTGCTCCGGGACGCGGTTCAGGGTGAGGCGGGCGCGCTGGGCGAGCAGGGTGACGGCGTCGGCGAGCGGGCGGGCGCCGAGGTGCTCGGCCACGGCATGGGCCAGGCGCAGCAGTTCGGTGGAGCGGTCGCGCTCGTCGTCGCCGCCCGCTGCGAGGAGGACCTCGGCCAGACGGTGGCGTACGCGTGCGAGGTCGTAGGGGCGGTCCAGGCCTTCGAAGGAGGTGACCACGTCCGACCAGGTGTCGATGGTGTCGTGGCCCTCGACGCGGGCGAGTTCGGCGCGGACCCACTGCTCGTGGGCGAGCCAGATGGGGGCGTCGGTGGTGGTCTTCTTGGCGGCCTCGCGGAGCCGTTCGAGGACGTCGGCGCGGCCCTGGGCGGCGGCCGGCAGGGCGCGGGCGTCGGCCTCGGCGGTGGCGGCGGCGAGCAGCATGGGCCAGCCGTAGCGCTGGGTGCCGGGCGGGATGTCGGAAGCCAGGACGCGGGCGAGTTCGGCACGGGCGTCGAGGAGACGGCCCTCGCCGGCGGCCACGCCGATCGCGATGCGGGAGAGGAGAAGGGTGTGCTGAGGCATGGGATCGTGCGTGCCCAAGTAGCCGCGGGCGGCGGCCAGTTGGCGGGCGGCCTCGGGCAGGTCGCCACGGCCGAGGGCGACGTGTGCCAGGCACATGGCGCCACCGCCCCGGGGCTTGGCGCCGTGCCCCACGCGCAGGGCGCCCGCTGCGGCGTCGGCGGCGTCGTCCCAGCGGCCCAGGGAGTAGAGCGCCTCCGAGAGGTTGGCCCACACCCAGGCCTCGGAGTCCAGCTGGCCGAACTTCCTGGTGTAGACGAGGCCTTCCTCGAGGAGGGGCACGGCTTCCCGGGTACGGCCGACCGCGTCCAGTTCGGAGGGCAGATTGACGTAGGCGCGACCGGCGACGTACGAGACGCCCTCCTCCAGGGCCCGATCCTTGACCTCGTACATCTCGGCGAGCCCGGCCTCGGCGGAGCCGGCGTCGACCATGAGGCCGCCGAGGGTGAGGCGGGCGTTGAGTTCGATCTCGCGGGCGTCGACCATGCGCGCGTACTCGACGGCGCGCTCGGCGGCCGAGAGGGCGTCGGGGCCGGGTTCGTGGAGCATCGACCAGCTGGCGGCGTTGGCGAGCACCTCGGCGTGGACCTCGGAGGGTGGCAGGCCGCGGACCAGGTCCTGGGCGGTGGCGAGTTCCTTCCAGCCGTCGCCGCGGGCCTGGGCCTGTACGAGACGGGAGCGCTGGACCCAGAACCAGGCGGCGCGCAGAGGGTCGCCCTCGTCCTCCAGGAGGTGCAGTGCCCGCTTGGTGATCTTCAGGGCGCGCTCGCGCTCGCCGCTCAGCCGGCCCGCCACCGCCGCCTCGGCCATGAGGTCCAGGTAGCGCAGGGGTGTGGTGGCCGGATCGCAGCCGCAGGGGGGATAGACCTCGGTGTAGTCGATGGGGCGCAACTGGTCGCGTACGTCCTCGGGGGCGGTGTCCCACAGCTCCATCGCCCGTTCCAGAAGCCGCAGTTGCTCGCTGTAGGCGTGGCGGCAGCGGGCCTCGACGGAGGCGTCGAGGACGGCGGGGAGGGCCTTGGCGGCGTCGTGGGAGTGGTACCAGTAGCTGGCAAGGCGCATGACGCGTTCGTCGGCGGGGACGAGCGTCGGGTCGGCCTCCAGGGCCTCGGCGTAGCGGCGGTTGAGGCGGGAGCGCTCGCCGGGCAGCAGGTCGTCGCTGACGGCCTCGCGGACCAGGGAGTGGCGGAAGCGGTAGCCGTCGCCGGCGGGTGCGGCGAGCAGGATGTTGGCGTTGACGGCGGCCCGCAGGGCCTCGATGAGGTCGTCCTCGGCGAGCCGGGCGACGGCGGCGAGCAGCCGGTACTCGACGGTGGAGCCGCCCTCGGCGACGATCCGGGCGACCCGCTGGGCGCTCTCGGGCAGGCCCTCGACGCGGACCAGGAGCAGGTCGCGGAGGGAGTCGGTGAGGCCGGTGCCGCAGCCCTCGTGGGCGCAGACGGCGAGTTCCTCGACGAAGAAGGCGTTGCCGTCGGACCGTTCGAAGATCTCGTCGACCTGGCCGGGGTCCGGTTCGGCGGCGAGGATGCCGGCGATCTGGCGGCCGACCTCCTCGCGGTTGAAGCGGGCGAGTTCGACGCGGCGGACGGTGCGCAGCCGGTCGAGTTCGGCGAGCAGCGGGCGCAGCGGGTGGCGGCGGTGGATGTCGTCGGCGCGATAGGTGGCGAGCACGACGAGGCGGCCGGTGCGCAGGGTGCGGAAGAGGTAGGCGAGGAGGTGGCGGGTGGAGGCGTCGGCCCAGTGCAGGTCCTCCAGGGCGACGACGACGGTGCGGTCGGCGGCGACGCGCTCGAGGAGCCGGGCGGTGAGTTCGAAGAGGCGGGCCATGCCCTCCTCGTCGTGCCGTCCACCGGTGGACTCGCCCAACTCGGGCAGCAGCCGGGTGAGTTCCTCCTCCTGGCCGGCGGCCGCGGCGGCGAGTTCCTCGGGCAGTTCCCGGCGCAGGGCGCGCAGGGCGGTGGAGAAGGGGGCGAAGGGCAGGCCGTCGGCGCCTATCTCGACGCAGCCGCCGAGCGCGACGACTGCGCCCTCGCGGCAGGCGGCGGTGGCGAACTCCTCGACGAGCCGGGTCTTGCCGACCCCGGCCTCCCCGCCGATCAGCAACGCCTGCGGCTCGCCCGCGGCAGCGCGGGCGAGCGCGTCGTTCAGCGTCTCCAACTCTTCGGTGCGGCCGACGAACACGGGACTGACGGACCTGGTCTCCACGAGCCCGAGCATCGCACGGGGGTCCGACAGTGCGGCACCGGTTTTCGACGGGCCGGTGCTTCCCGGGAGGGCTCCCGAGCGCGCCGCTGCCCTCACCGCGGGGAGGTGCGGTGAGGGCGTGAGCGGGTTCTTCGTCCTGCGGTCCTTGTCCTGCCGAGGTCGGCCCTCCCCCGCGCGGCCGTCCTCCCGGACCCCGGTGTTCACGCGGCCCGGGACCGCAGCCGACGGAGGCGGTGGGTATGGGATTCGTCCTCGTCGGCACGGCGGACAGCGGCCTCACGGCGGGCGGCGCGGCGACCACGGAGGGCCTCGCGGGCCAGCCGCTCGCTCTCGGCCTGGCGGATCAGTTCGGCGGAACGGATCTGGGAGATCTCGTACTCGTACATGTCGTGTCCCTTGTGAGAGGCGGTTTTCCGGCTTCGCTTGTTGCGATGCCTCAACCTTCGTCTCCAAGGGGGGTGCGCCACATCGGGAGAGTTCCGCATCTTCGGGCGCTCTGGGGGCCTTAGATGTGCGGGAGGGGCCTCAGGAGCTCCGTAAGGTGCGTACGGATGCCCTAAGACCCCTCAGGACCTGCGGTGATTCAGCTGGTGGACGGCAGTCCGAGCAGGATGTCGGTGTACTTCAGGACGGCCAGGAGCAGGCCGATGACGCCGAGCGCGACACCGCCCCAGGCGACCGACTTGATCCAGGTGGCCTGCGGCTTTCCGGGGACGCCGAACGCGGGCCGGACGAGCACCACGACGCCGACGACCAGCGCGAGCAGCGCGAACAGGCCGCCCCACAGGGCGCTGGTCTGCCAGGCATCGCCGTAGACCTCCTTGACCTGCTTGGCGACGCTGGCGGTGGACGAGGTCTGCAGCTGGCCCACGAGGGTCTCGCGCGCGGCGGCCACGGTGCCGATCCAGCTGCCGGTCAGCGAGACGACGCCGAGCGCGGCGGAGACTACGGCGCCCGCACCCTGGCCGACGTCGGAGGAGCTCGCCTCCTCGTCCTCGGGGAGGGCAGGCGCTTCGTCCTCGACCACGTCCTCGGCGGCCTCGGCCTCGGCGTCGTCCGCCTTGGTCGCGGCCTCGGTCTCGGTCACCTCGTCGGCCTTGGTGACGTCCACCTTCTCCTCGTCGGTCGTGGCCTCGGCGCCCGCGGCACCGGTCTCGTCAACTGTCTTGGTTCCCATGTCCGGCACCGTACGGATCCTGTCTGAGAGGCGTCTTAATGATCGTTGTGTGCGGCACGCGCGCGTGCGTCACGCCATTCGGGGGCGAGGATCGACCACACCTCCAGGTCGTGCCGTACGCCACCATAGGGGTGCGCCTCCCGCCGGACTCCATCGCGGGTCATGCCCAGGCGCCGGGCGACGTTCAGGCTGGGTGTGTTGCCCGAGGCGGCGACCCATTCGATGCGGTGGATGCCGCGTTCCTCGACCGCCCAGTCGATGAGCACCCGCATCGCCCGGGTGATCAGCCCGCGTCCGGTCGCGGCGGGCTCCAGCCAGCAGCCGACCTCGGCGTTGCCGGTCTCCGCGTCGAAGTTCAGGGTGAGCACGCCGCCCACGAGCTTTCCGTCCAGCCAGATGCCGTGCACGGACGCGGTGTCGGCGGCGCGCATGTCGGCGTACCGCTGGAGCGTCTCCCGTGCGGAGGGCACGTCGACGGCCTTCGAGCCGAACGGGATGAACTGCCCGATGAACTCCCGCCCGCGCTCCAGATGTGCCAGGAACTCCTCGGCGTTCCACGGCTCCAGTGGACGCAGTTCGGCTCCGTCGTCACCCAGGGATATCGCGTACATCCTCTTCTTCCCGCCCCTTCGCCAGCACGTCCGCCACCTCGGCGTCCGTCGCCGCAGCCAGCCTTTCATGGGCGGCGCGGCACTCGGGCGGTTCGATGCTGATCCGGGGCAGGCGCGCATCGAGCCAGCGGGGCAGCCACCAGTTGGCGCCGCCGAGCATGTGCATGAGGGCCGGCACCAGCAGCGTACGGAGGACGAAGGCGTCGAGGGCGACGGCGGAGGCGAGCGCGATGCCGAACATGGCGATCACGCGGTCGCCGCTGAGGACGAAGGCGAGGAAGACCGAGATCATGATGACCG
Organism: Streptomyces sp. NPDC001663; assembly: GCF_042893105.1. Lineage (NCBI taxonomy): Bacteria > Bacillati > Actinomycetota > Actinomycetes > Kitasatosporales > Streptomycetaceae > Streptomyces > Streptomyces sp. NPDC001663. Next base: position 122,907 of record NZ_JBIAUR010000011.1, on the reverse strand, counting down.
CGGCGGAGTTGATCACCCGGCTGGTCTCGGCGAGGCCGACGCGGACGGCGCGCCGGTTGTCGCCGGTCTCCAGCCACTCCTCGTACATCCGGCTGACCAGGAAGACCTGGTAGTCCATGGAGAGCCCGAAGAGGACCGACACCATGATCACGGGGAGGAAGGGCTCGATCGGCCCGGCGCGGCCGAGGCCCAGCAGCTCGCTGCCCCAGCCCCACTGGAAGATCGCGACGACGATGCCGAAGGCGGCGGCGACGGCGGCGACGTTCATCGCGGCGGCCTTCACCGGGATGCCGATGGACCGGAAGGCGAGCAGCAGAAGCAGACAGCCGAGGCCGATGACGACGCCGACGAACAGGGGCAGCTTGCCGACGATGACGTCGGCGAAGTCGTCGTAGCTGGCCGTCACGCCGCCGACGTGCAGGTCGAGCGAGGTGCCGGTCTCGGCGCGCGGCAGCACCTCGGTGCGCAGCCGGTCGACGAGGTCGCTGGTCTTCTGCGACTGGGGCGCCGACTCCGGGACGATCGTGAAGTACGCCGTGTCGCTGGCGCTGTTGTACGTCACCGGCGTCACCGACGCGACGCCCTCTGTGGTGCGGATGGTGGCGTCGAGGTTGTCGAGGGCGAGCTTGTCCTCGGCGCCGTCGACCTTGGTGACGAGGGTGAGAGGGCCGTTCACGCCGGGACCGAACCCGTCGGCAAGGAGGTCGTACGCCTGCCTGGTGGTGGACGACTTGGGGTCGTTGCCCTGGTCGGAGGTGCCCAGGTGGAGGGAGAGCGTCGGCAGCGCCAGGACAGTCATGACGACCAGGGCGACCACGCCGAGCACCTTGGGGTGCCGCTCCACGAAGGCCGACCAGCGGTGGGCGAACCCGGTCGGCAGCTCGGGCTGCGGCCCGTGCTCCTCCAGCCGCCGCCGCTCGCGCCGGCTCAGCGCACGCATGCCGATGAAGGACAGCAGAGCGGGCAGGAGCGTCACGGAGGCGGCGACCGTCAGGACGACGGTCAGGGAGGCGGCTATCGCGACGCCGTTGAGGAAGCTGAGCCTGAGGATCAGCATCCCGAGCAGGGCTATGCAAACGGTGGCACCTGCGAAGACTACGGCCCGTCCCGTCGTCGCTACGGCGTTCGTGACCGCCTCGGTGACGGACAGCCCGCGTTTCAGCCCGCGCCGGTGTCTGGTGACGATGAACAGCGCGTAGTCGATGCCGACGCCGAGCCCGATCAGCATGCCGAGCATGGGCGCGAAGTCGGCGACCGTCATCGCGTGCCCGAGCAGCACGATCGCGGCGTACGCGGTGCCGACGCTTACGAGCGCGGTCGCGATGGGCAGTACGGACGCGGCGAGCGAGCCGAAGGCGAGGAACAGCACGACGGCGGCGACGACCACGCCGACGATCTCGGCGACGTGCCCGCCCGACGACTCGGTGAGCCCGACGGCGCTGCCGCCCAGCTCCACCTGGAGCCCGTCGGTCTCGGCCGCCCTGGCGGCGTGGACTACGGCCTCGGCCTCGGACTTCTTGATGTCCTCGGCACGGTCCTCGAAGGTGATCGTGGCGTACGCCGTGTGCCCGTCGGCGCTGATCCGGCCCGTGCCCTGCCCGTGGTACGGGCCGGTCACGGCCGCCACCCCGGGCAGGTCCGCGATCTTGTCGAGGGTCTCGGTCATCGTCTGTTCGACGTCGGCGGCGCGGACGCTGCCCGACGTGGTGTGCCAGACAACGGTGTCGCTGTCGCCGCCGGATCCCGGGAAGCCCTCCTGCAGCAGCTGCATGGCGCGGCCCGACTCGGTGCCGGGAGCCTCGTAGTCGTTCGAGTACGCCGAGCCCGTGACCGCGGCGGCCGCGCTCACTCCGCCGAAGGCGAGGAGCCACAGCAGGACCGCGACGAGGCGGTGCCGAACACACCAGCGTGCAAGGGCTGCCACGAACGTGCTCCCAGGGGGGATTTGTGGATCTTTGACCGGGAACCGTCGTTCATGAGGTGAACAGCCCGCAAAGAACGCATGAGCAATGTGAAGACCACTCTTGCAGGCGAAAGTGATCGTTTAGCGCGTTCGTGCGTTTATTCACAGGAGTGGGAGGCAGATCACAGGACAGTAACGGTGACTCTGTCACCTCAGTCGAACTGGTCCCCCAGCGCCATCACCATCGCCCCGACGATCAGCAGCCACAGCGCCCGCCGCGTGCGCCCGCGGGAGCCGAGCACCGAGGCCAGCGCGCACACGAAGGCACCGAAGGCGTAAGCGCCGGGCACGAGGGCCGGGGCGGATCCGGTGAGGCGGAGCACCGACGCGGCCAGCCCGGCGAGGGCCAGCAGCGCCCCGGTCCCGGCCGCAGTCCAGCGGGCCCGCCGCGCGTCCTCGGCGGAGTCCACGACGTCCTGTATCTCGGAATCACCGCGTCCGTCCATGGCGGGCGAGCGTAGCGCGTCCCCCTGAGAAACCAGGTGCGGGACGTCCACCACGGCTGCTAGCTTCCGCGGGTCAGCCGTCCCCGGCGCCTCGCCGACGACCGAAGCGGGTGCATTGTTTGAAGGTCCGACCGAGCTCCTACGCATCTCTTTCCACTACGGAGGACTCAAGGAGCCCGTTCACCGATGTCCGACATCACATCCAGGACCTCGCACCACCTCACTGACCGCCTGACCCACCCCCGCTGGTCGCGCAGCAACCACTACGACGCCCGCTGGACGATCGAGAACCAGATGGGCCCGAACGCCCTGTGGCTGCTGGAGTGGCTGGCCCCCGCCCTCGGCCTCGACGCGCTGCGCCCCGGCGCCCGCGTCCTCGACCTCGGCTGCGGGCGCGCCATGACGTCCGTGTTCCTCGCCAAGGAGTACGACGTCCAGGTCGTCGCCGCCGACCTGTGGGTCAAGCCCGACGAGAACGCCGTACGCATCGCCGAGGCCGGTGTCGCCGACCGGGTGCTGCCGGTGTTCACGGAGGCGCACGACCTGCCGTTCGGCGAGGGCACGTTCGACGCGATCGTCTCCGTCGACGCGTACCAGTACTTCGGCACCAACGACCTCTATCTGCCCACCCTGACCCGGCTGTTGAAGCCGGGCGGCCGGATCGGGATCGTCGTGCCGGCCCTGCGCGAGGAGCCGACGGGCGACGAGCCGCCGGCGCATCTGAAGGAGTACTGGGAGAAGGATCCCGGTTTCTGGGCGTTCCACACCCCCGCCTGGTGGCGGCGACTGTGGACGCGCGGCACGGCCGTGGAGGTCGAGGCGGCCGACTGGCTGGACGACGGCTGGCGCGACTGGCTGCTGTGGAGCGAGGTGTGCGCCGAGGAGAGCTCCAGCGAGTTCATGGCGGACATGGCTCGCTGGTCGGTCGACCTGATGCACGCCGACGTGGAGCATGTGCTCGGCTTCGCGCGGGTCGTGGGACGCCGGAGGTAAGCAGGCGTACGGCCCCGCAGGCGTCGTAGGCAAGCGAACGGCCCCGGAGGTCATGCCTCCGGGGCCGTACTCAGTCTGTGGCGTCAGCCCTCGCTGACGCCCAGCTTCTCGAGGATCAGCTCCTTGACGCGGGCCGCGTCGGCCTGACCCCGGGTCGCCTTCATGACCGCGCCGACCAGGGCGCCGGCCGCGGCCACCTTGCCGCCGCGGATCTTGTCGGCGATGCCCGGGTTGCCGGCGATGGCCTCGTCGACCGCCGTGCCCAGCGCCGAGTCGTCGGAGACGACCTTCAGTCCGCGCTTGTCGACGACCTCGTCCGGGGTGCCTTCGCCCGCGAGGACGCCTTCGATGACCTGGCGGGCCAGCTTGTCGTTCAGGTCGCCCTTCGAGACCAGCTCGGTCACCCGGGCGACCTGCGCCGGGGTGATGGCCAGCTCGTCGAGCGCCTTGCCCGACTCGTTGGCGCTGCGCGCCAGTTCGCCCATCCACCACTTGCGGGCGGAGGCCGCGTCGGCGCCGGCGTCGATCGTGGCGACGATCGGGTCCAGCGCACCGGCGTTGAGGATCGCCTGCATCTCGGTGGCCGAGATGCCCCACTCCGCGAGGAGCCGGTTGCGGCGGACCAGCGGCAGCTCGGGCAGGGCGGCGCGGATCTCCTCGACCCACTCACGGGACGGGGCGACCGGCACCAGGTCCGGCTCCGGGAAGTACCGGTAGTCCTCGGCCTCTTCCTTCACGCGGCCCGAGGTCGTCGACCCGGTGTCCTCGTGGAAGTGCCGGGTCTCCTGGATGATCGTCCCGCCGCTGCTCAGCACGGCGGCGTGCCGCTGGATCTCGAAACGGGCCGCACGCTCCACGGACCGCAGCGAGTTGACGTTCTTCGTCTCGGAGCGCGTGCCGAACTTCTCGGTGCCGTTGGGGCGCAGCGACAGGTTCACGTCGCAGCGCATCTGCCCCATCTCCATGCGGGCCTCGGAGACACCGAGCGCCTTGATGACCTCGCGCAACTCACGGACGTACGCCTTCGCGACCTCGGGAGCGCGCTCGCCCGCGCCCTCGATCGGCTTCGTGACGATCTCGATGAGCGGGATGCCGGCGCGGTTGTAGTCGAGCAGCGAGTGCGAGGCGCCGTGGATACGACCCGTCGCGCCGCCCACATGGGTCGACTTGCCGGTGTCCTCCTCCATGTGGGCGCGCTCGATCTCCACGCGGAAGGTCTCGCCGTCCTCCAGCTGTACGTCGAGGTAGCCGTTGAAGGCGATCGGCTCGTCGTACTGGGAGGTCTGGAAGTTCTTCGGCATGTCCGGATAGAAGTAGTTCTTCCGGGCGAAGCGGCACCACTCGGCGATCTCGCAGTTCAGCGCGAGACCGATCTTGATCGCCGACTCGACGCCGGTCGCGTTGACGACCGGGAGCGAGCCGGGCAGGCCGAGGCAGGTGGGGCAGGTCTGCGTGTTGGCGTCCTGACCGAGTGCGGTCGAACAGCCGCAGAACATCTTGGTCTTGGTGCCGAGTTCGACATGGACCTCGAGGCCCATGACGGGGTCGTACGACGCGAGAGCGTCCTCGTACGACACCAGGTCGGTCGTGGTGGTCACGGTGAAACTTCCCTCTCAGCCCAGCAGGACGTCGTCGTCGCCCAGCCGCTTCAGCTCGCGGTACAGGATGGCGAGGCCGGTGACGACGGCGACGGCGGACACGGTGGCGTCGATCAGGACCAGCGTGTCCTGCTCGGCACGGGCCTTCTTGAGCCGCTTGGCGACACCGATGGCGCCGAACGCCGTGGTGGCGATGGACAGGTACGTACCGGACTTGGACTTCTTGAAGTCCTTCGCCTTGGACAGCTTGCTCACAGCGACGGTGCCTCCTCCAGGAGCGGGTGGCCCCACTTTTCCACGAAGGCGGCCTCGACGGCAGCGCCCACCTTGTACAGCCGGTCGTCCTTCAGGGCCGGGGCGATGATCTGCAGGCCGACCGGGAGGTTGTCCTCGGGGGCGAGACCGCAGGGCAGCGACATGGCCGCGTTGCCCGCCAGGTTGGTCGGGATGGTGCACAGGTCGGCCAGGTACATCGCCATCGGGTCGTCGGCACGCTCGCCGATGGGGAAGGCGGTGGTGGGAGTCGTCGGCGAAACGATGACATCCACCTGCTCGAAGGCCTTCTCGAAATCGCGCGTGATGAGCGTGCGGACCTTCTGGGCGGAGCCGTAGTAGGCGTCGTAGTAGCCGCTGGAGAGGGCGTAGGTGCCGAGCATGATGCGGCGCTTGACCTCGGGACCGAAGCCGGCCTCGCGGGTGATCGAGGTGACCTCCTCGGCTGAGTGCGTGCCGTCGTCGCCGGTACGCAGGCCGTAGCGCAGGCCGTCGAAGCGGGCGAGGTTGGAGGAGCACTCGGAGGGCGCGATCAGGTAGTACGCGGAGAGTGCGAGGTCGAAGCTCGGACAGTCCAGCTCCACGATCTCGGCGCCCAGCTCCTTCAGCAGCGCGACCGACTCGTCGAACCGCTGGATGACACCGGCCTGGTAGCCCTCGCCGCGGAACTGCTTGACGACACCGACGCGCATGCCCTCGACGCTGCCGTTGCGGGCGGCCTCGACGACCGGCGGGACCGGAGCGTCGATGGAGGTGGAGTCGAGCGGGTCGTGCCCGGCGATGACCTCGTGCAGCAGCGCCGCGTCCAGAACCGTACGGGCGCAGGGCCCGCCCTGGTCGAGGGAGGACGAGAACGCCACCATGCCGTAACGGGACACGGCCCCGTACGTCGGCTTCACGCCCACCGTGCCGGTGACGGCGGCCGGCTGGCGGATGGAACCGCCGGTGTCGGTGCCGATGGCGAGCGGGGCCTGGAAGGAGGCGAGCGCGGCGGACGAACCGCCGCCGGAGCCGCCGGGGATACGGGTGAGGTCCCACGGGTTGCCGGTGGGCCCGAAGGCGCTGTTCTCCGTCGACGACCCCATGGCGAACTCGTCCATGTTGGTCTTGCCGAGGATGACGACGTCGGCGGCCTTCAGCCTCTTGGTGAGGGTCGCGTCGTACGGCGGGATCCAGCCCTCGAGGATCTTCGAACCGACGGTCGTCGGGATGCCCTCGGTGGTGAAGATGTCCTTGAGCGCGAGCGGCACGCCGGCGAGAGGACCGAGCTTCTCCCCCTTGGCACGCTTCTCGTCGACGGCACGGGCCTGGGCCAGGGCGCCCTCGCGGTCGATGTGCAGGAAGGCGTGCACCTTCTCGTCGACGGCCTCGATACGGGCCAGATGGGCCTCGGTGACCTGCACGGCCGTGAGCTCGCCGGAGGCGATCTTCGCGGCGGTCTCGGCGGCCGTGAGCTTGATGATGTCCGTCATGGCGATTAGTCCTCCCCCAGGATCTGCGGCACCTTGAAACGCTGCTGCTCCTGGGCCGGGGCGCCGGAGAGCGCCTGCTCGGGGGTGAGCGACGGACGGACCTCGTCCGCCCGCATGACGTTCGTCAGCGGGAGCGGGTGCGAGGTCGGCGGTACGTCTTGGTCGGCGACCTCACTGACGCGTGCGACCGCGCCGATGATGTCGTCCAGCTGTCCCGCGAAGTGCTCGAGCTCTTCGGGCTTCAGCTCCAGACGCGCCAGCCGTGCGAGGTGGGCGACCTCCTCGCGCGTGATGCCAGGCATGCAGCGATCCTCTGGGGTGAGTGTGTGTGGTTTGGGCCCAATCCTAGGGGGCAGGGCGCGGTGGCCGTTAAACGGTTTCCCGGGCCCTGACGACGGAGGGGTCAGCGGCGGCCATCCCAGACCGCGCTTTTGAGGAAGTGGTTGTCGTAGAGGTCCTGCACCTCGAGGAGGCTCTCGGGGGTGACCTCGCCCAGGCGGATGCGCTGGAGATGGCGGAAGTACTCGAAGCGCTCCACTCCCGGTGTGATGACGATGAGGATGTCGGCGTCGGCGCCCGGCACGGCGGCGAAGGCGTGCGGTTTGCCCGGCGGAACGACGACCAGGTCACCCGGCTCGGCGGTGACGATGTCCTCGCCGGACAGGAGCTGGGCCGCGCCGTCGAGCATGAAGAACATCTCGGCCGAGTTGTTGTGCAGGTGCGGTCGGGCACCGTCGGCACCGTCCTTGAGAGTGACGCGCACGGTGGACAGGGCACCGCCGGAGGCGCTGCTGTCGGCCAGCAGCTTGACGCCGACGGGAGCTCCGCCGATCACCTCTGCCTCGGCGTCGCGGACGATCACGGAATCATTGAATTTCGGTACGAACAGCGACATCTCAGAACCCCCGGGTCTCGATCGTCGAGTCGATACGGATGCGATCAGGCCGCGAACAGCAGCCCGGCACTGATCAGCACGATCACGGCCGTGGCGAAGTGGATCCCGAAGGCAACGGCCTTCGTTCCGCCGTGGCGCAGCACTATCAGTGTGTCGAACAGCGGCACGAGTGCCACACAGACCATGAACCACGCCTCGGCACGGGCACCGGCGAAGGCCAGCAGGGCCAGACCGAGCACCCCGAAGGTGCCGTCGCGGAGCCCCTTGACCGAGAGATAGGCCCCGGCGTCGCCGTCCGGACGGGCGGGGACGCCGTAACCGGCGGCGGCAGGGGCCGGCTGGAACAGGAACCGGTAGCCGAGGAACACGCAGAAGAGGTCGAGCAGGACGGCCAGGGTGTACGCGGTGACGGTCATGGATCCCCTTGATGAATGAATCGCTAGCAACGCTAGGAACGAAATCGACGCTAACAGAGCATCGACAGACTGTCTAGCGCCGCTAGAATTCCTGCCATGGCGGTCCAGACGCGTCGGCAGCGCGAGCGACTGATCGTCACGGCCGCACGCGAACTGGCGGAGGGCGAGGGCTGGGACGCGGCGACGACACGTCAGCCGGCGGCGAAGGACACGCGGGGGCGCTCGCCGCGGTGGGGTCCGGCGCCGCTGAAGGAGGCGTTCGGTGAGCCGGCCCAGGCGGTGGCCCCGATCGCAGCCGAAGGCGAAGACCTCGGAGTGCTGACGGAGACGTACTGGCCTCTCCGCTTGGCCCGCACAGGTGGGCGGGTGGGTGGAGGTCAGTCGTCGGTGGCCGCCGCCGGGAGGGCCGCTCGGGGGCGCTGCCAGCCGCGGGAGCCCCGTGCCCGTAGCCACGCCGTCGTCTCCTCCGGCGGCATCGCCGCTGCGACCAGCCAGCCCTGTACGGCGTCGCAGCCCAGGTCCCGCAGGCGTTCCCAGGTCTCGTCGTCCTCGACGCCCTCGGCTACGACCAGCAGGCCGAGCGAGTGGGCGAGGTCGACCGTGCAGCGCACGATCTCCGCGTCCTCGGTGTCGACGGCCAGCCGGGCCACGAAGGAACGGTCGATCTTCAGCTCGCTCACCGGCAGTCGCCGTAGATGCACCAGCGAGGAGTACCCGGTGCCGAAGTCGTCCAGCGACATCTTCACGCCGTGCCCGGTCAGCCCGTTGAGGGTGTCCGCGGCGCGCTGCGGGTCCTCCAGGAGAACGTGTTCCGTTATCTCGAGTTGGAGCGCTCCCGCGGGCACTCCGTGCCGGGCCAGGCGCGCGGCCACGGAACCGGCGAAGCCGGGGGTGTGGACGTCGCGGGGGGAGACGTTGACCGCGACGGGGACGTACAGCCCCTGGGCCCGCCACGCGGCGACCTGGCCGAGGGCCGTCTCCAGCACGTACTCGGTCAGATGGGGCATCAGCCCCGAGGACTCGGCGATCGCTATGAACTCGTCCGGTGGCACCTTCCCGCGCTCGGGATGCACCCAGCGGACAAGGGCCTCCAGCCCGGCCACCTGCCCGTCGAAGCGGACCTTCGGCTGGTAGTGCAACTGCACCTCGTGCGCATCGAGCGCCCGGCGCAGATCGCCCAGCAGACCGAGCCGGTCCGGGGTGTTGGAGTCCCGCTTGGACTCGTACACCTCCACACCCGTACGGTCCCGCTTCGCCTGGTACATCGCCACGTCCGCCCGCCGCAGCAGCCCCTCGGCGTCCAGGGCGTGGTCCGGGAAGACGGCGACACCCGCGCTGGCCTCAAGGACGAGCGTGAGCCCGTCGAGGTCGAGCGGGGAGCTGAGCGCGGCCACGAGACCGCGGGCCACACGGGTCGCGGACGTCGTGGAGTCGGCGACCGGCAGTAAAACGGCGAACTCGTCGCCGCCGAGCCGCGCGGCCTCCGCTCCGCGCGGGAGCGCAAGGCGCAGCCGGTCGGCTATCTGCAGCAGGAGCCGGTCACCGGCGAGATGCCCGAGCGTGTCGTTGACCGAACGGAAGCGGTCCAGGTCGATCAGCATCAGCGCGGCGCGGGCGCCGATGCGCTCGGCGTCGTCCAGCGCGGTCCAGATGCGCTCCAGCAGCCACTGCCGGTTGGGCAGTCCGGTCAGCGGGTCGCGCAGCTGCTCCTCGGCCCGGGCGCGGGCTATCCACAGCGTGGAGTCGAGGGCGATCAGCGGGATGGCGAACAGCGGCAGCAGCACCGGCTGGGCCACGGCGACCACACACACCAGCGGGGCTATCCCGAGCAGCGCGACCGCCACCAGACCCTGTCTGACCAGTGCGGTGCGGGCGACGGTGGGCAGGCCGCCATGGCGCGGGGCGTGCAGATACCAGAGCAGGGTGCGGGTGACCAGGAGGTAGGCGGTGGCGACCAGCACCACCTCGGGGGCGGTGTAGAGGGTCCAGCTGTCGGGGTTCCAGGGATTCTCCACGGACGGCACGCGTCCGAAGGCGCCCAGCACGAGGGCCCCGGTGCCGATGCCCAGTATGTCCACCGAGCCCTGCAGCACCCCTTGGCGCCACCGGTTGCGGCGGGCTATGCCGACCAGCACCACGACGGTGAGGCTGACCATGCCCGCGGGCACCCAGCCGTACAGCATCAGGACGGCGAGGGTGAGGGCGGCGCCGGAGCCCGTGCCGCCCCACCAGCGGGAGCGGCCGAGCATGACCAGATGGCCGACGATGATGCCGGTCAGCACGGCCAGGGACCAGCCGACGGTGCCGGACGGGAAGAGCGCGTGCGTCCCGGTGAACGCCCGGTAGAAGCCGGCGCCGAGGACGAACCCGGCCGCCGCGACGACCGCCGCGGGCAGCGCGGGCCACGACACGTGCCGCTCCGTCTCGGCGCCCGGCAGGCCGGAGGAGTGGTCGGTGGTGAGGTGCGGGGCGCGGCCGTCCGTCGCGGTGTACTGTCCGGTGGCGCGCCCCTCCGCGCCCGGACGTTCCGCCCAGCGACTCGCCCGCCACGCGCCGGTGACCCGGCGCAGGCGCAGCCGTGAGTCCGGGGCGGCGCTCTCGGTCGGTTCCATTCCCGTCCCTCTCACAGCCGGCGGTGCCCACGCCACGCGGCCCGATGCCCGACAACCTTCAACGGCACCGCGTTTGGAAAACCCTTCCCCCTGCTCGCGAAGAGCAGGGGGATGCCCCAACCGCAGCTGGGCACGGCAGGTGCACATCTCAACAGTAGGCCGCAGAAGGCTTCCACGGGCACCGGTCGTCGACGGTTGCCCGATTGCAGCCCGGCCACCCGTATGCATCTGGTATGCGCCGAACGGGTGGCCTTCAACCGCTACTCCTCTGTGGGAAGCGCAACTTCTGCCGCCGCGTCCGGCCCCTGTTCCAGCAGGACGTTGAAGCCCTCCTCGTTCAGAACAGGCACCTTGAGCTGCATCGCCTTGTCATATTTGGAACCAGGATTGTCGCCCACCACAACGAAAGAAGTCTTCTTCGAAACAGAACCGGTCACTTTCGCTCCGCGGGTCTGCAGCTCCTCCTTGGCTCCGTCCCGCGTGAAGTGTTCGAGGGTGCCGGTGACGACGACCGTAAGCCCTTCCAGCGGACGGGGTCCTTCGTCCTCTCCGGAGCCCTCCTCCTCCATGCGGACGCCCGCGGCCCGCCACTTGCGGAGGATCTCCTGGTGCCACTCCTCGGCGAACCACTCCTTGAGGGAGGCGGCGATGATCCCGCCGACGCCGTCGGTGTTCGCCAGCTCCTCCTCCGTGGCCTGCTCGATGCGCTCGATCGACCGGAACTCGCGGGCCAGCGCCTCGGCGGCGACCGGGCCGACGTGACGGATCGACAGGCCGGTGAGGATGCGGGCGAGGGGGCGCTCCTTGGCCGCCGCGATGTTCTCCAGCATCGCGACCGCGTTCTTCTTGGGCTCGCCCTGCTGGTTGGCGAAGACCGTGGCGATCTTCTCCTCGCCGGTCTTCGGGTCGCGCTTGGGCAGGCCGCTGTCCTGGTCGAGGACGTACGCCTTGATGGGCAGCAGCTGCTCGATGGTGAGGTCGAAGAGGTCGCCCTCGTCCAGCAGCGGCGGGTCGGCGGGTTCCAGCGGTTTGGTGAGGGCCGCGGCGGCGACGTATCCGAAGTGCTCGATGTCGAGGGCCTTGCGGCCCGCCAGGTAGAACAGGCGCTCACGCAACTGGGCCGGGCAGGTGCGGGCGTTGGGGCAGCGCAGGTCGACGTCGCCCTCCTTCATCGGCCGCAGGGCCGTCTCGCACTCGGGGCACTCGGCCGGCATCACGAACTCGCGCTCGCTGCCGTCGCGCAGGTCGACGACCGGGCCGAGGATCTCCGGGATGACGTCACCGGCCTTGCGCAGCACCACCGTGTCGCCGATGAGAACGCCCTTGGCCTTGACGACGTCCTGGTTGTGCAGGGTGGCGAACTCGACCTCCGAGCCGGCCACCGTGACCGGCTCGACCTGGGCGTACGGCGTGACCCGGCCCGTACGGCCCACTCCCACACGGATGTTGATGAGCTTGGTGTTGACCTCCTCGGGCGCGTACTTGTACGCGATCGCCCAGCGCGGCGCGCGGGAGGTGGAACCGAGGCGCCCCTGGAGCGGGATTTCATCGAGCTTGACGACGACTCCGTCGATCTCGTGCTCCACGGAGTGGCGGTTCTCGCCGTAGTACGCGATGAACTCCCGTACGCCGTCGAGGCCGTCGACGACCTTGTTGTGCCGGGAGGTGGGCAACCCCCAGGTCTTGAGCAGGTCGTAGCCCTGGGAGAGGCGGGTGAGGCCCTCGAAGCCCTCCAGGGCGCCGATGCCGTGGACGACCATGTGGAGGGGGCGGGTGGCGGTGACGCGCGGGTCCTTCTGGCGCAGTGAACCCGCAGCCGCGTTGCGCGGGTTGGCGAAGGGCTTGTCGCCGGCCTCGACCAGGCGGGCGTTGAGCTCCTCGAACTTCTCCATCGGGAAGTAGACCTCGCCGCGGATCTCCACGAGGTCGGGGACGCGGTCGCCGCCCAGCCTGTCCGGAATCTCCGCGATCGTACGGACATTGGGGGTGATGTCCTCGCCCGTGCGGCCGTCGCCGCGGGTCGCCGCGCGGGTGAGGCGGCCGTGCTCGTAGGTGAGGTTGACGGCGAGGCCGTCGACCTTCAGCTCGCACAGGAGGTGGTAGTCGGGTCCGCCGACGTCCTTGGCGACGCGCTCCGCCCAGGCGGCCAACTCCTCGTCGCTGAAGGCGTTGTCGAGGGAGAGCATGCGTGAGCGGTGCTGCACCGCCGTGAACTCGGTCTCGTAAGCTCCGGCGACCTTCTGGGTCGGCGAGTCCGGGGTGCGCAGCTCGGGGTGCTCCTCCTCCAACGCCTCCAGGGAGCGCAGCAGCTTGTCGAAGTCCGCGTCGCTGATGACCGGAGCGTCGTTCACGTAGTACCGGAAGCGGTGCTCCTCGATCTGCTCAGCGAGCTGCGCGTGCTTCTCCCGTGCCTCGGCGGGCACCGTCGTCTCCGCTTGCTTTTCGCCGGCCACCGTATGTCCTCCCGTTACTCTGGGTTGTCCGCGAGGGATCTCGCCGCCCGGACGCAGTGGGCGAGTGCCTTGCGCGCGTAGTCGGGGGAGGCTCCCGCGAGTCCGCACGACGGCGTGATCGTGACCGCCTCCGCGAGAAGCCCCGGTTGCAGCCCCAGCCTGCGCCACAGCGTCCTGACACCCATGACGCTACCGGCAGGGTCTGACAATGGGCCGTCCGTGCTCGGCACGACACCGGCGAAGAGCCTCGTCCCCCCTTCCACCGCCTCGCCGATCGCGTCGTCGTCACGCTCGGTGAGGAGCGAGAAGTCGAAGGAGATCGCCGCCGCGCCCGCCCTGCGCAGGAGGGCGAACGGGACGTCCGGTGCGCAGGAGTGGACCACGGTGGGGCCGTCGCTGTGAACCCCGACGACGTCGCGGAGGGTGGCCTCGACGACCTGCCGGTCGACGGCGCGGTGGGTCCGATAGCCGCTGGCGGTCTTCACCTGTCCGCGGAGCACGGAGGTGAGGGACGGCTCGTCGAGCTGGAGGACGAGTTGCGCGCCGGGGATGCGGCGGTGCAGCTCGGCGAGGTGGAGGCGGAGCCCCTCGCCGAGCGAGGCGGCGAGGTCGCGGCAGGCGCCGGGGTCGCCGAGGGCGGCCTCGCCGTTCCTCAGCTCGAGACCGGCGGCGAGCGTCCAGGGCCCCACGGCCTGCACCTTGAGCGGGCCCTCGTACCCCTGCGTGAACTCCTCGAGGGCATCGAGGTCTTCGCCGAGCCAGGACCGGGCGCGCTTGGTGTCCCGGCCGGGGCGGTCGCCGATCCGCCAGCCGCTGGGCTCCACGCGCGCGTACAGCTCGACGAGCATCCCGGCGGTCCTGCCGATCATGTCCGCGCCGGGGCCCCGGGCGGGCAGCTCGGGCAGGAAGGGGAAGTCCTCGACAGCGCCGGTGGCGGTCTTGGCGGCCTCCCGGGCGTCGCCTCCTGGCAGAGAGCCGACGCCGGTGGCGGGACCGAAGCTGAACTGGCTGTTGTTGCTCACCCCGGAAGCGTACGTAACCTCCGGGGCGCGGCTTCACCTCATGCGAATTCCGTGCCGTTCCAGGAAGGCGACCAGCCCCGCCGGGTCCGCGACCTCCAGGTTGTTCCGGAAGCGGCCACGCTCCCAGGAGACGTCGGTCTCCCCGTGCACGCTGCCGCTGCCGATGAACTCGCCCTCCGCATCGAGCAGGGCGATGGTCAGGCCACCGTGACAGCGGCAGATGTCGTCCGCGAACTCACCGGCCGTGGTGAGGGAGCGCAGCTCGGCGAGAGCCTCCGGGTCGAAGACCTCGCCGCGGACCCTGCGCCCGGCTAGGGGTCCGCCATTGTCGCCGCCATCGAGGACGACCGCGGCCTCCGCGCGCTCCCAGACCTCGTCGAGCCAGGCCCGGACCACCTCGCCGCTCGCCCTGCTCCACCGCGCCGGCCCGGTCACTTTCCGGGCCGCACCGTCAGGTCGTTGACCTCCGCGTCCCGCGGCAGGTCCACGGCCATCAGGATCGTCGTGGCCACCGACTCCGGGTCGATCCACTTCGACGCGTCGTACTCCCTGCCCTCCTGCTGGTGGACCTTGGCCTGCATGGGGCTCGCCGTGCGGCCGGGGTAGACCGAGGTCACGCGGACGCCGTTGCCGTGTTCCTCGTGGCGCAGCGAGTCCGCCAGGGCCTTCAGGCCGTGCTTGGAGGCCGCGTAGGCGGACCAGTCGGCGTGGGCGTTCAGGCCCGCGCCGGAGTTGACGAAGACCACGTGGCCGCGGGCGGCGCGGAGTTGGGGCAGCAAGTGGCGGGTCAGCTCGGCGGGGGAGATCAGGTTGACGTTCAGCTGGTGGCGCCAGGTCTTCGGGGTCAGCTCCCCCACCGGCCCCAGGTCGACCACGCCCGCGATGTGCAACAGCGAGTCAACGCGGTCCGGGACCGACTGGTGCGAGAAGGCCCAGCTCAGCCTGTCCGGGTCGGCCAGGTCGCCCACCAGCGTCCTCGCCCCCGGGAACTCCGCCGCCAGCTCCTTCGCACGGCCCGCGTCGCGCGCGTGCAGCACGAGTTCGTCCCCGCGCGCGTGGAGGCGACGCGCGACGGCCGCGCCGATGCCGGAACCCGCCCCGGTGATCACATGTGTAGCCATGCCGCCATGCTCGCACCCGCCGGTGACTACTCCACGCCCTGGTTCTCCTCCAGATACGCCAGCGCGCCCACCGGCTCCTCGGCGAAGAACACCAGGTCGGACAGCGGACGGGGCAGGAATCCCTCGTCCTCCATGCGGCGGAACTGCTCCTTCAGGCCGTCGTAGAAGCCCGCGGTGTTCAGGAGCACCACCGGCTTGTCCGTGTGGCCGTGCTTCTTCAGTTCCAGGATCTCGGTGGCCTCGTCGAGCGTGCCCGTACCGCCCACCATGACCACCACCGCGTCGGCCTTCTCCAGCAGCAGCCTCTTGCGTTCGGCGAGGTCACGGGCGATCACCATCTCGTCCGCGCCCTGCCGCGCCTTTGCCGCCAGGAAGTCCACGGAGACCCCGCACAGGCGTCCTCCCGCCTCCTGCACGCCGTCGGCGACCACCTTCATCAACCCGACGTCCGAACCGCCCCAGACGAGCGTGTGCCCGCCTTTGCCCAGCAGTTTCGCGAAGTCGCGCGCGGGGCGCGTGTAGCGGTCGTCGAGGTCGGCGGCGGAGAGAAAGACGCAGATTCGCATGAGGTCACCGTACGCGGGAAGAACCGGGGGCCCGGGAACGCTTTTCCGGTATGGCAGACGGACACACGATCACCATCGAGCAAGTCGACCAGCGCGTGCGCGTGGTGCACGGCGACCAGATCCTGGCGGAGAGCGAACGGCCCCTCGTCCTCAAGGAAACGGGCTGTCCGCCGCGGTACTACCTCCCCGCCGACGACGTACGACTCGATCTGCTGACCCCTTCCGACACCCACACCTACTGCCCGTTCAAGGGCACGGCGTCCTACTGGTCGCTGCCGGGCGCGGCCGATCTGGTGTGGTCGTACCAGGAGCCCAAATCGGAAGTCGCCGAGATCAAGGGTCACCTCTGTTTCTACGACGTCGAGGTGCTGTGACCCGTACGACCGGTACGCCTCACTGATGATTTCCATGCCGTGGGGCAGTCTCCACGGCATGGACAAGCAGACCATTTCGCGCGACGGCACCTCCATCGCGTATCAACGCACCGGGCAGGGCCCGGCGGTCATCCTGGTGAGCGGCGCCATGTCGACGGGCGCCACGGTGGCACCCCTCGCCGGGCCCCTCTCCGGCCGCTTCAGCGTCATCTCCTACGACCGCCGCGGCCGCGGCGAGAGCGGTGACACCAAGCCCTACTCCGTCGACCGCGAGGTCGAGGACCTCGCGGCGCTCGTCGACGCGGCGGGCGGCGAGGCGTCGCTGTACGGCATCTCGTCGGGCGGCGCACTGGTCCTTCAGGCGGCGGCGAGCGGGCTGCCCGTCCGCCGGGCGGCCGTGTACGAGGTGCCGTTCGCCGTCTACGAGGGCGGCGCCAAGGAGCGCGCCGCGTACACCGAGCACCTCACCGAGGCGCTCGAACAGGGCCGGCCCGGGGACGCGGTCGAGCTGTTCCTCCGGCTCACCGGGCTGGCCGAGGAGATGATCCAGGGCGCCCGCCACTCCCCCATGTGGGCCGGAATGGAGTCGATCGCACCGAGTCTCGCCTACGACAACGCCGTCATGGGCGACGGTCTGGTGCCGCGGGACCGGCTGGCCGCGATCGAGGTGCCCGTCTTGTCGGTCGCGGGCGACGCGAGCCCCGCCTGGCTGCGCGAGGCCGCCCGGGCGGTGGCCGAAACGGCACCCCAGGGGACGTACCGGAGTCTGGAGGGTCAGACGCACATGGTGGATCCGAACGTCCTCGCGCCCGTGCTGGCGGAGTTCTTCGCGGCGGCTTAAGAACAAACCTTGAGCAGCCCGAGACCCTCCCGTAAGCAGTAGTCACATAAGATTCACAATCAACTCGCGCTTCGGCGGCGAGCCACCTTGTCCCCCGGCATTCCGGCTCGCTTGTGGAGCACGCCCCTTGAACACCCCGCACGCCCTGTCCGACGGCGGCATCCCCGCGGTCCCGCCGCAGCGCCGCCGCCGGGCCGACCCGCGCAAGGCCGTTTCCGGCCATGCCTATCCCGGGTTGCTTCCGGCCCCTCCCGACGACCGGGAGAAGATCTCGTACGTCCGGCGGCACACCTGGGTGCTGACCTGTTCCTCCCTCGTCGGCTTCGTCTGCCTGGTGATCAGTCAGGTGCGGGCGGCGGCGACCAGTGTGTGGATCTGGGCGTACGTCCCGCTTCTGCTGCTGTCCGTCGCGAGCTATCTGATCTCCTTCCGGCTGGACGCCTTCACCCCGAACTTCGACCTGCGCGGGCACCGCCGGCTGGTCAGGGCCTGGCGGCCCGAGCGGTATCCGGACGTGGACGTCTTCCTGCCGGTGTGCGGCGAGCCCATAGAGGTGCTGCACAACACCTGGCTGCACGTGCGCTCCCTGGCCGAGCACTACCCGGGCAGGGTCACCCCGATCGTGCTCGACGACTCCGACGACTCGGAGATCGGCGCGATGGCCGCCGACCTCGGCTTCCGGTACCTGGTGCGGCCCAACCGGGGATGGATGAAGAAGGCCGGCAATCTGCGGCACGGGTTCGAGCGGTCGTCGGGCGAGTTCATTCTCATCCTGGACGCCGACTTCGCCCCGCGCGCGGATCTGCTGCACGAACTCCTGCCGTACATGGACCGCGAACCGCGCACCGGCATCGTCCAGTCGCCGCAGTTCTTCCGGGTCCTGGACCAGCAGAACTGGATCGAGCGCGGGGCCGCGGCCGTGCAGGAGCTCTTCTACCGCAGCGTCCAGGTCTCCCGGCAGAAGAGCGACGGCTCGATCTGCGTCGGCTCCTGCGCGGTGTACCGGCGCAGCGCGCTCGCGGAGATCGGCGGGACCAGCCTGGTCGAGCACTCCGAGGACATGTACACGGGGTTCGAACTACGCGCGCGTGGATGGGATCTGACGTACGTCCCGCTCGCGCTGTCCACGGGCGTGTGCCCGGACACCGTCGGCGCGTTCTACAGCCAGCAGTACCGCTGGTGCATGGCCTCGCTCGCCATGCTGGGCAGCGGGGAGTTCTGGCGCACGAAGATGCGGTTCGCGAGCCGGTTGTGCTACTTGTCCGGTTTCGTCTACTACATCGAGACCGGACTGCTGACCTTCAGCGGCCCGCTCATCGCGCTCACGATCATGCTGGCAGCGCCCGAGCAGCTGAAGCTGGCGAACATCGGCCTGGTGCTGCCGAGCGTGGTCTACCTGACCGTGATCTACCCGATCTGGCACCGCAATCCGTACCGCCTGGAGGCCTGGGCCACCCGCATCCTGTACGGCTGGGCGCACGCCTTCGCCATCTGGGACACCGTGCGCCGCCGCCCGATGGGCTGGACGCCGACCGGGGCGGGCGGCGCCAAGGGCAGCAAGACGCGCCGCCTGTGGATCGGCATGTGGGCCTGGAGCGGCACCACGGCCGTGGCCTGGATCGCCGTCGCGGTCTGGCGGATGAGCACCTCGCTCAGCCCCTCCGACTACGCCCTGATGCTCGCCTCGGGCCTCTTCTACGGCGTCGCGGTCGCCCGCGCCCTCATCCAGCCGCATGCCGAGGAAGCCGTCGCCGTGGAACCGCTCGCCGAGGGGGCCGCCGCGTGACCGCCCCGCGCCGTCTGCTGCTCGCCCTCGTCGGCTGTCTGCTGGCCGCCGCCGTCGGTGCCTGTGCACCGCCCGCGCCGCAGGTTTCCTCGGCCGCGGCGACCGCCGAGGTGCCGACGCCGAGCACCGAACCGCCGTACGACATACGCCCGTTGCTCAAGCCCGACCACAAGTACCTCGGCGTCGCCTTCAACGGATCACCCCGTGCCACCGCGCCCGTGACGGCCTTCGCCGACAAGGCGGGGAAGCGGCCCAACCTCCGTGAGTACTACGCGAAGTGGGGCGATCCGTTCCAGCCGGACGTCAACCGGGCCGTGTGGGACGGCGGTCAGCTGCCCTTCCTGGTCTGGGAGCCCTTCTCCCGTACGGCCGCGCAGATCGCCGCGGGCCGGGACGACGCGTACATACGGGAGTTCGCCGACGCGGTGCGCGACTACAACCGGCCGCTCGCGCTGAGCTTCGGGCACGAGATGAACGGCGGCTGGTATCCCTGGGGCAGTAAGAAGACCAGGGCGGCCGACTTCGCGCGCGCGTGGCGGCACATCCACGACCTGTTCACGGACGAGGGCGCGGGCAACGTCATCTGGGTGTGGAGCCCGAACGTCATCAACCCGGTCCCGGACGTCCGGCTCGAGCCGTACTACCCGGGGGACGCCTACGTCGACTGGATCGGTGTCGTCGGCTACTACGCGCTGAGCGGCCCGACCACCTTCCGCACGCTCTTCGGGCCGACCCTGACCGAGATCCGCCGCTTCAGCCGCAAGCCGTTCATCATCGCGGAGACCGGTGTGCAGGCCGGCGAGAGCAAACCCACCGAGATCGCCGACCTGTTCGCGGGCGTACGCGCGCGTGCCGATGTCCTGGGCCTGGTCTGGTTCAACCTCAAGAAGGAGGCCGACTGGCGCATCGACAGCGGCCCGTTGTCGCTCGCCGCGTTCAAGAAGGCGGCGGCGGACGACTCCTTCGGCTTCGACGTCCGGAAACCGTAGGGGGCCCGTCATGGAGCGCAACGACTCCACCATGCAACTGCCCGTGGCCCGGCCGAAGGCCCGGTCGAGGGTGGCCGAGACGATGCAGCTGCGGGTTCTCAGGCCCCGCAGGTCGGGCTACACACTCCCGCCCGCCCCCGACTCCGGCTGGTCCGCCGCCCCGAGCTCCCGCCGCGCCCGGGTCAGCCGACTCGTCCTGCTCGCCCTGCTGGTGATGCAGGCCGCGCTGTCGCTGCGCCTGCAGAACACCGCCTTCGAGGACGAGTCCCTCTACCTGTTCGCCGGCCACGCCGAACTCGGCCACCTGCTCCACGGCACGAAGCTCTACGGCGGCTTCGAGAGCTACTTCTCGGGCGCGCCCGTCCTCTACCCCGTGCTCGCGGCCGCCGCCGACTCCGTGTTCGGACTGGCCGGGGCCCGCGCGCTGAGCCTGGCCTGCATGCTGGGCTGCACCGCCCTGCTGTACGCGATGACCCGCCGGCTGTTCAACGAGCGGGCGGGGCTGTGCGCGGCCGGTGTCTTCGCCGTGGCCCAGTCCACGGCGTTCATGGGCAACTTCGCGACCTATGACGCCCTCGCCCTGTTCCTGCTGGCGCTGGCCGCGTGGATCGTCGTACGCACCGCGGACTCGCATCCGCTGCTCACCCTGTTCGCCGCACCGGTGGCCGCGCTCGCGGTGGCCGTGAAGTACGCCTCCGCGCTGTATCTGCCCACCGTGGTGCTGCTAGGCGTGCTGACCGCCTACCAACGGCGCGGTCTGCCGCGGGCGTTGGGGCGCGGCGTGCTGCTCGCCGTGGCCACCGCAGCACTCCTGGGCGCCGGGCTCTACGCCTCCGGATACCTGGCGGCGATCCAGTCCACCACGACGGCCCGTGCGGCCGGTACGACGCCCTCCTGGACGATCCTGCGGGACTCCGCCCGCTGGGGCGGCCTGGCGGTCGCCGTGGCCCTCCTGGGGGCGTTCAGTTACGTCCGCAGCGGCCGGATGAGCGAGATGCCGGGCTGGCGCGGGGCGCTCCCGGGAGCCCGCTGGCGGGCCGCGCTCGGGCTGCTCCTGATCGGCACGGCCCTGCTCGCGCCCGCCTACCAGCTGCACCTGCACACCGAGGTCTCGCTGCACAAGCACATCGGCTACGGCCTGTTCTTCGCCGCACCGCTCGCCGGAGTCGGCGTCACACGGCTGATGGGCGCGCACTTCAAGTACCCGCAGTGGGCGATCTTCCTGGGCGTGGTGATGCTCTCCAGCGGCATGTCGCAGGCGTACGACAACTTCCACACGTGGCCGGACTCCAGGGGCCTGGTGGCCACGCTGCGGCCCTACATGAGCGCGCACGGCACCTATCTCGCCGACACCTACGAGGTGCCGGTGTACGCGCTGGGACGGGACACCTCGTACCGGCAGTGGAACTCGACCTACACGATCGACTACACGAGCCGCTCCGGACGGCACCTCACCGGGGCGGCCGGCTTCGAGGCCGCCGTGGCCGACCGGCACTTCACGCTGATCGTGCTCGACCGGGGCAACCCGACGGGCGAGAGCACCACCGTGCGCGACGCCCTGGTGCACTCGACCGGCTACCGCCTGATCGGCACGGTGCCCTACGCGACCGCCTGGGGCAGCAGCCGGTTCGAGCTGTGGGCGCCTTCCTAGGGCTTACGCGACCGAAGTCGTCGTCTTCGCGCGCGTGGTCGTCGCGATCGTCGCCGAGCCCACCACGCGCGTGCCGTCGTAGAGGACGATCGCCTGGCCGGGGGCGACGCCGCGGACCGGCTCCGTGAAGGAGACCTCCAGGGTGCCGTCGACCAGTTCTGCCGTGACCTCGGTCTCGCCGCCGTGGGCGCGCAGCTGGGCGGTGTACGTGCCGGGGCCGGAGGGTGCCGTGCCGCACCAGCGGGGCTTGATCGCGGTCAGGGCGGTGACGTCCAGGGCGTCGGCCGGGCCGACCGTCACCGTGTTGTTCACCGGCGAGATGTCGAGGACGTAGCGCGGCTTTCCATCGGGCGCCGGGGTGCCGATGCGCAGGCCCTTGCGCTGGCCGATGGTGAAGCCGTACGCGCCCTCGTGCGTGCCCAGCCTGGCGCCGGACTCGTCGACGATGTCGCCCTCGGCCTTGCCCAGCCTGTTCGCCAGGAACCCCTGGGTGTCGCCGTCGGCGATGAAGCAGATGTCGTGCGAGTCGGGCTTCTTGGCGACCGCCAGGCCGCGGCGCTCGGCCTCGGCGCGGATCTCGTCCTTGGTCGTCACCGTGTCGCCCAGCGGGAAGAGCGCGTGCGCCAGCTGCTTCTCGTCGAGCACGCCGAGGACGTACGACTGGTCCTTGGCCATGTCGGAGGCGCGGTGCAGCTCACGCGCGCCGTCCTCGCCCACGATCACCTTGGCGTAGTGGCCGGTGCAGACCGCGTCGAAGCCGAGGGCGAGGGCCTTGTCGAGCAGGGCCGCGAACTTGATCTTCTCGTTGCAGCGCAGGCACGGGTTCGGGGTGCGGCCCGCCTCGTACTCGGCGATGAAGTCCTCGACCACGTCCTCGCGGAAGCGGTCGGCGAGGTCCCAGACGTAGAACGGGATACCGATGACGTCCGCGGCGCGGCGGGCGTCGCGCGAGTCCTCGATGGTGCAACAGCCACGCGCGCCCGTGCGGAAGGATTGCGGGTTCGCGGAGAGCGCGAGGTGGACGCCGGTCACGTCATGGCCGGCCTCCGCGGCGCGGGCGGCGGCGACGGCGGAGTCCACACCGCCGGACATGGCGGCGAGTACGCGAAGAGGGCGGGGGCGCTGCGGGGTGTCAGTCATAACTCTTCAAGAGTAAGGGGGCGCGGGAACCGGAGCCCACGAGTATCCGTTGGTGATCACATGGGGGCGAGCAAGAAGGACACCGACAAGCGGCTTGGGCGCCGTGCACTGCTGCTGGGCGGGGCCGCGGCCGCCGTCGGCACGGCCG
Organism: Streptomyces sp. NPDC001663; assembly: GCF_042893105.1. Lineage (NCBI taxonomy): Bacteria > Bacillati > Actinomycetota > Actinomycetes > Kitasatosporales > Streptomycetaceae > Streptomyces > Streptomyces sp. NPDC001663. Next base: position 100,148 of record NZ_JBIAUR010000011.1, on the reverse strand, counting down.
TGCTGGCGCGCGACGAGCTGGCGCATCTGTGGTGGCGGCTGCCCGGCGTGGAGAAGCCACGGGTGGCGGGCGCGGTCGACTTCCGAGGTGCGCGCTGGGTGGCGGCCTCACCGGCGAACTACCGCCGGGCCGACCGGCCGGACGACTACTCGATAGACCGGGTGGTCGTCCATGTCACCCAGGGCGGCTTCTCGAGCGCGGTCAAGGCCTTCCAGGACCCGGACCACCGGGCGGCGGCCCACTACATCGTCCGCAAGGACGGGCGGATCACCCAGATGATCCGCGAGCTGGACGTGGCGTTCCACGCCGGCAACCGGGAGTACAACGAACGCAGTGTCGGCATCGAGCACGAGGGCTTCGTGGAGCGCAGATCCTCGTTCACGGACGCGATGTACGCCTCCTCGGCGCGGCTGACGGCCGGGATCTGCAGGCGGTACGACATACCCGTCGACCGGGAGCACATCATCGGGCATGTGGAGGTGCCGGGGACGGACCACACCGATCCGGGACCGTACTGGGACTGGGACCGGTACATGAAGCTCGTACGCCAGGCTTCGTCAACGAAGGTGTAAAACATTTCCCGGACCTGATGTGTCCGATGCGTCCCATGCCCCTCGCGTGATCAGGGCATCGTCAACTTGGCTTTTTTTCAACGGAGTTGGGGATGATCGACGCGCACGGCACACTCACAGGCTGCGCGGCTTGCTCCTAACTTCGCCCCAGTTCTTACACAGCCCTTAGGTCAAACATCCCCAGCCATGACTCACATCGCAGAGCCCGGCTCCGGTACGGGCAGAGACGCCGAAAACGACCATTCCAAGAACACCCCCACCAAGGGCGAACACCGCAAGAACACCCGCAAGGGCAAGGGCATGCACCGGCGCACCTTCCTCGGCGGGATGGCCGGGGCAGGCCTCGGGGCGGTCGCGGCGGCCGGGGCGACCTTCTCGCTGCTGACCGAGGCGGGAAAAAACAAGGCGGGCGCGGCGACCAACACCGCCACCCTGACCGTCCCCGACCTCCTGGAGGGCACCACCTCCGACAGCACGACCACCTTCACGCTGGAGGCACAGACCGGCTCCAGCGAGGTGGTCAGCGGTGTCACCAGCTCCACCATGGGCTACAACCAGGCCTTCCTCGGCCCCACCATGAAGTGGACCAGCGGCAACACGGTCCTGCTCAACATCACCAACAGCATCGACGAGGACACCACCGTCCATTTCCACGGCGCACATGTCCCGGCCAAGATGGACGGCGGCCCCCAAGTCGCCTTCTCCGACGGCGAGACCTGGTCACCGACGTTCGAGGTGAAGGACGAGGCCAAGACGCTCTGGTACCACCCGCACGCCCTGGGCACCACGGCCAAGCAGGCGGTGCACGGCCTGACCGGCATGATCATCGTCGAGGACGACTCCGACACGTCCTCGGCGCTGCCCAGCGACTACGGCGTGGACGACATCCCGATCATCCTGCAGTGTCTGGCGTCGGACACGTCGGGTGACATCAAGTACGACCTGACCGGCTACCTGAGCAGCGGCCTGGTCTACCCGGTGTTGTGCAACGGCACGAACGTCGACGACACCACGCTCACCTTCGAGGCGACCAAGACCCGCACGCGCTTCCGGATCCTCAACGCCTCGCCGTCCGACATCATCACCGTCCAGCGCAGCGACGGCGGCACGATGACGCAGATCGCCACCGACCAGGGCTATCTCACCGAGGCCGCCGACGTGACGAGCATCCGCCTGGTGGCCGGTGCCCGCGCGGAGATGGTCATGGACCTCTCGGACGACGTCACACTGCAGGCGGTCATCACGACCGGCTGGGTGCGGGGCGGCAGCGGCACGTACGACTTCCTGACGGTCACCGCGAGCGGCACGGACACCCCGGACGACCTGCCGAGCACGCTCAACACCATCGACCGGTACGACACCAGCGACTTCACGGCGCGCACGATCACGCTCGGCCAGAGCGGCACGACGATGCTGATCAACGGCTCGGCGGGGACGAGCATGTCGTCCATGGCGATGATCAGCACCACGCTGGGCTCGAAGGAGATCTGGACGGTCAAGAACAGCACACAGCTGGAGCACTCGTTCCATCTGCACGACGTGCCGTTCCAGCTGATCTCGGTCAACGGCGAGGATCCGACCGGCGTCGAACTCGGCTGGTACGACACGTACGAGGTGGTCGGCGGTGGCTCCATAGAGATCGCGATGGAGTTCACGGACTTCTCCGACGACACCTACATGTACATGCTCCACTGCCATCTTCTGCAGCACGAGGACGAGGGCATGATGGCGTCCCTGATGGTGACGGAGAGTTAGCGCGGTATCAGGTCAGCCCCGCGGCGCGCGCACGCTCGACCGCGGGGCCGATCGCCTTCTCCAGGGCCTCCACGTCCGCCTCCGTGGAGGTGTGGCCGAGGGAGAAGCGGAGGGTGCCGCGGGCCAGGTCCGGGGCGGTGCCGGTGGCGAGGAGGACGTGGCTGGGCTGGGCGACGCCCGCGGTGCAGGCGGAGCCGGTGGAGCACTCGATGCCCTGGGCGTCGAGGAGCAGGAGCAGGGAGTCGCCCTCGCAGCCGGGGAACGTGAAGTGGGCGTTGGCCGGGAGGCGGTCGACCGGGTCGCCGCCGAGGATCGCGTCGGGGACCGCCGCACGGACCGCCTCGATGAGGCTGTCGCGCAGGGCGCCGATCTCCCGGGCGAACCACTCGCGCTGCTCGGCGGCCAGCCGGCCCGCGACCGCGAAGGAGGCGACCGCGGGGACGTCGAGGGTGCCGGAGCGGACATGGCGCTCCTGGCCGCCGCCGTGCAGTACGGGCACGGGGGTGTACTCACGGCCGAGGAGCAGGGCCCCGATGCCGTACGGACCGCCGATCTTGTGGCCGGACACCGTCATCGCGGCGAGGCCGGAGGCGGCGAAGTCGACGGGCACCTGGCCGAAGGCCTGGACGGCGTCGGCGTGCAGGGGGACGTCGAACTCCTTTGCCACGTCCGCCAGTTCACGGACCGGCATGACCGTGCCGATCTCGTTGTTCGCCCACATCACGGTCGCCAGGGCCACGTCGCCGGGGTTGCGGGCGATCGCCTCGCGCAGTGCCTCGGGGTGCACTCGTCCGTAGGAGTCGACCGGGAGGTACTCGACGTTCGCACCCTCGTGTTCGCCGAGCCAGTGCACGGCGTCGAGGACGGCATGGTGCTCGACGGGGCTGGCAAGGACACGGGTGCGGTTCGGGTCGGCGTCACGGCGGGCCCAGAACAGGCCCTTGACGGCGAGATTGTCGGCCTCGGTGCCGCCGGAGGTGAGAACGACCTCGCTGGGGCGGGCGCCGAGCGCTTCCGCGAGCGTTTCGCGGGCCTCCTCGACGGTGCGCCTCGCGCGGCGGCCGGACGCGTGCAGGGCGGAGGCGTTGCCGGTGCTGCTCAGCTGGGCGGTCATCGCCTCGACCGCCTCGGGGAGCATCGGGGTCGTCGCGGCGTGGTCGAGGTAAGCCATGGTGGGCACGATTCTACGGGGCCGGACTCAGGGCCCTCGCGTCAAGGTCGCGCGGCCTGCAACCGGACGGTGCCGGAGGTCGCGGCCAGGAGGCCCCGCGGTGGTGCGGCTCGTCCCGGGCCGCCTGTCACCACACGGGAGGTCACTCCTAGAAGCTCCACGAAATCGTGCTGTCCACCTGCATGAACGCCACCAGGACCAGCAGGTCGGCGACGCCCAGGCCCAGACCCAGGAAGGCACGGCCGCGGCGCTTGGTGCCCCGCCACAGAGCCGCGGCAGCCAGGACGATGGCGATCGGGCCGAGGAAGACGTTCAGGACGAGGAGGCCGACGAGGCCGAGGATGAAGGACGCCACGGCCATGCCGTCGGCGTCACGGCGGGTGGGGGCGGGGGCGGTGCGGCCGTTGGCCGGTGCGGTGAGTTGCATGACGGGTCAGCTCCAGGAAGTCGGTCGTGCGGACGGTCAGTTGGCGGTCGTGTTCTGCCTGCGGCCGTGGCGCTCGCGCAGCGCGAAGATGCCGAGCCAGGCACCGATGACGGCGGCGGCGACGAGGGTGAAGGTGAACGGCGCGTGGGCCACGGTGCCCAGCACGGCACCGAAGAGCAGAAGTGCGGCAACGAGGAACAGCATGGGATTGATCCCCCTCCGAGACGCCTCTAGGGGCGTCTCTCGTTACGGTTCGGTGAACAGTTGTAGTTACAGTTGTTCACTGACTCCAGAGTCTAGCGCGCCTTACGGCTTTTCAAATCCAGAGAACAGTTGTTAACTGGATGACATGAGTCACACCCTCGGCATCCGGCAGGCCCAGAAACAGAAGACCCGGCAGGCGCTGCTCGACGCGGCGCTCGGCCTGCTGGAGGAGCAGAGCCTGAGCAGTCTGGGTCTGCGCGAGGTCACACGCGCCGTCGGCGTCGCCCCGACCGCCTTCTACCGCCACTTCCGCTCCACCGCGGACCTCGGCGTGGCCCTGGTCGAGGAGGCGCTGGGCAGCCTGCACCCGATGATCCGCACGACGGTGACCGCGGCGGACAGCAGCGAGGAACGCATAGCGCGCGCCATTGAGTTGATCGCCGGTCATGTGGACGCGCATCCCGCCCATATCCGTTTTATCGCCCGTGAGCGACATGGCGGGGTTCAGCCGGTACGGGAGGCGATCCGGGACCAACTCGCGCGGTTCGCCGAGGAGGTGAGCACGGAACTCGCCAAGGACCCCGAGTCGGAGGGCTGGAGCGAGGACGACCTGCTCATGCTGGCCCATCTGTACGTGGACCAGATGCTGATCACCGCCTCGCTGTTCCTGGAGGCGCTGGAGGGCACCGAGGAGGACCGGGAGCAGGTCGCGCAGATCGCCACCCGCCAGATGCGGCTGATCAGCATCGGCCGGCATCACTGGCAGACGGACTGAGCCCGCGATCCCGGGCAACACGCAGGGGCGGCACGCCCGTTCACCGGGAGTGCCGCCCCTGTCGTACGGGCCGCGAGGTCAGTTCTTCGTCGTGGCCTGCCGGCTCGGGGCGCCGCTGGGGGCGGCACCGCCGGGACCGCCCTGGCCGCCACCGCCGCCACAGCCGCCGCCCTGACCGCCACCGCCGGGACCGCCGCCCTGGCCGCCGCCACCGGGGCCGCCGCTGGGCGCGCCGCTCGGCACACCCGACGGCGTACCGGTGGGCTTGGCGGTCGCGTTGCCGGTCGGGGCGCCCGACGGGGCGCCGCTCGGCATGCCGGACGGGGCGCCGCTCGCCGCGCCGGACGGGGCCGAACAGGCCTGCTGCTGCCCGGAGTTGCCGCTGTTCGAGGACGACGAGGAGTCGCTCGAGCCGCAGGCCGCCAGGACCAGAGGCGAGAGCGCCAGCAGGGCCACTGCGGGGACGAGACGCACACGCTTCATGAGAAACAACTCCAAGGAAGATGAGGGAGTCTTGAGTGCGGGAACTCAATCAACGGCGCTTGGGGGTTCCTTGGGCCCCCACTGTCCCCGGCCTGTGATTCAGGTAAAGCGCACCTCAAGACGGCGCTCTGACCTGCGAATTCACAGACCGCCCTCGCCTACTCGCTGGTACAAGTCCGTGACAGAAGCGGCCGCGGCGGCCAGCTCCTCGCGCACCTCGGGCGGCGAGAGGACCTCCACCCGGTCGGTGAACGCGAGCAGTTGACGAGCCTCGCCGACGAAGCGGTACGACAGCCGTGCGGTGACCCACTCGCTCTCGCCGTCGTCGTCGGGGAGCCCGGCGAGCTGCGCGGCGTTCAGGCGCAGGAACATGTCGAGGCGGTCGCGCCGGACGCGGACGGTGACGTCGAGTCCGCCGGGCCGCTCCTCGACCTGGCGGCGCAACACCTCCCAGGCGTCGGCGAGTTCGACGCCCGGCCGCCGTTTCACCGGGTCCGTGAGGGCGGTGGCGGAGTGCACCCGGTCGGCGCGGAAGAGCTGCGGTTTCGCGCGGCGGTCGGCGACCAGGTACCAGACGCCGGCCTTCGACACGAGGCCGTACGGGTCGACGGTGTACGTCCGCGCCTCCCGCTCGCCGCTGTGCCGGTAGCGCAGCCTGAGGCGCCGGTCGGCGAAGACGGCGTCCTGCAGCACGTCCAGGTCCACCGCTTTCTGCGGTCCGCCCTTCCAGCGCGTGGCGTCGACGAGGATGCGGCGGCTGGTCACCTCGGCGGCCGGGCGGTGCGGCGCCGGCAGCGCGGCCATCACCTTGCGCAGCGCCGAGCCGAGCGCCGCGTCCAGGCCGAGCGCGGCGTGCGCGCCCTGGGCGGCCAGGATGAACAGGGCACGGGACTCGTCGGCGGTCAGGCCGGTCACATCCGTACGGAATCCCGCGAGCAGCTCGATGCCGCCGTGCCGCCCGCGCTCGGCGTAGACGGGCACTCCGGAAGCCGAAAGCGCCTCGATGTCCCGGTAGATGGTCCGCACCGACACCTCGAGCCGCTGGGCGAGTTCGTGCGCGGGGACGCGGCCGCGGGTCTGCAGGAGCAGCAGGATCGAGAGCAGGCGGTCGGACTTCACGCCCCCAGAATCGCGCCACCCGCAGGCCGTCCGCAAATGCTGACGGAAACTGTCAGGTTATCCGGGGACTCTCGGCGTACCGACTCACGAACGCACGAACTCACCGAGGAGCCCGTGACCATGAACGCCGTCGACCCCCGCCCCGTCTACACCCGCGCCACCGAGCAGGCGGCCGCGCTCATCAAGACCGTACGGCCCGAGCAGTTGACCGGCCCGACCCCCTGTACCGAGTTCGACGTACGCACCCTGCTCAGCCACATGGTCGGCGGCACCCTGCGCATCGCGGTGGTCGGCGAGGGCGGCGACGGCATGGCCGTGCGCCCCTTCGTCGACGACGTGCCGGACGACGCCTGGACGACGGCGTACGACGAGGTCCGCACCCGGGTCCTGAAGGCCTGGGAGAGCGACACCCGCATGGAGGCCCCGGTCCGCGTTCCGTGGGGCGAGGTCCCGGGCCGAGCAGCCCTGTCGGGCTACGTCATGGAACTGGTGACCCACACCTGGGACCTCTCGGACTCCCTCGGCCACCCCCTCGAACTCGACCCGGAACTGGCCGACTTCGCCCTCACCACCGCCCGCCGCGTCCTTCCGGACCCGCAACGCGACGAACAGACCCCCTTCGCCGACGTCCTCCCGACCCCCGCAGAGGCCGACACCTACCAGCAGTTGGCAGCCTGGCTCGGACGAGAGCCACTCACCCGAGCCTGACTCCCCGCACTTCCCTCAACACAAGCAGCCATACACGTGCCGTGGGGCGAGGTCCCGGGCCGTGCGGCCCTGTCGGCCACGCGGCGGAGCCGCAAATCGGATACAGCGTCATGGAACTGGTGACCCACACCTGGGACCTCTCGGACTCCCTCGGTCACCCCCTCGAACTCGACCCGGAACTGGCCGACTTCGCCCTCACCACCGCCCGCCGCGTCCTTCCGGACCCGCAACGCGACGAACAGACCCCCTTCGCCGACGTCCTCCCGACCCCCGCAGAGGCCGACACCTACCAGCAGTTGGCAGCCTGGCTCGGACGAGAGCCACTCACCCGAGCCTGACTCCCCGCACTTCCCTCAACACAAGCAGCCATGCACGTGCCGTGGGGCGAGGTCCCGGGCCGTGCGGCCCTGTCGGCCACGCGGCGGGACGCGGACACCCCCTTCGCCACCGCCCTGACGGCCCCCGAAGGAGCCGACAGTTACGGGCAGTTGGCCGCCTGGCTGGGCCGGGACTCGCTCAGCCGAGCCTGACCCGCGCCAGCTGGCGGGACTGGGCGACCAGGCGGTCGTCGCTGTCCCACACCTCGGCGTCCTCCTCCAGGAAGCCGCCGGCGAGGTTGCGGGTGGTGATGGAGACGCGGAGGGGGCCCGGGGCCGGGCGGGAGCGGACGTGGACCGTGAGTTCGACCGTGGGGACCCAGCCCTTCAGGCCGAGTTCGAAGGCGGTGGGCGGCAGGGCGTCCACCGCCAGGAGGAGGGAGAGGGGGTCGGCGTCCCGGCCGTCCGCGAGGCCGAACCAGGCGCGCATCTCGCCCTTGCCCGAGGGGGCACCCAGCGCCCAGCCCAGGGTCGACGGGTCGATCTTGATCATCAGGCGGTCGGCGATCGCGGAGCTGCCGGAGACGGGGGCAGGTCCGTCCTGGGGGCCGAAGCACTGGTCCATGGGCGGGAACGCGGGCGGCTTCGCCGTCGTACGGACGTCGTCCGGCAGCGCGTCCAGGTCGCCGTACGAGGCGAGGACGCGGATGCGTTCCACCTCGCGGCCCTGCTCGTCGTACTGGAAGAGCGAGGCCTGGCCGGTGGAGAGGGTGCGACCGGTGCGGACGACCTCCGTGCGGACGACCGCCGGGCCCGGCTGGGACGCCGTCAGGTAGTGCGCCGAGATCGTGAACGGGTCCGCGTGCGGCAGGGCGTCCGCGAGCGCGCGGCCCAGGACGGCCAGCAGATAGCCGCCGTTGACGGCGTTGATGATGGTCCAGCCGGCGGACAGGTCGATGTCGTAGACGCCGGGGGCGCGCGGGGTGAGCGCGGTGTCGCGGTCGAACTCGCTGTCGCCGATCCCGGCCCGTGCGACGGCCGGCGCGGAAGCTGCTTCTGGCATGTCTGAACCGTACAACGAGAAATTACTAAGCGGTAGCTTTTGCTATTACGGCTGCGTGACACCTGCATGTTCCTGCGCCGCCCCCGCCCGTCCTCCTGGGTGAGGTTCCGGCAATTTCTTGGTAAGTGTCCGGACTCGCCCTGAACCCGGAAACACCTCTCCCCCTCTATGGGGACATGAGCCTCACCGGGACTCCGTTCCTCTACACGCTGATCGTGCTGTTCGCGGTCGCCCTGACAGTGCCGCTCGTCCTGTGGTCACGGGTCCGCGGGCCGAAGGCCCTGCGTGCCGTGGCCCGGATGCTGATGCTGCTGTTCGCCCAGGGAACCGCGGTCGCGCTGGTCTTCGTCATGGTCAACAACGCCAACGGCCTCTACGACAACTGGGCCGACCTGCTCGGCACGGGCAACCATGTGCAGCAGGCCGCCGACCTCGGCGCCGACGGCACCGGCGGAATAGCGCTGAAACGGTTGCCCAAGGTCAGGCAGAACTTCACCTGGGCCGGCGGACCCGGTATGCACGGCGTGCGCGAGACACAGCTCAAGGGCCGCGTCTCCGGCGTGAACGCCGAGGTCTACGTCTGGCTGCCGCCGCAGTACAACGAACCCCGCTACCGCCACCACAAGTTCCCGGTGGTGGAACTGCTGCCCGGCTACCCCGGCTCGGCGAAGGCGTGGTTCGGGTCGATGAAGGGGACCAGGCAGCTGGAGCCGCTGATGCGGGACGGCCAGGTCGCCCCGTTCATCCTGGTCGCCCCGCGCACCAACCTGCTGGCCGGGGTGGACACGGGTTGCGCGAACATCCCGGGCACGGTCAACGCCGACAGCTGGCTCAGCATCGACGTACCGAAGATGGTCATGGACAACTTCCGCGCCGAGCCCGCCCCCAAGGGCTGGGCGGTCGCCGGGTACTCGGCCGGGGCGCACTGCGCGGTCAAGCTGGCCGTCGCCCACCCCGACCGCTACCGCGCGGCGGTCGGCATGTCCGGCTACAACGACCCGATCGGCGAACGCAATTCGCTCGCCGCGCAGAACCCGACCCTGCGGGCCGAGAACAACCCCTATCTGCTGCTGAGGAACAAGCGCACCGCGCCGCCGATCGCGCTGTACATCTCGGGCGAGTCCGGAGACGGCTACCAGGCCGGTGTGGCCCTGGAGTCCATCGCCAAGGCTCCGACGACCGTGCACGTGGTGTTCCTGCCGCGCAGCGCGGGCGGTCACACGATGGCGCTGTGGCGGCCGCAGGTGCCGACGGTGTTCCGCTGGCTGACGCTGGAGATGGGCAAGAACCGTCCGAAGGTCAGGTCCGGCTCTACTCCTCTCGCACCGTCGACCGCCGGTTCCACGCGCGCGGAGCTCGCCAGTGGAACCTCATCGCGAGCAGGCGCAGGACGAAGGCGGTGACGGCCGCGAAGCCGCTGCTGAACGGGGTCAGGGCGTCGTAGCGGATGCACAGGGCGACCATGGTGGCGCCGACGATCGCCGGGACCGCGTACAGGTCGCGGTCCCAGCGCAGCAGTGACGGCACCTCGTTGGCGAGCACGTCCCTGAGGACACCGCCGCCGACGGCGGTGGCGAGGCCGAGGGTCGCGGACTGGGTGAGGCCGAGACCGTACTCGTACGCCTTCGTCGTCCCGGCGACGCAGAACAGGCCGAGGCCGGCCGCGTCGAAGACGTTCACGCCGACCTGGATGCGCTCCACCTGAGGGTGCAGGAAGAAGACCAGGAGGGCGGCGAGGAGCGGGGTGATGAAGTAGCCGAGGTCCGTGAAGGCGGCGGGCGGTACCGCACCGATGATCAGGTCCCGGAACAGCCCCCCGCCCAGCGCGGTGACCTCGGCAAGTACGGCCAGGCCGAAGATGTCGAAGTTCTTGCGGACGGCCAGCAGCGCGCCGGAGATGGCGAACACGAAGATGCCGACGAGGTCGAGCGTGTGCTGGACGGAGGGGCTGAACAGTTGCTGAAACACCCATACATTCTTACCTATGAGAGGGTGCTCCCCTTGCAATGCAAGGGTCAGAGGGCCGGTTTCCCTGTCGTGAACAGCCAGGTCTGGAAAAGATCGTCCAGCTGCCGGCCGCTGACCTTCTCCGCCAGCTTGATGAAGTCGGCGGTGTTCGCGTTGCCGTAGCGATGGATCTTCGTCCAGGTCGGCAGCAGCTTGAAGAAGGCGGCGTCGCCGATGCGTTCGCGCAGCATCTGGAGGGTCATCGCGCCTCGCTGATAGACCGCGGAGGCGAACATGGTGTCGCGCTGCGGGTCGCCGACGGTGATCTGCCAGAAGGCGTTGTCGGCGGGGCGGGCGTTGTACGCGGCCAGGAACGAGTCGTGGGCACTGCGGGTGCCCTGGTGCTCGGCCCACAGCCACTGGGCGTAGGTGGCGAAGCCCTCGTTGAGCCAGATGTCCTTCCAGCGCTCCACGGACACCGAGTCGCCGAACCACTGGTGGGCCAGCTCGTGCACGATCGTCGTCTCGTTGCGCACCGCCGAGTAGATCGGCTTCGACTGCACCTCGAGCGAGAACCCGGCCTCGGGCATGTCGTCGACGATCGCGCCGGTCTCCTCGAAGGGGTACGGCCCGAATACCTGCGACCAGTAGTCGGTGGCGGCGGCGGTGACGGCGTACACGTCGACGTTGTTGCTGTTCGCGAGCACCGGGTCGATGGCGACGTAGATCGGGATCCCGGACGGCGTCCGACCGGTTTTCACGTCGAACTTCCCGATCGTCGCGGTCGCGAGATAGGTCGCCATGGGCTTGTTCTCGCGCCAGTGGGTGTACGTCGAGTCGCCCTTGTCGTACGTCGAGACGAGCCGGCCGTTGGAGACGCCGGTCAGGCCCTTGGGGGCCTTGATGCGGATGTCGTAGGTGGCCTTGTCGTCCGGGTGGTCGCTGGACGGGAACCAGGTGGAGGCGGCGTTGGGTTCGCAGGCGACGAAGACGCCGTCGGCGGTCTTCATCCAGCCGTAGCTGGAGCCGAACACGATGGGGCCGCCGAGGGGTTCGGGGACGCCGCCGTAGGTGACGGAGACCGTGAAGTCGCGGCCCTTGGGCAGAAAGCCGCGCGGGGTGATGCGCAGTTCGTCGCCGTCGCGGGTGAACTCGGCGCGTCTGCCGTTCACTTCGACCCTGGTGACCTCGAGTTTCTGCAGGTCGAGATCGAAGGAGGAGAGGCTCTGGGTGGCGTGCGCCGTGAGTGTCGTACGGCCGTCGAGGCGGTCGGTGTCGGGGTTGTACGCCACGTCGAGGGCGTAGTGGCGGGCGTCGAAGCCGCCGTTGCCGAGGTTCGGGAAGTAGGTGTCGCCGATGCCGGGGGCTCCGGGGGCCGGACCCGAGGAGGCGGCGATGGCGAAGAAAGAAGCCGCCGCTGTCGCGACGGCCCCTAAGCGTGTCGAACGGGAGAGTTTCATGAGTCGTCCCTTTCGAGCGTGTGCCGATAAGTCGGACACGGACGACTCTGAACTCTCCCGTTCGGTCATGCACATGACTTTGCCAACTTGTCATGCGTTACTTGTCGGTTGACTCCTGGCGGTCGGATTCCGCTTCCGGAACCTCGTCGGTGACGGCCTCTTCGGTGACGGCCTCTTCGGTAGCGGCCTCTTCGGAAGAGGTCTCCGCCGCCGCTACGGCAGCCACCGCGGCCGACGTCTCCGCCGACTCCGCCAGCACCTCGTCCGAGACCAGTTCGGCCGCCTCCTTGGCCACGGTCAGCAGCACCGTGTCCTGCGGGGCCTGGTCCTCGAAGTTCTCCGGGTGGTGGCAGGCGACCTGCTGACCGGGCTTCAGCTCGACGAGCTTCGGCTCGGTCGTCTTGCAGATCTCCGTCGCCTTCCAGCACCGGGTGTGGAAGCGGCAGCCGCTCGGCGGGGAGATCGGCGAGGGCACGTCGCCCTTGAGCAGGATGCGCTCGCTCTTGACGTTCTTCCGCTTCGGGTCCGGGATCGGCACCGCCGACATGAGCGCCTTGGTGTACGGGTGCATCGGCGCCCTGTACAGCGACTCGCGGTCGGCCAGCTCGACGATCTTGCCGAGGTACATCACCGCGATCCGGTCCGAGACGTGCCGGACCACCGAGAGGTCGTGCGCGATGATCACGTACGTCAGGTCCAGCTCCTGCTGGAGGTCGTCCAGCAGGTTGACGACCTGGGCCTGGATCGACACGTCCAGCGCGGAGACCGGCTCGTCCGCCACGACCAGCTTCGGGTTCAGGGCGAGCGCGCGGGCGATGCCGATGCGCTGGCGCTGACCGCCGGAGAACTCGTGCGGATAGCGGTTGTAGTGCTCGGGGTTGAGGCCGACCACCGACAGCAGCCGCTGGACCTCCTTCTTCACGCCGCCCTCGGGGTGGACGCCCTGCAGCCTGAAGGGGGCACCGACGATGGTGCCGATCGTGTGGCGCGGGTTCAGCGAGGAGTACGGGTCCTGGAAGATCATCTGCACGTCGCGCCGCATCGGCCGCAGCTGACCGACACCGAGGTGCGTGATGTCCCGGCCCTCGAACTCGACCTTTCCGCCGGTCGGTTCGAGCAGCCGCGTGATCAGCCGGCCCATGGTCGACTTGCCGCAACCGGACTCGCCCACGACACCGAGGGTCTCGCCCTTGCGGACCTCGAAGTCGATGCCGTCGACGGCGCGCACCGCGCCGGTCTGCCGCTGGAGCAGGCCCTTGCGGATCGGGAAGTGCTTCTGGAGCCCGGTCACCTTCAGCAGGGTCTCGCCGTGGGCGGCGTCCTTGTTGAGGGTGGCACCGTCGCTCTGCGCAGGGATGGTCACTGCTTTGTCCTCGCTCACAGCTTCGGCGCAATCTCTTCGGTCCAGATACGCTCCCGCTGCTCCGTGCTCATGTGGCAGGCGGCCCAGTGCCGGGTGCCGACCTCGCTGAGCTCGGGCCGGACCGTGCGGGTGACGTTGTCCTTCGGAATGTCGGCGTACGGGCAGCGCGGGTTGAAGGCGCAGCCGTCCGGGACGTTGATCAGGGAGGGCGGGGAGCCCTTGATCGGGATGAGCCGGTCGGTGTCCTCGCGGTCGAGCCGCGGCATCGAGCCGAGCAGACCCCAGGTGTAGGGGTGGCGGGGCTCGGAGAACACCGAGTCCGCCGGGCCGCGCTCCACGCACCGGCCGCCGTACATGACCAGCAGGTCGTCGGCCATCTCGGCGACCACGCCGAGGTCGTGCGTGATCATGATGACCGCGGAGCCGAACTCCTTCTGCAGATCCCGGATCAGGTCGAGGATCTGTGCCTGCACGGTGACGTCCAGGGCGGTGGTCGGCTCGTCCGCGATGAGCAGTTCGGGGTTGTTCACCAGCGCCATGGCGATCATCGCGCGCTGGCGCATACCGCCGGAGAACTCGTGCGGGTAGCCGTCGACTCGCTTGGCCGGCTCCGGGATGCCCACGCGGTCCAGCATCTCGATGGCCCGCTGCCTGGCCACCTTCTTGTTCACCTTGTGGTGGACCCGGTAGGCCTCGATGATCTGCTGGCCGACGCTGTAGAACGGGTGCATCGCCGACAGCGGGTCCTGGAAGATCATGGCCATCTTCCGGCCGCGCAGCCGCCGCACCTCGTCGGGGTCGGCGGCGATCAACTCCTGGCCGTCCAGCCAGACCTCGCCGGAGACCCGGGCGTTCGCCTGCCGGTGCAGGCCCATCACACCGAGCGAGGTGACGGACTTGCCGGAGCCGGACTCGCCGACGATGCCCAGGGTCTGGCCGCGGCGCACGCTGAAGCTGACACCGTCCACCGACTTGACCAGACCGTCGTCGGTGTTGAAGTGGATGCGCAGATCGCGAACGGAGAGGAACGCGTCGTCGGCGTCGGTGGGGGCGACGGTGGCCGGTTCGCCCAGCGCCGCCTTTTCGAGCTTGCTCACGAGTACCTCACGCGGGGGTCGATGGCTGCGTACACCAAGTCGACGATGAGATTGCAGAAGACAATGAAGAACGCGGCGACCAGCGTCACGCCCATGACGATCGGCAGGTCGTTGTCCTTGATGGCCTGGATCGAGTACGCACCGATGCCCTGCAGGGAGAACACCGTCTCGGTCAGCACCGCGGTACCGATCAGGGTGCCGAAGTCCATGCCGAAAATGGTGACGATGGGCGTCAGCGCGGCCCTCAGGCCGTGCTTGGTGACGACCGTGGACTCCTTGAGGCCCTTGGCCCGTGCCGTCCGGATGTAGTCCTCGCCCATGGTCTCCAGCATGCCCGCCCGGGTGAGCCGGGCGTAGAGGGCGGAGAAGAGGAATGCGAGGCTGATCCAGGGCAGCATCAGGTGCCAGGCCCAGTCGGCCGGGTTCTGGGTGAACGGCACGTAGTCCGTGCTGTCCCAGATGGGCCACTGGTAGACGAAGAGGGCGTTGATGACCTGACCGGTGAAGAAGATCGGCAGGGAGACGCCGGCGAGCGCGATGAACATCGAGATGCGGTCGATCGGACTGCCCTTGCGCAGCGCCGAGATGACACCGGTGGTGACACCGAAGATCACCCAGATCACCGCGGCACCGACGGCCAGCGAGAAGGAGACCGGGATGCGCTGCGTGAGCTGCGGCCACACCTCGACGTGGCTCTTGAAGGAGTAACCGAAGCACGGGGCGTCACAGTGCGTGGCGTCGGGGCCGAACTTGTAGTCGGCGCCCACGAACAGGCCCTTGATGTAGTCCCAGTACTGGATGTAGATGGGCTGGTCGAAACCCAGGTTCTTCTTGATCGCGGCAATGGACTCGGGGTTGGCGTCCTTGCCGACGTACTGGGTGGCCAGCTGGGTGGCCGTCTGGCCGCCAAGGCGTGGCACCAGGAAGAAGATGCCGAACGTGACTGCGCTGACCACCAGCAGCAGTACAAATGCGCCCAAGACGCGTCGGATGATGTACGCAGCCACAGCTGTGCGGCTCCGAGCGGCCGGGACGGAGTTGTCCGTCCCGGCCGCCCGGTGCCTTCACCTGCCTTTCAGGGAATCCGGCCTGTGCTTACTTCGACGAGCTCAGCAGCAGGTAGTCGTACATGCCGAGGTACGCCTGCGTGACCGTCACGTTGGTAGCGGACGTCGGCCGGAGCAACAGGTTCTTGCGGTAGACGAGCGGGACCACCGAGGCGTTGTCGAGCACCATCTTGTCGATGTCGCCCCAGGCCTTGGTACGGGCCGCGGCGTCGGTGTTGGCGATCGCGCTCTTCAGCGCGTTGTTGATCTTCGGGTCGTCCAGCTCCATCAGGTTGTTGCCACCCGACGGCTTGATGGCCGCACCGTTGATGATCTGGTCCAGGAAGCCGTAGCCGGTCGGCCAGTCGGCACCCCACGCCATGGAGAGCATGCCCAGCTTGTGCTCGTGGACGTAGCTCGGGACACCGGCGAAGTTGGAGAAGTACTTGCCGGAGGGGAACTGCTTGATCTCGACCTTGATGCCGACGCTCTTGAGCGAGTTCTGGATGGCGGTGGCCTGGGCGATCTCGGCGGGACGGTCCGAACGGGCCGTCAGCGTGGTGGAGAAGCCGTTCGGCTTGCCGCACTGCTTGAGCTCCGCCTTGGCCTTGGCCGCGTCACCCTTGTGCCCGGAGGACGGGTAGGTGTCGAACTTCGTGTAGCCGTTGACCGACGGCGGCAGCAGCGTGGTGGCCACGTCACCCTTCGGCGAACCACCGATGGCGTCGAGGATCGACTGCTTGTCGACGGCCCACTGAACGGCCTTGCGGCAGTGGACGTTGTCGAACGGAGCCACGTGGACGTTCAGCGCGATGTACGAGGTCGCACCCGCGTAGGAGTTGTCCGTCTGCTTGGCGTACTTGCCGCTCAGCACCTTCGGCTGGGTCTGCGGCTGGACGCCGGTGCCCGCGATGTCGGCCGTGATCTTGTCGGCCAGCAGGTCGTTGTCGATGGTGACCGGGTTGACCTTGAACTTGACCGTGATCTTGTCCGGCAGTGCCTTGCGGACCGTGTCGGTCTTCTGGTCCCAGTTCGTGTTGCGGACGAGGGTGGCGCTGCGGCCCTCCTCGTACGACTGGAACTTGTAGGGGCCGGAGGACACGATGTGCTGCACGTACTTCGCACCGTCGTCCTTCGCCGCCGGCACGGGGGCCGTCTGGGAGAAGGTCGCCAGGTAGTCGAAGTCCGCGAACGGCTGGTTCAGCTTGAAGACGATCGTCTGATCGTCCGGGGTCTCGATCGACTTCAGGCCGCCGGCCGACTTGTCCTTGTAGGGACCCTTGTACTTGTCGCCGCCGACCAGGTAGGCCTTGAAGTACGTGGGGCCGTTGGACAGGGCCTCGGGCGCGAAGTTGGAGCGCTCGATCGCGTACTTCACGTCCTTGGACGTGATCGGCGTACCGTCGTCGAACTTCAGGCCCGAACGCAGTTTGTACGTCCACGTCTTGGCGTCGGCGCTGGGCTTGCCCAGGGACTCCGCGAGGTCGGGGACGACCTGGAGACCGGCCTTGCCCGCGGCGGGCTTGAACGTGACGAGCGTACGCGCGTAGAGGCGCGAGAAGTTCTGCACGAACCCGTAGTACGTGTTGCCCGGGTCCAGGGAGTCCGGCACGTCGGAGTCCTCCAGCGTGACCGAACCCCCCTTCTTGTTCGACACGTTGACGATGGCGTCGAGCGCCGCGTCCTTCTTGCCGGCGCCGCCACTGCTGTCGTCCTTGCCGCCACCGCCGCCACAGGCTGCGGCGCCGAGCGAGAGCGCCAGTACCGACGCAACGGCGGCGGTAACCCTTCTCGTCTTCACGTGAGGAAAGCCCCCTCTATCGATGGATCACTTGCTGCGAGGGTCGAGTGCGTCACGCAGCCCGTCACCCAGCAGGTTGAAGGCCAGGACGGTGATGAAGATCGCCAGTCCGGGCACGAACATGTACTGCGGATCTGCGGTGTAGAGATCCACGGCGTTGCTGAGCATTCCGCCCCAGGAGGCCTGCGGCGGAGCGATGCCGACTCCGAGGAAGCTCAGCGCGGCCTCGAAGAGGATGTTCGTCGGGATGATCAGCGTCGAGTAGACGAGGATCGGCGCGACGAGATTGGGGAGCAGTTCCCGGAACAGGACGTACGGACCACGTGCCCCGAGACTGTGGGCCGCCTCGATGAACTCACGCTTGCGCAGGCTCATCGTCTGGGCGCGCACGATACGGCCGATGTAGGGCCAGCTGAAGAAGCCGATCACGAAGATCAGCACGCAGATGCGCAGCGACAGGCCGTTGAGTCCGAAGAAGCCGTCCTGCACCGAAGCCGAGATGGCGATGGCGAAGAGCAGCAGCGGGAAGGCGAGGAAGGTGTCCATCAGCTTGCTGACGATGCTGTCCACCCAGCCGCCGTAGTACCCGGCGACGACACCCAGCACGGTGCCGATCACCACCGACAGCACCGTGGCGCCGCCGGCGACGAGGAGCGAGACCCAGGAACCGTCGATGATGCGGGCCAGCATGTCGCGGCCGTACTGCGGCTCGACACCGAGCGGGTGGGACCAACTCATGCCGCCCCAGCCGCCCTTGGGCGCCAGCAGCGCCGGGTCGATCAGGTCCTGGTGGAACTTGTCGGGGTCGAGCCCGAAGATCCACTCGATCGGCTTGGCCAGGATGGCCATCAGCGTGAGGCAGATGACGACGATGCCGCCCGCCACGGCCACCTTGTCCCGCTTGAACCGGGTCCAGGCGATCTGAGTGAGGGAACGCCCTTCGATCTGGCTCTTCTTGGCCCCGGCGAGCACGGCCTCGGGCTGCGCTCCGGCTTCCGCCCCCGTGGTCTCGATCGGTGCGGTCACAATGACCTGACCCCTCTCGCCGGTGGTGACCGGCCTTTGTCCGCCGCTGTGGGCGGCTTGGTTCGCTTGCCTGCTGCGCGGCGGCCGCAGATGGTTACGGCCCGACTGTCCAGGTGATCCTCGATTGGTACCGATCGGTACTCGCTCACAGGATCGACATTCCTCGCGTCTGAGAGGCGAGTCTTCAACGCGCTCGCGATCACGCGCCAGGTCTGATGGAGAAAGTATGCGCAACCGTGATGCTGTCTGGGGGGTTCCGTTATCCGGACAGC
This sequence comes from Streptomyces sp. NPDC001663, assembly GCF_042893105.1. Lineage (NCBI taxonomy): Bacteria > Bacillati > Actinomycetota > Actinomycetes > Kitasatosporales > Streptomycetaceae > Streptomyces > Streptomyces sp. NPDC001663. Next base: position 81,542 of record NZ_JBIAUR010000011.1, on the reverse strand, counting down.
CGTGCACCGGGGCCGGACGCGGTTCAGTTGCGACCTTTGGGGACAGAGTGGGATCTTCCGCCCGCCTCTACGCGCGCAGATCAACTCCCGCCCCGGCGCGGGCGGGTGGCCGTCTCAGTATCCGCCGTGCACCGGCGGGTAGCCGTATCCCGACGCCGGCGCCTGGGCCGGAGCGGCCGCGTGGGCCTCGCGGTCGTAGAAGGGGCGGGCGCTTGCGCGCATCCACAGGGCGACCGGGTCGTACTCGTCGGACATCGCCACGGTCGACACCGGCAGGCCGTCCGGGACGGCGCCGATGGACTGCTGCATCATCGCCCGCACCGAGTCCACCGCGGGCGGGCTGGTGTCGTATACATCCAGGCCGATGGCGAGGTACGGCGCCCCGAGCGCCGGCTGTACCCAGGCGCGGCGCAGGGCGCGGACGGCCGGGGTGCGGTGGGCGTTCTGCGCGAGCAGGGCGTAGAACTGCGGGATCTCGATGCCGGGTTCGGACAGCCGCAGGGGACCGGCGGGCTGGCGCTCCAGGCCGGTGGCGATACGGCGCAGGTCGAGCCAGGGGATGCCGACGCCGCCGCCGGGGGCGTGCGGGTTCAGCCAGAGGCCGAAGTGGTCGGGGTAGAGGGTGCGGGCGACGTCGAGTCCGTCGACCACTTCATAGGAGCGGTTCCAGCCGCTGGCCGAGAGCTCCTGGGCTGAAGTGACGCACGGGGCGTATCCGTAGCCCTCCACCTCCATGTTTCCGTACTGGGCGTCCGGGGAGCCTGCCTGGCCGTGCCACAGGAGCATCCAGACCTGGCCGGAGCCGGGGGTCGCGAGCGCGCGGAGCAGTGCCTCGTAGGCGTCGTAGCGCCCCGGCGTCACCTGGCGCAGCATGTGCTCGACCGTCCCGGTCGTGGTGCCGCTGGCGCTCACGTGTACCGCCCCTTCTGATGGTTGCCCCGCGTATGCCCACAGCTTAAGCGTCTGGAAGGTCGGGACCTGGTGTGTGTTCGCGAGTGCGGGTCGGGGAGTCCTAGTGGCCGTACTGATAGAAGGGCCGGACGTTTTCCCTCATCCAGTTGGCCACCGGGTCCTCCGTCACATCCAGGAGGACCAGGTTGACCGGCCACTGGGTCGCAACCCTGGTCACGGCCCGTTCCAGGGCCTGCAGCGGGAGGGCCCTCAAGTCGCCCTCCCGCTGGGAGAGTTCGACGCCCACGAACATCACCGGATGCGCCGTCTCGACGGCCGCGAGGCAGCGGCGGGCCGTGACGACCACGCCCGTCTCCGCGAACTCGGCCGAGGCGGCCGCCAGGAAGTCGATCGGGTCGTCCTGCCAGTCCGGTTCGAAGAGCTTGACCCGGCCGCCCGACGTCGGGCCGTCCAGGGGCGTGCGGCCCACCCGGCAGAGTTCGGCGACCGCGGCCGGAGGGAGGGGGACGCCGACCACGCCGTCCGGATTGACCGCGAGGCCCACCTGCGGGGGCAGGCCGCGGGCGAACTCGACGGCCGGGGCGATCGTGTACCCCATGTGGGAGCCGACGACCTGGCGGAACTGCTCCTCGGAGCTGAAGACCGGGACGTACGCCTGACCCTCGATCTCCAGCGTGGGCAGGTCGAGGGGGCCGCTGTGCGGGCCGCCGCCGTTGGGCAGCGGGATCCAGACGAAGCTGCGGCCGAGGACCTCGATGATCCGGCCGCCCGCCGAGGGCATGCCCAGGGAGGCCGACAGCACCTCCTCCAGCTCGTTGCCGGGCCATCCGCCGTGCGGATGGGGGTGCGCCTGCATGGGAAAGTCCGCGGGGAGATCCGCTGGGAAGTCCATCTGTCCTGACCGCCTGCTGAGAATCACTGCTGAGGCAGAAAGGCTAGCGGGTACGGCCCGAAACGGCCTCGGTCACGACCTCAGCCCGTGAAGCCGATCCTGCTCAGTACGTCCGCCGCGTCCCGGTCGAGCAGCACCGCCGAGCCGCAGCCCTCGGGCAGGTCGCCCTGCTCCACGGAGCGGATCAGCCGGGCGGCCGCCGTGCGGTGGCGCAGGAACGCGTACCGCGAGACGCCGCGGCCGCGCTCGCGCTGGCCCTCCAGGGCGGTTCCCGGCGTGACGTCGAGGAGCAGCAGGTGCAGGATGCCGCCCCGGCGGCGGGCCTCCCGGGCGAGCCAGCCGCGCACCCAGGCCTGTGTGCCGCAGTCGTGCACGACGACTCCCTTGCCGCTGCGCAGCGCGCGGCGCAGCCCGGCGAAGTGGGCCAGGCGGACCAGGGGGCGGTAGACCGCGTACGGCAGGAAGCGGGACATACGGGCGTCCCAGCGGTCGCGGGTGTCCTGGGAGTCGATGCGGATGCCCCGCACCGCGCGCTCCATCAGCGTGGACTTGCCGCTGCCGGGCAGACCGGTGATCACCACGAGGTCGCGGGGGCCGAACAGCAGGGCGTGCGGGCTGCGGCCGGAGCGCTCGCGGAAGTCGCGGACAACCGGCGCCGGGCGCTCCTGGCACCGCTCGCGGGCCGGGGCCGAGGGCTGCTTCGGCAGCGCGACGGCCGAGGTCGTGGCGTACGCCGTGGTCCTGTTCACCGTGATCGTCCTCCCTGCGGGGTCAGGAAAGGTTCTCCCCATCGAATGTAAAGAGAAGGTAATGCACGGTGTCTCCCGGTTCCGTTCGCTTATGGCCACAGGCCGGTCACAAAAGGAGGGGCCCGAAAGGAGTGGCAAGTGCGGCCTGCCGCGACCCGACGAGGCGTGCAATGATGTGCGCGCCAACTGCATACCGGCCGTTTGAATCCGCGCGGGAGAGTCCCCAGCAGCACCGTCTGCCGGGGCGCCGAAGGAGCAAGTCCCTCCCTTGAATCTCTCAGGCCCCGTTACCGCGCGGGCGAGGCACATCTGAAAAGCGGGCCGCTGCACATGCGGCTCCACCCAAGGTGCAAGCCAGGATCCCCACGTGTGGTCAGCACGTGCGGTCATGGCGAACCTCTCAGGTTCCGATGACAGATGGGGAGGAACGCCCTCGCCCGTCCTGCCTTGCTTTGGGAGACGACCGTCCGATGAGCAGCACCGCACCCCGTCATACCGCGCTCGATGCCCTGCATCGCTCGCTCGGTGCGACGATGACCGACTTCGCCGGCTGGGACATGCCCCTGCGCTACGGCTCCGAGCGTGACGAGCACCTGGCCGTGCGCACCAAGGCCGGCCTCTTCGACCTCTCGCACATGGGAGAGATCACCGTCACGGGCCCCGAGGCCGCCCGGCTGCTGAACCACGCCCTGGTCGGCAACATCGCCTCCGTCGGCGTCGGCCGCGCCCGCTACACCATGATCTGCCGGACCGACGGCGGCATCCTCGACGACCTGATCGTCTACCGGCTCGGCGCGACCGAGTACATGGTCGTCGCCAACGCCTCCAACGCCCAGGTGGTACTGGACGCGCTCGTCGAGCGCGCCTCCGGGTTCGACGCCGAGGTGCGCGACGACCGGGACGCGTACGCACTGATCGCCGTGCAGGGCCCCGAGTCGCCGGGAATCCTGAAGTCCCTCACCGACGCCGACCTGGACGGCCTGAAGTACTACGCCGGTCTGCCCGGCACGGTCGCCGGCGTCCCGGCGCTGATCGCACGCACCGGGTACACCGGCGAGGACGGTTTCGAGCTGTTCGTGAAACCGGAGCACGCCGTCGAGCTGTGGCAGGCGCTGACCAAGGCGGGCGAGGGCGTGGGCCTGGTCCCCTGCGGGCTGTCCTGCCGGGACACGCTGCGCCTGGAGGCGGGCATGCCGCTGTACGGGCACGAGCTGTCGACCTCGCTCACGCCCTTCGACGCCGGGCTCGGCCGGGTGGTGAAGTTCGAGAAGGAGGGCGACTTCGTGGGGCGCGAGGCCCTGCAGGAGGCCGCCGCCCGTTCCGAGGAGAACCCGCCGCGCGTCCTGGTCGGCCTGGTCGCCGAGGGCCGCCGGGTCCCGCGCGCCGGGTACCCGGTCGTGGCCGGCGGCGAGGTGATCGGCGAGGTCACCTCCGGCGCGCCCTCCCCCACGCTGGGCAAGCCGATCGCGATGGCGTACGTCGACGCGGCGCACGCGGCGCCGGGCACCCCCGGCGTGGGCGTGGACATTCGCGGCAGCCACGAACCGTACGAGGTCGTGGCGCTGCCCTTCTACAAGCGCCAGAAGTAGACACTGAGCGCGGGCGGCCTCGTCCGTGGACGTGACCCCGCGCACATACACCCTGATCACACGCGTTTCCAGCAGTCCCCCATTCATCACCACTCCCCGCGTACAGGAGAATTCAGGCCATGAGCAACCCCCAGCAGCTGCGCTACAGCAAGGAGCACGAGTGGCTGTCGGCCGCCGAGGACGGCGTCTCGACGGTCGGCATCACGGAGTTCGCGGCCAACGCGCTCGGCGATGTCGTCTACGCCCAGCTTCCCGAGGTGGGCTCCGCCGTGACCGCGGGCGAGACCTGCGGCGAGCTGGAGTCCACCAAGTCGGTCAGCGACCTGTACTCCCCCGTCACCGGTGAGGTCACCGAGATCAACGAGGACGTCGTCAACGACCCGTCCCTGGTCAACTCGGCCCCCTTCGAGGGCGGCTGGCTCTTCAAGGTCCGGGTCACCGAGGAGCCCGCCGACCTGCTCTCCGCCGACGAGTACACCGCCCAGAACGCCGGCTGAGGAGCCGTAGACGCATGTCCGCACTGAACACGTCCCTGCACGAGCTGGATCCGGAGATCGCCGCCGCGGTCGACGCCGAGCTCGAGCGCCAGCAGTCCACCCTCGAGATGATCGCCTCGGAGAACTTCGCTCCGCTCGCGGTCATGGAGGCCCAGGGCTCGGTCCTGACCAACAAGTACGCCGAGGGCTACCCCGGCCGCCGCTACTACGGCGGCTGCGAGCACGTCGACGTCGCCGAGCAGATCGCCATCGACCGTCTCAAGGCCCTGTTCGGCGCCGAGTACGCCAACGTCCAGCCGCACTCCGGCGCCTCCGCCAACCAGGCCGCCCTGTTCGCCCTCGCCCAGCCCGGCGACACCATCCTCGGCCTGGACCTCGCCCACGGCGGCCACCTCACCCACGGCATGCGGCTGAACTTCTCGGGCAAGCAGTTCAACGTCGTCGCCTACCACGTGGACGAGGAGACCGGGCTGGTCGACATGGCCGAGCTGGAGAAGCTGGCCACCGAGCACCGCCCGAAGGTGATCATCGCGGGCTGGTCGGCGTATCCCCGCCGGCTGGACTTCGCCGAATTCCGCCGCATCGCCGACGCCGTCGGCGCCTACCTGTGGGTGGACATGGCGCACTTCGCCGGCCTGGTCGCGGCCGGCCTGCACCCCAACCCGGTCGAGCACGCCGACGTCGTCACCTCCACCACCCACAAGACGCTGGGCGGGCCGCGCGGCGGCATCATCCTGGCGAAGCAGGAGTTCGCGAAGAAGCTGAACTCCTCGGTCTTCCCCGGCTTCCAGGGCGGCCCGCTGGAGCACGTCATCGCGGCCAAGGCGGTCTCCTTCAAGGTCGCCGCGAGCGAGGAGTTCAAGGAGCGCCAGCAGCGCACGGTCGAGGGCGCAAGGATCCTCGCCGAGCGGCTGACGGCCGCGGATGCCCGCGCGGCCGGCGTGAATGTCCTGTCCGGCGGCACGGATGTGCACCTGATCCTGGTCGACCTGCGGGAGTCCGAGCTGGACGGGCAGCAGGCCGAGGACCGCCTGCACGAGGTCGGCATCACGGTCAACCGCAACGCCGTCCCGAACGACCCGCGCCCGCCGATGGTGACGTCGGGGCTCAGGATCGGTACGCCCGCGCTGGCCACCCGCGGCTTCCAGGCGGCGGACTTCGCCGAGGTCGCCGACGTCATCGCGGAAGCCCTGAAGCCGTCGTACGACGCGGAAGCGCTGAAGGCCCGGGTCAAGGCCCTGGCCGACAGGCACCCGCTGTACCCCGGTCTGAACAAGTAGTTCCTTTTTGTGGGGTGTCCTGGACACTCGTAGTGAGCGGGACACCCCACCCCCTTTGTTCCACTCCGTTCTGAGGAGTCACCGTGGCCATCTCGGTCTTCGACCTGTTCTCGATCGGCATCGGCCCGTCCAGCTCCCACACGGTCGGCCCGATGCGGGCGGCACGCTTGTTCGCCCGCCGTCTGCGCAACGAGGAGCTGTTGGGCTCCGTGGCGTCCATACGTTCCGAGCTGTACGGCTCTCTCGGCGCCACCGGCCACGGCCACGGCACCCCCAAGGCGGTGCTGCTCGGTCTGGAGGGCGCCTCGCCGCGGACGGTGGACGTGGAGCGTGCCGACGAGCGGGTGGAGGCGATCAAGTCGTCCGGCCGGATCCGGCTGCTCGGCGAGCACGAGATCCCGTTCTCCTTCGACGACGACCTGAAGCTGCACCGCCGCAAGGCCCTCCCGTACCACGCGAACGGCATGACCCTGTGGGCGTACGACGCCTCCGGTACGGAGTTGCTGTCGAAGACGTACTACTCGGTGGGCGGCGGCTTCGTCGTCGACGAGGACGCGGTCGGCGAGGACCGCATCAAGCTCGACGACACGGTGCTCAAGTACCCCTTCCGCACGGGCGACGAGCTGCTGCGCCTGACGAACGAGACGGGCCTGTCGATCTCGGCGCTGATGCTGGAGAACGAGCGGGCCTGGCGCACGGAGGAGGAGATCCGCGAGGGGCTCCTCGACATCTGGCGCGTCATGCAGGCGTGCGTCTCCCGCGGCATGTCCCGTGAGGGCATCCTGCCGGGCGGTCTGAAGGTCCGCCGCCGCGCCGCGATGTCCGCCCGCCAACTCCGGGCGGAGGGCGACCCGTTGGCGCGTGCGATGGAGTGGATCACGCTCTACGCGATGGCGGTGAACGAGGAGAACGCGGCAGGCGGCCGCGTGGTGACCGCCCCGACGAACGGTGCCGCGGGCATCATCCCGGCGGTTCTGCACTACTACATCAACTTCGTGCCGGGCGCCGACGAGGACGGAGTGGTCCGCTTCCTGCTGGCGGCGGGCGCGATCGGCATGCTCTTCAAGGAGAACGCCTCCATCTCGGGCGCCGAGGTCGGCTGCCAGGGCGAGGTCGGCTCGGCCTGCTCGATGGCGGCGGGCGCACTGGCCGAGGTCCTGGGCGGCTCCCCCGAACAGGTCGAGAACGCCGCCGAGATCGGCATGGAACACAACCTGGGCCTCACCTGCGACCCGGTCGGCGGCCTGGTCCAGATCCCCTGCATCGAACGCAACGGCATGGCCGCGGTCAAGGCGGTCACCGCGGCGCGGATGGCGATGCGGGGGGACGGCTCGCACAAGGTGTCCCTGGACAAGGTCATCAAGACGATGAAGGACACCGGGGCGGACATGAGCGTCAAGTACAAGGAGACGGCGCGGGGCGGTCTCGCGGTGAACATCATCGAGTGCTGAGGCGCACCGCCGGAGGTGGTGTCGCCGGAGTTCGGGCGGTCATGGGAGCGGGCGCCCGTCGGAACCCGCTCCCATGAGCCGGTGGGCTCAGCGTGCTCGGCGTCCGCCCACCGAGGCGCATGACGAGTCGGGGCGGCCCGGTGCGGATTCCTGGCCTCGCGCGGCCGTCTTCCTCGGCGGGTCCGCAGGTACCGCCTGGGACAGCTCGCTGCGGCCGCGCACCTTGAGCTTGCGGTACACCCGGGTCAGATGCTGCTCGACCGTGCTGACGGTGAGGAACAGCTCGCCTGCGATCTGGCGGTTGCTCAGCCCCCGCGCCGCGAGCCGGGCCACCCGCCGCTCGGCGTCGCTCAGCTCCTTGACCGCGGTGATACCGCCCGGCCCGCGCCCGGCCGGGACGGCACTCGCCAGGGCGGGCTCGAGGGCCACGGTACGGCCGGGCGCCTGGACGCCCGCCTCCTCGGCGAGATAACGCGACTGGTACAGCAGCAGCCGGCCCTCGTCGTGCCGGCCCAGTTCCTGCAGCGCGGCCGCCAGATCGGCCTTCGCCTGAGCCAGTTCCAGCGGCGCCTCGACCTGCTGCAGCGTCTTGAGAGCCTCCCTCAGCAGCTCGGTGCGCCGGTCGAGGGGACGGCATGCGGCCAGCACCCGCAGCGACAGGGCGTGCACGTATGGCTGCCGACGGTCGGTCAACTCCCGTTGCTCTTCAGCCAGTTCGGCGGCATCGTGCACCCGGCCCAGCCTCAGTAACGCCTCGGCCGCGTCCGTGCGCCACGGCAGGAAGGCGGGGAGGTCGAGGCCCCACTCCTTCAGCTGGTTGCCGACGGTGAGGAAGTCGGCCAGGGCGGGCTCCGGCTGGCCGCAGGCCAGGTGGTAACGGCCGCGGGCCCTGAGATAGGGCAGGCCGGCGGTGGTGTGGGACATGACGTCGGGCACAGGCAGATTCAGCAGTTCCTGGGCCTGGTCGAGCCTGCCGAGCTCGGTGCGTGCCTGGAGCAGGGTGGCGATCGGCAGACCGATCAGTACGCCCCAGCCCTCGGCAGGGAGGATGCCGAGCGCGCTGCGGCCGAACCTCTCGGCCTGCTCCAACGCGCCCCGGCGCAGCGCGATTTCGGCCGCCAGCGCGGTGAAGACCGCGTGCCACACCGTCAGGTCCCGCTCCTCGGCGGCGACGGCGAACCCCTCGGCCCAGCGGGCGGCGGTGCTCAACCGGCCGCACAGGACGAGGACCACGAGCGCGGCGGCCAGTGCCGCGGCGGTACCGGCGCTGAACGGATAACGGCGCAGCGTGCGTTCGGCCGCCTGGGCGCCGGGGACGCCGGGCGCGCACGACATCAGGTCGGCGAGGAGTTCGGCCACCTGGGACTGCGGGTCGGCGGCGAACGGGAGGTCGGTCCGCAAGGTGCTCGCATCCCTGTCCCGCTCGCCGAGAGCCGCCGCGGCCGGCGGGTAGAGCAGGGTGAGCCATTTGCTCCGGGCGTGGCGGTGGGCGGCCGTGAGGGGGTCCCGGGACCAGTCCGGGTCGCGGAGCCTGCCCAGGTGGTCGAGGGCCGCGTCGATCTTCCCGAACCAGAGCAGCGCGCCGATCAGGGTGGAGACATGACCGCTGGCCAGCTGACCGTCCTCGGCCGCGACCATCAGGTCGGGCACCCAGCGTGCCGCGGCCGTCGGGTCGGTGAGCCACTCGGTGCGTACCAGCATGGCCGTGGTGACGGCCTGCTGGCGCCGGTCGGCCGGGTGGAGGTCGGCATAGTGCAGGATGTCCTGCGCCAAGTGCACCTGGCCGTCGCCCATCGCCTGGTCCGCGGCCTCCTGCAAGAGCGTCACCGAGCAGCTGGTGCCGATCTGTTCCGAGGCGAGGAGCTGGACGGCGACGGCGGTGGCCGGCGCGCCGTTCTTGTGCAGGATGCGGGCGGCCCGGGCGTAGGCGTCGGAGCGCTCCTCCGGGGTCATGTCGCCGAGCACGGCGACGCGGGCCTGGGAATGCCGGAACCGGTCCCCGCCCAGGATCCCGGCGGCGCGCAGCACGTCGATCGCCCGCTGCGTGGACTCGCTGTCCAGGCCGACCAGGTGGTGCAGCAGCGTCCGGTCGAACGTGTCGCCGAGCAGGGCGAGTTGGCGGGCGAAGTCCAGCAGGTCGGAGCCGCAGCGGTAGAGGCAGGTCAGTACCGCCTCCCGGTAGGCGCGGTCGGCCGCGGGCCGCTGGTCGTCGGGGCGGGCCCGACGGTCGTCGTCGAGCAGGGCGCGCACCAGCAGCGGACTGCCGCCGCTGACGTCCCGGTAGGCGGCGGCCTTGCGGCGCGCGGCGGTGCGGCCCAGCCGGGGCGCGAGCAGTTCCTCCACGTCCGCGACGGGCAGCGGCCCGAGGCGCAGCCGGCGGGTCACGGGCTCGGACGGCAGCTCCGCCTTGAGCAGGACGTCGAGGGGCTGGGACGTCTCGGACTCGGCGAGCACGAGCAGGAGCCGGCCGGTGTGCAGTCGGCGCAGGACCGCGAACAGGATCTGCAGGGACGCGGTGTCGGCGTGCTGGGCGTCGTCGATGCCGATCACGAGGGGCTCTTCGGTCTCGTCCATCAGATCGAGCAGGGCCATGCACACCCGGTGGAAGACATGGGCCCCGATCCGGTCGGACGCGCCGGGCTCGAGGCAGTCGCGCAGGGAGGCGCTCGCTCCCTCGTCGAGCAGGCGCAGGATCCGGCCGACCGGTTCGGCTGGGACATGACCGCGGGCGCCGCGGAAGAGCTGTTCGAGGACGGCGAAGGGAACGGACCGGGCGGCCCGGGATGCCGTGGCCGACAGGGAACTCGTGCCGGACCGGGCGGCATCGTCATAGAAAGTGCGCAGGAGAAGCGTCTTCCCGCTGCCCGCCGGACCCGTGACGACGGCGAGTCGGCCGGCGCCCGCGCGCGCTTCGCCGAGCAGGCCGTGCAACTCCGCCAGTTTTCCGCGCCGTTCACCCGGCAGCACGTCGGCGGATGTGTGACCGAGGTGTTCTCCTTTGCGCTCCGTATCAAGGTTGGCCGAATCTTCCACTACTTCCCCCAGTTGAATGACCAAGCTTCGGAAAGTCGCGCAAAAATCTCGGGAAAGAGGACATGGTCCCGAACTCCGGGCTCATGACGACCGGTTCCGTACGACCGGCGTGCACAGGCGCCATTACCTGCGATATGTCCTCAATGACGCGCAGCTGAAAATTTGCGCATTCACCAACTTGCCCTGTCCAGTCTGGGAGGGGGGTGAGATCATTGTCAACGCCGATCTTTTCGGACCGGGTGCCGCGGGCGGGTCGAGTGGGTGAATTCGGACAGCGAGCGTCGACCTCTCGGCCTCGTTTAATCTTCCAGCAACACGGACGGCACATTTCACGGACGCGGACCCTCCGCTACGAGCTGCGCGGTTGACCGGCCCTTTGCATTCGGCGCCGAGCGGAGCGTCCCGGAACGTGACGGGGGTCATAAGAACAAAAATAGGGGTCGGGCGCCGTTGCGCCACGACCCCTATACGACCGGCGGACGGGTCAGGTCCCCGGGCGCGCCGTCTTGATCCGGTCGGCGATCCGCTCCGCGATCATCAGCACGGACAGCAGTGTGTTGCCGCGGACCACCTCCGGCATCACGGAGGCGTCGACCACGCGCAGGCCGTCCACGCCGAGCACACGGCACTCCGGATCCACGACCGTGGCCGGGTCGTCGGGGGATCCCATGTGAACGGTGGCGGACAGATGACCCCCGTCCCAGACCACCTTGGGCAGGTCCTCCACGGTGGGAATGTCGGGCTTCGCCTCCAGGATCGAGGTGAACGACGGCTTGGCCACGAACTCGGCGACCCGGTCCAGGGCGTCGGCGGCACGCGCCAGGTCCGACTCGTCCGTCAGCAGCCGGTGTTCGATGAACGGGGGCGACAGCGGATCGCGCGAGGTGAACAGCAGCCGCCCTCGGCTGAAGACCTGCTGCTGCACGATCAGCAGCCAACTGCCGCCCATCCAGTGGTTGTTCGGGATGATCATCATGTCGTTCTCGCCGGCGCCCGCGAGCCCGGAGGAGTAGCGCAGCGTGACATTGGTGAAGCGGTCGTACGGGCTCTCCTTGGCCTGTGCGGTGGTGGGCAGCGGCACGATGACGGTCGGATGGTCCTGCACGCCCTGGCCCACCGGCAGGTCGGCCACCACGTCGATGCCGAGCTCGTGCAGGTCCTGGGCCTCGCCGATGCCGGAGCGGACCAGGATGGCGGGCGACATCAGGGCACCCGCCGCGAGGACGACCTCGCCGCCCGGGTTCAGCCCGAGGGTCTCGCCGCCGACCAGCCGCACCCCGGTGACCCGCTTGCTGCCGGGCTCGACGACCACGGTGTCCACGTGTGCGTCGCCGCGGACGGTGAGGTTGGCGCGATCGCGCGCGGGCTCCAGGTAGGCGTCGTTCGTAGTGACCCGGCGGCCGTCGCGGATGTTCATGGCGAACGGCGAAAGACCGGTCGCGCCGGGGGCGTTGTGATCCTCGGCCCAGGGGATCCCGGCATCCAGGACCGCGTCGCGGAAGGCGAGGTCCACACCGCCCCAGCCCTCCTGGGGCTCGCGGTAGACGGGGACGGGGCCGCCGCTGCCGTGGTAAGGGGCGTCGGGGAAGTCGTGCTCGTCCTCGAGTTTGGCGTAGTACGGCAGGACGTTCTCCCAGCTCCAGCCCTCCGCGCCGGACGCCGTCCAGCGGTCGAAGTCCTGTGAGGTGCCGCGCAGCGCGAACAGGATGTTCACCAGCGAGGTGCCGCCGACACCGCGGCCGCGCAGGAAGGGAGTTGGCTCCTGCGCGGGATTGCGACGGTTTTCGAGACCGGCCCACCAGTAATCAGGATTGTTGGACGTCTCCAGGTCTATCTTGCGGTGCCGGAATGCCTGGGGAGTTTCCTCGGTACGGAAGTCGTGTCCCGCCTCGAGCACCAGGACGTCCGCTTCGGGGTCCTCGCTGAGCCGCGCCGCGAGCACGGCTCCGGCCGATCCGCCCCCGACGATTATGTAATCCCAACCGCGGACCTCGTCAGCCATTTTCATGCCTCTCGCTCGGATTATCCGGACGTTCGAGAATTCGATAACAACCAATTACGTCGCGCGGTGCAGGTCAACCCCTATCCGAGGGCCCGGGAACCCCTACGGGGGTGGAAAGGGGTTCCCGGGTCCGTTTCGGTTCCCCCGCCGTCAATTCGCCTCTTGCGCGGCGGTGGGGGCGGGGGCCTGCGCGGGCTTCTCGGCGGGGGCCGCCTGCGCGGGGGCGGGGGCGGGCTTGCGCAGGGCCAGGGCCAGGACCGCGGAGACGGCGGTGAGCCCGGCCGCCACCCACCCCGAGGTGCGCAGCCCGTCGATGACGTCGGAGACCGCCGGGTGTGCGTCCGCCCCGATGTCCAGCCCCGCGTTGGCGACGGCCACCAGGACGGCCAGGCCAACGGCGCCGCCGACCTGCCGGAAGCTCGACACCAGGCCGGAGGCCACGCCCTGTTCGGCGGGCGGCACGCCCTGCGCCGCTGCCACGAACATCGGCGGGAAGCCGAGACCGCCGCCCAGTCCCCAGACGGCCGAACCCGGCAGCATCAGCCAGTAGGAGCCGTCGACGGTCAGGCTCGCGGAGACCCCGGCCAGGCCGACGGCGGTGAGGAACACCCCGGTCGTCACCGCGGCACGCACGCCCCACTTGCCGATGAACTTCGGGGTGATGCGCAGCGCCGTCACCATCGAGATGAGGGTGGCCGGCAGGAAGGCGAGGCCGGCTTCCAGGGCGTCGTAGCCGAGACCGTCCTGGAGGTAGGTGGTGAACAGGTAGTACGTGAAGCTGAGCGCACCCTGGAAGACGAAGATCACGATCATCGTGGTGAGCAGGTTGCGGTTGCCGAACATGCGCAGCGGCACCAGCGGATCACGAGTGCGCGCCTCCAGCAGCACGAACAGCACGAGCAGCACACCGCCGACGGCCAGGGTGCCCGCGCCGTCGAACGTGGCCCAGCCCTTGTCGGGCCCGCTGACCAGGCCGAAGACGATGAGGGTGAGGCCGGCGGTGGCGATCAGGGCGCCCAGCAGGTCGAACTTCTTTTCCTTGGCCGCCGCGGGCGGATCGGCCGCGAGCACCCTGGGTGCGGCGAGAGCGGCGATCAGCGCGAGCGGCACGTTCACGAAGAACACCCACTCCCAGCCGAGGTAGTTGGTGAGCACACCGCCGAGCAGGGCGCCGACGGACAGGCCCGCGCCGCCGGCCGCGCCCCAGACGCCCACGGCGCGGTTGCGCTCGCCGCCCTCGGCGAAGTTGAGGTAGATCAGCTTCAGTGTGGCCGGGGTGACCAGGGCACCGCCGAGCCCCTGCACGAAGCGCGCCCCGACCAGCAGGCCCTGGTCCGAGGAGAGGCCGCCGACCAGCGACGACAGCGCGTACAGGGCCATGGCCAGCGAGAACATGCGGCGCGGTCCGAAGCGGTCCACGGCGCGGCCGCCCAGCAGCAGGAAGCCGCCGAGGCCGACGACATAGGCGCTGACCACCCACTGGAGCGACTGCGCGTTGAAGCCCAGCTCCCGTCCGATGTCGGGCAGCGCGATGAAGACGATGTTGACATCGATGGTGGCGATGAGCTGTGCGAAGGCCAGCAGTGCCAGCCTCAGGCCCAGCCTGCGGCCCACCTCGTCAGGTGCAGCGACCACGGTGGTAAGCCCTTCTCGGAGAAATGGCGCGGAACAGAAGATCAGCGAGGGGTGTTGAGGGGAAGAGATCCAGCCCGACGGGCGACCTGCTCTAACTTTGGGGGGAGCGGGACATGCCCACGAGGGGCTCAAGTGACAGGTATGCGGAGGATCTCGCCATGCACCGGATCGCCCTGCTCGCCATCCCTCCCGTGACGGCCGCGGAGCTCTCCATCCCCGAGATGGCCTTCGGTCAGGCCCTGGTCGACGGGCAGCCCTGTTACGAGGTGGTGCCGTGCACGACCGAGGCCGGAGCGGTGGTCGGCACGGGCTCGCTGGAGATCGTCGTACGACACGGGCTCGAGGCCCTCGAGACGGCCGACTCGGTGCTGGTGGTGGGCGCGGGCGGCCGCGAGGAGGCCGATCCGCGGCTGCTCGCGGCGCTGCGGGAGGCGGGCCTGGCGGGCAAGCGCATCGCGTCCGTGTGCGGCAGCGTGTTCGTACTGGCGCAGGCGGGGCTGCTCGACGGCCGCCGCGCGACGACGTACTGGAAGTACGCCGCCGAGCTGCGCTCCCGCTTCCCCGACGTCACCGTGCAGTCGGACGTGCTGTACCTCCAGGACGGTCCGGTGGTGACCTCGGCCGGGCTCGCCGCCGCCATGGACCTGTGCCTGCACATCATCCGTACGGACTTCGGCAGCGCCATCGCCAACACGGTGGCCCGGCTGGTCCTCGCGGCGCCCGTGCGCTCCGGTGAACAGGCGCAGCTCGTCGCGGAGTTGGTGCCCGAGAAGCGGGGCGTCTCGCTCGCCGACACCCGGGAGTGGGCGCTGGAGCGGCTGCACGAGCCGCTGACCCTGGCCGATCTCGCCCGGCACCACAGCAGTAGTGTGCGCACCGTCATCAGGCGGTTCCAGGCCGAGACCGGGCTGACGCCACTGCAGTGGCTGCTCAACCAACGCATCGACCGTGCACGGGAGTTGCTGGAGACCACCGATCTGCCGCTGGACCGGATCGCGGAGCGCAGCGGCATCGGCTCGGTCGACTCGCTGCGCCAGCACCTCGTACGCCGCTGCGGCCTCACCCCGAGTGCCTATCGCGCCTCGTACGCCCGGACCGCCACCAACCGGTGAGAGGCGCCCACCGGAACGACCGACCGGCGGGGCGCCTCCGCTTCCCCCACGAAGGGATCAGTCCATGACGCAGACCTCTCAGGGCACCGAGGGCACGGCGGACACGAGCGAAGCGGTGGCCCGGATCGAGGACCTCGCGGCCGCGTCGGGCGGGCTCGTGGTGTTCAACACCGTTGCCCCGTCCGGGACTCCGCACTCCTCGGTGGTGAACGCCGGCGTACTCGCCCACCCCACGACCGGACGGCCGACGGTCGCGATCGTCGCGCTCGGCGGCTCGCGCAAACTGCGCCATCTGGAGCGGGACCCGCGCGCGGTCGTGGTCTTCCGCGACGGGCGGCGCTGGACGGCGGTGCGCGGCACGGCCACGATCGTCGGCCCCGACCATCCGCACGAGGCGGTGACGCCCGAGGCGCTGCCGGAGCTGCTGCGGGACGCCTACCGGGCGGCGGGCGGCGGCGAACACCCCGACTGGGACGAGTACGACCGCACGATGGCCGCCGACCGACGGGCCCTGGTGCTGGTCTCCCTCGACCACACCTATGGCAACTACTGGCCCGCACAGGGCTGATGCCCTTCGGGGCACCCCGTCTCCCGGCGGGGGTTAGGGGTGCCCCGAGGATCTTCTGGGGTAGGCGGTAGGGGTGAAGTCTCCCTAGCGTTCCGGGATGTGGCGCTTTCCTCATCTCCGCCTTCCTCTCCTCCGCCTTCCACTCGTCCGTCCTCGGCGGGGTCCGGTTCCGTCGGCTCCCCGGTCGAACCGACCTTTCTGAGCCATCTGCTGCCCGGGGCGGCTTCGCCGGCCCGGCCCGCGCTGCTCCGGCCGTACGGTCCCGACGAGCGCCGTGCCGGGGACGAGCTGCTCGCACGGCTCGACCCGCTGCTCGCCGGGGTGGACGCGGCCGAACTGGACCGCACCGCGAAGCTCCCGGACGGCCTGGTCGACGGGCTGCGTTCCGCCGGGTTCCTGGCGCTGCGCAACCCCGAGCACCTCGGTGGGCCGGCCGCGTCCGACTACAACGCCTTCCGGGCCGTCGAGCACGCGGCGCACACCTCCGTGGCCGTCGGGCAACTGCTCGCTGTGCAGAACGGGGTGGGCGCGCCCGCGCTGCTGGCCGGACTGCCGCCGGGCCCGCTCGCGGAGTTCGTCGCCCGTCATGTCGCGGCCGGCACCCTCTCGGGCTTCGGCGGCACGGAGCCGGACGGCCAGAACAACACCTGGCCCACGACCACCGCGGCGCGAGCCGCCGACGGTTCGTACGTCCTCGACGGTGAGAAGGTGTTCACCGGCAACGCCCCGGTCGCCGGGCTGGTCGCGGTCACGGCAACCGTGCCGGAGGGCGCGCGGCGCCGGGCGGCGGTCGTCTTCGTGGAAACCGCGAGCCCCGGCGTCGAAGTGAGCGCCCGGCACGAGTTCCTGGGCAGCAGAGGCCTGCCGAACGGCTCGCTGCGCTTCGCGGGCGTACGGGTGCCCGGAGAACGGGTCGTGCTCGGCGACGAGCCGGACGATCCCCGCTTTCCCGCGGGGATCGGGCGGGTCGCCATGGTGGGCCAGCTGGTGTTCAACGGCGCGCCCGCGCTGGCCGTCGTACGCCGGAGTCTGCGCTTCCAGCGGGAGTTCGTGGCCCGGCGGACCATCGACGGGCGGCCGCTCGCCGGGTACGACGCGATCCGGCGCCTGGCCGCACAGACGCTTGCGGAGGCGTACGCGGCGGACAGCGTGGTGCGGTGGTGTCTCGGCGGCGGTGAGCGGGCGTTCGATCTGCTGCTCGCCAAGAACATCTGCACGCTCACCGCGTGGCGCACCGCCGACCGTACGGTGTCGGTGCTGGGCGGGGAGGGTCTGGAGACGGCCTCCAGCAAACTCCGCCGTGGGGCGCGCCCCCTCCCGCTGGAGCAACTGCTGCGGGACGCACGGGGCCTGAGGGTCTCCGGGAACATCGACTTCCTGCTGGACATCAGAGCGGGGCGGCTGCTGCTCGCGCAATACGCCGGCGAACGGCCCGCAACGCCGCCCGCCGCGAGCGAGGACGAGCCGGACTTCGGCGGGCTCTCGGACGCCAACCGGCGGCACTTCGTCGCGCTCCGGCGGGATCTGCGCCGACTCGGCGAGTGGTGCGCCCGGTTGGCGACGGCGTCGCCCGGCGAGGACCAGGAGGCAGCGCGGCTCGTCGGGCGGGCTGCCGGTGAACTGCTCGCGGTCTTCGCGACGTTGGCCCGGGCGGCAGCCGAGGACTCCGGCTTCGCGGCGCGGCAGGAGCTGGCCGACGTCCACTGCGCGGCCGCCCGGCACCGCCTGGACGGGCTGTGGCGGCGACTCGCGGCGTATGCCTCGGACCCCGGGATCCCGCACCGCTCCGTGAGCCGCACCTGGTTCGCCACGTCCGACCTCGACTTCCTCGTCAGCGCCTGAAGACCGGACGTTCCGGAAGGCCTGACGTTCCCGAAGCCCCACGTCCTCCCAGACCCCAAAGGGGGCTCCTTTGACGACCCATCAACAGGACACCGCCACGCACGACGACGGCACCCGTGACACCGGGCGGCTGCCCGACGTACTGGGCGGCTTCGACCTGACCGACCAGAGCCGCTGGGCGGCGGGCATCCCGTACGAGCTGTTCGCGCGGTTGCGCCGCCGGGCACCCGTGCTGCGTCATCCACCGGGTCACATGCCGGACGGCGACGGCTTCTGGGTGCTCACCCGGCACGAGGACATCGCCCTCGCCGCCGGCCACGATCCGGATCCGTTCTCGGCGCAGGGCGGCGGCGGCCGCACCGGCGGCGGCTCGCACCTGGAGGACCTTCAGGTCGGGGTGCACGCCGGGGTCTTCCTGCCGATGATGGACAACCCGCGGCACGAGCTGCTGCGCGGTCTGTTCACGCCCTGGACCGAGCCGACCGAGCCGGTACGGGCGCGGATCAGGGCGTTCGCCACCGAACTGGTCGACGAAGCGGTCGCCGAGGGCACCGGAAACGCCGCCGACCTGGCCGAGCGGTACGCCGCCCGCTCGATCGCCCTGCTGCTCGGCGCGGAGCCCGGTGACCTGCCCCAGGTGGAGGTGTGGGCGCACAGCGTGTGCGGCTTCGTGGACCGCCGGACCGGGGTCGCCGACGACAACGCGCGCCGCGTCTTCGCCGAGATCCAGTCGTACGCCCGCCGGTTGCTGGCCGCCAGGCGCGAAGCGCCCGCCGCGGACGCGGCCTCCGTACTCGCCACGGCCGAACTGCCCGCGGACGGCGACCAGCCGCCGATCAGCGACGCCGAGCGCGAACTGAACTTCCTGCACCTGCTGATGACCGGCATCGAGCAGCCGCGCAACACCCTGGCCGGCGGGCTCGAGGGCTTCCTCTCCCACCCCGGCGAGTGGGCGCGGCTGAACGCGGACCGCTCGCTGCTGCCGACGGCGGTGGAGGAGGTCCTGCGCTGGGCGCCGCCCAACCCGTTCAACCGCCGTACCGCCACCCGCGACGTACGGCTGCGCGACGTCCTGATCCGGGCCGGGGACAAGGTCACCCTGTGGTGGCCCGCGGCCAACCGGGACGAGGACGTCTTCGCCGACCCGGACCGTTTCGACGTCGGCCGGGACCCGAACCCCCATCTGAGCTTCGGCCACGGCACCCACTCCTGCATGGGTGACCACTTCGCCCGGTTCCAGATCGGCGCGCTGCTGGAGGCGCTGCTGGACCGGGTGGCCGAGCTGCGGCCGGCCGGTCCCCCGGTCTGGGCCCCCAACAACAAGCACACCGTCGTGCTCGACCTGCCCGTGGAGTTCGTACCGCATCGCCCTGCCGACGACAGGAGTTCCCGATGACCGAGGCACCGCCCGTGGACACCTCGCTGGTGTCCCAGCTCCTCCCCTTCAACCCCTTCGACCGCGCCTTCCACGCCGACCCCTATCCGATTCTCAGGCGCATACGGGAAGAGTCCCCCGGAGCCGTGCGGATGCCCGCGGGTGTGGTGACCGTGCTGGGCCACCGCGAGGTGTCCCGGGTCCTGACGGATCCCAACTTCGGCTGGGGCGACGGCGACGCGGTCAAGCAGCAGGAGGTGTCCCTGGACGGCGGGAAGCCGGTGCGGATCCTGGCGTTCATGGACCCGCCGGACCACACGCGGCTGCGCGGACTCGTGTCGAAGGCCTTCACTCCGCGCACGGTGGCCCGGCTGCGGCCCCGCATGGAGCAGATCACCGACGAGTTGCTCGCCACCGCGCAGGCGAACAGCGCCGACGGGCGGATCGACCTCGTGGAGTCGCTGTTCCGGCCGCTCGGCGGGCTCGTGCTGACCGAGATGCTGGGCATCCCCGAGGAGTACCACGCGCAGGCGTTCGACTTCTCCATGGACAGCGCGCGCGGCCTCGACCCCGACTTCACGCTGACGCCCGAACAGGCCGCCAAGCGCGACGAGGGCCGCCTCTGGTTCGCGGAGCTGACCCGGAAACTCGCCGAGCAGCGGCGCGCCGAACCCGGCGACGACCTGATCACCGAGCTGGTCAACGCCGAGCAGGACGGGGAGCGGCTCACCGAGACCGAGCTGGTCTCCATCTGCGTCAACCTGCTCGCCGCCGGGTTCGGGGCGACGGCCGCCCAGATGGCCAACTCGACACTGGCGCTGCTGCAACACCCCGACCAGCTGCGGTGGTTGCGCAAGAACCCCGACGGCATCGGCTCGGCCACCGAGGAACTGCTGCGCTACGACGGCCCGTTGTTCCTGCTGACCCGCAGCGCCTTCCGGGACACCGAGGTGGGCGGGCTGCCGATCGCGGCCGGCGAGCAGATCTTCCTGTCGATGGGTTCCGCGAGCCACGACCCTTCGGTGTACGACGATCCGGACCGGCTGGACCTGTCCCGCACCCCGCACAAGGTGCTCGGCTTCGGCCACGGCATCCACTTCTGCGTGGCCGCGCCGATCGCCCGGATGACGACCCAGACGGCCCTCGCGGCGCTCGTCCGGCACGACATCGAACTCGCCACGGACGCACCGGAGTTCAACGGAGCCCTGGTCATCCGCACGCTGGCGAGCCTGCCGGTGCGGCTGACGCCGCGCGGCTGAGGCACCTGGCACGCGGAAATCCCCCCGCCGGTTCGACCGGCGGGGGGATTTCCGCGTGCCAGGTGGTCGAGGGTCTTATCGGCGCAGGCCCGACAGGAGGGCGTCGACCCGGCCGAGGGCCTCGAGGCCGTCACCGCTGGCCGCCACGAAGCCGTCCGGACGCAGCAGGACGAAGCCGGTCCGGGCCCGGGAGGCGGTGTGGTCGTGGCGGACCAGGGGGGCGTGGCGGTCGGATAGCTCCCGGGCACCGCGCCGTACCTCGGAGGCCGCGGCGCCGAGCGTCAGCAGCCGGAACTGCGGGGCACCCGTGAGCGGACCGGGCAGCCACGCCGGGCCGCGGGTGCCGGGGGCGGGCAGCAGCCGGGCGCGCAGGGACGTCGCCGCGGGGCGGGTGCCGCCCGCCTCCGCTGCCGTTGCCGGGAGCAGCGGGGTGGTGTAGCGCATCCGGCGCCCCGCGAGCAGCGGTGTGAACCAGCGCCGGAGCACACCGCCGGCCTCCAGCAGCCGCCAGCCGGCGTTGCGCAGACGGGCGCCGACCGGTCCGAGCAGGAACATGCGGGCCGCCCTGCGGGTGTTGCCGACGACCTGCTCGGCGGCCTGACGCCGCTCGGTCCCGTACGTGTCGAGGACGACCGCGGACAGCCGGCCGCCGATGACCCCGCCGAGCTTCCAGGCGAGGTTGTGGACATCCTGCAGGCCGAGGTTGAGGCCCTGGCCGCCGATCGGGGAGTGGGTGTGCGCCGCGTCGCCGACGAGGAAGCAGCGGCCGATGCGGAAGCGCTCGGCGACGCGTTCCTGACTGGCGAAGGTGGTGACGGCCCCGAGGCGGCCGATGCGCAGCCCGCCCGGGCCGCGCTCGTCGAGGAGCCGCTGGACGGTCCGCTCGGTCAGGGGGGTGTCCTCGTCGACGGGGGCGCCGATCCGGACAGTGCCGCCGCGCAGCGGGGCGAAGACCATGGAGCCGGTGCTGCGCAGGAAGTAGTGGACCACTCCGCGCTCGTACGAACCCTCGATCTCCCCTTCGGTGACGAGGTAACGCCCGGGCACGGAGCCGCCGTTGAAGGTGACGCCGAGCAGGTCGCGCACGGTGCTGCGCACTCCGTCCGCGCCGACCAGCCAGTCCGCGGTGACGTGGAAGGGCACGCCGTCGGGGCCCTCGGCGTCGACGGTGACCCCGTCGTCCGCGGGGTGGACGCCGGTGACCCGGGTGGACCACTCGACACGGCCGCCCAGCTCGTGCAGGCGTTCCTCCAGGAGCCGGGCGGTCTCCTCCTGCGGCAGCAGCAGGGCGGCGTTCGCATCGCCGAGCGCACTGCGCAGTCGGGTGCCGCCGGTGAGGTGGTAGGTCAGGGCACTCACCGGCAGTCCGCGCTCGCTTGCCAGGTCCCGGACACCGAGGCTCGCGAAGACCTCCAGGGCCGGCGGCCACAGCAGCACGGCCCGCGAGCCGCCGGCCCGCCGCTCGGCGGCGTCCAGCACCCGTACGGGCACGTCCTGTTGAAGCAGCGCACAGGCCAGCGCGAGCCCGCAGGGCCCGGCGCCGACGATGACGACAGGGGTGACTGGTTCGCCTGTCTTTTCGCCCGTCTTTTCGCCTGTCACTTCGTCGGTCATGCGGAACGCTCCTCGGCCAGAGGGAGCACCGCGGTGAGCCACTCCCGGATGCGCCGGGCCGTGGTGTGCGCGTGCTCCTCGATCACGGTGTAGTGGTCACCCGGTACGTCGGTGAGGTCGTGCGGCAGCGGCCAGGCCTCGGCTCCCGCGACGGTTTCGGGCCAGCCCTCGGTCCGGCGGGCCGGGCGCAGCACCAGCGTGCGGGCGCGGACGGGGGCGGGCCGCCAGTCCGCGAGGAGCCGCAGATACGCCCCCATGGCGGTCAGCCGGGTGTCGTCCAGGGGCAGCAGTTCGCCCATGTGCTCCGGGAGGGCGCGCAGCAGCGCGGGCGCGAGCGTGGCGAGTGTGCCGTCGCCGAGGGTGTGCGTGTCGACTAGGACCACGGCTTCGGGCTGCTCTCCCAGGCTTTCGAGGCGGGCGGCCACGGCGTGGGCGAGAAGGCCGCCCGAGGAGTAGCCGACCAGCACGGACCGCTCCTCGGCCACGATTGCTCGTACGGCCTCGGCGGTGCTGTGGACCAGCGCGTCGAGACTCGCGGGGAGAGGCTCGCCGTCGAGGAAACCGGGCAGGGAGAGCACGGTGACGCTGTCGGCGCCGTCGGCGTGGGATGCGGCGAACCGGGCGTACTGGTGGGGGCCGGAGGTGGCCAGGACGGTCGGGAAGCAGATCAGTGCAAGGCCGCCGGAGCCACGCCTGAGCGAGGTGGCCGCGGCGGCGGCAGCCGGCCCGGGCCCTGCCTGCGGCCGCAACTGCGCGGCATCGGCCAGGAGATCCAGATAGCCGTGGGTCCGGCCACTGTCGGGCGCGGTCCGCAGCAGGGAGGTGAACAGGCTCTCGGGGGCCGGGGAGCCGGAGTCGGGCGCGTCGGACGCAGCCCCCGGAACCGTCAGAACTCCCGAACTCGCCGTCGCCACCTGCTCCGTGGAGTGTTGCGCCGCCTGCTCCGTGAGATGGCGGGCCAGCGCGTCCGGTGTGCGATGGGTCAGCAGGGCACCGGCCGTCAGGGGCAGGCCCGTGGCGCCCGCGACCCGGTTGCGCAGTTCCACCGTCGTCAGGGAGTCCATGCCGAGTTCCAGGAACGTGCGCTTAGGGTCGAGGGAGCCTGCGTCCCGGTGCCCGAGCACGGCGGCGGTCTCTGCCCGTACGACGTCGAGCAGCGCCCGACGGCGGTCGGCGGGGGCAAGCGCGGCGAGGTCGACGCCGGCCGTCGCGGTGCCCGGCGTCCTGGTCCGGCGCGCGGCGGCAACCTCCGGGATGTCCGAGATGAGCGGGCTGGTCCTGGTCGCGGCGAACCGCTCCAGGAACCGCTCCCAGCGCAGGTCGGCGACGAGCACCGCCGGTTCGCCGCGCTCCAGTGTCCGGTCGAGCGCGGCGAGCGCCGTCTCGGGCGCCATGGCCGGCAGCCCGCGTCCCACGAGCCGCTCCCTGCGTTCCGTCTCCAGCTGACGGGCCTCCGGCTCGGTGGTGTCGTTGGCCCAGGCGCCCCAGGCCACCGAGGTCGCGGGCAGCCCCTGGGCGCGGCGGTGTTCGGCGAGGGCGTCGAGATACGCGTTGGCGGCGGCGAACGCACCGAGGCCCACACCGCCACCGAGGACCGCGGTGAAGGAGGAGAACAGCACGAAGGCCGACAGCTCGCGGTCCGCGGTGAGTTCGTGCAGGTTGCGCGCAGCCAGGGCCTTCGCGGCCAGGACCCGGTCGAGCCACCCGGGCGTGAAGTCCGCGAGCGGTGCCTCCTCGAGGAGCTGCGCGGTGTGCACGACGGCCGTCAGCGGTGCTTCCGCCGGGACGTCCGCCAGCAGGGCGGCGAGCGCCTCCCGGTCGGCCGGGTCGCACTCGGCGATGGTGACGGAGGCACCCGACTCCTCGAGTTCCGCGAGGAGTTCACCGTGTCCGTCCGTAGTCCCCGGTGCCACGGTGAGCAGCAGGTGCCGTCGGCCGGTACGGGCCAGATGGCGCGCGACATGGGCCCCGTACTCGCCCGTGCCGTCCGTCACCAGGACGGTGCCGTGCGGCTCCGGCGCTGCGTCGGCGGTGTTCCCGAGGCCGGTGACCGGCAGCAACCGCCGGGCGAACAGCGCGGCGGGCCGCAGCGCGAGCTGGTCCTCCTCGCCCGCCTCGGCGATGACGCCGAGGACCCGGTCCCAGACCCGGTCGTCGACGTCCGCCGGCAGGTCGAGGAGCCCTGCCCAGCCGGCCGGGTACTCCAGCGCGGCAACCGCACCGAGCCCCCACACCTGGGCCTGCGCCGGGCTGTGTACCGGATCGGGGGCCGCGGTACCGACCGCTCCCCGGGTGACGGTCCACAGGCGCGCCCCGGCGCCGGCATCGGCGAGCGCCTGGAGCAGCAGCAGGGTTCCGGCGAGACCGCCCGTGGAGGCGGGCA
Organism: Streptomyces sp. NPDC001663; assembly: GCF_042893105.1. Lineage (NCBI taxonomy): Bacteria > Bacillati > Actinomycetota > Actinomycetes > Kitasatosporales > Streptomycetaceae > Streptomyces > Streptomyces sp. NPDC001663. The sequence goes on along the minus strand of NZ_JBIAUR010000011.1, from coordinate 57,349 downwards.
GTGCGGGCGGCGGGGTCTCGTCCAGGGGCAGCAGGTTCAGTACGCCCGCGAGCCCGGCGCCGACGGTCTCCCGCAGCCGCGCGGTGAGCAGGTCGCGCCCGGCCGCCGCATCGACTGCGATGCGCAGCACCTCGGCACCGCGGCCGCGCAGAGCCTCCTCGGCGGCGTCGACCAGCGCATGCACATCGGGCGGGACACCGTCGGCGCCCGGGGCGGCCAGCAGCCAGGTGCCGGACAGGGCGGTGGCCGTGCGTTCGGGCACCGGGTGCCAGCCGATGCGGTAGCGCAACCGGTCGGCGCCGGCCGTCGGTTCCTGAAGAGCGCGGTCGGCCCGCGGCCAGTAGCGGGTGCGCTGGAAGGCGTACGTCGGCAGCGGCACCCGGCGCCCGCCCGCACCGGCGAACACCGCGTCCCAGTCGGGAGCGGCCCCCCGGGTCCACGCCTGTCCGAGCGAGAGCCGGAACCGGCGCAACCCGCCCTCGTCACGCCGCAGGGTGCCCACGACCGCCGCCTCCGCGCCCCGGTCGAGAGCGGTGTCCTCGATGCCGGGGGTGAGGACGGGATGGGCGCTGGACTCGACGAACAGGCCATATCCGTCGCCGAGCAGCGCCTCTACGGTGGTCCGGAAACGCACCGGGCGACGGCAGTTCTCGTACCAGTACCCGGCCGTCAACTCCTCGCCCCGGATCTGCTCCCCGGTGACGGTGGAGTAGACGGGGATACGGGACGGGCCCGGCCGCACGAACGCCAGCTGCTCCAGGATCCGCTCACGCAACGGCTCCACCTGCGCCGAGTGCGAGGCCACCGTCGACGGCACGACCCGCGCCCGCACCCCCTCACCCGTCAACTCCTCAATGAGGGACGCAAGTTCATCCACCGGCCCGGCCACCGTGACCGCACTCGGGCCATTGACACCCGCAAGCGTCAACCCGGCCGACAACCGCCCCCGCACCTCCTCCTCCGACAGGGCCACGGACGCCACCGCACCCCGCCCGACCAACTCCTCGGCGAACAACCGCGACCGCAACACGATCAACCGCGCCGCATCCGCCACCGACAACACACCCGCCACCACCGCGGCCGCCACCTCACCCTGGGAATGACCGACCACCGCATCCGGCTCCACCCCCGACGCCCGCCACAACTCCGCAAGCGACACATGCACCGCCCACAACACCGGCTGCACAACCTCGATCCGCCCCAACAACTCCGGATCCGACAACGCCTTCACCGGCGACCACCCCACATGCGCTTCGATCGCCCGCACACACTCCTCGAACCGCTCCCGGAACACCGCCGAGGAATCCAGCAGTTCCACCGCCATCCCCACCCACTGCGACCCCTGACCCGGAAACACGAACACCGTCCTGGTGTCCTCCAGAGCGGTGCCTTGCGTGAGGTCGGGGGCCGTGTCGTGGCGGCTCAACGCGCCCAGGGTGTCCAGGAGTTCGTCCCGGCCGGTGGCGACGGCCACCGCCCGGCGGTCGAGAGCGGCGCGGGTGCGGGCCAGCGAGTGCGCGACGTCCCCGGGGGCCAACTCCGGCCGGGCGAGCAGGTGTTCACGCAGCCGCGCCGCCTGCGCCCGCAGCGCCGCCGGAGACTTCGCCGACAGGACGAAGGGCAGCGGTGTCGGAGCATGCTGCGGGGGCGCGGAAACGTCGGCCGGCGCCGGCGGTTCCTCGATGACCACGTGGGCGTTGGTGCCGCTCACGCCGAACGCGGAGACGCCGGCCCGGCGCGGACGCCCCTGACGACGCGGCCAGTCCACCGGCTCGGTCAGCAGCTCCACACCGCCCTCGGACCAGTCGACGTACCGCGAAGGCTCGTCGACATTGAGCGTGCGCGGCAGCACCTCGTGCCGCAACGCCTGCACCATCTTGATCAGGCCGAGGGCGCCGGCCGCGGTGCCGGTGTGCCCGACATTGGACTTCACCGAGCCGAGCCACAGCGGGCGCCCGTCCTCGGGGCGGTCCTGGCCGTACGTGGCCAGCAGCGCGCCCGCCTCGATCGGATCACCCAGCCGCGTGCCGGTGCCGTGCGCCTCCACCACGTCGACATCGGAGGGCCGCAGCCCGGCTCGGCGCAGCGCGGCCTGGATCACCCGCTGCTGGGACGGACCGTTGGGCGCGGACAGACCGTTGCTCGCACCGTCCTGGTTCACCGCCGAGCCCCGGATCACCGCCAGCACCTCGTGCCCGTTGCGCCGCGCGTCCGACAACCGCTCCAGTACGACGACTCCGGCTCCCTCCCCCCAGGCCGTACCGTCCGCGGCCTGCGCGAACGCCTTGACGCGGCCATCGGGGGCGAGGCCGCGCTGGCGGCTAAAGTCGGCGAAGATCGTGGGGGTGCTCAGTACGGTGGCGCCGCCGGCGAGCGCGAGCGTGCACTCCCCCTGGCGCAGCGCCTGACTCGCCAGATGGACCGCCACCAGAGAGGACGAGCAGGCCGTGTCCACCGTGACCGCCGGACCCTCCAGACCCAGCGTGTAGGCGACCCGGCCGGAGACGACGCTGCCCGCGACGCCCGTCATCCGGTGTCCCTCGATGTCCTCGGAGGTGGCGCCCAGCAGCAGTTCGTACTCGGCCGAGCTCCAGCCCGTGTACACACCGGTGGGGCTGCCGCCGAGCCCGGTGGGATCGATTCCGGCGGACTCCAGCGCCTCCCAGGACAGCTCGAGCAGCAGCCGCTGCTGCGGGTCCATCGCCAGTGCCTCCCGCGGCGAGATCCCGAAGAAGTCCGCGTCGAACTCCGCCACGTCGTGGAGGAACGCGGCACGCCGCACATAGGAGGTGCCCGGCCGGTCCGGGTCCGGGTCGTAGAGCGCGTCCAGGTCCCAGCCGCGGTCGGCGGGGAAACCCGAGCCGAGGTCCCCGCCCTCGGTCACGAGGCGCCACAGGTCGTCCGGTGAGCGCACGCCTTCCGGCAGCCGGCAGCTCATCCCCACGACTGCGATCGGCTCGTGCCGGCCCTCCTCCAGATCCCGGACGCGCTGCCGGGACTCGTGCAGCTCGGCCGTGACGCGCCTGAGGTAGGTCCTGAGTTTGTTCTCGTCAGGCGTGGCGGGCGTGGTGGATATCGCTGACATGGCAGAGATCACTGTCCTCGCTGCTCGGTGCTCAGGCCGCGCTTTGTCAGCGGGCGCCCAGCTCGTTGTCGATGAAGTCGAAGAGGTCGTCGTCGTGCACGTCGGCGAGCGGTTCGCCGGCCGGCTCCGGCTGCTCCGCCGGGCCTGCGGGCGCGGGTGCCGCGTCCGTGTCGGAGACGAGCCGTTCGCCCAGGTACGCGGCCACCGCGGCGATGCTCGGGTGGTCGAAGACCAGCGTGGCGGGCAGCTTGAGCCCGGTGAGCGTGCCGAGCCGGTTGCGGAGTTTGACGGCGGCGATCGAGTCGAAGCCGAGGTCCTTCAGGGAACGCTGGACGGACACCGCCCCGACACCGCCATGTCCGAGCACGGCGGCGGCCTCGGACCGTACGAGCCCGATGAGCCGCCGCTCCCGGGCCTCGGGCGGCAACCCGGCAAGCACCTCGGCGAGCGCCGGTTCCTCTGTACCGGCCGTGTCGTGCGGCTTCGCCGCGTCGTCGCTCACGACGCGCGTGGCACCGGCGGACTCGGCCCAGTAGCGGGTGCGCTGGAAGGCGTACGTCGGCAGCGGCACCCGGCGCCCGCCCGCACCGGCGAACACCGCGTCCCAGTCGGCCCGCAGCCCGTGCGCCCAGGCCTCGCCGAGCGCGGTGTACCAGCGGGCCGGCCCGCCCTCGTCACGCCGGAGCGTGCCCAGCGCCAGCACATCCGCACCCGCATGCCCGGCGGTGTCCTCGACCCCGAACGTCAGCACCGGATGCGCACTGACCTCCACAAACGACCGATGCCCCGCACCGAGCAGCGCCTCCACCGCCGTACGAAAACGCACCGGGCGACGGCAGTTCTCGTACCAGTACCCGGCCGTCAACTCCTCACCGTCGACGATCCCACCGGTGACGGTGGAGTAGACGGGGATGCGGGACGGGCCCGGCCGCACGAACGCCAGCTGCTCCAGGATCCGCTCACGCAACGGCTCCACCTGCGCCGAGTGCGAGGCCACCGTCGACGGCACGACCCGCGCCCGCACCCCCTCACCCGTCAACTCCTCAATGAGGGACGCAAGTTCATCCACCGGCCCGGCCACCGTGACCGCACTCGGGCCATTGACACCCGCAAGCGTCAACCCGGCCGACAACCGCCCCCGCACCTCCTCCTCCGACAGGGCCACGGACGCCACCGCACCCCGCCCCACCAACTCCTCGGCGAACAACCGCGACCGCAACACGATCAACCGCGCCGCATCCGCCACCGACAACACACCCGCCACCACCGCGGCCGCCACCTCACCCTGGGAATGACCGACCACCGCATCCGGCTCCACCCCCGACGCCCGCCACAACTCCGCAAGCGACACATGCACCGCCCACAACACCGGCTGCACAACCTCGATCCGCCCCAACAACTCCGGATCCGACAACGCCTTCACCGGCGACCACCCCACATGCGGCTCGATCGCCCGCACACACTCCTCGAACCGCTCCCGGAACACCGCCGAGGAATCCAGCAGTTCCACCGCCATCCCCACCCACTGCGACCCCTGACCCGGAAACACGAACACCGTCCTGCCCCGGTCCCGCAGGCTTCCGGTCGCCGTTCCGTCCGGTGCCTCGCCGTGTGCCAGGGCTTCGAGGTGCTCGGTGAGGCGGGCATGGTCCGCCGCGACGACGACCGCACGTTCGTCGAGGGCAGCGCGGGTGCGGGCCAGCGAGTGCGCGACGTCCGCGGGGGCCGACTCCGGCCGGGCGAGCAGGTGTTCACGCAGCCGGGCCGCCTGCGCCCGCAGCGCCGCCGGGGACTTCGCCGACAGGACGAAGGGCAGCGGGCCGCCGACCCGGGCAGGTCCGGGAGGCGCCTCGGTGTCCGGGGCCTCCTCCAGGACGGCGTGGGCGTTGGTGCCGCTGATACCGAACGCGGAGACTCCGGCCCGGCGCGGACGCCCCTGACGACGCGGCCAGTCCACCGGCTCGGTCAGCAGCTCCACACCGCCCTCGGACCAGTCGACGTACCGCGAAGGCTCGTCCACGTTGAGGGTCCGCGGCAGCACCTCGTGCCGCAACGCCTGCACCATCTTGATCAGGGCGCCGACGCCCGCGGCGGCCTGGGTGTGGCCGATGTTGGTCTTGAGCGAGCCGAGCCACAGCGGGCGCCCGTCCTCGGGGCGATCCTGGCCGTATGTGGCCAGGAGGGCCTGGGCCTCGATGGGGTCGCCGAGGGGGGTGCCGGTGCCGTGCGCCTCCACGGCGTCGACGTCCGCGGGCCGCAGCCCGGCGCGGTGCAGCGCGGTCTGGATCACCCGTTGCTGGGAGGGGCCGTTGGGCGCGGAGAGGCCGTTGCTGGCACCGTCCTGGTTCACCGCCGAGCCGCGGATCACCGCCAGCACCTCGTGCCCGTTGCGCCGCGCGTCCGACAACCGCTCCAGTACGACGACTCCGGCTCCCTCCCCCCAGGCCGTACCGTCCGCGGCCTGCGCGAACGCCTTGATACGGCCGTCTGCGGAGACCGCCCGCTGTTTGCTCGACTCGACGAACGCGAACGGCGAGGCGAGCACCGCTGCGCCGCCCGCGAGGGCGAGCGTGCAGTCGCCCTGGCGCAGCGCCTGACTCGCCAGGTGGACCGCCACCAGAGAGGACGAGCAGGCCGTGTCCACCGTGACCGCCGGACCCTCCAGACCCAGCGTGTAGGCGACCCGGCCGGAGGCGACGCTGCCGTGCATGCCCGTGGTCAGATAGCCCTCCAACTCCTCGGGGACGAGGGCCAGTCGGCTGGTGTAGTCGTGGTACATCAGGCCGGTGAAGACACCGGTCGGGCTGCCCGCGAGAGCGGTGGGGGCGATCCCGGCGGACTCCAGCGCCTCCCAGGACAGCTCGAGCAGCAGCCGCTGCTGCGGGTCCATCGCCAGCGCCTCCCGCGGCGAGATCCCGAAGAAGTCCGCGTCGAACTCCGCCACGTCGTGGAGGAACGCGCCGCGGGCGACGTGCGAGGTCCTGGGGTGGTCGGGGTCGGGGTCGTGGAGCGCGGCCAGGTCCCAGCCGCGGTCGGCCGGGAAGGCGGAGCCCACCTCCTCGCCCGCCGCCACCAGCCGCCACAGGTCCTCGGGGGAACGCACGTCTCCCGGGTAGCGGCAGCTCATGCCCACCACCGCGATCGGCTCGTGGGCGGCGGCGGCCAGGCGCTGGTTGTCCTGCCGGAGCCGGGACACCTCCTTGAGGGCGTCCCGCAGGGCCTCGACCACCGTTTCGGACGTTGCTTTCGCCATGCTCGTTCCCTCCGGGGGCGGCCGGCCGGGCTCGGGTCCCGGCCGGCCGTCGGTCAGATCTGGATGCCCTCGCGGGCGAGGCGTACGAGTTCGTCGACGTCCATGCCGTCGATCTCCTCGTCGGCCGCTGCCGGGGCGGCGGGGACCTCGGGGGCGGTCGCAGCGGCTGGCTGCTCCCCCGCGGCGGCCGCCGGCTCGTCCGGCAGCAGCCGGGAGAGCACGAACTCGGCGAGGGCCTGGGGGGTCGGGTGGTCGAAGACCGCGGTCGCGGGCAGCCGCAGGCCGGTGGCCCGATTGAGCCGGTTGCGCAGTTCGACGCCGGTCAGCGAGTCGAAACCGAGGTCCTTGAACCCCTTGCGTACGTCGACGGCTTCGGGCCCGGGGTAGTCGAGCGCCGAAGCGGCCTGGGCCCGGACCAGGTCCAGCACCGCCTTGTGCCGGTCGGCCGGGGCCAGCGCGGCGATCCGGTCCCTGAGTGATTCCGGTTGACTCGCGGTCGGTGCGGCCGCGGCACGGCGAGGCAGCGCCGTGCGGACCAACCCCCGCAGCAGTGCGGGGAGTTCGCCGGTGCGGGATCGGAGCACGGTGGCGTCGAGGTCGACCGGGACGAGGTGTGCGGCGCCCGACTCCAGTGCGGCGTCGAGGAGTTCGAGGCCGCGCTCGGCGCTGAGTGCGCTCATGCCGCTCTGCCTGCGCAGCCGGTCACGGTCGCCGTCGGAGAGGTGGGCCTCCATGCCGCCCTCGGCCCACAGGCCCCAGGCGAGGGAGGTGCCGCTGAGCCCGGCCGCGACGCGGTGCCGTGCCAGCTCGTCCAGCACGGCGTTGGCGGCAGCGTAGTTGGCCTGTCCCGCGCCGCCCAGGACGCCCTGCACGGAGGAGAACGTCACGAAGGCGGCGAGGCCGAGGTCACGGGTGAGGTCGTGCAGGTGCCAAGCGGCGACGGCCTTGGGCCGCAGCACGGCGGCGAGCCGCTCGGGGTTCTGGGCCGCGATCACCCCGTCGTCGAGGACACCGGCGACATGCACCACCGCGGTCAGCGGATGTCCGGGATCCACTGCGGCAAGCAGTCCGGCGAGCGCCTCCCGGTCGGCCGCGTCGCAGGCGACGATCCGTACGTCGGCGCCCAGGCCACCCAGTTCCCCGGCGAGTTGGGCCGCTCCAGGGGCGTCGGGGCCCTTGCGTCCGGCCAGGATCAGCCGCCGTACACCGTGCCGGGTGACGAGATGCCGGGCCGTGAGGGCGCCCAGGGCGCCGGTGCCGCCCGTGATCAGGACGGTCCCGTCCGCACTCCAGGGGGTGGGGGCCGGCCGACTCGGCGCCGCCTGCCTGGCGAGCCGCGGCACGAGCAACTGCCCTCCACGCAGGGCGAGTTGAGGTTCTCCGGTGGCGAGCGCCGCCGCGACGGAACGGGGGTCTGCGCCCTGGTCGTCGAGGTCGAGCAGGACGAACCGGTCGGGGTTCTCGGTCTGCGCGGTGCGGATCAGGCCCCAGGCCGCGGCGTGCGGCAGGTCGGAGACCTCGTCTCCGGGGGCGGCGGCCACCGCCCCGCGGGTGACCAGGGCGAGCCGGGTCCCGTCGAGACGCTCGTCCGGCGGCCAGGCCTGGGCCAGGGTGAGGGCGTGTTCCGCCGCGCTCTGCATCCCCTCGGCGGGGTCGGTGCCGAGCGGGGCCAGCGGGGCCAGGACAACATCCGGCACGGGCCCGCCCGCGTCGAGGTGCGCGGTGAGGGCATCGAGGTCGGGATAGGTGTCGGCACCGTTGGCCAAGGGGTCGGCCGGGGAGGCGTGGAGGGTGAGCACGGGCGGACGTTCCTGCCCACTCGCCGACGGACCGCCGACAGAGCCGGAACCCGTGTGTCCGCCCGGCGCCGCGACCGGCCGCCACTCCAGCGTGTACAGCGCGCCGCGCTCCGTGCCCCGGGCCGCGGCCAGCTGCCCGGCCGCCACCGGCCTGCGTACCAGCGAGTCGACCGAGGCCAGCGGATGCCCCTCGGCGTCCGTCAGGTGCAGGGCGACGGCGTCGCGCCCCGCGGGCACCACGCGGACCCGCGCGTCGGCAGCACCCGAGGCCCACAGCCGTACGCCCTGCCAGGCGAAGGGCAGCCGGGTCTCGCGGGGCCCGCTCTCGCCGCGTCCGGCCAGGTCGATGGCGTGCAGCGCGGCGTCCATCAGCGCCGGGTGCAGGCCGAACTCCCCTGCCTCCGGGCGCCGTTCGTCGTCGAGCGACACCTCGGCGAGGATCTCGTCGCCGTGCTTCCAGGCCGCCCTCAGGCCCTGGAACGCGGGGCCGTAGTCGTAGCCGGCCCGCGCAAGTTCCTCGTACCAGCCGGTGAGGTCGAGGGGCTGGGCGCCGGGTGGGGGCCAGGCGGCGGGCGGGGTGTCGGTCGCCGGCAGGCCGGTGTCGTCGGGGGCGAGAAGCGCTTCGGCGTGCCGGGTCCACGACGAGTCGTCCGGGGCGGTCTCGTCCTGCGAGTGGACGGACAGCCGACGCGATCCGCCGGCGTCGGCGGCGCCCACCGTGACCTGCAGCCTGCGGCCCCCGGTGGCGGGCAGCACCAGCGGCGCTTCGAGAGTGAGTTCCTCGATCACCCCCAGACCGTGGCGGCGGCCGGCCGCGAGGAGGCTCTCCACGACGGCCGTGCCGGGCAGCAGCACCGTGCCGAGCGCGGCGTGGTCGGCGAGCCAGGGGTGTGTGCCGAGCGCGAGCCGCCCGCTGAGGACGGCCTCGTCGCCGCCCGCCAGGCCGACCGCGGTGGCGAGGAAGGGGTGTTCGGCAGCCGCCAGTCCCAGCGCGGCCACGGCGTCCGCCCGGTCCGGTTCGCGGCGCACCGGTTCCTGCACCCAGTACCTGGTGCGCTGGAAGGCGTACGTCGGCAGGTCGGCGGCCGGCCCGGAACCGATCCCGTGGACCGTCTCCCAGTCGACCTGAAGCCCCCGGGCCCAGGCCTCGCCGAGCGCGGTGTACCAGCGGGCCGGCCCGCCCTCGTCACGCCGGAGCGTGCCCAGCACCAGCACATCCGCACCCACATGCCCGGCAGTGTCCTCGACCCCGAACGTCAGCACCGGATGCGCACTGACCTCCACAAACGACCGATGCCCCGCACCGAGCAGCGCCTCCACCGCCGTACGAAAACGCACCGGGCGACGGCAGTTCTCGTACCAGTACCCGGCCGTCAACTCCTCACCGTCGACGATCCCACCGGTGACAGTCGAGTAGACGGGAATGCGGGACGGGCCCGGCCGCACGAACGCCAGCTGCTCCAGGATCCGCTCACGCAACGGCTCCACCTGCGCCGAGTGCGAGGCCACCGTCGACGGCACGACCCGCGCCCGCACCCCGGCCCCGACGAGCGCGTTCACCAGGCCTTCCAGCTCCTCGCGCGGGCCGGCCACGGTCACCTGGCCCGGACCGTTCTCACCAGCGAGGGTGAGCCTTCCTTCATGCCCGCGCAGCCAGGCCGCCGTCTGCTCCTCGGACAGGGCGACGGAGGCGACAGCCCCGCGCCCGACCAACTCCTCGGCGAACAACCGCGACCGCAACACGATCAACCGCGCCGCATCCGCCACCGACAACACACCCGCCACCACCGCAGCCGCCACCTCACCCTGGGAATGACCGACCACCGCATCCGGCTCCACCCCCGACGCCCGCCACAACTCCGCAAGCGACACATGCACCGCCCACAACACCGGCTGGACAACCTCGATCCGCCCCAACAACTCCGGATCCGACAACGCCTTCACCGGCGACCACCCCACATGCGGCTCGATCGCCCGCACACACTCCTCGAACCGCTCCCGGAACACCGCCGAGGAATCCAGCAGTTCCACCGCCATCCCCACCCACTGCGACCCCTGCCCCGGAAACACGAACACCGTCTTTCCGGTGCGTTCGGCGACGCCGCGGACGACCTGGGGCGCCTCGTCGTCGGCGGCGATCCGGTCGAGTCCCGCGAGCAGGTCCTCGTGCCCGCTGCCGACCACGAGGGCGCGGTGCGGGAACGCCATACGGGTGGCGGTCAGCGCGACGGCGACCGCGGCCGGCTCGGGCGCGTCCTCGGCGGTGACCCGGTCGCGCAGCCTTGCGGCCTGGGCGCGCAGTGCCTCGGGGCTCTTCGCCGACAGGGCGAACGGCAGCGGGCCGGTGGCGGGCGCGGCCCGGACCGGTTCCTCCGGGTCGGGAGCCTCTTCGAGGATCACATGGGCGTTTGTGCCGCTGATGCCGAAGGAGGAGACGCCCGCGCGTCGCGTGCGGTCCTGACGGCGCGGCCAGTCGACCGGCTCGGTGAGGAGCTCCACCCCGCCCTGGGACCAGTCGATGTACGGGGACGGTTCCTCGGCATGCAGGGTCCTGGGGAGCACACCGTGGCGCAGTGCCAGGACCATCTTGATCACGCCGGCCACGCCCGCGGCGGCCTGGGTGTGGCCGATGTTGGACTTCACGGAGCCGAGCCGCAACGGCAGTCCGTCCTCGCCGCGCTCCCTGCCGTAGGTGGCCAGCAACGCGCCCGCCTCGATCGGATCACCCAGCCGGGTGCCGGTGCCGTGCGCCTCCACCGCGTCGACGTCGGAGGGGTTCAGGCCCGCCTCGGCGAGCGCCCGGCGGACGAGGCTCTGCTGGGCGGGGCCGCTGGGGGCGGTGAGTCCGTTGCTGGCGCCGTCCTGGTTGACGGCCGAGCCGCGGACCACGGCGAGCACCCGGTGCCCGTTGCGCCGCGCGTCCGAGAGCCGCTCCAGGACCAGGACGCCCGCGCCCTCCGACCAGCCGGTGCCGTTCGCCGAGGCGGAGAACGACTTGCAGCGCCCGTCGGGCGACAGAGCGCGCTGCCGGGTGAGGTCGACGAAGATGCCGGGGGTCGCCATCACCGTCACGCCGCCCGCGAGCGCCAGGCTGCTCTCGCCGCGGCGCAGCGACTGGCAGGCGAGGTGGAGGGCGACGAGCGAGGCGGAGCAGGCGGTGTCCACGGTCATTGCGGGGCCTTCGAGCCCCATGACGTAGGCGACGCGCCCGGAGGCGACGCTGGGCGTGCTGCCCGTCATCAGATAGCCCTCGGTGGACTCGGTACCCTCGTGCAGGCGCGGCCCGTAGTCCTGGAAGGTGGCGCCGAGGAAGACGCCGGTGCGGGTGCCGGCCAGACGCGTGGGGTCGATCCCGGCGCGCTCCACGGCCTCCCAGGCGGTCTCCAGGACGAGGCGCTGCTGGGGGTCCATGGCGGCCGCCTCGCGGGGCGAGATCCCGAAGAACGCGGCGTCGAAGCCGGTGACGTCGTGCAGGAAGCCGCCCTCGCGCACGTAGTGCTTGCCGCGTTCGGTGCCCTCGGGGTCGTACAGGCCCGCCAGGTCCCAGCCGCGGTCGTCGGGAAACGCACCGATCACGTCGCGGCCCTCGGCGAGGACGTCCCACAGGTCTTCCGGGGTCTCGATGCCGCCGGGGAAGCGGCAGCTCATCGCGACCACGGCGATGGGGTCGTCGTCGTTCTCGCCCCGAGCGGGCGGTGTCGGCGGGACGGGCAGGGCGTCGTCGCCCGCAAGGTGACGGGCGACGGCCTCGCCGGTGGGATGGTCGTAGACGAGCGTGGCGGGCAGCGGGCGTCCGACGGCCTCGGCGAGCCGCTCGCGCAGCTCGACGCCCATGAAGGAGTCGAACCCGAGGTCCTTGAAGGCACGTTCGAGGTCGATGGAGTCGGCGTCGCCGTGGCCCATCACCGCGGCCATCTCCGCGCGCACGAGCGCGGGGAGCTCCTCCGGGGCGGGGCCCGCCGTCACCACAGGGTCCCGGTCGTCCGGTACCGGCTCGGCTGCGGGTGCGGGTTCGTCCGTGCGCCGCACGGGCTGTCGTACGACCTCACGCAGCACGGCGGGTACCTGGGCGCCGCCACTGGTCCCGGGGCGCGCGGCGACGAGGAGTCCGTCGTCCCGGCCGCGGGCCGCGTCGAGCAGGGCGGGCACATCGGCGGCGGTCAGCGTGCCCAGGAATCCGCCGCCCCGTTCCCAGGAGACGAGGGTGACGGGCAGGCCCCGCGCGCGACGGGCGCGGGCGACCTCGTCGACGGCTCCGGGCACCCCGCCGGACAGGGCGTCCGGGACGACCAGCACGAAGTCGGACACCGCCGACTCGACGGCGAGTTCGTGGAGTTCGGCGGCGAGTTCGCCGCCGCCCACGAGCACCACCGCCGACAGGGGCCGTCCGGCGACCTGGGCCGTCATGTCGCCGGGTGTGGCGAGCAGCAGGTCGCGCAGCCCGTGCTCGGTGGCCAGGTGGTGGACTACGGCGGCGCCGAGCCCGGTGCCGGACGGGTCCGCGACCAGGACCGTGCCGCCGGTCTCCCAGGCCGGTGCCGGACCGGCGGACGGCCCGGCGGGAAGCAGCCGCGGCACCAGCGCCGCACCGGAACGGAGCGTGACCTCGGGCTCGTCCGCGGCCAGCGCGGCGGGCAGCAGGCGCAGGGACTCCGGCCCGCCGCCCAGGTGCAGCAGGGACGTCCGGTCGGGGTGCGCGCGGTGCAGGGCATGCGCCGGGTCGTCGTCGGCCGAGCCGGTGGCGCGGGTCAGCAGCACCAGGCGGCAGTCGGCGCGGCGCTCGTCGGCGAGCCAGTCGCGCAGCTCGGCCTCCGCCGGGGGCTCCGGCAGCAGGACCACTGCGGGTGCGGGCCCGTTCGCGGTCGCCCGGTGCAGGGAGACGAGGCTCGGATGGAGCTCGACTCCGCGCTCCCCGGTGGTCAGCGCGGCGGCCAGGCCGAGCCGGTCCGGTCCGGCGATCGCCCAGCGGCCGGCCGCGCCCGGCGCCGCGGTGAGCGGGATGTCCGCGAGGGTGAACAGCGCGGCCGCCGGCGGCGGGGGCTCGGCCGCCGCCAGCCAGTGCCGGGTGCGCTGGAAGGCGTACGTCGGCAGCGGGACGCGCTCCGTGGGCGAGGTGTCGAGGACGTGCCGCCAGTCGACGGCCGTGCCCCGGGCGTGCAGCGTGGCGAGGGCCTCCTCCAGCGCGGCCACCTCGGGGCGGGCGCGGCGCACGGCCGGCACGAAGACCGCCTCGCCCGCGGCCGCATCGAGGCAGTCCCGGCCCATGCCGGAGAGCACGGCGTCGGGGCCGATCTCCAGGAACCGGGTGACCCCGCGCGCGTGCAGGGCGCGCATCCCGTCGAGGAACCGGACGCCCTCGCGGGCGTGCCGCACCCAGTGCTCGGGGGAGGCGAGTTGCTCCGCCGTGGCTTCGGCGCCGGTCAGGTTGGAGACGACCGGGATCCTCGGCGGGTGGTAGGCGAGTGTGCCGACGACCTCGCGGAACTCGTCGAGCATGGAGTCCATGTGCGGCGAGTGGAAGGCGTGGCTGACCCGGAGCCGCTTGACCTTGCGGCCCTTGGCCCGCCACTGCTCGGCGAGGGCGACGACCGCGTCCTCGTCGCCGGCGAGCACGGTGGCGGCGGGGCCGTTCAGCGCGGCGATCCCGACCCGGCCCACCGACTCGAACTCCCGGAGGGAGGTGAGGAGTTCGTCCTCCGACGCCTGGACGGACACCATGGCTCCACCGGGCGGCAGCTGCTGCATGAGCCGGCCGCGCGCGGCGACCAGCGCGCAGGCGTCCGGCAGCGAGAGCACGCCGGCGGCGTGCGCGGCGGCGACCTCACCGACGGAGTGCCCGAGCAGCGCGTCCGGTACGACGCCCCAGTGCTCGACCAGCCGGAACAGCGCGGTCTCGAAGGCGAACAGGGCGGCCTGGGTGCAGCCGGTGTGGGACAGCAGCTCGGCCTGGGCCGCCTCGCCACCGGCCGTGTCGGTGAGGAGGAGGTCCCTGACGGAGCGGTCGAGGTGGGCGTCGAGGCCCGCGCAGACGGCGTCGAAGGCCTCGGCGAACACGGGATGGGCGGCGTACAGCTCCCGTCCCATGCCGGGGCGTTGACTGCCCTGCCCGGTGAACAGGAACGCGGTGCGCGCGCTCGCGGGCGCCCGGCCGCGCACCGCCCGCGGCACCGCGCCGCCCTCGGCCAGGCGCTGAAGGGTGTCGCCGAGCCCGTGCGCGTCCTGGCCGAGCAGCACGACACGGTGCTCGAAGTGGGTGCGGTCGGTGGCGAGGGAGCGCGCCACGGCCGCCGCGGGGAGTCCGGGGTGCCGGGCCAGATGCCCGGCGAGCGCGGCGGCCTGGTCGCGCAGCGCGGGCTCGGTGCGGGCCGAGAGGAGTACCGGGGGCAGGGTGCGGTCGGTCGGGTCGGGTCGGGCGGCGGGCGGTGCGGGCCAGTCCGTGAGGACGAGGTGGCAGTTGGTGCCGCCCATGCCGAAGGAGCTGACGCCTGCGACGAGCGGGCCCTCGCCCAGGGATCGCACCTCGGTGTTGACCTCCAGGCGGAGCTCGCCGAACGGGATGCCGGGGTGCGGGTCGCGGAAGTTGAGGCTGGGGACGAGGGTGCGCTCGCGCAGGCACAGCACCGCCTTGAGCAGGCCCGCGATGCCGGCCGCACCTTCCAGATGGCCGATGTTGGTCTTCACCGACCCGACGAGCAGCGGGTCCTCGGCCGCCCGGCCGGTGCCCAGGACCTCACCGAGCGCGGCGGCCTCCACCGGGTCGCCGACCGGCGTGCCGGTGCCGTGCAGCTCCACGAACCGCACGGACCCGGGCTCGACGCCCGCGTCCCGGTACGCCCGCCGGATCACCTCGGCCTGCCCCGCGCGGCTGGGCGCGGTCAGGTTTTCGCCGCCGCCGTCGTTGCCGAGGGCGCCGCCGAGCAGCACGGCCTGGACCGGGTCGCCGTCGGCGAGCGCGTCCCGCAGCGGCTTGAGTACGACGAAACCCCCGCCCTCGCCCCGTACGTACCCGTTGGCGCGGGCGTCGAAGGTGTAGGCGCGGCCCTCGGGCGAGAGCGCCCCGAACCGTCCCGCCACCTCGTGCCCTTCGGGCGTGAGGTTGAGGTTGACGCCACCGGCGAGGGCCACCGTGGACTCGCCGCGGCGCAGGCTCTCACAGGCCAGATGGACCGCCGCGAGCGCGGAGGACTGCGCGGTGTCGACGACGAGGCTCGGTCCGCGCAGCCCGAGCAGGTACGAGATCCGGTTGGCGATGATGCCGCGGGTGACGCCGGTGATGGTGGTGTGGGTGACGGCGTCGGGACCGGCGGCGTGGGTGAGCTTCGCGTAGTCGTCGGCCATGGCACCGATGAACAGGCCGGTCCGGCCGCCGTCGAGCACCGCGGGCGGCACGCCGGCGTTCTCCAGCGCCTCCCAGGCCAGTTCGAGGGCGAGTCGCTGCTGGGGATCGATGCCGGCGGCCTCCCGGGGCGAGATCCCGAAGAAGTCGGCGTCGAACAGGTCCACCCGCGGCAGATGGCCGGCCCGGGGACCGGGTCCGGCGCCCTGCTGCAGGCGGCCTTCCGGCGGCGGGGAGACGGCGTCCCCGCCGGTGCGCAACAGTTCCCAGAAGGCGTCCGGATCCGGGGCTCCGGGCAGCCGGCAGGCGATGCCGACCACGGCGACAGCGCCGTCCGGCACCGAACGTGCCTGCACAGGAGCGGAACCGGAATCGTGGGTCATCGTCTTCCTCTCGGGATCAGTCGTACGGGTAGAAGCCGCGGCCCGTCTTGCGGCCCAGCAGGCCGCCCTCCACCAGGCGGGACAGCATCGGCGGGCGGGCGTACGCCGGGTCCCTGAACTCCTCGTGCAACGCGTCGGCGATCGACGCGACGACATCGAGGCCGATCAGGTCCGCGACCTTCAGCGGGCCCATCGGATGGGAGCAGCCGAGCACCATGGCCCGGTCGACGGACTCGACGGTGGCGAACCCGGACTCGACCATGCGGATCGCCGACAACAGGTAGGGGATCAGCAGGGCGTTGACGACGAAGCCCGCGCGGTCGGCGGACGCGACGGTCTGCTTGCCGAGGACATCGGTGACGAACTCCCGTGCCCGCAGCTTGGTCTTGTGGTCCGTCACCAGCGACTCGACCAGCTCCACGAGCGGCAGCGCGGGCACCGGATTGAAGAAGTGGATGCCGATCACCCGGCCGGAGTGCCGGGTCGCCCGGGCCAGCTTCATGATCGGAATGGAGGACGTGTTGGAGGCGAGGATGGCGTCGGGGTCCTCGACGACCTTGTCGAGCCGAGCGAAGAGGGCGAGCTTGGCCGCCTCGTCCTCCCTGATGGCCTCGGTGACCAACTGCCGGTCGGCGAGGCTCTTCAGGTCCGCGGTGAACGAGATCCGCTCCAGCGCCGCCTTACGGTCGGTGTCGCCGATCCTGCCCCTGCCGACGGCCCGGTCCAGGGAGGCGGTGATCCGGCGCAGCCCCTTGGCGGCCGAGGACTCGCGCGACACCACGACCCGTACGTCGAGCCCGGCCACCGCGCAGACCTCGGCGATCCCCGCCCCCATCGCACCGCAGCCCACGACTCCGACGCGCTCGATGGCCGGCAGCACGGGCGGGGCGCCAAGACCGCGCGGCGCGGGCACCGCGGGGGCGCTCATGCCGGCACCTTCCAGCGCAGCAGCCCGGAGCCGAGAGCCATGCCACCGCCGAATCCGGAGAGCAACACGGTGTCGCCGTCGGCCAGTTCACCGGAGCGGGCCGCCTCGTCGAGGGTCACCGGCACCGAGGCGCTGCCGACGTTGCCGTACCTCTCCAGGGTGCGATGCACCCGCGCCCCGGCGAGCCCGGCGCGCTCGGCCAGCTCGCCGAGGAGGACACCGTTGGGCTGGTGCGGCACGAAGTGGTCGATGTCGCCGAGCCCGAACCCGGCCCGGGTGACGAGGCGCTCGAGAGCCGGCGGCACGTGTTCCATGACGAAGTCGCGTACGCCTCGGCCGTCCATGCGGAAGTAGTGGTCCCCGGCGTCGACGCTCTCGTGCGACGCGGGCTGCCTGCTGCCGCCGGCCTCCACCCGGATCAGCCGGGCGGCGTCACCGCGCCCGACCAGGTCGACGTCGAGGATCCCGTACGGCTCGGGCACACCGCCGACGACGGCGGCCCCGGCACCGTCCGCGAAGAGGACCGCCGTCCTGCGGTCGGTGAAGTCCAGGATCCGCGAGTAGACGTCGGCCGCCACCACCACGGCGATCGCGCCGGGGTGCAGGGCCAGCAGCCCCCGGACCAGCCCGAGCCCGTACACGAAACCGCTGCACACCACATTGACGTCGAGACAGGCCGCCCGGTGGGCCCCGAGCGCGCGCTGCACCAGGTGCGAGGTGGGCGGCTGCGGGTGGTCACCGGTCGAGGTCGACACGACCAGGTAGTCGACGCGCTCCGCCTCGATCCCGGCCTGCTCCAGGGCGTTCTCGACGGCCCGTACGGCGAGATCGGAGGTCGCCTCGTCCGGTGCAGCGAACCGGCGGGCCCGGATCTGCGTCTTGCGTTCGATCCACTCGGGGTCCACCCCGACGCGCTGCGCGATCTCCTCGTTGCCGATCTCCTCCTTGGGCAGATACGACCCGGTTCCCAGTATTCCTGTGGCCGTCTTCGGCACTCTGCATCACACCTTTCGGGCAGGGAGAGCGAGTTCTCGGGCGGTCGTCCCGCGGGTCTCGCGCAGCGGATTGATCCGCAGTTCGCCGATGCGCGCCCGCAATTCCGGATCGGTGACGCCGAGACCTTCTTCAGGTGCCAGGCAAAGCACGCCGACTTTTCCGGTGTGCCGGTTCGTCTGCACAAGCCGAGCCGCCTCGCCCGCCTCGTCGAGCGGATAAGCCGCGGACAGCACCGGCGCCAGGTGTCCGAGCGAGAACAGCCGGTTGCATTCGGCCTGTTCCTGGAGGTTCGCGGCATGGCTGCCGATGATCCGTTTGAGGTTCATCCACAGATAGCGGTTGTCGAACTCGTGCTGATATCCGGTGCTGGAGCCGCACGTGACGACCGTGCCGCCGCGGCGCACCACGAACACGGAGATCCC
The DNA here is from genome assembly GCF_042893105.1 of Streptomyces sp. NPDC001663. NCBI lineage: Bacteria > Bacillati > Actinomycetota > Actinomycetes > Kitasatosporales > Streptomycetaceae > Streptomyces > Streptomyces sp. NPDC001663. Next base: position 39,147 of record NZ_JBIAUR010000011.1, on the reverse strand, counting down.
GAAGGTGGCGCGTCCGATGTAGTCGAAGACGACGTGCGGGTCCTCGCCGACGGCTTTGCGGATCGCGCGCCCGAGCCGCTTGCCCAGCTCGATGGTCTCCTCCGCGCCGGCCGGTCCGGCGGCGGGCATGCCCAGTTCGGTCCGGTTGACGACGATGTCGCAGCCGAGGCGGCGCAACAGCTCGGCCTTGGCGTCCGAGCCGACGACACCGACCGGGATGCCGCCGCCGTTCTTGACCATCTGCACCGCGTACGCGCCGAGCCCGCCGGTCGCACCCCAGATCAGCACGATGTCGCCCTGCTTGATCCGCGCACCGCGCTCGCCGACGAGCATCCGGTACGAGGTGGCCGCGGTCAGCAGCACCGAGGCGGCCTCCTCCCAGGTCAAGTGGGCAGGTTTGGGCAGGAGTTGGCTGGCCCGCACCACGGCGTAGTGGGCCAGGCCGCCGAAGTTCGTCTCGTAGCCCCAGATGCGCTGCTCGGCGCCGAGCATGCCGTCGCCGTGGGTGGCCGGCTCCTGGTCGTCGACCTGGACACAGCTGACGACGACGTGGTCGCCCGGACCCCAGCGGCGCACCCCGCTCCCCGCCTTGACGATCACGCCGGCCGCGTCGGAACCGATGACCTGGTGGGGCAGGTCGTGCCGGGCGGCCCAACCGCCCTGGCGGGCGTACCTCTTGAGGAACGAGAACGTCGGCACCGGCTCGAAGGTGGCGGACCAGACGGTGTTGTAGTTGATGGAGCTCGCCATCACGGCGACCAGGACTTCGTCGGGGGCGAGTTCGGGCATGGGTACCCGGCCCACGCGCAGAGTCTTCCGTACGTCCTTGTCCGCCGCTCCGGCGAACAATCCGGCGTCGTCCGCCCGGATATGGGCGGCCAGATATTCGTCCGGGGGTTTTATTCGGTCGAGTTCATCGGGAGCTGCTCCACCGAGTGCGGCCTCAGCCAAAGCGTCCACGGCATTCCTCACGCATGGGGGGGTACATCGACGGGTGCCGTATCTCCATTGACACGGAATTCCTTGAATTCGAGCGCCGATTGAGATGCTATGGATCATTTGAATGGGCAAGCAACCCTTAAGGGGCCCCTAACGGGATCACGCGGAGGCCGCCATGACGCACCCCTACACGCCGCCGTGCGGGCGCCCGCGAAAGTTAGGGGTACCGCCGTTTCGGCCGGCCGCGTCACCCTCTACTGGACCACCGCGCGCAAAGCGCAGCCGCGCGCAACCGAACGCCCGCCGGACGAAGGGACGCCATGTCGCCGAACGCCCAGGTACCGCTCTCCGTCCTCGATCTGGTGCCGGTGGTCTCCGGCTCGTCCATCGGCGAGGCGTTCCGCACCACCGTGGAGCTGGCGCGACGCGCCGAGGCCGCGGGCTACCGCAGGTACTGGCTGGCCGAGCACCACCTCAACCCCGGGGTCGCGGGCGCCTCGCCGGCCCTGGCAACGGCCGTGGTGGCGGCCGCGACCAGCCGCATCCGGGTGGGCGCGGGCGCGGTGCAGCTGGGGCACCGGACCGCACTGTCGGTGGTGGAGGAGTTCGGCATCCTGGACGCGCTGCACCCCGGCCGGGTCGATCTGGGGCTGGGCCGCTCGGGGTTCCGCCTCTCGGAGCTGAAGAACCGCCCCTCCGGGCAGCGGGAGGCCCGCTCCGAACCGGCCGCCTCCTGGCGCACGCCCGAAGGCCTGCTCATTCCGCGCCCCTACTCCTTCGCGCAGCTCGCGGACTCCCCCCTGTTCGCCCTGCACACCGCCCTCGTGCAGTTCCCGGGCAGCGAGCCGGTGGAGTACACGGCCCATGTCGCCGACGTACTCGGCCTGTTGCGCGGCGGCCACCGCACCGCCGAGGGGCTGCCGGCCCGGGCCACGCCGGGTGAGGGCGCGGACGTCGAGGTCTGGATCGTGGGCAGCGGCCCCGGCGAGAGCGCCCGGGTGGCGGGGGAGAACGGCCTGCCGTTCGCCGCCAACTACCACATCACCCCCGGCACGGTCCTGGACGCGGTGGCCGCCTACCGCAAGGCCTTCCGCCCCTCCCCCGCGCTCGCCGAGCCCTACGTCCTGGTCTCCGCCGACGCGGTCGTGGCACCGGACGACGCGACCGCCCGGACGCTGGCCGCGCCGTACGCATCCTGGGTGCGCAGCATCCGCTCCGGCCGGGGCGCGATTCCCTTCCCGACCCCGGAGGAAGCGGCCCGCGAGACCTGGACGGACGAGGACCGGGCTCTGGTGGCGGACCGCACCGAGACGCAGTTCGTCGGCTCGCCCCGCACGGTGGCCGCACAGCTGCGCGCCCTGCGGGACGCAACTGGCGCCGACGAACTCCTCGTCACCACGATCACCCATGACCGGGCGGACCGGATCCGCTCGTACGAGCTCCTGGCCGAGGAGTGGTACGGGACGAGCTCCTCCGCGGCAACTCACGCTGCTGCGGAGGCCACTGCTGCTCCGGGGTCCACCCGGCAGTAGTCGGTTTCTCGGCGGCGCAGGTCTTCCCGGCGTGGACGTTTCCACCTCGTTCACACATCCGGAACGGATCACCCGTGCCAAGGTGGGGATACATCAACTCCATCAACTCCTGTCCCCCCACCGGCAGATCAGGGAGTCCCTCCATGCTGCGCGGCATCGACGTAAGCGCGTACCAGTCCTCCTCCTACGACACGGACGGTCTCTCCTTCGTCTTCATCAAGGCGACGGAGGGCCGTTCGTACGTCAACCCGAGACTGACGGCCCAGACGAAACGGGGCCGCGACGCCGGCCTGGTCGTCGGCTTCTACCACTTCCTGTGGCCCGGCAACCTCCAGGCCCAGGCCGAGTACTTCGTCAAGCACGCCCCGGAGAAGGCGGGCGACATCCTGGCGGTCGACTGGGAGACGACGAGCTCGGGCACCCACGCGAGCAACGCGGAGAAGGACCTCTTCATCCGCAAGGTGAAGGAACTACGGCCGAACAACCAGGTCGTGCTGTATTGCAACCGCAATTTTTGGCTGGACATCGACACGACCTCGTACGCCGGCGACGGCCTCTGGATCGCCGACTACGTCACGGCGGGCAAGCCCCGCATCAAGGCCAAGTGGCGCTTCCACCAGTACACGAGCGAACCGCACGACAAGGACGTCGCGGACTTCGCCGACAAGGCGGCGCTGAAGGAGTGGGCCTCGGGCGCCTGACCGAGCCACGATTACGGTTCTCGAAGAGGGGAGCTTCTCGTCATGGGCGGGGCAGTCAGCGCGGTCAGCAGTAACCGGGTGTACTCGTTCACCAAGCCGAACCGGGAGAGCATCACGTTGCTCGAAGGGCTCGGGGTGGAGGGGGACGTGCACGCCGGGGTGACCGTGAAGCACCGGTCGCGGGTGGCCAGGGATCCCTCGCAGCCGAATCTGCGGCAGGTGCACCTCATCCACCAGGAGTTGTTCGAGGAGGTGCGCGGGGCCGGGTTCGAGGTCGTGGCCGGGGCGCTCGGGGAGAACGTCACCACCCGGGGGATCGATCTGCTGGGGCTGCCCAGGGGGACCTTGCTGCGGCTCGGGGACGAGGCCGTCGTCGAGGTCACCGGGCTGCGGAATCCGTGTCTGCAGATCGACGGGTTTCAGCAGGGGCTGCTGAAGGAGGTCGTCCGGCGGGACGCGGAGGGGGGCGTGCGGCTCAAGGCCGGGATCATGAGTGTGGTTCTGCGGGGTGGGGTCGTGCGGCCCGGGGATCCGGTCGCCGTCGAGCTACCGGACGGGCCGCACGTGCCCCTCGAGATCGTCTGAGTTTTACTCAAGGCGGAGGAGGGCGTACCAGCCCCCGCGACGCCGGCATGATCCGCCGGACAGGCCCTACGCCCGGAAGTCCGCCGACCGCTCCCGCGGCGCCTCCGCCAGCGCCTTCGTGACCCCGTCGACGCCCTCCCTCAGGCCGTACACCGGCGTGCCCGGCTGCTGGCGCCAGGAGTCGTCGAGGCCGCCGGCGTCCACGGTGTCGAAGCCGAGGTCGTCGATCAGGGCCCGTACCTTCCGCTTGGCCGCCTCGTCGTCGCCGGACACCGGGAGTGCCAGGCGGTCGGGGGCGCCGGCCGGGCGGGCGCGTTCCAGGAGGTCCGCGGCGTAGGTGCCGTTGAACGCCTTGATCACGGTGTGGCCGATCTGGCCGGCCGTCCAGGCGCTCTCGGTGAGGCCCTCGTCCTCGATCCCGGCGATCCTGCCGTCCCGCTGCTGGGGGTAGTAGTTGCCCGTGTCGATCACGGCGACGTCCTCCGCCGCGCCGTCCAGCACGCCCGTCGGCAGGTTCGGGACCGCCTTGAGCGGGACCGTGACCACCACGACCTCCGCACCGCGCGCCGCCTCCTCCACCGGGACCGGGGTCGCCCCCGTCTCCTCGGCCAGTGCGGTGAGCGTCTCGGGACCGCGGGAGTTGGCCACGGAGACTTCGTGGCCGAGCGCGGTGAGCCGCCGGGTGAGGTTGCCGCCGATGTTGCCCGCGCCGATGATGCCGATCTTCATGACAGGCCCTCCAAGGTCCATGCGCATGCATACGTCTGGGCTGGATCAACCCTGGAGGCTGCCGGACTATTCCGGACCGCTTCCTGGGCCGATCCACTCGTCACGGGCCGGTCTACTCCCTACAGCGCCGGTCCACTCGCCACGAGCCCCCGAACGGGCCATCCGGCTCCCGCCGCCGACACGCAGCTCCACGGCACCACGCATGAGAAAGGGGCCGGTCCCGACGGACCGGCCCCTGCTCGCGTCACTTGCTCAGGTACGCCCAGAACTCGTCGAAGGACAGGACCTTGTCGCCGTTCAGGTCGCGGGCCTTGATGATGACCTCGGCGACCGACTCGGTGACGTTCCAGTCGCCCCCCTGGGCGAGGGCGGTCTTGAACTCGGCGGCGGTGATGAAGCCGTCACCGTCGGTGTCGATCCGCTGGAACTCCTTGCGCGCTGCCTCGATGTCCGCCACCGATCCGCCCCTTTTCTCCATAAATACAGGTCTTGCTGTGTTGCTGTCGCAGGTCAGATTAGCTGGCCGTGCGCGCCTCCAGTGCGGCGACCACCCACGCGAACTCCTCCTCGTAGGCCTTCACCTGCGTTCCCTTCAGGATGCCGAGCAGTTCGCGGTAGCGGGCGAGCCGGACGTTGTGGGTCGCCTTGACGCGTTCGAGGATGTCGGCGCGGTCGGCGTTCCCGAACAGCTCCCGCAGGACCTTCTCGGCCTCCGGCGACTCGGGCGCGATCCCCCGCTCGCGCGCCTGCTCCGTCAGCTCGATGAGCCTCTTGACGAACCACATGGACGCCCCGGCGGGCGTGTCCTGCCTCCGGCCTCCGTGATTGAACTCGGCCGCCCTGCGCATCTGCGCCCGGAACTCGGGGTCCTGCACCATCTCGGCCAGCTCCACCCAGGCGTCCACCTGCTCGGGTGTCGGGTCGTCCGGCAGGTTCACGGCGGTGTTGCGCATCCTCTCGCGGATGTCCGGGTCCACGTGGTCGAGCCCGTGGAACATCTCCTCCACGAACTCCTCCATGATCCGCCTGCGCTCGGCCGCCGACAGCCGCGCCAGTTTGTTCATCAGGGTCATCTCCTCTGCGGTCGAACCGCGTCGCGCCACGGTCGAGAGCACCGCACGGATCGTGCGCAGCGAGCGGATCTGCGCGTCCAGCGCCACCACATGCGCCGCCGCGACCTCCGCCACGGTCCGCTCCCCGTCCAGCACCTTGCGGACGTCGACCAGGCCGAGGCCCAGCTCGCGCAGGGTGCGGATCAGTTCGAGGCGGGCGGCGGACTCGGCGTCGTAGAGCCGGTAGCCGCCCGCGGAGCGGGAGACGGGGGTCAGGACGCCCTCGTCGGACCAGTAGCGGATGGTGCGCACGGTCAGTCCGGTGGACCGCGCCAGCTCGCCGATGGTGAAAAGTCCGGTGCCGTCGTCGATCATGTGTGTGAGTCTGGGCCTTCCAGTGGGTGGAGACTCAAGGAGCGCGGTGGTGGAGACTCTTCGGGACATTCTCGACGCGGCCGCCCGGGACGTCTTCCCTCCCGCAGACGGCGGTACGACGGTCGTCCCCCAGCCATCTCCCCGCGACGCCGGTGTCTTCGCCTTCACCGCCCACACGGTGATCGCCACCGACGAGGATCCCGACTGGGTCCACGACACCCTGCGCGCCGTCGACTGCGACGCGCTCGCGGCGACCATGAACGCCCGGTTCCTCGCGGCCCTCATGGACCGCACGGGCCGCGGGAGCGACACCATCGACGTGATGACGGTGGGCGCTCCCCTGCCGGGCCGGCCCCCGCTCACCCTGCGGGAGATCGCCGACCCGGACCACCCGAGGGTCGTGAGCTCCCGCAAGCGGCGCGACGACGTGCGGGTGTGGACCACGGACGGGGGCGGCCTGCTCGTCCTGGGGCACGGTGTCGCCGGCCGGCTGGAGGTCGCGGTCGAGGTGGCGGACGGCGTACGGCATCGGGGGCTCGGGCGCGAACTGGTGCGGGCGGCACGGCAGTTGAGCGGGGGCGAGCCGGTGTGGGCGCAGGTCTCGGCAGGGAACGCCCGCAGTCTGCGGGCGTTCCAGGCGGCCGGTTACCGTCCCGTCGGCTCCGAGGTGCTGCTCAGTGCCACGGCTCGTAGTACGGGTTGCTCTGACACTCGCTCATGATCTCGACCTTGGCCTTCTTGTCGACCGGGCAGACGCCGATGATGTACTGCCGTGCGATGCCGCCGGGGAAGGCCACCTCGACCTGGTCGGCCCATTTGTGGGTGTCGCCGATGGTCTTGTTGACGTCGACGCCGCCGGGAGCGTCGATGTAGTAGTTGTAGCCCGACTTGTACCAGGTCTTGTACAGGTCGTGGTCGTACGTCGTCGAGACGTACGGGGACGGCTGGTTGACCAGGACGTACTGCTCGATGTCGTACTGGCCGTCGACGACGTCCTTCGGGTGGAAGCCCTGCGGGAAGACGGTCGCGGGGCCGCGGCTGTCGCTGCGGTAGAGCGTGCCGCAGGTCTTGCGCCAGACCGGTTCGGGCGTGATGCGGTCGACGTCGACGCGGCGGTCGGCGGCCGCCTTGACCGGGTCGTCGAACTGGGGACAGGCAGGGGCGGCGGCCCCCGCGGAGACGGTCGGGGCCACGGTGGTGAAGACGGCCGCGAGGGACAGGGCGACGGCAGCGGCCCGCCGCCGCAGGCGAGTTGTGATCATGCGGGGCACAATTCCGGTTCCGCGGCGGCGGGTTGTGGATCATCACCCGATCGGCGGCGTGTCCCCCGCTTTCCCAACCTGCCGTGTTTCAGCGGAAGATGCCGGTGTGGCCGAGGGAGTAGCGGCCCGGCTGCGGGTACACGGCAAGGCCGTGCGGGCCGCTGCCGACCTTGATGCGGGCCAGTTGCCTGCCGGTGCGGGTGTCGATGGCGTAGACCTCGGAGTTGTAGCGGCCGGACAGCCACAGGACCTTGCCGTCCGCGGAGACGCCGCCCATGTCGGGGCTGCCGCCGTCGGGCAGGTGCCACTTCTTGGTGAGCCGGTCCTTCGTGAAGTCGAAGATGGAGATGGAGCCCTCGCCGCGGTTGGAGATGTACATCTCGCGCGAGTCGCGGCTGACGTAGAGCCCGTGGCAGCCCTTGCCGGTGTGCAGGAAGGACGGCTCGGTGAACTTGTCGCCGTCGAGGATCCACATGCCGTCGGCCGTCATGTCGGCGATGTAGAACTTCTTGCCGTCGGGCGAGACCTTGACGTCCTGCGGCATGGCGCCGTGGTACGGCAGCCGCTGCTGCCCGACGATCTTCATCTTCTCGGTGTCGACCTTGAGGAGTTCGCCGCTGAACTCGCAGGAGACGATGAAGTAGCGGCCGTCGGCGGAGAAGTCGGCGTGGTTGACGCCGTAGCAGCTGACCGGGACCGTCTTCACCCGCTTCATGGTGTGCGCGTCACGGAAGACGAGCTCGCGGTCCAGGGAGGCCATGACCACGGCGTACTTGCCGTTGGGCGTGAAGTACAGGTTGTAGGGGTCGTGGACGGAGACCGTCCGGCCGGCCTTCCCGGTCTTCGGGTCGATGGGGGTGAGGGTGTTGCCCTTGTCGTTGTTGACCCAGAGCGTCTTCATGTCCCAGGAGGGGACGACGTGCTGGGGCTGGGTGCCGACCGGGATCGTCTCGATGACCCTGTACGTCTTCGGGTCGATGACGGAGACGGTGTCGGAGTTGGTGTTGGGGACGTAGACGCGGGACGGGAAGTCCCTTACCACCGGGGAGAGTCGGTTCGGGCGGTCGGCCGCGTACACGTCCTTCGGGTCGAGCACGGGCGGCATGCCGGGCAGCCCCTGGACCGTCTTCTTCTTGACCGGGGCGGGCGGTACGGCGGCCTTGCTGCCGAGGGCCTCGTCCGCGTGGCGGGAGGAGCCGCAGGCGGCCAGGGCGGCGAGGGCGACGGTCGCGACGAGGGCGTGTGCGATGCGGGTGCGAGACATCAGCTGAACAACTCCGTGGTGGTCACTGCGGAGAGGCCGCGGCGGGTGAGTTCTTCCAGTACGGCGGGGAGGGCGGCGACCGTGTCCGGGTAGCCGAAGTGCAGGCTCACCACGGATCCGTCTCGGACTTCCGCGAGCACCTTGCGCGTGACGGCGTCCGCGCCGGGCTTGGTGAAGTCCAGGGAGTCGACGTCGAAGGAGAGAACGTGCGGGTAACCGGCGCCGCGCGCCAGGCGGGCGACGCGCGGGGAGGCCCTGGGGGCGCGGGAGGGGCGGAACCAGGTGCCGATGGAGCCGGTGAGCTGCTTGAGGCGGCCGGCGCAGGCGGTGATCTCGGCGCGGGCGTCGGCCTCGGTCATGGCGTTGATGTCCAGGTGGCGCTGGGTGTGGTTGCCGAGGTCGTGGCCGCCGTCGAGGACCCGGCGGGCGAGCTCCGGGTGCTGGTCGAGCCAGGTGCCGACGGCGAGGACGGTGATGTGGGCGCCGTGCTTCTCGGCCTCGGTGAGGATGGCGCGGGCGATGGCCGGATCGCCCTGTCCGTGGAAGGTGAGGGCCACGCGAGGTCGGATGCGGGGCCCGTGGGTGAGCTGGGCGGGTTGGCCGGGGTAACTGCGGGGGCCGGGAGCCGGCGGTTCGGTGGACGGCGGTCCGCCGGACGGGGATTGGGTGGGCGAGGGCTTGGCGGCGGGGTGTGCGGAGGCGGCGGGGTGTGCGACGGCACCGCTCGTGGCGCACCCTGCGGTGAACGCGCCTGCGGCGAGGAGGCCGGCGCCGTTGCGGAGCGCCGTTCGGCGGTCGGTCGAGGTCACCGCACCATTTAAGGGGTGAAGAGCGGGAAAACAGCCGATTCACCCGAAAGGGGGACATTCCTCGGGTCGCGGCAAATCCAGCCCGTCCGGCGTTTGAGTTGCCGCACCGCCGGAGGCAACCGTCAGCGGTCCGCCACTCGCATCTCGAACCATGTCGTCTTGCCCCGTGGGAGGAGGTCGACTCCCCAGCGGTCGGAGAGTTTGTCCACCAGGAACAGACCCCTGCCGCTGATGTCCGTCTCCTGGACCGGCATCAGACACGGCAGACCCCGGGAGGGATCGCGGACCTCGATGCGGATCCAGCCCCGGCGGCGGCGCATCCGGAGGCCGAAGACACGGGCGCCGGTGTGGCGTACGGCGTTGCCCACCAACTCGGAGACGAGTAAGACCGCGTCTTCGGTCATCTTCGGGGTCAGGCCCCACTGGCGGAGAACCACCACCTGGGCCAGCCGGCGGGCCGTGGCCGCGGACTCCGGGCGGGACGGCAGGGGGACCTCGGCCTCGGTGGGATTGCCGAACAACTCGAGCGCCTTGAGCGCTCGTTCGTCCTCCACCGCAGGCGACCAGCGCGCCGCGGTCGCACGGCCGTGTCCCCGCGGCTGTTCGATGCCCTCCAGCCCCGCCATGCCCCCATCATGGCCGCCCAGAGCGCCCTCCGGGGCCGTTCCGGAGGAATACGCCCCCCGGAACGCGTCATTCCGAATGGGTCGGTTGGCATATGCCGAAGGCATTTCAGAGCTCTCCACACCCTGCCCGACCTGCGGTGACGGCTCCGTCGGAGGCAATCGACAGCCTCCCTCGACAAGGCAGACTTAAGGTTGCCTTAAGGCTCCCATAAACCGCCCCATCGAGGGACCCGGATCAGACATCGCGTCAATTGCAAGCGGTTCGGCGGAAGTTCGGCCGCCGGTCAGGGACGGCTCAGAGGAACTTCGCCTTGCCGGGTCCCTCCTCCACGAAGCTGCGCATCCCGCGCTCGCGGTCCTCCGTGGCGAACAGACCCGCGAACCAGTTCCGTTCGACCGCAAGTCCCGTCTCGAGGTCCGTCTCCAGACCCGTGTCGATCGACTCCTTCGCCGCGCGCAGCGCCATCGCCGGGCCCTGCGCCAGCTTCGCCGCCCACTCGTGCGCCGCCGCGTACACCTCGTCGGCCGGCACGATCCGGTCCACCAGCCCCAGGGTCAGCGCCTCGTCCGACTTGACCATACGGCCCGTGAAGACCAGGTCCTTCGCCTTGGACGGACCGATCAGACGGGACAGCCGCTGGGTGCCGCCCGCGCCCGGGATCAGGCCCAGCAGGATCTCCGGCTGGCCCAGCTTCGCGTTGTCCGCCGCGATGCGGTAGTCCGCGCAGAGCGCCAACTCGCAGCCGCCGCCGAGCGCGTAGCCCGTGATCGCCGCGACCACCGGCTTGGGGATGCGGGCCACCGCCGTGAACGAGTCCTGCAGGGCGCGGGCGCGCAGGACCATTGCCGTGTGGCTCATGGTCTGCATCTCCTTGATGTCCGCGCCCGCCGCGAACACCTTCTCCCCGCCGTACAGGATCACGGCCCGTACATCGTCGCGCCGGGTCGCCTCCTCGGCGAGTTCCTTCAGCCGGTCCTGCGTGGCGACGTCCAGCGCGTTCATCGGCGGACGGTCGAGGCGGATGGTGCCGACGCCTTCGGCGACTTCGAGATTCACGGTCATGCAGGCAGGTTAACGCGCGCTAACGACAACGGCCCCGGTGCCGTACCTCACACCGGGGCCGTCCATCGAACGAGGTCTACGACTTCCACTTCTCCCACGACATGTTCCAGCCGTTGAAGCCGTTGTCGGGGTCGACCGTGCGGTCGTTGGAGCGCTTGACGATCACGACGTCGCCGATGATCGAGTGGTCGAAGAACCACGCGGCCGGCAGCCCCCTGTCGTAGCCGCCGCGCACGTCGCGCAGACCGACGCAGCCGTGGCTGGCGTTGTAGTTGCCGAAGGCGTCGCCGCCCCAGTAGTTGCCGTGGATGAAGGTGCCGGAGTTGGTCAGGCGCATGGCGTCGGGGACGTCCTTGATGTCGTACTCGCCGCCGTAGCCGACCGTGTCGCCGTTCATACGGGTGACCCGGAGCCGCTCGCTGATGACCATCTGGCCGTTCCAGGTGTCGTAGCCGGGCTTGCCGGTGGTGACGGCCAGGGTCTTGATCACCTTGCCGTCCTGCATGACCTTCATCTTGTGGGTCTTGGCGTCGACCACGGAGACCTGGTTGCGGCCGATGGTGAACTTCACCGTCTTGACCTGCTCGCCGTAGACGTCCGAACGGCCCTCGACGCCGTCGAGGTTGAGCTTGACGGTGACCTTCGTGCCGGACTTCCAGTACTTCTCGGGGCGGAAGTCGAGGCGGTCGTTGCCGAACCAGTGGCCCTCGACGTCGACGGCCGGCTCGGTCTTGATGCTGATGGCCTTCTCGACGTCCTCGGGGTGTGTGATGCCCCGGGTGAAGCGGATCGAGAACGGCATCCCGACGCCGACCTTGGAGCCGTCCTCGGGGGTGAAGTAGCCGATGAAGGTGTTTTTCGGAGTGAGGGTGGTGAAGCTGGAGTCCTCCGCCGCCTCACGCCCCTCGGAGTCCTTCGCGACCGCGTGCACCGTGTACTTGGTGGACGCCGCCAGGTGCGTGGACGGCGTCCAGCTCGCACCGCCGTCGGTTATCTTCCCGGATATCTCCGCGCCCTTGGCGTCCTTGACCTCGACGGCGGTCAACCTGCCCTTGGTGGCGCTGACCTTGAGGGCGCCGCTGGTGCCGACCGACTTCGCGCCGTCCTTCGGGGCGATGGCGACCACCGCCTCGGACTGCTTGCTCTGCGCCTTGTCCGAATCCTTGCCCTTGCTGTCCCCGGAACCGGATCCGGAGTTCGAGCCTCCCCCTCCGCACGCGGTGACGGCCAGCAGCAGCACTCCACATATCAGTGCCAACAGCCCTCGGCCCCCACGCCCGCGTGCGTCAACCGACGCCCCCGATATCGGCCGCACGTTCAAGTCGTTCTCCCCTCGCCGGGCCTGGTCAGGCCCGCACCCCGGCGCGTTCCGCGCGCGCATTGGCGCATATTAACCGCAAGGTTTTGGGGATCGTGTCAGGTGAAGGTCACCGTTCAGTCGCAACATCGACCGACGTCCCTGTCTCGATCCCCGCCTCCCCCAACGGTTACTTGACCGCGCTGCCCGCCTTCCACTCCTTCCAGCCCATATTCCACCCTCCGAGGCCGTTGTCAGGAGCGACCTTTTTGTCATTGCTGTGGACGACTTCGACGACGTCGCCGACGAGGCTGCGGTCGAAGAACCAGCCCGCGGGGGTGTCGGAGCTGCCGCCCTTCACATCCCTGAGGCCCACGCACCCGTGGCTGACGTTCACGTGTCCGGGGGCGTCCGGCGCCCAGTAGTTGCCGTGCAGGAAGGTGCCGGAGTCGGTCAGGCGCAGGGCGTGCGGGACGTCGGGGATGTCGTACTCGCCCTTGCCGTTCTCCTTCTTGAAGCCGACCGTGGCGCCGTTCATCCGGGTCAGCTCGAACATCTCCATCACCACCATCTTCCCGTTGTAGGTGGTGTGTTTGGGCGCTCCGGCGGTGATCGGCACGGTGGCCAGCAGTGTGCCGTCGCGCCGGACCTGCATGGTGTGCTCGGCGGCGTCGACGGTGGAGACCTGGCTGCGGCCGACGGTGAAGGAGTACGTCTTGTACTGCAACCCGTAGACGCCGGGCGCCCCTTCGACGTCGCGGAGTCCCAGGGAGACGGTGACCTGGGTGCCGGGCTTCCAGTACTTCTCGGGGCGGAAGTCGAGGCGCTCCCTGCCGAACCAGTGCGGGCGGATCTCGACCGCCGGTTTCGCGGTGACACTGACGGCGCGTTCGACGGCGGCGCGGTTGTCGATCTCCCGGTTGAACTCGAGGGAGACGATCATTCCGGTGCCGACCGTGGAGCGGTTCTCCGGGGTGACGTAGCCGATGAAGCGCTCGTCGGGGACGTACGTGGTGAACGTCGTGTGCCGTGCGGACCTGCGTCCGTGGCCGTCGACGGCCACCGCGTCGACCGTGTACCTGGCGGCGAGCGCGAGCTTCGGGTCCTTGGGTTCCCAGCGCAGGCCGTCCTCGGAGATGCGGCCGGGCACCGCGGACTCCTGCGCGTCCTGGTCCTTGACGACCTGCACGGACTCCAGCCGCCCGCTGGGCACCCGTACCCGCAGCTTGTTGTCCGGCCGGACGCCCTTGCTGCCGTCGTCCGGGGAGATACGGATGACGTCCTCGGGTGCCGGGGGTTTGCCGAGCGCCCCGCTGATGTCGATCCCCTCCCTGGGGTTCGAAGTGCAGCCGGCGGCTCCGGCCAGCAGCCCTGCCCATGTCAGTACGGCGGCCAGCGCGGCCCCCGCGCGCCGCGCGCGCCCTTGTGCATGCCTCACGAGGAGCCCAACGACGCGGCCCCCCTGGGGAAACGTGAGTGCCCGGCGCTCCGCAGGCTGTCGCGCCCCGCGGCGGAGCCGCCATTGATTCAGCCCCGCGCCCCTTTGGGGCGTTGCCGAGCCGGATGTGACTTCGCCCTGCCTGCTTGTCGGCCCGGGTCGTTTGGCCATGCTCTGGGCAGAACAGTGGGGAGGACGACGCGACGGGGAGCCGCGGCCGGGACGCCGTGCGCTCTTTTGGGGTCGTTCCGCGAGCCGTGGGAGGACGACAGGTGTCCAGCGCAGCCGAGCAGGAGGCGGTGGCCGAGGGGCGTGCCGCCGAGGAGGAGCGCCCGGCCTCCGCCGTCAACGGCGCGCGGCGCAGGACGCCGGGCGTGCCCGTGCGGCCGGGTGCGCCGACACCGCTGGGGGCCAGGTTCCGGGTCGGCCCGGACGGGGTGGCGGGCACCAACTTCGCGCTGTGGGCGGGCGGGGCGGAGGCGGTGGAGCTCTGCCTGTTCGACGAGGGCGGCAAGGAGACGCGGGCCCGGCTGACCGAACTGACGCATGAGATCTGGCACGGATTCGTGCCGGGTGTGATGCCCGGGCAGCGGTACGGCTACCGGGTGCACGGCCGCTGGGACCCGTGGACCGGCGGCCGCTGGAACCCGGCGAAGCTGCTCCTCGACCCGTACGCGCGCGCGGTGGACGGCGACTTCAGCCTGCCGCCCGAGGTGTACGGGCACGTCCGCGACTGGCCGCAGCAGCAGGTCGCTGACACCGTGCGCGACGACCGGGACTCGGCGCCGTACGTGCCCAAGGGCGTGGTCGTCCACGATGACGACGACTGGGCGGACGACCGCCGGCCGAAGACGCCGTGGGCGGACTCCGTCATCTACGAGCTGCACGTCAGGGGATTCACCGCCCTGCACCCGGGGATCCCGGAGGAACTGCGCGGTACATACGCCGGATTGGCGCACCCCGCCGCCATCGAGCACCTGGTCGAGCTGGGTGTGACGGCCGTGGAACTGCTCCCGGTGCACCAGTTCGCGCACGAGGACCATCTGCTGCGTCGCGGCCTGAAGAACTACTGGGGCTACAACTCCATCGGCTATTTCGCCCCGCACGCCGCGTACGCCGCTTCCGGTACGACGGGGCAGCAGGTCGGCGAGTTCAAGCGCATGGTGCGCGCGCTGCACGCGGCCGGGATCGAGGTCATCCTCGACGTGGTCTACAACCACACGGCGGAGGCGGGCGAGCTGGGCCCGACGCTCTCGCTCAAGGGCATCGACAACCGGGGGTACTACCGGCTGCAGTCGGACGCCCGGCGCTACGCCGACTACACGGGCTGCGGCAACACCCTGCACGTCGTACAACCGCATGTGCTCCGCCTCATCACCGACTCGCTCCGCTACTGGGTGACGGAGATGGGCGTCGACGGCTTCCGCTTCGACCTGGCCGCCGCGCTCGCCCGCTCCATGCACGACGTCGACATGCTGTCGCCGTTCCTCGCGGTCATCGCGCAGGACCCGGTGCTCCGGCGCGTGAAGCTGATCGCCGAGCCGTGGGACGTGGGCTCCGGCGGCTACCAGGTGGGCGCCTTCCCGCCCCTGTGGACGGAGTGGAACGACCGGTACCGCAACGCCGTACGCGACTTCTGGCGGGGCGCGCTGCCGGACGTACGGGACCTGGGGTACCGCCTGTCGGGCTCAAGCGACCTGTACGCCTGGGGCGGTCGCCGCCCCTACGCCTCGGTCAACTTCATCACCGCGCACGACGGATTCACCCTGCGCGACCTGGTGTCCTACGAGCGCAAGCACAACGAGGCCAACGGCGAGGGCAACCGGGACGGCTCGAACGACAACCGGTCGTGGAACTGCGGGGCCGAGGGCGAGACGCCCGACGAGCGCGTACGGGCGCTGCGGCGGCGGCAGCTCAGGAACCTGCTGACGACGCTGCTGCTGTCGACGGGTGTACCGATGCTGGTCGCGGGCGACGAGCTGGGGCGGACGCAGCGCGGCAACAACAACGCGTACTGCCAGGACAACGAGATCAGCTGGCTGGACTGGGGGCTGCTGGAGGAGCCGGCCTGGAAGGCCCTGTTCGAGCTGACCTCCCGGCTGATCGAGCTGCGCCACCGGCACCCGGTGCTGCGCCGCCGGGCCTTCTTCTCGGGGCGGGCGCACTCCGCGGACGGCCTGCGCGACCTGGCCTGGTTCACCTCGCGCGGCACGGAGATGACGGAACGGGACTGGTACGCGCCCGCCGCCACGCTCGGCATGTATCTGTCCGGACGGGACATACCGGGCCGGGACGAGCGGGGCGCGCCGATCCTCGACGACAGCTTCCTCACCCTGCTGCACGCCGGCGACCGCCCGGTGAGCTTCGTGCTGCCGGGACCGCCGTGGGCGGAGCAGTACGAGGTGGTGGTCGACACGTCGAGGGAGGCGCAGGGCGAGGCGCCGGGGGTGGTGCACCGGGCGGGGACGGCGATCACGGTTCCGGCGCGGGCGGTGTTGTTGTTGCGGGTCCATGAACTCCCGGCCTGATCCCTGGCCATTACACCGACCCCCTGATCAGACTCGGTCGCATGCCTGAGATCTCCCGCCGTGCCTTCGGTGGTCTCGTCGGCGGCGGTGCCGTGACCGCCGTCGCCGGTACGAACACTGCCGCTGAAGCCGCTGAATCCGCCCCCGCCGAGCGCCCGTTCAAGGCCCGCGTCGCCTCCGGGTCCGCAAAGCGGCCCAACCTCCTGGTCATCCTCGGCGACGACCTCGGGTGGGCCGACCTCTCCTCGTACGGCGCCCCGCACATCAAGACGCCGAACCTGGACCGGCTGGCCCGGCAGGGGGTGCGGTTCACCGACGCGTACTCGGGGTCGGCGACCTGCTCGCCGACGCGGTTCAGCCTGTACACCGGGCGGTATCCGGGCCGTACGAAGGGCGGGCTCGCCGAGCCGATCGCCAACAGGACGCAGGGGCTCGACCCGAACCACCCGACGCTGGCCTCGCTGCTGAGGAAGGCCGGTTACGCCACCGCCCTCATCGGCAAGTGGCACTGCGGCTGGCTGCCCGACTACAGCCCCACCAAGTCGGGTTGGGACGAGTTCTTCGGCAACCACGGGGGCGTGCTGGAGTACTTCTCCAAGCTCGGGCAGCTCGGTGACCACGACCTCTACGAGGGCGACGCCGAGTACAAGGACCTGCGGTACTACACGCACGTCCTGACCGAGCGGGCCGTGGAGTACGTGAGCCGCGAGCACGACAGGCCGTGGCTCCTCAACCTCAACTTCACGACCCCGCACTGGCCGTGGCTCGCGGAGGGCGACGCGGAGACCGGGGCCGAGATCGCGGCGAAGATCCGGGCCGCCAAGTCCCAGGCCGAGGTCAGCAACGCCCTCAACCACTACGACGGCGGCTCGGTCGCAAAGTACACGGAGATGGTGCAGAGCCTGGACGCGGCCGTCGGCGAGGTGCTCACCGCGCTGCGCCGCTCGGGGCAGGAGGAGCACACGCTGGTGTACTTCGCCAGCGACAACGGCGGCGAGCGCTGGTCGTACCTGTGGCCGCTGAGCGGCGAGAAGTTCGTGCTGCAGGAGGGCGGCATCCGCGTCCCGACGATCGTGCGCTGGCCGCACCGCATCGACGGCAACCAGGTCAGCCACGAGCCGAACTTCTCCCCGGACTGGACGGCGACCTTCCTGGAGCTGGCCGGCGCCCGCCCCGACCCGGCGTACCCGCTGGACGGCACGAGCCTGGCCGGGTACCTGCTGCGGGACGAACAGCTCCCGGAGCGGGACCTGTTCTGGCGGGTACGGGCCAACCGGGCCCTCAGGCGCGGGGGTTTGAAGTACTACCAGGACTCGGCCGGCAAGGACCACCTCTACGACCTCGGCACCGACCTGCGCGAACAGGCCGATCTGGCCCCGGACGAGCCGGAGTTGCTGGCGGAACTGAAGGCCGCTTGGGAGAAGACGGCCGCGGGGCTGCTGCCGTATCCCGGCTAGCCGAGAATCCCCCGCCGGTACGCCGTCGCGACCGCCGCCGCGCGGTCGTTGACGCCCAACTTGGCGTACAGGTGGGTGAGGTGGGTCTTCACGGTCGCCTCGCTGATGAACAGTTCGCGGGCGATCTCGCGGTTGGACGTGCCCTTCGCGACCAGGGCCAGCACCTCGCGCTCGCGCGCGGAGAGCGGCTCGTTGCCGGGGGCGCGGACGGCCGACACCAGGCGGGAGGCGACCGCCGGGGAGAGGACCGTACGTCCCTCGGCGGCGGCACGGACCGCCGTGAACAGCTCGTCGCGCGGGGCGTCCTTGAGGAGATAGCCCGTCGCGCCCGCCTCGATCGCGGGCAGGGTGTCGGAGTCGGTGTCGTACGTGGTGAGGACCAGGACCTTGGCGCGGGCGCCGCGCCGGGCCAGCTCGGCGATGGCGTCGACTCCGCCGCCGCCCGGCATGCGCAGGTCCATGAGGACGACGTCGGGGTCGAGGGCGGCGGCCCGTTCGAGGGCCTCGACGCCGTTGGCCGCCTCGCCGAGGACGCGGAAGCCCGGCGCGGACTCGAACATGCCGCGCAGACCGTCCCGTACGACGGGGTGGTCGTCGACGATCAGCACGGAGATCAGAGACTCATCGGTCATGGCGGACCAACGGTACGCGAGCCGACAGTGCCGTGCCGTGGCCCGGTTCGGACTCCACGGTCAGTGCACCGGCGATGCGTTCGGCGCGGGCCCGCATGCCGTCGAGGCCGAAGCCGCCGGAGCGGGAGCGGGCCGGGAGGGCGAGGGGGTCGAAGCCGGTGCCGTCGTCGCGGATGTCGAGGATGACCTCGTCGCCAAGGAAGGAGAGGGTGACGCCGACGCGGGTGGCCCGGGCGTGGCGGGCGGCGTTGGACAGGGCTTCCTGGACGATGCGCAGGAGGGTGGCGGCGACCTCCTCGTGGAGCTGTTCCGTGGTGCCGGTGACGGTGAACTCGGCGCGCACGCCGGTCCGTTCGCCCCATTCGACGACCGTCTTCTTCAGGGCCTCGGGCAGTCCGTCGTTCTCCAGCGCGACCGGGGAGAGGTTGTGCACCGAGCGGCGGGCCTCGCCCAGGCTGTGCCGGGCCAGGTCCATGGCGCGGCTCGTGTGCTCCCGTGCGGTGTCCCCGTCAGGCGTGTTCGCGACGACCTGGAGCTGGGCGATGATGCCGGTCAGGCCCTGGGCGATGGTGTCGTGGATCTCTGCGGCGAGGCGCCGGCGTTCGTCGGCGACCCCGGCTTCCCTTGCCTGGACGAGGAGTTGGGCGTGCAGGGCGGCGTTCTCGTCGAGGGCCTGCTGCAGCGCCGTGTTGGTGCGTTCGAGTTCGGCGATGGTGACGGTGCGCTCGCGGGCCCGCTGCTGCTCCTGGTCGGTGAGATGGGCGACCACCATCTGCAGACCGGAGTTGGCGACGAGGAGACCGGCGAAGACGATCCACTGGACCAGGCTCCCGAACGGCATTCCCCCGGCCTGCGCACCGGCCACGGTGACCGCGCTCGCGAACAGCCCGAGCCGCTGCCACAACCTCCCCGGGATCGTCTCGTCGGCGTCCATGTAGCCGGCGGCGGCGTAGAACGCGAAGAAGGGGCTGAGCCAGGTGAGGGCGAAGGCGAGCGCCCAGCGGACGATGTAGTACGCCGTCCCCGCCCCGGACGGGGTCCGGCACCGGTCGGCCCTGCGGAGCCGGGCGGCGTGCCACCACAACTGGAGCGCGACCGAGGCGGTGATCAGTGCCCAGGCGGTGTACCACTCGGCCCGGCTGGTCCCCGCATCGGCCGAGGCGACCCCGAGGACGACGCTGACGCCGAGCAGCCCGTACGGCCCCCAGGTGTGCAGTTGCTCCCAGCGCCGGTCGATCTGCGCGTCCGCGGTGGTCATCTCCCCAGTCTGCACGGCCCCTCGCCTACTCCCAGCGGAACCAGCGGCTCGCGGCCCCGGTCAGCAGCAGGATCCACACCACCAGCACACCCAGGTGGGTCCAGCCCGGCCAGTGCCCCGCCGCCGCCTGGTTGAGGGCCTGCGCGGCCGCCCCGAAAGGCGTGCACTCGACGATCCGGGCGAGGACGTGCGGCATGGTCTGCACCGGTGCCCACACTCCCGCGCAGAACATCGACGGGAAGAACACCGCGGACCCGATCGCGCCGGCGATCTTCGTCGTACGGGACAGCGCCGACACCACCGATCCGAGAGCAAGGGCGACCAGGACGGCCAGCAGCAGGGCGAGGCCGTATCCGAAGGGCTGCTCGGGCAGTCGTACGTCGAAGGCGAGGCGCCCGACCGCGAGAGCGAGCAGCGCCGAGGCGAGGGCCGCCGCGCCGTACACCAGCATCTGCGCGGACAGCAGGGCGGACGGGCGGACCGGCGTGGTGGCCATGCGGCGCAGGATGCCGCGCTCCCGGTAGCCGGTGAGGGTCTGCGGCATCGACTGCAGACCGCCGACGATCAGGCCGAGCAGGACGGCCACCGGGACGTAGACGTCGACGGTGCGCAGACCGCCGAGGTCGGCCTCGTGGTGCCGGAAGGACGGGATGGAGCCGAGGATCACCAGCAGCAGAGTCGGGAACAGCAGGATCCAGAAGAGGGCGCCGGGTTCACGGCGGAACAGGCGGACCTCGGTCCTCAGTACGGCCGTGCTCATGCCGTTCTTCGGTACGGCGACGGTGCTCATGCCGCTGCCTCCTTCGTGTCGGCCTTCGTCAGGTCGAGGAACGCGTCGTCGAGCGTGGCGTCCAGGACGCGCAGTTGGTGGGCGGTGATGTGGTGGCGGGCGAGGAGGGTGATCACGGCGTTGACCGTCTCGTCCGTGCCGGAGAGGGTGACGCGGCCGTCCCTGTACTCGATCGAGGCGAGGGCGGGGAGCGCGTTCAGGTCACGTTCGTCCAGCGGGGCGGACGGGGTGAAGCTGATGACGGTGGCCCCTGCCGAGCGCCGGATCAGGCCGGCCGGGGTGTCCAGGGCGGCCACCCGGCCCTTGTCGATCACGGCGATCCGGTCGCACAGCCGCTGGGCCTCCTCCATGAAATGGGTGACGAGGAGGACGGTGACGCCGCTCGCGCGGACGTCCTCGATCAGCTCCCAGGTGTCCCGGCGGGCACGCGGGTCGAGGCCGGTCGTCAGCTCGTCGAGGACGACGATGCGGGGGTTGCCGATGAGCGCGAGCGCGATGAACAGGCGCTGCTTCTGGCCGCCGGAGAGCTTGCCGAACCGGGTGGTCAGCTTGGCGGTCAGGCCCAGGCGTTCGGCGAGCGGCGCCCAGTCCAGCGGGCTCGGGTAGAAGGAGGCGTACAGCTCCAGGGCCTCGCGGACGGTGAGCTTGGCCTGCAGCTCGCTCTGCTGCAGCTGGGCGCCGAGGACGCGGGACACGCGCGCGTGGTCGGCGACGGGGTCGAGGCCGGTGACGCGGATGCGGCCGCCGTCGGGGACGCGCAGTCCCTCGACGCACTCGACGGTGGTGGTCTTGCCGGCGCCGTTCGGGCCGAGGATCCCGAAGATCTCGCCCTCCTCGACGGCGAAGGACACACCGTCCACGACGGCCCGGCCGCCGTAGCTCTTGCGCAGATCGGTGACTTCGATGACGGACATGGCATCAGCGTCGCGGGGAGCGGGCGGGCGGCACATCGGCCGTCGCGCTCGAAGCGGCATCAACCGATCGGTTGATGGCGGCATACGACCCTCCGGCCGACGGCGGCCCACGCCCCCGGGCCGCCGCGTCCGACCCCTCGAACGCGCAGGTCGTAGGACCGAAGGCCGATCCCGGTCCGGCCAAAACTCGGTGGGCGTTGTCAGTGCCGGTCCGTAGGCTCGCTGATGATGTCGACTACACGTGCAACCGCCGAGGAAGCCGGAAAAGCCGGGGAGATCAAGGACCGATCCGCCGTACGCACACTGCTGCGCCTGTGGCCTTACGTGCGGCCCGTGCGGGCACGGCTGTCCACCGCCGCGTTCGTCGCGGTCCTCGCCTCCTGTACGGGGCTCGTGATCCCGCTCGTGCTGAAGTGGATGGTCGACGGTCCGGTTGCCGACCGGGACCCGGCGGGCGTGTGGCTCGGCGCGCTGTACCTGCTGCTCCTCGGGCTCGCCGAGGCGCTGCTGTTCGGGCTGCGGCGGTGGCTGGTGGCGCGGCCGCTGTCGAGCGTCGAGGCGGGGATGCGGGCGGATCTGTACTCGCATCTGCAGCGGCTGCCGGTCGCCTTCCACGACCGGTGGTCCTCGGGCCAGCTGCTGTCGCGGGGCACGACGGATCTGATGCTGCTGCGCATGTTCCTCGCCTTCCCACTGACCTTTCTGCTGGTCAACGGGGTGACGATCCTCGTCGGCGTGGTCATCATGCTGCTGCAGGACTGGACGCTCGGACTGGTCATCCTCGGCCCGGCGATTCCGGTGGTGGTCACCTGCGTGATCTTCGAGAAGCGGTACGCCACGGTGGCGCGGCGCGCGCAGGACCAGGTCGGCGATCTGACCACGGTCGTCGAGGAGAGCGTGCTCGGCATCCGGATCATCAAGGGGTTCGGGCGGCACCGCAGCCAGGCCCGGGCGTTCCGGGAGCTGTCGCGGACGCTGCGGGGGACGGAGCTGCACAAGGCCCGCCTCCTCGCCACGATCTGGGGCGTGATCGTGACGCTGCCGGAGGTGGCGATCGGGGCGGCGCTGGTGCTGGGGACGGTGCAGGTCGCGGACGGCGACCTGTCGGCCGGCACGCTGGTCGCCTTTCTGTCCACGGCACTTGCGCTGCGGTGGCCGGTGGACTCGATCGGCTTCCTGCTGGCGATGAGTCAGGAGGCGGCGACGGCCACGGAGCGGTACTTCGAGGTGATGGACGAGGAACCCGAGGATCGGAGCATCGTCGAGACCGCTTCGACCGGGTCCGAGGAGACCGGCCTCCGGTTCCGCGACGTCCGGTTCCGGTACCCCGACGCCCCTGCCGACTCCGCTCCCGTTCTCGACCGCATAGACCTCCACATCCGCCCCGGCGAGTCCATGGCCCTCGTCGGTGCCACCGGCAGCGGCAAGACCACGCTCACCGCTCTCGTCCCCCGCCTGCACGAAGTGACGGACGGGCGGATCACGTTGGACGGTGAGGACATCACCGCGATGTCCCGTGAGGAGCTGCGCTCCAAGGTCGCGGTCGCCTTCGAGGAACCCACCCTCTTCTCCGCGAGCGTCGGGGGCAACGTGCTCATGGGCGCCGACGACAGCGCGGGCGCCGCGGAGCTCAACCGCGCACTCGCCGTCGCCCAGGCCGACTTCGCGCACGCCCTCCCCCAGGGCACCGACACCCAGGTCGGCGAACAGGGCCTGAGCCTCTCCGGCGGTCAGCGGCAGCGGCTGGCGCTCGCGCGGGCCGTCGTGGGAAGACCGAGGTTCCTGGTGCTCGACGACCCGCTGTCCGCGCTGGACGTGCACACGGAGGCCGCAGTCGAGGCCGCCCTGCGGGACGTGCTCGCGGAGACCACCGCCCTCATCGTGGCGCACCGCCCGTCCACCGTGCTGCTCGCCGACCGCGTCGCGCTGCTCTCCGGCGGCCGGATCACCGCCGTCGGCACCCACCAGGAACTGCTGCGCACGAACGCCGAGTACGCCCATCTGATGTCCGGCACCGGGGAAGCGGAGGACGACCGATGACCGCGCCGACCACCTCCGTCCCCATGGCGGACGACGAGCCGGACCTCCCCCGCCCGAAGGGTGCCGACGACCCCTTCGACCGCGACGTCCTGCCCACTCCCCCGGGCGCCACCGCCACGCTGCTGCGCTCCCTGCTCACCCCGTTGAAGGCCCGCGTCACGGTCACCACGCTGCTCCTGCTGCTCCAGCAGGCGGCGGTGCAGGCGGGCCCGCTGCTGGTGGCGTACGCGATCGACAACGCGGTGCCGGCGTTCCGGGACCAGCGCCACGGCCCGCTGATCGCGGTGGCCGTGGCGTACGGGCTGTGCGCGCTGGTCTCCGGCGGGCTGCAGTACGCGTTCATCATCGCCTCCGCGCGCGTCAGCCAGGACGTGCTGCTCGATCTGCGCGGCCGTATCTTCCGGCACGCGCAGGCGCTGAGCATCGACTTCCACGAGCGCTACACCTCGGGCCGGCTGATCTCCCGGTCCACGGCCGATGTCGAGTCCCTGCGCGAGCTGCTGAACGAAGGCCTGCAGGAACTCGTCACCGTCATCCTCTCCTTCGTCTACATCTCGGCGATGCTGCTCTGGCTCGACCTGGGGCTGGGTGCGGTGGCGGTGGCGTCCTTCGTGCCGCTGTATCTCCTCGTACGGGTCTACCAGCGGCGCGCGGTGCAGGTGTACCGCGTGCGGTCCACCGCGATCGCGGCCGTCATCGTCAAGTTCGTCGAGACCATGAACGGCATCCGCCCGGTGCGCGCGTTCCGCCGCGAGAAGGCCAACGACGGCGACTTCCGCGTCCTCAACAAGCGCCACGAGCGCGTCAACGGCGACGCGATGCTGGAGATGGCGCGTTACGTCGTCGGCTCCCGGCTGGTCGCCAACACGGCCGTCGCGCTGATCGTGCTGTGGGGCGCCCACCGGGTGGCGTCCGGCTCGCTGGAGCTCGGCGTGCTGGCGGCCGCCGTCCTGTACCTGCGGCGGCTGTACGACCCCATCGACCGGCTCGGCATGTTCCTGAACTCGTACCAGTCGGCGGCGGCCTCCCTGGAGAAGATCGCCGGGCTGCTGGCGCAGACTCCGTCCGTGCCGGAGCCGTCGACACCCGTGGAACTCCCGGTACTCGAGAGCGAGCACCCCGGCCGCGAGGTCGTCTTCGACGGCGTCCGCTTCGGCTACCGCACCGGCGGCGAGGTCCTGCCCCGCTTCGACCTCACCGTCCCGGCCGGGCAGACGGTCGCGGTCGTCGGCTCGACCGGCGCCGGCAAGTCCACGCTGGCCAAACTGCTCGCCCGCTTCTACGACCCCTCCGAGGGCCGCGTCCTGCTGGACGGGGTCGACCTGCGCGAGCTGTCCGTGCCCGAGCTGCGGCGCGGGGTGGTGATGGTGACGCAGGAGGCGTTCCTGTTCTCCGGCACGGTCGCCGAGAACATAGCCATCGGCCGCCCGGACGCCACCCGGGAGGACATCGAGCGGGCGGCGAAGGCGATCGGCGCGCACGAGTTCATCAGCGCGCTGCCCGACGGGTACGACACGGACGTACGGAAGAGAGGCGGCCGTATCTCCGCCGGTCAGCGCCAACTCGTCGCCTTCGCACGGGCGTTGCTCGCGGACCCGGCCGTGCTGATCCTCGACGAGGCGACCAGCTCGCTCGACATCCCGGGCGAACGGGCCGTGCAGCGCGCCATGTTGACGGTCCTGCGGGGTCGTACGGCGGTCGTCATCGCGCACCGGCTGTCGACCGTCGAGATCGCGGACCGGGTACTGGTCATGGAGCACGGCAGGATCGTGGAGGACGGCAGCCCGGCCGAACTCGTCGCGGGTACGGGGCGGTTCGCGGATCTGCACCGTGCGTGGCGGGACAGTCTGGCGTAGCGGACGCGAGAGGGACGGGGGCACATGATCGACGCGTACGAGGATCCCGGGACGCCCGACTGTCGGGGCGGTTGGTACTTCCTGTGGTGGCTGGTGAAGTGCCAGTGGGGCAGATGTCTCGCCGGGGCGGCGCTGGCCAGTGTGTGGATGGTGCTGATGGCGGCGGCGCCGTACCTGATGTCCCGGGCCATCGACGACGGTCTGGTGCCGGGCCACCTCGGCGTCCTGGCCTGGTGGACCGTCGTCCTTTTCGTGGTGGGTGCGGTCAACTCATGGCTGAGCATCATGCGCCACCGCACGATGACGCGCGTACGGATGGACGCCAACTTCCGCACGGTCAAGGTGGTCGTCGGGCACGCGGTGAAGCTGGGCGCCGCGCTGCCGAGGCGGGCCGGGGCCGGCGAGGTCGTCACGATCGGCGTCGGCGACGTGCTGACGATCGCCCAGTCCCTGACCGTCGTCGGCCCCGGGGCCGGCGCGGTGGTCGTCTACGCGGTCGTGGCCGGACTGCTTCTCTCCATCTCGGCACCGCTGGCCGCGGTGGTCCTGCTCGGCGTGCCGCTGATCGCGCTGTGCGCCGGGCCGCTGAGCGTACGGCTGCAGGGCGTGGAGACCGAGTACCGGCAGCGGCAGGGCGTGCTGACCGCCCGCATCGGCGACCTCGCGGGCGGCCTGCGCGTCCTCAACGGCCTCGGCGGCAAAGGCCTGTTCGCGGACGCGTTCCGCCACGACTCGCAGCGGCTGCGGGCCCAGGGCTACCGGGTGGGCTCGGTGGCCAGCTGGATGCAGGCGTTCGGCGTGGGCCTGCCGACCCTGTTCCTCGCCCTGGTGACCTGGCTGGCGGCCCGGCTGGCCGCCCAAGGGGACATCAGCGTGGGCGAGTTGGTGGCGGTGTACGGCTATGTCGCGGTGCTGGTGGGCCCGGTGGCGTTCTTCGTCCAGATGACCTACGAGTTGGGCCGCGGCGTGGTGGCCGCACGTCGCGTCGTACGCCTGCTGGAACTGGAACCGGAGCCCGACGAAGGCACCCAGCCCGGCCCCGCGGAGCCGTCCGCCCTGCACGACCCCACCTCGGGCGTACGGGTACTACCGGGCCACCTCACCGCCCTGGTGGCGGCCCGCCCGTCCGACGCCGAGGCCGTGGTGGACCGCCTCGGACGGTACGCCCCGTCGACAGCGACCTGGGGTGGGATCCGGCTGGACTCGATCCCGATGGCTGAGGTCCGGTCACGCATCCTGGTGGCAGACAACGAGGCCGCCCTCTTCGCAGCGACGCTGCGCGAAGTACTCGGCGGCCCGGCAACTCCCCTCAGGGGCGCGGGGAACTGCGCGACCAGCCACACACAACCCGCAGTCGCCAGACAACAACCCGAGGCACCCTCCGAGGCGCACATAACCCAGGCCCTACACGCAGCTGCCGCCGACGACATCGTCCAGGGCCTCCCCGAAGGCCTGGCCTCTCCGATAACCGCACAGGGGCGAAGCCTCTCCGGCGGTCAACGCCAACGCATCCGCCTGGCCAGAGCACTCACGGCCAACCCCGAGATCCTGCTCGCCGTGGAACCGACCTCCGCCCTCGACGCCCACACGGAGTCCACCGTCGCCGCCCGCCTCCGCGAGGCCCGCGAGGGCCGCACCACGGTACTGACCACGACCTCCCCCCTGGTCCTCGACCGGATGGACACTGTGCACTACCTGGTCGACGGCAAGGTCGCAGCCACCGGAACCCACAGACGCCTGCTGGAAGAGGAACCCGGCTACCGCGCACTCGTGGCCCGGGACGTGGACGAGGAGGTCGTACGGTGACGCCCTCCACAGGCCACCTGCCCGTCGCCGAACCCGCCGCCGTACGCCGAGCCATGCTCCGGCTGATGCGCGCCGACCGAAAAGCCTTCGCCACCGCACTGACACTGAACGCACTGGCAGCCGCAGCCGGCCTCGCCGGACCGTGGCTGCTCGGCCGCATCGTGGACGAGGTACGGACCGGTCACGGCGTCGCGGCCGTCGACCGCCTGGCCTTCGGCATCCTCGTCGCCTCGCTGGCCCAACTGCTGCTCGCCCGCTGGGCCCGCTACGTGGGCCACCGCTTCGGCGAGCGCACCCTCGCCCGGGTGCGCGAGGAGTTCGTCGACCGCGCACTGGCGCTGCCCGCATCGGTCGTGGAGCGGGCCGGCGCCGGCGATCTCACCGCGCGCGGGACCGCCGATGTGGGCATCGTCGGCACCACGCTGCGGGACGTCGGGCCCGAACTGCTGGTCAGCACCGTGCAGGCGCTGTTCGTCATGGGCGCCGTCTTCGCGCTCGATCCGCTGCTCGGTCTCTTCGGCGTACTCGGGCTGACCCCCATCTGGTTCGCGCTGCGCTGGTATCTGCGCCGGGCCCGCGACGGCTATCTCGCGGAGGGTGCGGCCACCTCGGAGGTCGCCGAGATCCTCGCGGCGACCGCGTCCGGTGCCCGCACGGTGGAGGCCTTCGGGCTGCAGGCGCGGCGGACGGCGGCGAGCCGGGACGCGCTGGAGACGTCCCGGCGCACCCGCCTCTACACCCTCTTCCTGCGCAGCGTGTTCTTCCCGGCGGTCGAGGTGTCGTACACCGTGCCCGTGGCGGGAGTGCTGCTGGTGGGCGGGGTGCTGCAGGCGCGCGGCACGGTGGGGCTCGGTGACGTGGTGGCGGCCGCGCTGTACCTGCGGCAGTTCACCGAACCGCTGGACCAGATCCTGATGCGGGTCGAGCAACTGCAGAGCAGCAACGCCTCGTTCGCCCGCGTGGAGGGCCTGGCCGCGGCCCCGCGGTCCGCCCCGGACGACGGCTCCCCCGCACCCGCCGACGACCGCATCGACGTGTCAGGCGTGCGGTACGCCTACGACCGCGGCGGCGAGGTGCTGCGCGGTGTCGACCTGACCGTGCGGCCCGGGGAGCGGCTGGCGGTGGTGGGACCCTCCGGCGCCGGGAAGACCACGCTGAGCAGGCTGCTCGCGGGCGTCGACGCGCCGACCGAGGGCACGGTGACGGTCGGCGGAGTGCCGGTCGTCGACCTCGGCCCCGAGCAGCTGCGCCGCCAGGTCGTCCTGGTCACCCAGGAGCACCATGTGTTCCTCGGCACGGTCCGCGAGAACCTGCTCATCGCCGAACCGGCCGCCACCGACGAGGAGTTGTGGGCGGCGCTCACGGCGGTCGGCGCCGACGGCTGGGTACGGGAGCTGCCGGACGGGCTCAACTCCCGGCTCGGCGAGGGAGGTTCGCGTACGGACGGCTCCCAGGCCCAGCAACTCGCCCTCGCCCGCGTCGTCCTGGCCGACCCGCACACCCTGATCCTCGACGAGGCCACGGCGCTGCTCGACCCGACGACCGCCCGGCACACCGAGCGCGCGCTGGCCGCCGTACTGGAAGGCCGCACCGTCATCGCCATCGCCCACCGCCTGCACACCGCGCACGACGCGGACCGGGTCGCAGTGATGGAGGACGGCCTCCTCACCGAACTCGGCACCCACGAGGAGCTGGTGGCGGCCGAAGGGGCGTACGCGGCGCTGTGGGGCACATGGCACGGAGACCGTGCCTGACCGATCAACCTCCGGTCCGGATACCGAACATGAACCACCGGACAACGAACCATTTCCGGCCAACTTCCTGACGCGCTCCTGACAGGGCGCAAATCTCCTGCCACCCTTCCCACAGCTTCAACACAGCAACCCCACAGCTCCACCCCAGTTCTGCCCGGACGGTCGACCCACCGTCCGGATCTCCCCTGGCCGCGTGACCCGCGGCCACGCAGAAGGAGTCAGTGTTGAGAAGCAGTTCCTCTCGCAGACGCACCTCCCACATCGTCGCCCTCGCCGGCGTCACAGCCCTGCTCGCCGCGGCCGTCCAGTCGGGCGCCGCATCCGCCGCCACGGAGAAGGCACCGTCGGCGTCGGTCAAGGGCAACCCGGCCCACGCGGCCGTGAAGCTCTCCCCCTCGCAGCGCGCCGAGCTGATACGCGACGCCGACACCGCACGCGCGCAGACCGCGAAGGACATCGGTCTCGCCGCCAAGGAGCGGCTCGTCGCCCGTGACGTCGTGAAGGACGCCGACGGCACGCTGCACACCCGCTACGAGCGCACCTACGACGGCCTGCCGGTCCTCGGCGGCGACCTGATCGTCGACACCGCCAAGTCGGGCGCCACCAAGCGCGTCATCAAGGCGACGAACGCGTCCCTCAAGGTCTCCGACGTCACCCCGGACATCACCAAGGCGGCCGCCGAGCAGCAGGCCGTCAAACGCGCGAAGGCCCTCGGCGGCAAGAAGGCATCCGCCGACGCGGCGCCGCGCAAGGTGATCTGGGCGGCGAACGGCAAGCCGGTCCTGGCGTACGAGACGGTCGTCGGCGGCTTCCAGGACGACGGCACACCGAACCAGCTGCACGTCATCACGGACGCGACCACCGGCAAGAAGCTGTACGAGTACCAGGCCATCGAGAACGCGACCGGCACCGGCAACACCCAGTACAGCGGCACGGTCTCGCTGACGACGACGCAGTCGGGCTCCAACTACAACCTGACCGACGGCGACCGCGGCAACCACAAGACGTACAACCTGAACCACGGCACGTCCGGCACCGGCACGCTGTTCTCGCAGACCAGCAACACCTGGGGCAACGGCACCACGTCGAACGCCGCGACCGCGGGCGCCGACGCGCACTACGGCGCCGCGACCACCTGGGACTTCTACAAGAACACCTTCGGCCGCTCCGGCATCAAGAACAACGGCGTCGGCGCCTACTCCCGCGTGCACTACGGCAACTCGTACGTGAACGCCTTCTGGGACGACGGCTGCTTCTGCATGACGTACGGCGACGGCTCCGGCAACGCGGACCCGCTGACCTCCCTCGACGTGGCCGGCCACGAGATGAGCCACGGCGTCACGTCGAACACCGCCGGCCTCAACTACAGCGGTGAGTCGGGCGGGTTGAACGAGGCGACCTCCGACATCTTCGGCACCGGTGTGGAGTTCTTCGCCGCCAACTCCTCCGACGTCGGCGACTACCTCATCGGCGAGAAGATCGACATCAACGGCGACGGCACCCCGCTGCGCTACATGGACAAGCCCAGCAAGGACGGCTCGTCCAAGGACAGCTGGTACTCCGGCATCGGCGGCATCGACGTGCACTACTCGTCGGGTCCCGCGAACCACTTCTTCTACCTGCTGAGCGAGGGCAGCGGCGCCAAGGTCATCAACGGCGTCAGCTACAACTCGCCCACCGCGGACGGGCTTCCGGTCACCGGCATCGGCCGGGACAAGGCCCTGCAGATCTGGTACCGGGCGCTGACCACCAAGTTCACGTCCACCACCAACTACGCGGGCGCCCGCACCGGCACCCTCGCGGCGGCCGGTGAGCTCTACGGCACCACGTCCGCCGAGTACAAGGCGGTGCAGGACGCGTGGGCGGGCGTCGCGGTCGGTTCGCGCTCCGGTGGCGGCGGCGGTGGCGGCACGTCCTTCGAGAACACCGCCGACGTGTCGATTCCGGACAACGGGGCCGCGGTCACCTCGTCCATCACCGTGTCCGGCCGGACGGGCAACGCCCCGTCGAACCTTCAGGTTTCGGTCGACATCGTCCACACCTGGCGCGGCGACCTCGTCATCGACCTGGTGGCGCCGGACGGGTCCACGTACCGCCTGAAGAACTTCAGCTCCTCCGACTCGGCGGACAACGTCAACGAGACCTACACGGTCAACGCCTCCTCCGAAGTCGCCAACGGCACATGGAAGTTGAAGGTCCAGGACCAGGCGGCCCAGGACACCGGCTACATCAACAGCTGGAAGCTCACCTTCCCGTAGGCCCTGCCCGCAGGGTCCCGAGACAGGGCGCCGCCCCGGTGGTTCGACTCCCCGGGGCGGCGCCCTCTTTTTGCCACGCACATGCCCATCGATGGTTTGCCCTTTACCCAGGTCAAGTCCGTTTACATTCCGGCAATGTTCACCCGAGGGTCGGTTTTCGGCCAACATCACTTGGGGGTCCTGACATGTACGCGCCTTGGTGTCACTCTTCCTCACAACCGCCGCACAACTTCACAGCAACTCCGGACGGCCACCCCACGGCCGCTTCGGACTCCCCCACCACAAGGAGCTTGTGTGACCCCCCTCTACGCGCGTCACAAGCGCTCGACTCTGGCCATCGCAACCGCCGTTGCCGCCGGAGCCCTGCTCACCACCGGTCTGACCACCGGTACGGCCGCCGCCCAGACCCCGGTGGAGACCTCGGCCAAGGCACCCCTCGCCGCCGCGCCCACCGCGCTGTCGGCCGGGGCCCGCACCTCGCTCATCAAGAAGGCGCAGGCCGACGTCGCCGAGACGGCGCAGCAGATAGGCCTCGGCACCAAGGAGAAGCTGGTCGCCAAGGACGTCGTGAAGGACGTCGACGGCACGCTGCACACGCGCTACGAGCGCACGTACGCGGGCCTGCCGGTCCTCGGCGGCGACCTCGTCGTCCACACCGCGAAGTCGGGCAAGGCCGAGGGCGTCACCAAGGCGACGAAGGCCGCCATCAAGGTCGCCTCGCTCAAGGCGACGGTCACCCCGGCCAAGGCCGAGAAGCAGGCGGTCAGCGCCGCCAAGACGCTGGGCTCCACCAAGTCCGCGGCCGACGGCGCCCGCAAGGTGATCTGGGCCGGCTCCGGCAAGCCCGTCCTCGCCTACGAGACGATCGTCGGCGGCCTGCAGGACGACGGCACCCCGAACCAGCTGCACGTCATCACCGACGCCGCGACCGGCAAGAAGCTCTTCGAGTACCAGGGCATCGAGAACGCGACCGGCACCGGCAAGACGCTGTACTCGGGCACCGTCAGCCTCACCACCAACCTGTCGGGGTCGACGTACCAGCTGTACGACACCTCGCGCGGTGGTCACAAGACGTACAACCTGAAGCACAGCAGCAGCTCCGGCACCGGCACGCTGTTCACCGACGCGGACAACACGTGGGGCACCGGCGCCGCCTCCAGCTCCACCACGGACCAGACCGCGGCCGCCGACGCCGCGTACGGCGCGCAGGAGACCTGGGACTTCTACAAGTCCACCTTCGGCCGCAGCGGCATCAAGAACAACGGCGTCGCCGCCTACTCGCGCGTCCACTACGGCAGCTCGTACGTCAACGCCTTCTGGGACGACAGCTGCTTCTGCATGACCTACGGCGACGGTGAGAGCAACACCCACCCGCTGACCTCGCTGGACGTGGCCGGCCACGAGATGAGCCACGGTGTCACCGCGAACACCGCGGGTCTGGACTACTCGGACGAGTCCGGCGGCCTGAACGAGGCCACCTCGGACATCTTCGGCACCGGGGTCGAGTTCTACGCCAACAACTCGTCCGACAAGGGCGACTACCTCATCGGCGAGAAGATCGACATCAACGGCGACGGCACCCCGCTGCGCTACATGGACAAGCCCAGCAAGGACGGCGGCTCGGCGGACTCCTGGTCCTCCTCCGTCGGCGACCTGGACGTCCACTACTCGTCCGGTGTCGCGAACCACTTCTTCTACCTGCTGTCCGAGGGCAGCGGTTCGAAGACGATCAACGGCGTGACCTACAACTCGCCGACGTCCAACGGCTCCACGGTCACCGGCATCGGCCGGGACAAGGCGCTGCAGATCTGGTACAAGGCGCTGACCACGTACTTCACGTCGACGACGAACTACAAGTCGGCGCGTACCGGCACGCTTTCGGCGGCGTCCGCGCTGTACGGCTCCAGTAGCACCGAGTACAAGGCGGTGGCCGCGGCCTGGTCCGCGGTCAACGTGAGCTGACCCGAGGGGGGTTGGCGGGCGGCACCCGGGGCGAAGGCACTCCCGGGCGCCGCCCTACTCTTGTGTCCCATGCGCCTGGAGGACTTCACCTACGACGACGTCGGCGGCACCCGCCGCGGCGGTTTCTGCCCGCCGGGCTTCCGCCCGCTGCATGTGCGCACGCGCATCGGCGAGGGCGAGAAGGTGTTCCGCAGAGCCTCGGAGGCGGTGCTGACCTGGGAGATGCACCGGGAGCTCGGCGTGGGCATCGACGCGAGCGCACCGCGCGCCGCCGAGGACGTCGACGTCACCGTCACCCTCGCCGGAGTGATCAAGGCGCCGTGCCGCATCGTCTACACGGTCGAGGAACCCCGCCGCACCGGCTGGGCGTACGGCACGCTGGCCGGCCACCCGGAGTGCGGCGAGGAACTCTTCGTCGTGGACCGCACCGGTGACGGCACGGTCTGGCTGACGGTCTCGGCGTTCAGCCGCCCCGCGAAGTGGTACGCCCGGGCGGGCGGACCGGCCACACGGGGCCTGCAGAACGCGTACGCACGGCGCTGCGGAAAGGTTCTCCAGCAGCTGTGCGCGCCCCTCTCCGAGGACTAGACCGTCACCGGAACAACACCCCCGCCCCGTCGGCCGTCTCCTCCGAAGGCACCGCCACCAGCCCCAACTCCGCGCCGGACGCGAGGAGTCGGTGCGTGGGCAGGATACGGACCGTGTAGCCGTACGGCCCGGTGCGGTCCAGGGAGAGCGGGCCCTCGTACACCCAGCGTCCCTCGGGGTCCGGTCCGCCCGCCGGTTTCAGCGGGACCGTCACGGCGTCCGCGATGCGGTCCTCCGGGTCGACCCGGCCGGAGACGACCTGGACCTCCACGTCGTCCGGCCCGAGCTCGCCGAGGCCGACGCGCACCCGCAGTCCGAGGGTGGTGCCGAGTTCCGCGGTGGCCGTGGCGGCGGACGTCTCCACGTGGTCGACGGTCACTCCGTGCCAGGCGTCCCGCACCCGCCCCTTCCAGGCGGCGAGTTCGCGCGCCGAGTCGGGGACCATCGCCCGGTGGGCGTGCGCGGCCGGCGTGTAGAGCCGCTCGACGTACTCGCGGACCATGCGGCCGGCCAGCACCTTCGGGCCGAGCAGGGTGAGGGTCTGGCGGACCATCTCGATCCACCGGTCGGGCAGACCGTGCTGCCCGCGCTCGTAGAACCGCGGGGCCACCCGCTGTTCCAGCAGGTCGTAGAGGGCCTCGGCCTCTATGTCGTCGCGGCGGTCGGGATCGGTGCCGACGCCGTCCGCCGTCGGGATCGCCCAGCCGAAGTCGGGCTGGAACCACTCGTCCCACCAGCCGTCCAGGACGGACAGGTTGAGGCAGCCGTTGAGCGCCGCCTTCATCCCGCTCGTCCCGCACGCCTCCAGCGGCCGTAGCGGGTTGTTGAGCCAGATGTCGCAGCCGGGGTAGAGCTTCTGCGCCATCGCCATGCCGTAGTCCGGCAGGAACACGATCCGGTGCCGCACCCGCGGGTCGTCCGCGAACCGCACCAGCTCCTGCACCAGCCGCTTGCCGCCGTCGTCCGCCGGGTGCGCCTTGCCCGCGACGACGATCTGGATCGGCCGCTCGGGGTGCAGCAGCAGGTCCATCAGCCGGTCGCGGTCGCGCAGCATCAGCGTCAGTCGTTTGTACGACGGCACGCGCCGCGCGAAGCCGATGGTGAGGACGTCCGGGTCGAGGACCCCGTCGATCCAGCCCAACTCGGCGGTTCCCGCGCCGCGTTGACGCCAGGAGGCGCGCAGTCGCGCGCGGACCTCGTCCACCAGCTGCTCGCGCAGGTTGCGGCGCAGCTCCCAGATGTCCTGGTCGGCGATGTCCCCGACCGCGTCCCAGCGGTCCGAGCCGCCGACCGTCAACGCGTCCTCGGTGCGCTGGGCGCCGATCTGCCGGGCACCGAGCCGGAACACCTCGGGGGCGACCCAGGTGGGCGCGTGCACCCCGTTGGTCACGGAGGTGATCGGCACCTCGTCGGGGTCGAATCCCGGCCACAGCCCGGAGAACATCTCCCGGCTGACGTGCCCGTGGAGCAGCGAGACGCCGTTGGCGCGCTGGCCCAGGCGCAGGCCCATCACGGCCATGTTGAACAGGTTCGGTTCGCCGCCGGGGTAGGTCTCCATGCCGAGCCGCAGGATGCGTTCGACGTCGATGCCCGGGAGCTCGGCGTCGAGGCCGAAATGGTGGGCGACGAGTTCGCGGTCGAAGCGGTCGATGCCGGCCGGGACGGGTGTGTGCGTGGTGAAGACGGTCCCGGCCCGCACCGCCTCCAGTGCGGAGTCGAAGTCCAGCCCCCCGGCACAGAGCTCGGCGATGCGCTCCAGCCCGAGGAAGCCGGCGTGGCCCTCGTTGGTGTGGAACACCTCGGGGGCGGGGTGGCCGGTCAGACGGCAGTACGTCCGTACCGCGCGGACCCCTCCTATGCCCAGCAGCATCTCCTGCAGCAGCCGGTGCTCGCTGCCGCCGCCGTAGAGCCGGTCGGTCACCTGTCGCTCGCCGAGGTCGTTCTCCTCGACGTCCGAGTCGAGCATCAGCAGCGGGACGCGGCCGACCTGGGCGAGCCAGATACGGGCGTGCAGCTGCCGGCCGCCGGGCAGGGCGAGGGAGACCTGGGCGGGGGTGCCGTCGTGCTCCTCGAGGAGGGCGACGGGCAGCTCGTTGGGGTCGAGGACCGGGTAGTGCTCCTGCTGCCAGCCGTCCCGGGACAGGGACTGGCGGAAGTAGCCGTGCCGGTAGAGCAGCCCCACGCCGATCAGGGGCACGCCGAGGTCGCTGGCCGCCTTGAGGTGGTCGCCGGCGAGGATGCCGAGGCCGCCGGAGTACTGGGGCAGGGCGGCCGTGATGCCGAACTCGGGCGAGAAGTAGGCGATGGCCGCGGGGAGTTCACCGGACTGGGTCTGGTACCAGCGCTCGCCGCTGACGTAGTCGCTGAGATCGTCCGCCACCGCGGCCAGCCGGCGCAGGAAGCGGCGGTCCTCGGCGAGCTCCGCCAGCCGCGCCGGCGACACGCTGCCCAGGAGCCGTACGGGATCGCATTCCGAGGCGGCCCAGCGCTCGGGGTCGACGGACTGGAACAGGTCGCGGGTCTCCGCATGCCAGGACCAGCGCAGATTGCGGGCCAGGTCGCTGAGCGGCCGCAGGGGTTCGGGGAGAACGGGTCGGACGGTGAATCGACGGATCGCCTTCACTTTCCACCTCGACGCGTGTGTCGCTGTGCGGACGCACAACGGTGTGCGCCTCGTCGTCAACCTCGACGGTATCGGTGCAGGGGGTTCCGTAACCACGCCACGTCCAAGAGCACGACACAGTCGTACACAGACCGAAAAGCGCCGCAACCTTCACGGGTCCCCCATGGCCGACATGGCCGATTCCGCCCCCGTAGGCCCCCTTGTGGGCCTCTACACCGCACGAGAGGCTGCCAAGTGGAGTCAATGGAGGGGAACTGACCATGGCACGGACGCGAACACGGCGTCTGCGCTGGACTGGGGGGTTGACCGCGGTGGCCTGTGCTGCCGCGCTTTCGGCCATCACCCTGCCTGCGCACGCCGCACCGGAGGGGCAGATACTCGGCGCCGGTGAGCCCGGTTCCGTCAGCGGAAGTTACCTGGTGACACTCAAGGGGGGAACGAAGGCTCCGTCGGCGACCGGAAAGGACATCGCCGAGAAGTACGGGGCGAAAATAAGCCACACGTACGGCACGGCCCTCAACGGCTATGCGATCAGGGCCAACGAAAGACAGGCCAAGCGCCTCGCGGCCGACTCACAGGTCGCCTCCGTCGCCCAGGACACGCGCGTGTCGCTCGACCACACGCAGAAGAACCCGCCGTCCTGGGGTCTGGACCGGATCGACCAGCCGAACCTGCCGTTGGACAAGAGCTACACCTGGCCCGAATCGGCGGGCAAAGGGGTCACCGCCTACGTGATCGACACCGGCATCCGGATCACGCACAAGGACTTCGGCGGCCGCGCGAGCTACGGCTGGGACTTCGTCGGAAACGACAAGACCGCCGCCGACGGCAACGGCCACGGCACACACGTCGCCGGCACGATCGTCGGCAAGACGTACGGCGTCGCCAAGCAGGCCAAGGTGATCGCCGTCCGCGTCCTCGACAACGACGGCTCCGGTACGACGGCGCAGGTCATCGCGGGCATCGACTGGGTGACCAAGCACGCGAAGAAGCCCGCGGTCGCCAACCTCAGCCTGGGCGGCTACCACAACGCCCAGCTGGACGCCGCCGTACGCAATTCCATCAGGTCGGGCGTCACGTACGCCGTCGCCGCGGGCAACGACGGTCTGCCGGCCGCGCTCTACTCCCCGGCGGACGTGAAGGAGGCCATCACGGTCGGGGCGACCGACAGGACGGACGCCCGGGCGAGCTTCTCCAACTTCGGCTCGGCCGTGGATCTCTTCGCCCCCGGCGTGTCGATCACCTCGGCGTCGTACGCGAGCGACACCGGCAAGGCGACCTTCTCCGGTACGTCGATGGCGACGCCGCATGCGGCGGGCACGGCCGCGCTGTATCTGGCCGACCATCCGAAGGCCACGCCGGCCCAGGTCTCCAAGGCGCTCACCAAACTGGCGGTGTCCGGGAAGATCTCCGGCCGGGGACTCGGTTCGCCGGACGAACTGCTGCAGGTGCCGTCGTCCTGACGGAGGCACTATGGGACCGGCCCCGTTCGTTCACGAACGGGGCCGGTCTTGTGTGTGGACATACGCGTGAGTAGTTAACAAAGTGCCGGAATGCTCACCCGAATAGGGTGGGAAGGCTCCTCCGGGTACCTTGCACGACAGACACCACGCAGGACCCCCTCCCCATAGTCATCCGCCCACCCACGTTGACGCGGACAGGAGCGGTCATGCCCGCCACGCACCACTCGTCATCACCCCCGACGCGCAAGCCCGAAGCGCCCCCCGTGCGTCCCGCCACCGCCGGACCGCCGGCCCCGGAGCCACCCTCCGCGGGCGACACCGCCGGTATCGGGCGCATACCCGTCCTCGACGTCCGCCCGGTCGTCCAGCACGGGCGCCGGCCGGCCAAGGCCGTGACCGGCGAGTCGTTCGAGATCTCGGCCACCGTGTTCCGCGAGGGCCACGACGCGGTCGCCGCCAATGTCGTCCTGACCGGCCCGGACGGCCGCCCCGGCCCCTGGACACCGATGCGCGAGCTCGCCCCGGGCACCGACCGCTGGGGCGCCACCGTCACCGCCGGCGAGCCCGGCCGCTGGACCTACACCGTGGAGGCCTGGGGCGATCCGGTCACCACCTGGCGCCACCACGCCCAGATCAAGATCCCGGCCGGGATGGACACGGAACTGGTCCTGGAGGAGGGCGCCCGGCTGTACGCGCGTGCGGCCGACGGCATCCCCGAGGGCAGCGAGCAGAACGTGATTCTCGCCGCCGTCGGCGCCCTGCGGGACGAGAGCCGCCCGGCCGCCTCGCGCCTGGCGGCGGCGTTGACGCCGGAGGTGGATGCGGTGCTGGCCCGCCATCCGCTGCGGGAACTGGTCACCGCCTCGCAGACCCTGCCGCTGCTGGTGGAACGCGAACGCGCCCTGTACGGCGCCTGGTACGAGTTCTTCCCCCGCTCCGAGGGCACCGAGCAGATCCCGCACGGCACCTTCCGCACCGCCGCCCGCCGCCTCCCGGCGATCGCCGCCATGGGCTTCGACGTCGTCTACCTGCCCCCCATCCACCCCATCGGCACCACCTTCCGCAAGGGCCGCAACAACACCCTCTCCCCCGGCCCGGACGACGTCGGCGTGCCCTGGGCGATCGGCTCCCCCGAGGGCGGCCACGACGCCGTCCACCCCCAGCTGGGCACCATCGAGGACTTCGCCTGGTTCGTCCGCGAGGCCCGCGGCCACGGCCTGGAGATCGCCCTCGACTTCGCCCTGCAGTGCTCCCCGGACCACCCCTGGGTGCACAAACACCCCGAGTGGTTCCACCACCGCCCGGACGGCACCATCGCCTACGCCGAGAACCCGCCGAAGAAGTACCAGGACATCTACCCCATCGCCTTCGACACGGACATGGACGGACTGACCGCGGAGACGCTGCGGGTGCTGCGGGTCTGGATGGACCTGGGGGTGCGGATCTTTAGGGTGGACAACCCGCACACCAAGCCGGTCGTCTTCTGGCAGCAGGTGATCGCCGACATCAACGCCACCGACCCCGACGTGATCTTCCTGGCGGAGGC